>JAKVAQ010000025.1 GCA_022447665.1 Crocinitomicaceae bacterium
AGATGGCTGGGAATTTTTCGACACGAAAATAAAACCTAACCATATTTACTGGCAACAAATCAACGACAGAAGGGTAATTGGGTTATTAATGGAAAAAGGAAGTAATCCAGACAAAGAACACACAATAGAGCATTCTTTTATCGGTGAAAAAGATAAATTACAATCATTGAGTGACCAACTGACTTCAGATGGGTTTACTTTATGCTCATTAAATGATAACCAATTAACCCTAACTAAACCGTCAAAATTAGTTGGAGGAGAATTATCTAACTTAACCCAAAGACTTGCGGACTACACCGCTAGTATAGGAATCAAATATGATGGATGGGGCGCAAAGGTTGAAAAATAATATTCAAACGTGTGGTAACACTGTGTGAAAATGCATTAAAACTCATTTTACACTAACCGTTGGCAATAATAAACCAATACACAATGAATTCAAATGAAAAATACGTCCATGATATAATCAATACCCAAATCAAAATGGGATTCAAATCAGTTGAAGAACTTTTAGAATATGTTACTGAACTTATTCAAGACGAACAACTGGAAAAAGATGTTGATGAATCTTGGGCCAAAGAATTAATTGAACAGGAATATGCCAAGCGTATGAATGCTGCTACAAATGATTGGGGATATCCTACAGGTCCTTTTTTACTCGCGGATGCATTCAATGAACTCCGTGGGCTGGGTATCATTGCAATTCATAATGCAGGATACACAACATCTGATGGTGAAGCTGATGTAGTTGAAATAGAAAATGCTCTTCGCGAACATGGAATACGATCTGAGGGCTATTGTTTCTATCATGAACAAGATTTAGAAAGAGCGCTAGATGAGAATAATCCAATGCTTCCTTTGTCTTTTCAAAAAGTAGATAATTCAGACCCTGCCATCACTGAAAAAATTGGTCAACTAATCATAGAAGTTCTCCGAAAAAATAAGCTGAACGCTACTTGGAGTGGAAACGTGAATGAAAAGATATTGATTTCTCCAATTCTTTGGAATAAAGTTTATGAGAAGGACTTTGGCCCTAATTTCAATTTTGGTGAATCATATTATATCATAAAGGAAAAATATAGTAGCTAACAAAACCTAAACTGCATTGAAACGCAGTTTAGCCTAACCGTTACAAGCCATTCTAAGAAACAGACCGAGCATAAAATGAAAGACTATTTTGAATTACAATATGTACTGACAAACCGAAAGATTAAGGAAGCAGGACTTACCCCCCTTTTAGGTTCTATTTTGGGCTTAACTGCATTCGTTTTGCTTTCAGAATATTTTTTTCATAAGATTGAATTTGCTAAATATTTGGTCATCTTAGTTTGTCTTAGTTTTCAATTCAGACTTTCTGAAAAAGACAGAACGGATTTCTTGTTATCAACATATGGAGATAAGTTAAAAAATAAAATAAGGGTTTTAGAAAACTTAATTATATCCACTCCATTTGTATTTATCATTGTATATAAGAGTTTGTTCCCTGAAGCCATCATCTTGCTTTTTTGTTCGATTATTATTGCGCTATTCTCTTTTCGTACTAGCCTAAATTTTACAATCCCCACACCCTTTTCTAAAAATCCATTTGAATTTACCACAGGCTTTAGAAAGACCTTTTTAATACTCCCCTTGGCTTATGCATTATCTGTTATTGCAATCAATGTAGACAATTTTAACTTAGGGATATTCTCAATATTACTTATGTTTCTAATCACTTTGAGCTATTATTCAAAACCTGAAGAAGAGTTTTATGTATGGGTTAATGTGGATACTCCAAAATCATTTTTGATGAAGAAAATGATGATTGCAACAAAAAATTCTACCCTATTGACGATCCCAATTTCTCTTGGGTTATTGATTTGTTATCCAGCTGAGTATAATTTGATACTACTCTTTTTTTTCATTGGTATTCTGTTTTTATGGGCAATGGTTTTGGCCAAGTACTCTGCATACCCGTCAGAGATTAGTTTGCCAGAGGGAATTATAATTGCTTTTGCTTTATCTTTTCCTCCATTGATTTTATTGGTAATTCCATATTTCTACCCAAAATCTATTAAGAACCTTCGATTGATATTGAATGATTAAAATTAAAGAACTTAATAAGCACTATGGAAATAATGAAGTGTTAAAAGAGATTAACATGGAATTTTTAAGAGGCAAGATTTATGGCGTTGTTGGTGAGAATGGTGCAGGAAAAACCACCTTATTTAGATGCATTGCAGGTTTAGAAAACTACAAAGGAGAAATAATTTCCCAAATTTCACCTTTAAAAAATCATTTAGGATTACTACTGACAGACCCTTTCTTTTTCTCGAAGATAACAGGCAAAGAGTACATTAGGCTTTTATGTAATGCTCGGAATAAAAAAAATATCAATATCGACCAAAAGAATATTTTTGACTTACCACTAAATCAATATGCTTCGACCTACTCAACAGGGATGAAAAAGAAGTTAGCAATAACAGCAATTCTACTTCAAGAAAATGAGTGCTTTATTCTTGATGAACCTTTCAATGGTGTTGATATTCAAAGTAACATTATTTTGACTGAAATAATATTGAAGCTGAAAGCATTGAATAAAACAGTTCTAGTTTCATCTCATATTTTTTCAACCCTGAGTGACACTTGTGATGAAATACATCTTTTAAGAAAAGGAGAGCAAATCAAATCAGTTCAAAAGGAGGACTTTAAATTATTAGAGCAAGAAATGAAAGATTTTACCATAGGAAACCGAATTGAAAAACTTGAACTTAAATAAGAAAAACGGCTTGTAACAAGGTGTATAGCGCATACCCCTCGGGATACGCAACATACAAAGAACGTTAGGCCGAATTAAAGAAAATAATCTAAGTAAATCGAGATAAAGAATTAACTTTGATAGTATCAAATGATACTATCATGAAGCCTCCTTACGATATTACTCCTGCTATTCTAAAGCTGATAACTCAGATATCAGAGAATCTAGGAGAGGTAAATGCCAATTTTTTAGATAAGCCTTCTCCTCAACTGAGGAAGCAGAATAAAATCAAAACGATTCATTCTTCATTGAGTATTGAGGGTAATACTTTAACCGAAGAACAAATCACAGCCCTTCTGGAAGAAAAGAGAGTTATTGGTCCTAAAAAGGATATTGAAGAAGTTCTAAATGCGATTTCAATTTATGAGAATCTAGAGAACTACTCTCCTTTTTCGATTGATTCGTTTTTAGAGGCACATCTTGATTTGATGAAAGGCCTTGTAAAAGGAGCTGGTGAATTTAGAAAGCAAGGTGTAGGAATAGTTAAAGGCGAGCAAGTTCAGCATTTGGCACCGCCCTTTGAAAATGTTCCAGGACTAATGAAAGACTTGTTTGAGTATCTTGAAGACCCCGATGAGCTTTGCTTAATAAAGAGCTGTGTTTTTCATTATGAAATGGAGTTCATACATCCTTTTCTAGATGGAAACGGAAGAATGGGTAGGTTATGGCAAACATTAATCTTGAAGGAAGAATATCCAGTTTTTGAGTTTCTTCCATTTGAAACTTTGATTAGCGAAACACAAGAGGATTATTACAAAGCTTTGGCAATAAGTGATAAGACAGGAAAGTCGACGGTTTTCATTGAATACATGTTAGGGCTAATCAATGAATCATTAGATGTTTTACTTGTGTTCAATAATCGAACATTGAGTGACGTGGAACGATTAGAGTATTTCATTAGTCAGAGTTTGAATACATTTTCTAGAAAGGATTATATGAGCGTCTTTAAGGATATTTCATCAGCCACGGCAAGTAGGGATTTAAAAAAGGGGATTGAGCTAGCTTTATTTACAAAGGAAGGAGAGAAGAATAAGACAGTTTACGTACTTAAATAACTCGGCCTAACACGGTGTATAAGCAATGCTGACCTCTCTAGTTAGGAAGCGAAGCAAGAACTTGCAGAGCTAAACAAAAGAAGCCCATCAAAACGGTTGCGTTTTCTTGGGCTTTTTCTATTTTTATCGGAAAGTGTTAGAGTTTGTGGCGGTTAAACGCACTGACTCATACACAAACGTTATAGCCAATTGAAATAAACAATTATGAAATCAACTTTTATCATATTTGCTCTTCTATTATGTATAAACTCTATTGCTCAAACAATTTCTTTACCTACTTATGTGGAAGGTCAATATGAAAATGATACCGTTTATACATACTATGGGTCATTACCATCTACAGGGATGGGAAGTGTTGATCTCGGAGGCTCGATAGCATCTGGGTTTATAACGGGGGTCGACTTTAAAATAGTTGTTGATAGTACAAATCAAGGAGCCTCCCCAACACATGCTGCTTATAGGGACTCTTTAGGAACATTGGTTCCAGTTTATCAAGGTGATACTTTAGATCTACCAGCGTCATTCCAATTATATGCAGGAGATATTGGTTTTCATATCATTATCGAAGGAACTCCACAAATAGCAGGTGAATCATACTTGTGTGATTTAGGTTACACATTTTCAACAGGTTCTGATTGGGGGATGCTTATCCTAGAAAATACGCAAGATTCTTGTCTTGTAGATGAATTTAACGGCTTAAATGATAATACTCAAAATCACTACATCAAAGTATTTCCAAACCCATTTAACCAAAACACTACAATTGAAATTGAAAATTATCCAAACGAATTGTATAACTGTATAATGTATGACTTTCTCGGAAAAAAAGTCAAGTCAATTAAGAATATTAGTTCAAATAAATTCATAATTTATAAAGAAGGATTGCCGACAGGAACCTACGTTTTTCAATTGCAAAATAAACATGGTATAATAGCCACTGGTAAGTTAATAATAGAATAAAAAAGGCTATAACTTGGTATAAAGCGCATTAAAACGCCTTATTCAAAACGTTGTAAAACATTAAATTAAAGCAAAAAGGGTGAATCTTAAAAATTCCATATCAGCAAAAGAAACATACAATAGAGATATTAAATGGTTATTTGATTTTACTCAAGACTTCAACAATCGAAAGAAATGGGATAAACAGACTTTGGAAATTGATTTTATTGATGAATGTAAAGAGCTAAAAAAAGGAGCTAGAGTTTTTACAAAATCAATAGAAGGTGTTTTTATGGAAACAGAGTATTTGACTTTTAAATCCCCAAATGAAATCTCAATCAAAATGCTTAACAAATCAGAGATTTTCAATGACTTTATTGGAACTTGGAATTATTCTTCAATTGATGGGAATATGACTGACTTAAAAATCACTTACTCTTTCAATTTGAAATTTCCTTACAATATAATTAAAAACAAAGTCTCGCAAAAGATCAGATGGAATATGACTAAAAAATTAGTATTCCTCAAAGAATATCTAACCGAATTAGAAAATAAAAACGTTTTACAACATAGTTTATAGAGCATACCCTTTGGGGAACGCGCCATACACAAACCGTTAGCATTCATTAAAAACGAAAAATGGAACACTTAGTTAGAGGTACAAATGGAATGATTCATTTAATTGCCTCAATAATTGCATTGATAACAGGTAGTTTAGTTTTGATATTGAAGAAAGGAACTAAAATTCACAAGCAAATCGGATATGTTTATGTGGTCAGTATGGGGATTTTAATATTGACCGCATTTATGATTTATCGACTTTTCGGAGGTTGGGGAATTTTCCATTATACAACAATAGTGAGTCTTTTAACTGTTGGATTGGGGATGATTTCGATTTGGACTAAAAGACCAACAAAAAAATGGAAATACCTTCATTTTTCATTTATGTATTGGTCAGTAATGGGATTGTATGCCGCTTTTGCAGCGGAAGTGCTAACAAGAATTCCTGAAACACCTTTTTTCGGAATGGTAGGAATTGCAACAGGAATTATAATGTTAGTGGGCGGAATATTTTTTAGAAATACTAGGGAGTAAAAACGTCGCCTAACACAGTAGCTAAAGCCAACGCCTCCGCTTTTTGGCCAGCACGATCTCTCCCGTTTGCGTGCTCATTGGCGGGGTAAGCCGGCACCTACGCATAAAGCTTCGGCGCTCACGCTCGGGCGGACGCGCCCAGTGTCCGGGGTTTGGCCCGCGCACCTCGCACGGTAATTTAGGCCATCGCACTTTTTTCCATCTTCTTCTAAATTCCCTAACTTTAGCCAAACGTTATGCAATATTGAAAACGAAGTGAATAAAATTGATCAACACATAATACTAAAGTATGGGAGAAAGTTAGGGTTTGCCGAATACGGGAGCCTTGATGGATTTCCGATTATCTACTGTCATGGCTCACAAAGCTCTAGACTTGAAATGCATTATGACCTCACCTTTGCAACTGAAAACAATTTAAGAATAATTGCTGTCGACCGACCTGGACACGGGATTTCAGATTTTAATCCAACAGGTTCAATCCTGGGATTTGCAAAAGATGTCAAAGAACTAGCAGAGCATTTGAATATTAATGAATTTTCTGTCGCTGGAATGTCTGCAGGCTCTCCTTTTGCATTAGGGATAGCCTATGCTTTTCCTGAGAATATTTACAAAACTTCAATCATTAGTGGATTTGCACCTTTCAATCAAGAAAACAAAAAGCACCTTTCTAAGGAAGTGAAAATGATGCTTAATCTTGCTAAATACTTTCCTTTTTTATTAAAAATGTTACTTAAAGTTCAGGTTAATAAATTGAACAAAAACCCTAAAAAAGCACTGAAAGGTTTCTTGAAAATCATGGGGCAACCAGATCAAGAAATTCTAAAAAATGAATCCGTAATTAAGGTTATTGAAAATATGTTTAAGGAAGCATTTAGAAATGGAAGTAAAGGAGTTGCTTACGAGATTTCTAATCTATTAGTAAGAGAATGGGGCTTTAAATTAGATGAAATTCAAGTACCTGTTACATTTTGGCAAGGAGAAAAAGACAACAATGTTCCTTTTGAATGGGCGAAATTTATGTCGAATAAAATCAAAGGAGCAAACTTGATAAAATATCCAGAGGAAGGCCATTTGATAATATTTCAGCATGCTGAAGAAACATTTACAGATTTAAAACAAACATTGCCTAACAATGTATAAACGGCATTAAAACGTCCGTTTATACTAGCCGTTGGCGTTAATTAAAACTAAGTAAATGAAAAGATTAATATTATCAATAGTATTCTTAACGTTCAGTTTCTGTTTATTTGCTCAAACAGGGCCCGGAGGTATTGGTGCAAATAATGGAACATCAAATCTTATTTTATGGCTTGACGCAAATTCAGGTACTTTTTCAGACGCAGGAATTACCCTATGTATCAATGGCGGTTCATTGCAACAATGGAATGATATGTCAGGATATAATAACCATTCTACTCAAACTATAGTGGCTAGACAACCTACTTGGAATACATCTATTTTAAATGGTTCTCCTGCAGTTAATTTTTCTTCTTCAAGTCAAAACTATATTTTACATCAAATCACAACTAATCCATCTACCAGTGATTATTGTTTTTTTGCAGTTTTTAACTCATCAACTATTGGACAAAATAATCTATTACAGCAAGCAAATGGTACAGGATTAGGGAGAACGCATTTTATACTCAATGGTTCAACTCCAGCATCATCATTTATTGGAGGTGTTACACAAAGCTCAACCATTAATTATGCAGCAAGTTCATGGGCAATAAGTGGTACAAATTATGATGCTAATGGAGCGGCATCATCTATTTCTTTTTATCAAGATGGGAGCTTTGGCGGAAATGTAGGAAGCATTACACCAGAATCAGCAACAGGAAATTGGATTACAGGTGTAAATAAAAATCTTTCTGCTCAATGGTTAGATGCAGATGTTACAGAAATAATCTTCTTTAATTCCCTTTTAAATGATGCTCAATTAATAATAATACAAAATTACTTAGCTGCTAAATATGGTCTATCATTGACAGTAAATGACATATATGATGAAGATAATGCTGGAAACGGAAATTATGATTATGACGTTGCAGGTATTGGCAGAGTGGATGCCTCAAATATCCACAATGATGCTCAAGGAACGGGCATAGTAAGAATATTAAACCCTACAGAATTAGGAGATGATGAATTCTTAATCTGGGGACATGATAATGGGGTACAGCAAGCTATTGAAACTACGGACGTTCCTGCCTCTGTTCAAGCAAGATTTGATCGCACTTGGCGCGTTAGCGAGAGAAATGCGGCAAATACATCTAATGTAAATGTAGGAGCTATTGATATGCTGTGGGATTTAAATGGTTTGGGCCCTGTAACAGCTTCTGATTTAAGACTCTTAATTGACACTGATAATGATGGTTTATTTAATGATGAAACCACAATTTCTGGTGCAACCGATTTAGGTGGTGGAATATTTGAGTTTGCCTCTGTACCTGGAGGAGCAGCAGGAATAAGAAATAACAGAAGGTTTACACTTGGTACAATTAATCCAAGCCAAACACCATTGCCTATTGAGTTAGTTTACTTCAATGCAACTTTAGAAAATGAACTTACAGTAAAACTAGAATGGCAAACTGCCTCAGAAATAAATAATGGTTTTTTTACAATTGAACGTTCAAAAAATGGATTAGACTGGGAAGAAGTGTCCAAAATTGATGGAGCAGGAAATTCAACTGCTTTATTGAGCTATTCAACAATTGATGAAAATCCATATTGGGGAATATCTTATTATCGTTTAAAACAAACAGATTTTGATGGACAATTTGAGTATTCAGATATTAGATCAGTAACTATTAAGCAAAACACAGCTGAAGTAGTTATTTACCCCAACCCAGCCAACAACCAAATAACCATACAGGCAAATGAGCAGGAATTACAAGGGATTAAAATTTTCAACACCATTGGGCAGGATGTAACCAACCTAACAAAACAACTCTCAAAAACAGACAACAGTGTAATAATAGACTTAAGCAATTTAGCCAATGGAATATACAAAGTAAAAACAGTAACTACCGCCAACATTGTGTATAAGCAATAGCGGGTTTAGTGCTAATTTGAAAGGTAAAAATATAAATCAAAGGTCGGTGCTATCTAAGAGTTTAGCGGGTTGAAATTTGCTACTGCTCATACACTGAGCCGGTAGCTTTCATTAAAAAACGCAACAGAATTGAATAATAGAATTGCTATAGTTACTGGAGTGAGCCGATTGAAAGGAATAGGACGTGCTATTTGCTATGAATTGGCGAGTAAAGGATTTGATATATTTTTCACCTATTGGTTACCCTATGACAAAAGTATGCCTTGGAATGTAAACGAAGATGAACCTGAAATAATCCTAAAAGAAATTTTAGATACAGGAGTTAGATGTGAAAAATTGGAATTAGACTTATCAAGCGAAAAAGCATATGAAAAGCTATTTAGTGCAGTTAAGAATAAGTTAGGTAGTCCTTTAGTACTCGTAAATAATGCGACATACAGTACCGAAACAACAATTAATAATTTGACTGAATCAGAATTGGATAAGCACTATTCAATAAATTTAAAGGCAACGACTTTATTGTGCTTGGAATTTATTAAGCAATTTGAATTCAATAAAAATGGTAGGATAATAAACTTATCGTCTGGACAATCGTTAGGTCAAATGCCAAACGAAATAGCATATGCAATTACGAAAGGAGCAATTGAAACATTGACTTATACTTTAAGTCAGGAAATTGCTTCAAAAGGAATTACAATTAATGCTGTAAACCCAGGTCCGAATGACACAGGTTGGATCAACGAAGAATTAAGAAATAGTCTAATCAAACAATTCCCAATGAAACGAATTGGTAAACCAAAAGACACAGCAAAACTAGTTGGTTTTTTAACAAGTAAAGATGCTGATTGGATTACTGGACAAATAATTCATTCAGAAGGTGGATTTAAACGATAAATGAAAAACGAAAAGCTAACAATGTATATGAAATCCTAACACCTTGCAGGATGTTCCGCTTCATATACTCACCGTATAGGTAATAGACAATTATGCGCGTAGGAATTGTAAAAGAAAAATACAGTAAGTCTTTTAGGTGGATATTTTACATTGGTGTCCCTCTTTTGCTTTTGTCGACGTACCTATTGTTGATGCTAGTAAATATAGACCTTGGATTTACTTGGCTTGTGCTTGCTATCATCTGTATTGCTGGTTTTGTCTTTATTGATAAGGTCGTTGATGATATAATTATACTGGGTGAAGTAGCCATTCGTGAAGATTCGTTTGTATTTGACTTAAAAGAAAACGTGATTACAATTCCATTCAATGAAATTAGAATGATTTTGTTAAAACCAATGCTTGGTGTGAGTAGAGTTGCAGACACATTCAAAGTATATAATTGTCAAATAAAGACTAACGACAATCTTTATATATATCAGATAACACGGGAAGAAATTAAAAGCGGTAAATTGATTGCAAAGAACCTAATGAATCCTAGAGCATTTGATTTTATAAGATTCCTTGAAAAACAAAAGATTAACCATCGTTTTGGGAAGCGCATATATTAAAAAGCTACCTATAACACTATGTAAAAATGCATTAAAACGCATTTTACATTAAACTTTGGCTTTCATAAATGAAAACGTTCTTTTTCATATTCAGTTTTTCCGTTCTTCTATTTTCGTGCAAGAAAAAAACTGTAGTAACGTTTAATGCGTGTCGTGAATCCGCTTGTACGGACCTAAGACTATATGAAAATGGAACCTTTGATTTAGAATGGAGTTTTCCATCGAGCAACGGTCCTAAAAAATATTATTCCGGAAAATTTCTCGTACTTGAAGAAAAAGTTCTTCTATATACTGACTCGTCCTTTGATGCATCTGGACAACTTAATAGCTTGACGGAAATTTTAAAAAGTAAGTACGTTTCAGTTGAAGCTCGTGGTTTTAGGTGGTTTTCATATGCACTTGAACCAAAGTTAATAGAGGAGTAAAAAACTGCACCTAACATAATAGCTAAAGCTAACGCCCTCCCTTTTTAGCCAGCACGCTCTCTCCCATTTACGTGTACTTGGCGAGGTAGTCCCTTTCGAACGGGAGCGAGCGGACACACCCAAGGTCCTTAGACTTGTAACTATTCCGTATATTGAATTGATGAACTGTTGAGTTACTAAAACACTTTCGGCACATTCAAAATTATGCGAAGTTTATTTTTGATTTTACTTTTTCTACCTTTTACAAATCTCTCCCAAGAAATTTATTCAGATTCTACGGCGAGAGCCTCTTGGGTAAGTCACAAATACTTTTGGTCTGCCGAATACGGCTTGGCATATGATGACGGCAAGTCTAAACTAAATGAGGCTATGTTCAATACATATGGTGTTAACATCCTTGATCGCACCTATTTTCAAGCAGGGTTTAAAGGACCAATTAGCATAAGTGGTAATTCAACTAAACTCAATACCTATGACGGAGAAATTGGATTTTCGTTTTGGCCGAAAGAAATGAGAAACTCTGGAAACACTATAAACTTAAGCATGTCTGGATTTGCGTTCAATTATGCTATGGGTAAAGACTTTTTTTACTTTTTGGACTGGGTTGATTTATCCACCAAAATTGGATTTAACTGGGGAATGGACTTTTTCAGACAAGGAGATAGAAAATTCAGAAACCCGTATTTTGCGCGGAAAGTAAATTCTGAACTTCGCTTACGGCACGTGCGGAATATATTTATGATGTAACGAAGTTTAAGTGGAAACCTGACCCACTTTATCCAGCCGACAATTTCGCATTTAAGCATCAATATTTTTCGTTTTCATTTGGATTGGGCTATTGTTTATTTCCGAATGATAATCCCGAAGAGCTAGAACCGAAAGAATAAGACTATCTAACAGGAATTAAAAAACGCAGGCAAGAAAATTTCGGTTTGTTCGAGTACGTGACGAAGGGACGTCTATCGAGAACGTACCTCCTTAGACTCTTGGCTAATATCCGATGATCTTCTCAATATAATTCCACTCCGGCGAAATCACTCGAAAAAACCTCTACGGCCTCTAATCAATTATAGAAATAAAAAAGCGAACAAAGGCCCCCACCCTTGTTCGCTTACCCTCATATATTCTTAACCATGAAGAAACAAGAATATATTTACTAAGTGTAGTTATACTATATATGTCAAAAAAACAAAAAGGTCACCTAGAACAAGATATTTTTTTTACTAAACGTTGCCCATTCGCCAAACTTGTTAGTTTTAACCTTTATTAAGAAATGAGTATAGAGGAAGTTCTAAATGATTTTGACGCTTTTTCTCAAGAAGATATTCAGAGAGGAATGGATATCATAAAAAGGAAAGCGATTAGAAAAAATGAAATTTTAATCCATAATGGGGAATCGTGTAATTGGGTCGCCTTTCTTAACTCTGGTATAGTTCGCAATTTCTATTATAACAATCAAAGCGAAGAAGTAACTTACTGTTTTACATTTCCAGGTACTTTTTTCTGTGCTTATTCCTCATTTATTTCTGGTAAACCTTCATTCGAAAATATCCAAGCGTTAACAGACCTTGATCTAATGATATTGGCACGAGAAGATTTAAATGAACTAATTGAATCAAATCATAATTGGCTAAAATTTGCGTACTCATTCTCTCAAAACTCCTATCTATATATGGAAGAAAGACTGCTGACATTGCAAAAAGAAACAGCGGAAGAGCGATACACAAACCTAGTTAAAAATAATCCTGAAATTCTTCAAAGTGTTCCTTTAAAATACATATCCTCTTACCTGGGCATTTCTCAACGTCATTTAAGCAGATTAAGAAAGAACATATTATTATAGGACAAATGTCCTTTTTTTCTTACTCCACCACACCTACTTTTGACCCATAAATCATAAATATGAACGGGAAAAAAGTATTAGTAATTAATGGGCACCCTGATGCTGAAAGTTTCAATGCAGGATTAACTGAAGCTTATCTAAATGGGGCAAAGAAACAGAGTTTCGAAACGGAGATAATTAACATCCGAGATTTAAATTTCAACCCTAACCTTGAAAGTGGTTATAGAAAAAGAACCGAACTCGAACCTGATCTTGTTGAAGCGATAGAAAAAATTAAAAAAGCGGATCACTTGGTTTGGATTTTTCCCATGTGGTGGTATAGTTTTCCTGCAATTTTGAAAGGGTTTATTGACAGAACTTTTTTACCTGGAATTACATACGAAATAGAACCGGGTAAGGGCTTTCCAAAGAAATTATTAAAAGGAAAAACAGGAAGAATTATTATCACAGCTGATACTCCTAACTGGTATAACAAAATTTTCATGAAAAATCCTGCAATTAACCAAATGAAAAAAGGGATTTTAAAATTTTGCGGGGTAAACCCAGTTAAAGTCACATACATTTCACCAATCAAAAACTCAACAGACAAGTTCAGATTGAAATGGCTAAATAAAATTGAATCCTTAGGGTCTAAAGCGCTATGATTTTTAAAATAAGACGAAGATTCTTGCTTTAACCTGCGATATTTTTTTTTGCGTAGACATAGTTTGGACCAATAAAACCAAAGACTTCACCTTTTTCGATTTCTAGACTAACATCTTTAATTCCAACATATTCCCCATAATACTTGGTGAGTTTATTTGTTTCAATCGCCAGCATGTCATTTTCTAAATTAGTTGTACTTTATCATCAAGTAAATGTAAAATATTAGTAATAAAGTAATTATGATATTAATCAGTTGCATCATTCGTATTGAACAGTTTCTTAAATTAGTTAAAGTGAAAGAAGAAGGAAAAAACCTAACCTTAGCCAAAGTGCTGCTCGTATTTCTTGCAGCAACACTCTCCACTTTAGTATTTGGATTATGTGTTCCTTTTTTATTAATCGCATTAAACATCATTCCGAACTTAGGCTTAGGAAGTTTAACGTACGTCATTTTGGGAGGCTTAGGGGGACTACTTTTCGGAAGTATAGCGTCATCAATAAGCCTATTTAGAAGTGATAAACTTTTTACACATTTTTACATTCGCTTTCTTGTTTTCTTAGCGGCATTAATCATCACTTATTTTATTTTTTTCTTGAGCATGCCCGAGGCGTTTGCTAGTATTTAATTCGGGGAATGTCTTGAAGACATGGAGCATCAAAAGTTTGCGCTTTACTTTGTATATTAGAATCAAAGAATAGCTATGAAAAACCTATTTATTACTTCAGTATTACTGACTTTTTGTTTCAGTGGAATTAGTCAAACAACATATACGCTTGAGGCTTATGATCACTATTTCTCTCCAGACACCCTGTACGTTCAAGTTGGTGATACAATTGAACTTGACGTAATTACTGGCTATCATAACGCTGTTGAAGTTGATTCAATTGACTGGGTAAATGAGGTGAACAATCCTAATGGAGGATTTAATGCAGGCTTAGGCGAACCCGTAAAATTTACCATTTCTACTCCGGGAACTTATTATAATATCTGCGGTCCTCATGTTGGTATGGGGATGAAAAGTATCATCATTGTCAACCCGGGACCATTAAGTGTTGAAAATGAAAAACCAGCCCAAGAAATAAGATTTTTTCCAAATCCAGCATCAGAAACGATAACCACGAACAACGCCAATAAAATTTCTATTTACTCGATTACAGGAGAGTTAGTATTTGCTAAAATGAATTTGAAGAGTTCAGAAGTCATTGATATTTCATCGTTAACAAAAGGAGTATACTTTATTGTACTTGATAACAGGACCGAAAAACTCATTGTAAACTAATACTGTCGAGACTCAATTTAGATTTAGGTAATAAGATTTCAGTTTTTAAGTTTACTTCAATATGAAAGCGCTTTTAAGTCTTCTTCTCTTATTACCGACTGTATTTTTTGGTCAAAATGATTCCACTGGAGTCGATGAAGAAGTGCCACAAAAACTTCCACCGATGCGTATGCTAAGTGGAGAAGGCGAAGCTCAAAATTTCTTTGAGTTGGAATATGAAGCCGATTACCAAGTATTTGACCAAATGGGAGCTCTAGTAGAAGAGGGACATGGGGAGTTCATTGATTATACCGATTATGAAGGAGGAACCTACTTCGTAAGTTACGATGATAAAACACAATTTTTTAAGCATACTCCGCCAGAAAAAAGTTACTTTATTTACTTTATGATTGGGGGGATTATTCTTGTCCTCATAATTGGTGTACTAATTCTTAGAGAAGTTCGGTTTAGAGCGATTCACAATAATCTTGTTCTTGAACTTGAGGCTCAAAAAAAGAAAATATCAGAGGTGAACTTAAGTGAATTGGAAGAGAAAAATCAACCAACGCTAGACAAAAAGCGCATTGAATTAGCCATGGAATCGCAGTTAAACGAAAGTGATTGGAGAATTTTAAATGCTTTGGTAGAAGAACCTTCGTTATCAAATAAAGCATTGGCTGTTGAAGTGGCTTTGAGTATTGAAGGAACACGTTCATCACTCAAAAAAATGTATCGTTTGTTAGAAATTCCTTCATCAAGAAATATGCGTCTTAATCTTGTGATGGCCGTGCTTCGAATTTCAAAAAACATCAGCTAAAAATACTTCACCCGATGTGGTGATGACTGTATTCATTGGTTTTCGGAAGTTTGAGAAAACTTTTAAAAAATACGTTTATGTACAAAATCATTTTCGTCCTTACAGGACTATTAGTTGGAGTTTCTTACGGACAAGAGGAAAAAGAACAGCAAAAATTACCACCTCTAGAAATGCTGCCTAAAAATGGAGAAGTAAAAATAATCTACGAGCTTCCTGAAAAAGTAGATTATGAAGTCTTCAATCAAAATGGTGAATTGGTGACTTCTGGAAACGGAGAATTTATTGACGTGACCGATTTTAAAAGCGGCAACTACTTTATTAAGTTTAACGATCAAACTAGACTCTACGAGAAGAAATAAATCAAAAAAAACACCCTCAACTTACTTGAGGGTGTTTCAATTTTTTAGAATAAAGCTTGAAAGGCCCGATAGCGATCCTTATACATTTCTTTCCCGGGGCAGTTCATTTCTTTTGCCCACTTGTGGTAATTCTCAATTCTATTATCTGGAGAAGGGTGCGTACTTAAAAACTCTGGCGGACTTCCAGCGCCTTCAGCCTGAATTTTCTCGAAAAAACCTGCTCCACCATCGGCAGCATAATCGGTAGCACATAAATAGTCTACACTTTTATGATCTGCTTCCGTCTCATGATTACGACTAAATTTTAAATTAACCAGCCCTGTTGTAACTTGAGCCAGAGCTGAACTATCACCCAATAAAACGTTCATCAATACTTGAACACCATAAACCTTTGTCATTTGGCGTGTTGAATGTCTTAAATCGGCATGCGCCATTTCATGTCCCATAACCCCAGCAAATTGTGACTCATCTTCTAAATACTTAATTATTCCAGTATAGAAATAAATGTATCCACCTGGAGTACAAAATGCGTTCAATACATCATCATTATCGACAATTCTCACTCTCCAAACAAAATCATTTTTATGAATTACCTGTCCGGAATTTAAGACTTTATCACGCACTTCATACACGTACTTATAAGCCGCAACATTACTAGCTGAATCTAAAATAGGATACTCCGCAGGATTGCTCTCAATTTCTTGCGCCACCTGTAAACCAAGATCTCTATCTTGTTGAACAGTAAATAAGTTAAAGCCTCCATCAGGAACTTTATCCGGCTTATCGCCTCCCAGTCCACAGCTAGCCATTACAAAGCCAACCATCCCTGTTAAGATTAATATTCTTTTGTGCATGTCAAGTTTTTTTCAAAATTATGTTTTTACTGATAATCTTCGATTACCATAATGTAAAAACTATGCCGTTTTCAAAGAATGCTAGATTCGAGACTAAAAATAAACGCCATATTTAACGGTGAAGAACATGATCGAAAAGCCGATTAAGCAACCTAAGATATATTCTCTTAGAGTATGAGCTTTTAAATAAAGACGAGCAAACCCTATAAAACCTGAAAGTATAATCAAACCTATAATCCAATTAAAATTAGGCACGATCCCTAACGCATCAAAAGGTGGAAGTTGTGTTTGACTGTATCCAATTAATGTTCCAATTAAGGCGAAGATTCCTACTGCGTGCAGAGAGATCTTCATCCAAAAACTATTAATAAAAATACACACAATAAACACCACAACCATACCAAACAAATAGCCGAGTAATGAAGGATGGTTGAGTGGATCCTCCAATTGACCCCTCAAAAAAATGAAGATTAATGCATAATAAAGTGAGGTAATTACTAAAGGGTAAGTACGTTCTTTTCTCTCCTCCATTTCTAGTGAGGTAATCATTCGATTAAAACGCATAATTAGGATACTGAAAAGAGGGGCTACAAAAAGTAAAATCGCACAAATTTGATAAAGTTTGGATTTTATCTCATCAGGGAAATAAAAAAGAGCATCAAGCTTATAGAAAGATGCCGGAACGGTTTCCAATTCCAACAATAAAACCAAACCCAAAAAAGGCATGAATAAGGGATGTGTAATGTAAGAGATTCCTTTGGCGACCAGCTTCATTAAAGTTCTTTACGTAAACGGGCTACCGGTATATTCAATTGCTCTCTGTATTTGGCAACTGTTCTACGCGCAATGTTGTAGCCTTTGCTTTTTAGTAACTCAGTTAACTTTTGGTCAGTTAGTGGTTTTTTCTTTTCCTCATTGTCCACTGCTTCTTGAAGAATCTTCTTCACTTCTCGTGTAGAAACCTCTTCCCCACTTGAAGTGGAAAGCGATTCTGAGAAAAAGAATTTCAGTGACATGATTCCAAAATCGGTTTGAACATACTTTGAATTCGCTACACGCGAAATAGTACTAATGTCCATTTCTACAATATCTGCGATATCCTTTAATATCATAGGACGAAGGTTTGTTTCGTCACCGGTTAAGAAATATTCTTTTTGATAATCAACAATGGCTTGCATTGTATACAACAATGTTTGCTGACGTTGTTGAATAGCATCAATAAACCATTTTGCTCCGTCAAGCTTTTGCTTAACAAATTGCAAAGCCTCTTTATCTGCCTTTGAAGTTTTTGCCCCTTCAGCATAATTACGAAGCATATTTTCGTACGATTTGCTCACCTTTAATTGTGGTGCATTTCGTGCATTCAACGAAAGTCGTAAATCACCATCCTCTTCTGAAAGAATAAAGTCTGGAATGATCTGTTGTATATTCTTAGTATTGGTACTCTCTTTAAGTGAGTTTCCTGGTTTAGGATTCAGCTTAAGAATTACCGCTATAGCTTCTTTTAAGTCATCGTCTGAAATTTCAAACTTGGCCTTTATCTTATCATAATGCTTCTTGGTAAATTCCTCAAAGCTCTTTTCTAAAATCTTCTTCGCTGTGTAAACTGCGATATCACCGTGATGTAAACGTTCTAGCTGCAGCAACAAACATTCTCTTAAATCTCTTGCTCCTACCCCAGCAGGTTCAAAATCTTGAATGGTAAAAAGAACATCTTCTACCTCCTCCTCTTCACAAGGTATATTGAACGAGAAGGCCAAATCATCAACGATATCTTCGATATCCCTTCTTAGATAACCATCGTCATCTATATTCCCGATAATGTTTTCAGCTATGGCTTTCTCCTTAGATTGAAGTTTTCTCAAACTAAGTTGGCTCACTAAAATTTCATGGAACGACTTTCCTCCTGAGAGTGGAATTGCCTTTTCCTCATCATCCGCACTATGGTTAGAAACTGAGGTTTTATAGGTCGGTAAATCGTCGTCGAGATAATCGTTAATGTCAAAATTTTCTTCTGCCTCCGTTACTTCCCCATCACCATAATCGTCCTGCTCAAATTCGTCTACCTCTTCTTTACCTTCTTCAAGTGCAGGGTTCTCTTCAATCTCCTCCTTTATTCGTTGCTCAAGCTCCATAGTAGGCACCTGCAACAATTTCATCAATTGAATTTGTTGCGGCGATAGCTTTTGAAGCATCTTTTGCGAAAGCGACTGTTTTAACATATCTCAAAAATAACAAAACCCTCCATACTAAGACCAATAAAAATGTCAAGTCCGGCAATAAAGTGCAATTCCAAGCATAGTTTTTTGACTTTTTAAGAAAAAAGGCTTTGAAATCATTTTAAAAAGCATGAATTTTAGGAAATGAAATACTTGGCAATTTTACTTCTCGCAGGACTAGGCTTTCAATCGTGTAATCGTGATGGTATTGCACCGGGAACTCCAAAATGTATTGAAGATAAAATACTTGAATTTGAGACCAATAAGCTCTGTGCTGAAGGTGCTAAAGTTGACCTTTACACATTCCAAGGAGAGTTTGTATATGCCTTTGAGCAAGGAAATTGTGGCGCCGATTTAACTACCGAGATTGTGAGCGAAGATTGCCAAACACTAGGTTTCTTAGGAGGAATTTCTGGAAATACAGAAATCAACGGCGAAAGCTTCGAAAATGCCATTTTCCAAAATAACGTTTGGTTGGATTAAATCAATTCCAAAATCTTACTAGCGTTGGCTAGATTATTGAAGTTCTTCCGCATAAAGGCGTCTCTAAATTCAATTTCATTATCAGAATAATCTCGCGTCAACAGCTCTTGGACTTCCTGCAGGAGTTCTTGTTTTTCTGTGACCTTGCACACCTCAGAAAACATTCCTTGGTCATTTAAAGCATCGTTTATTACTGCATGTCCTCCTAAATTCAAGGCGTGAATTAGCTTTAGTTTAACGCCTGCACTTTTCTCTGCATACAAGACATTCACTTTAGCAGTTTGAATGAGTTCCTTCATCATTATTTCGTCAGGATTTTCCTTCAACTCAGTATTTGAAAAAGATGTGATGAACCCTCGGAGCTTTTGACTAGGATTTGCGCCCGCAACTATGAGTTTTGATTTGAGTTTGTTTCCAAGCTCACCCAAAATTACTCTCACTGCGTTTTCATTTTCCTCAACACCTAGATTACCATGAAAAAGAACATAGTTGCCAGTTTCTGCCACCTCACCTCTTTTCTCATCATTATAAAAAGCAGGAATAAAAATTGTTTTAGTGTGATTTTGAAAATGCTCTACTTCAGCTTTTGATATGGATAAAATCACATCTGCATTTTTTAAGACAGCCTCATACTTTTGCAATCGTGATGTTTCTGTTTTGTAATAACGCTCTTTTAAACCCGAAGCATTTCTTCCCAACTCGGCATAATATTCATGCTCAATATTATGAGCACGCACGAGGGTAGTTCGCTGTTTTAATTCAGGATTATTTAGAAAAGCGGTGGTATGCAATCCTTCGAAAAGAATTGGGTAATCATCTTTTTTCAAGTTTTTAAGTAACTCCTTATCGGCCCGAGAAGAAACAATATAAGGATCTTTCCTAGTGAGGAATTTTAAGAATCCTGTTGATCTTTTATAGTAAGAAACCTCATCGCAGTAATTTTCAAGTTCCTTCGTTGGTTGGTTTTTGCCCTCATAGTAGAAAGCATGTAGGTGTACCTTTACTCCTAATTCATGAAGAGCCTTTAACTTGTAGAATACATCAATTATACCACCATAGTTGGCTGGTAATGGAACATCAAAACTTATGATGTGGAGGTGCTTATCCATAAATTGATTTCAATACTTTTTTCTCATTTTCCCAGGTAAGAATCTCACTTGCCGTTTTCGTATTCTCAACCAAAGCCGAATAAAGTTTTTTATCCTGAATAAGGCGTTCAACTTTTTCTTTAATCGTTGTTGGTTCCAAATCTTCTAAAACTATCCCTACCCTATGTTCTTCTACAATTCTTTTTACTTCAACCAAATCAGTTACCATTACCGGAGTAGCCGCATGTATGTAATCAAAGAGTTTATTGGGTAAAGAAAAGCGGTAGTTCACGTTCGTGTCTTTATCCAATGAAACACCTAAATCAGCAGCAGATGTGTATTTCATCATTTCCGAATAAGGTAATTTACCTTTAAATATTACCCGTTCACTTATCTCTAAAAGTTCAACTTGTGTTTTTAGAATATCAATTACATCTCCGGATCCAACAATTAGGAATACTGCATCAGGAATTTCCTTTATGGCCTCAAGCATTTCTTCTGCTCCTCTATCAATATTAATCCCGGCTCCTTGCATGATTATGGTGAACTTACTTGGCAATCCTAATTCCTCTTTGGAAACAGGAACTACCTCTCCTCTATAATCTGAAATATTCCTTACCACCTTCATTTCAACCCCGTATTCATCCCTGTAAAGCTTCGCTATAGAATCATTTACGGTATACATTTCATCCACCTTAGGTAAATGCTTTCGCTCTATTTTCTTCCAAAACTGTTGAACTTTCGGACGCTGCACTAATTCAGGAACTCCTGTAAAATATTCATGACTATCATAAATCAACTTACATTTCGATTTAAACTTTCGCGCCCATGCATTCGCATGAAGTGTGTCTAGGTCGTTGGCCAATAGTACATCAGCCTTTTTAAAGAGGAGAAAGAAAAAAAGTCGCAAGTTGAAGAAGGCATAAAAAGCAGCGCCTTTAGTAAAAATAAGTTTCATTCTTTTCGTTGCGTACTCCGTTTCAGGCATGGGCATAGAAGTCTTTAATTTTCTTCCCACTAAAAGAACGTCGTAATCAAACTCAACCAATGCCTCGCACACTTTACGCACCCTTTGATCTGTTGCCAAATCATTAATTACAGATACAATTATGCGTTTTTTACTCACTGTACAAATGTAATAATTCCAACAGGGGCTACCACTGATCATTCATTTTAGAATATCCAACCTCCACCGGGAGGTATTTAAGTAATATAACCTTGTCAAACCATTGATTACTATTAACTTTGATTTTCAACTAAAATTGTAACGCTATGACATTTTGGAAAACCTTTTGGGCCAGCGTATTAGGCTTTGTAGCTTCGGGTGTAATTTTGATGATTGTATTCTTCACTATTTTGAACTTTATGATCTCTGGTTTTTCGAAACCGGTTACGCTACAAGTAGAGGATGATACCGTTCTTCACCTCACTCTGGATAAAAGCATTGGTGATTACACGGCTGCTAATTTCAATGCTAGTTCATTCAGTTTTCAAGAACAAGTTGGGCTATACGATTTAATTGAAGGATTGAAAATTGCTGAGGAAGATGACAAAATCAAAGGGATTTTCATGAATACTAGCGGCGTACCTGCAGGCTATGCTACCACAAAAGAATTACGCGATGCTTTAGCTAAATTCCAAGCGTCTGGAAAATTCATTATGTCTTACAGCGACAACTATTCTGTGAAAGGGTATTACCTATCGTCCGTTGCTGATGAGTTATATGTTCATCCTGCTGGAATGTTAGAATTTTTAGGAATAGGAGGAGAATTAATGTTCTTTAAAAATGCACTTGAAAAGTTGGATGTTGAAGTCCAAATTATACGTGGTTCAAATAACAAGTTCAAAAGTGCAGTTGAACCATTCATGTATGAGCAAATGTCCGATGCTAACCGCGAACAAACAATGAAATATTTGAATTCGATTTGGGGCCAGATGCTCGATGATATCGGCGAAAAAAGAGGTTTAACACCGGATAAGCTAAATGAGATTGCAGATAGTGTTTATGTTAGAAATTCTGACGACGCAATTGAATACAAGATGGCCGATGGGGCTTTATTCTACGATGAAGTATTATTGAAACTAGCCGCGAAAGTAGGTACATCAGACCCGGATAGTTTGAATTTCATGTCATTCACCAAATACTGCATGCGTAAAACGAAAGAAGAACGCGTTCTTGCCAAATTAGATAATAAGAACATGGCATTGATTTTTGCCGAAGGCGAGATTGTAGACGGATATGGAGAAGCAGGTCAAATTGGCGGTGATCGTTTTGCTGAGTACGTTCGTGAAGCCCGCATGGATGAGAATATTAAAGCGGTTGTTTTAAGAGTAAACTCGCCAGGAGGAAGTGCATTAGCCTCTGATCATATTTGGAGAGAAGTTCTACTGACGAAGGAGCAAAAACCTGTGATTGTTTCTATGGGAGATGTTGCTGCAAGTGGTGGATATTATATTTCATGCGGGGCTGATAAAATTTATGCTCAACCAAATACTATTACAGGATCAATTGGTGTATTTGGTATGATACCTTATACGGGTAAAATGTTCGAAGAAAAACTAGGTATTACATTTAGCCACGTACAAACCAATAAGCACAGTTTACTCTCATTTAATAAGAAGCTTACTGAGGAAGAGATGGGCATATTCCAAGAAGGTGTTGACGAAATTTATGATGATTTCATTACAAAAGTGAGCGAAGGAAGAGGTATTAGCAAAGCTATGGTTGATAGCATTGGGCAAGGCCGTGTATGGGCTGGAACTGACGCATTAGAGATTGGTTTAATAGATGAATATGGTTCTATGGATGATGCGATAAACTATGCTGCTGAAATGGCAAATATTGGCTTGGATACTTTACGCATCAAGACTCTCCCTGCATCTAAAGGAAATGAGTTTATGGAGTTCATAGAAATGATTGAGGAGCAAGACGCGATGGCTTCCATTGAAACGAGCGCAATTGAAGAAAAATTCAATGAAATTTATGGGGCTGTGAAGATGTTGGGTAATAGAGCGACTTACCAAGCACGTCTCCCTTATTTAATTTGGATTGAGTAAGAAGTTTATCTCAGAATTTTACGAGCAAAAGCTACAGTAAAATAACTCATCATAAATACTCCCATCAAGCCTTCAAAAGGTGCAATTACTTTGAATATTCCAGTTGGCGTGCAATCGCCATAACCGATGGTAAGGAAAGTTACTGCGCTGAAGTAAAAACTATCAATGACTTTTTCGAAAATGGATAGGTCGGGCGTGATACACGATATTTCGCCGTGTCCTGAAAGTTCAAAAAGAACATAGAGCACAGAATAGGCACCGTAGATTAAGAAAATACTAAAGAGCACTCTTGCTGGACTTGTTGCATATAAGCCTACCCAATCAAAAATGCTTTTCTTTAAACCATAACCTACAAAATCAATAAAGCTCTGAAGACAGCCATTCTCTTTTCTTTCCTTCAGCTTGGCCAATAATTCATTTCGTTTAAACTCTACATAAGCACGATCTTCATCTTCGTATTGCCCAGTAGAATGGAATACCTCCTTTAATATTCGGTATTGGTCCATCTTCTGTACATAGGAGGTCTCGTATTGTTCGCCTATGATTTGCTTAATGTTATTGTCTTCCCATGAAATGAATATCTTTCCCAAGATTCGAACTCCATAGATGTACAGTCGATCCAAGTAAACCGGATTATTGCCACGTTCTAGATCCACGAGGTTCTGAACAATTGAGTCTGAAAGATCAATAATTCTGCAGGTATGAACCCTTAAATCAAGGTAGTTGGATAGTATGTAGTTTTTTAAACTTATTCTACTACATTTTGCTCCATTAAAAGTTAATGAACCATCACCAAATTCTGCTTTGTTAAAAGAAATCTTTCGGTTTCCGAATCGTGCTCTTTTAAACAGTAGTCTATTGTTTTTATGATCAATCTCTTCAAAACTTACTTCTGAATTCTTAAAGTCGCAATGCCTAAAATCAACTTTTCCTTCTCCAAAATTGACCTTCGAAAAATCTACCAGTCCTGCATTAAACTTCGAGCGATGAAATATGACATCTCCATCACCAAATTCAGAATAGTGAAAAGAGACATCTCCGTCCCCAAAATCGACACTTTTAAAGTTGATAAGACCATCGTTAAAAAATGCATTTAGAAAAGAAATATCACCATTTCTAAATACCGCATTCTCAAAACTCACCACCCCATTTCAAAAATTGGTATACTTGAACGATACAGCGCCTTCGCTGAAAGAACTCTTAGAAAAACTTACAATTTTCGTTTCAAAATTCGTTCGGTCAAAAATTACATTTCCGGTACCAAAATGAGTATTCCTAAACGTAGCCTCTTTACCCAAAAAATTCACTGAAGAAAAATCAACCGCTTCGCTAGCTTCGAAAACGGTGAAATCAGCTTTGAAATTTTGGATACTTTATCTTTCTTCTGGCTCTAATCCATTTTCTTCACGATATTCTACCAGTGAGAAATTCTGAATGAAGTAACCTGAAATATCTATATCCAAGCCTTGGTGGATCGCCTTATAAATTTGAGTTCTAGGAAGCACTGGTAGTCTTCTTGTATCTACAAGATTTCCATTTATATCAATCAATGAAACAATGGCAATCTCGGTTAATTGATCTTCAAAGAAGAAATTTACTCCTGGTATGAACTCTACCTTATAACTATAAACCGCCCGAGTATAACTCATAAGGCTAAAGTATATATTAAAAAAGCGCTTAAACTAAGCTAGATCAGTTCTCCTAATGTCGCTCGTCAAGTGGATCTGACTAATTCATAAGAGTTAATTATTCGTGATGATAGGGTTCATTATTCAAGATAGTAAATGCTCGATATAACTGTTCGGTAAAGAACAAGCGCACCATTTGATGAGAAAACGTCATTCTGGAGAGTGATATTTTACCATTCGCTTTCGCGTACACCTCATCCGAAAAACCATAAGCCCCTCCTACTATAAAGGTTATGTGTTTATACCCTCTATTCATTTGTTCTTGAATCCAAAAAGCCCATTTCTTTGAAGAAAAATCCTTGCCTTTGTCATCTAATAAAATAATTGTACCGTGAGGCTCAATCTTCTCTAGGATCAATTTCCCTTCAGCTATTTTTATCTGGTCGTGGGTAAGTTTTTTTGCATTCTTTAAATCTGGAATTTCCATCTTCTCAAATTTGATATACTTCCCCAAACGCTTAGCATATTCGGCCTCGCCATCTTGAAGAAAACGTTCATTTGTTTTACCTACAACAATCAGTTTAATCTTCATATCTCGAATTTATGGCTGGCGTACTTCTTTTTATTAGCTTTACCTGAAGTACAATAATACATGTTTTTATTGATTCAATTTATGGCTTGGTATTTGTACGTAACGAGGAAAAAATACTCCTTTTTTGGAGGTGTTATGATAATTAGATCATGAAGAAATTACTTTTAGTAGTATTTGTTTTAAGCGGTTTAGGAGCTTTAGCACAGCCTTCTCCTCCATCGGCATTAGAGGAGCAAGAGAAATTCCAAAAAGTTGGTGAATATACTCCTGCACCTATCAAAGAAGCAGTGACCTTTAAAACGACTATTGTGGCCGCCTTTAAGGACGGTGATGCAGAAACAATTGCAAAGTTCTTCGCTGAAAATATTGATCTTAAGATTTTAGATAAAGAGAACCTTTACTCTAAGTCTCAATCAGAACATATTTTGAAGGATTTTTTCGAAAACCACAAGCCGACAGATTTTGAAATTGTTCACGAAGGTAAATCAGGCCAAACGGATTACCTTATTGGAGACTTAAGTTCTGGTAAAGAAAAATTCCGTGTAAAAATCAATACGAAAACTACAAACAAGGTTCAGTATATTACTTCCTTGTCGATTACTGCGAGCTAATCTTTTAACTCTCCTCCTGCATAGATCATTCTTGTAATTCCGTCTATTTCTCTAAAAAGTGGATAAACAGAGATTGATTTTCCCTCGTATAAATCAGGCTGCGTATACAAGTTATCCAAGAATGGGTCGCTATTAATAATCATGAAAGCCGTATTCCATCCACTTTCATCATTTTCAAGAATCAGATAAGTCTGCTCTGGCATTTCCATGAACTCACCGAACTTCATATCAAATTCCTCTTCTTGATTTATAGCTCTCTTATAATATCCATCGAAGTCAAAATCTTCTAGCTCAAACTCCGCTTTAGCATACTCTACATCATCTAAACCTGTAGCCCAGCCAGCAAGTCTTTCGTAACCTGAGTTCACCTCTTGATTATGGATGTAAATCTTTCTCTCGCGGTAAGGCTCCTCAATATCCGCCATATCCTCAAAATATTCATCACAATAAATAGGCTCATTATTTTTGAAGAAAATAGATCTATAACGATAATACTCTGCCGTTGTTTTCTCTTCAGAAACCATCACAACAGAATCATTCTGCTCATAGAGCACAACTTGTAGAATCTCATCATTCCGAGAATAAGTTGGGCTAACAGATATATCGTAAACTTGATCTGGTTGCATTTTGTCGAGCACGTAATCGTCTACCTCCTCTTCTGTCATGGGCTTTGAACAAGCAAAGAAGAACAATGGAAAAGCCAAGAACCAATATTTTTTGAATAGAATCATACTTCAAATTTAGCGAATCGTAGCCAAAAAAAAACCTTCTCAATCACAAAGGACTGAGAAGGCTTTTTACTTCGTTTATATTTCTTATTCGAAGATTACTTCCATTTCAACACGTCTGTTGTTCTCACGTCCTTCTGGCGTGTCGTTCGTGTCAATTGGTTTCTCTTCTCCGAAGAATTGTACAATCATTCGGTCTGTATTAACTCCTCTTGATTCTAAGAAGTCTCTCACCGCTTCGGCACGTTTCTTAGATAAGATTAAGTTAGTTTGAGCAGCACCTTGGCTATCCGTGTGACCTGCAATTCTTAATCTAAAGTCAGGATTATCTACTAAGTACTGAGCAAGATCTTCTAGAGATTCTTTAGACTCATCCTTAATAATCGCTTTCGACGTTTCGAATTGTAAGTTATCGAATGCACGTTTAAGGATTTCTACATCAACTACCGGACATCCGTTGTTTTCAACTGGACCAGGCGTGTTAACACATTCATCATCCTTATCAAGTACACCGTCATTATCAGTATCGATGTAAGGACAACCTTGGTTCTTAACAGGACCTGCGTTGTAAGGACACTTATCATCTTTATCTAATAATCCGTCACCGTCTGTATCTGGCCAAGGACATCCATTATTTTCAGATGGACCAGCTTCAGTAGGACAACCATCAAGGTAATCGAAGATTCCATCGTTATCCGTATCAGGACATCCTTCATTTTCTTTAGGACCTGCGTTTTCAGGACAAAGGTCATCAGAATCTTTAATTCCGTCACCATCTGTATCAGGACATCCTTTGAAGATTTGAAGACCAGGAACATCCGGACAATCATCTTCTTTATCCATAATACCATCACCATCTGAGTCTGGACAACCTTTGAATTCAGGTAAGCCTGGCTCGTCTGGACAATTATCGTCTTTATCAATAATCTTATCTCCATCACGGTCTGGACAACCTTGGAACTCAGGTAAACCAGCATCGGTAGGACAAGCATCTTCAGAATCTTGGATACCATCACCATCTGTATCAGGACAACCCATGAATTCCCAAACACCCGGAGTTTCAACACAAAGGTCAAGTTTGTCAGAAACCTTATCACCATCAATATCACTTGGATGACCGTATAAGATTGGAACTTTAATTGCTGCGTAGATATCAGCTCCTCTAATTTGCTTATCCTTTCCAGGAGCAAACACCCATCTTAAATCTCCAGTACCTAAAATGATAGGTCCCATTCTTAAACCTAATCCAGCTCTGAAGCCCATTAAACCACTATAAGACATTGGCGCTGATAAACCAGCCCATTTAAAATCATATCTCGGAGTTAAAGAGAATGCTGTTGGGTAGCGTACATCATTCGCATCTTTTTTACTACTTACCCCAATCATTGCATTGAAGTTCAAGTAAAAGTCTTTCCAAATATTGTAATCAATACCTGCATTAATGTGTGTAGGCAAGTTCATGTAGAATGTGCGCTTATCATCGATTAATGAAGCTTTCCCATCTGCGATTAGCGTATCAACGTTTTGGTTGAAGCTTTCTAAACCATCAGAATCATCGAAATCAAATAAGCTTAGTACGTCTGTACCAGTTACATTAACATTGAAGTTTCTTGAGTTATCTGACTTAAGGTAGCGCATACCTCCAATATCATTAACTGCAAAACTTAACTTTAATTTGTATTTGTTTTCATCTCTTCTCCATAGATTGGTCTCTCCATCCATGTCATATTTGTAATCTTGCCAATCAGGTCTCCATTCATAAATGAAACCAAGATCAAGACCTAAACCAAGTTTGGATTCAAGTTGATAGATATCGTTAAACGTCAATTCTCCGTTCGTTCCTGAACCTCCAATATATTGAGAGTTATTTGCATCGAAATACTGATCGATGTTTGATGAATATCCATAATCAAAGTCACCAGTTAGGTAAGATAAAGTATCATCATTTAAGAAATCGTATTCTACCTCATCAGTGTAGATGTAAAAAGCTCCAAGCCCTTGCAAGAATTTCACTTTAGCTCCCGCCTTCATAAAATGCTCCTCTTCGTCGTAAACAACCATACCAAATCCTAAATTGTATTCCATCCAGCTATTGAATGATACATTTAGTAGCTGGTTACTTAATTGAATATTCCATAAATCAGGATAATCTAATGAGTTTTGTGCTAGCGTTAATAATTCAGGAGCTAGGTTATCAACATTTAAAAATGTTCTATTCTTAACCTGAACCGTTATACCCATTGTTCTATTTATAGAAACCATTACATTTAAAATGTCTACATCTGTAGCAGAAAATGCTGCTCTATTTTTATTTTGAGGGTTTGCAAATTCAAAGAAGTTACCTTGATTTCTTGACTGGTAATAATCAGCTGAATCTGAACTAATTATTTCTCCCCAACCTGGTCCTGAAGTTGGATTTTGCCAAGCGTCAACTGCTGGATCATTACTATCAAAAGACTGTGTCC
Organism: Crocinitomicaceae bacterium; assembly: GCA_022447665.1. Taxonomy (GTDB): domain Bacteria; phylum Bacteroidota; class Bacteroidia; order Flavobacteriales_D; family Crocinitomicaceae; genus JAKVAQ01. Next base: position 29,511 of record JAKVAQ010000025.1, read on the forward strand.
ACCAATATGGCATTAAGCTAGTGTTAAAGTAAAGGTGGTTATTGTAAGTAGAGTTAGAAAAACCAAATAAGGTTACGTCTACAATAAACCTGTTATCGGCAACAGAGGCAATGTTTAAATCAGTACCTGTCACTCCGGAGTAATTACTTTGTCTATACCCCATGAAATCTTGAGCAAATAATGCCGAAGATGATAGTACAACCATTAGTGCTAAGAGCGTCTTCTTCATATCATTTTAATTCGTAAGCAATCAATTTGGAACCAGCACTTGTAAAAAGAATACCATCCTTCGTTGTCCAAGCACTTGATCCTGAGAGTGCGTTTGGCGTAATAAGGGCGCCTCTCTCATCGAGCAAATATAGTTTATTATTCCGATTATCTGCAAAGATTGCAGTATTAGAAGCCGTTGTTAAATAGCCTGCAAACTCAGAAAGAGCAGAAGGTTTTATGATTTCATCTTTCACAAAACCAAATTCATCGTAGTGCATAAATAGATTCGTCGACTCCTGCCAGAATTCATTATTGGATTCCTTATAGATCCAGCCTTGATTAATCGCTTGAATTTCACCATCTAGTTCTGTTGAATCCACCACATTATTGTTCAAAAAGTAACGATATAAATATCCTTTATTGTAGCCTTGAATGTATAGGCTATTTTCATTTGACCCCATAATTCGATCATCCATACTTTCTACTATAAAAGCAGACTTTCCTTTTAATCGTTGTTCACCACGCCTGTTCACTACCTGAATTTCGTTTAACATATTCTGGATTAGTAAATAATCTTTTCCCTGTACTTGACGATATAAGAACTGATTTAATGGAGCGCTCATCACTGGAAAAACCCATCCTTGAACTTTTGCTAAACCGTCTCCTGGCTGATAACAAACAACAGAATTACCTTCTCCAACAAAAACCCTTAATTGATTATTATCGCTATATACCAATGCCTTTCCACCATATGTTTTAGATGGAAGAGCTTTTGGAAGTCCGTAAAAACCTTTATTGTCAAGAGAGAATCTGTCAAGACCATTTTTAGTAAAGACAAGGAAATCAGGCTCTGCACCCTGTTTCACCACTTGAATATCTGTTATATTACTTGCCCACTTTCGAGTAAACAGCAACTCCCCATCTGAACTGCACACTGCTGCCATATTGCCTCCGTATGCAAGAACATAATTTAAACCAGCTTTCGAAACGACAAACATTTTTTCTGGAGCAAATTCCAAATCAATTTCAAAGTAGTTTTGTATACCTTCGACATTCCCGCCTTCCAATTCCACCAACACATTTGCGGCAAGCATTTGATTTTCAGTATTCACATTTCCTGTTATTGACCACCCGGTATTTGTTCGTTCCATTAATAGTCGATTCATGCGGTGGGGCATATAATTATTAAGTAGATTCTCAATTTCTGCTGACTTAGCAGCAACATTACCCAATTGCCAAGAAGATAGCACCCAATTCATCGCCTCTTTCGAAGTAGCAATTAAATTATAGTTTCCGAGTTGAGTAAAGTGAGACACCTCTTTTGTTAGGCCGGGTATAATTTCAGACCAATCGTACTTGCTGTGGATCTCAAGAACGTCATAACTTGAAAGGTTTTGAACAGGAATTTGACTTGAATCTCCCAGATAATCAAGGGTTTCTTCCTCAAGAATTAATCTTAAATCTCTAGTAAAACTGACTGGAGCAATGACAATCTCCAACGAGTCCTTTTTCAAGACAGAGAGATAGGTGTCACACCACTCAAAACCTTCGTTCGAATTAAACAAATATTGCTTATCCTTTGAAAATCTTTTACTACCAAAAAACAATCCTTCATCAAAATCTGCTGGTATTAAATTAAACGCATCCTTATAACCTACGGGAGCACCCTTAATCGAATCTACAAATGAAGAAGCTGAGTATAATATTCCTGGAGCAGTCAAATAACGCTCCACCTTACCCTCTATTAGTTTTAAATAATCAGAATTCCCGTAACGCAACTCGTCGTATTCTCCTGGATAGTATTGTATCTCTTGATCCGAAACCACAAGAAAGTCATTGTAAACTTTAAAGAAATAAGCATCGGATTCTATGGTTATTTTCGATTCATTTTTCGCCGTTGCCACATGCAACTCTTCTTCCAACACCTGCAAAACATCTCCGATTCCAAGGTTAGGGTACTGAAGAACCACAACAAAACTCCCTTCAGAGTAACTCATCATTAAGCGTTCTCCAATAATATCGTTGTATGATTTAGTTTTGGAATTCAAAACCCGATCATATCCTTGAGCAAGAGCATAATTGGTTATTCCTAGCTCTACTGAAGTGATTCTCTTATTGGCCACGCGATCAATATCGTTTAATATAATAGAACCAGAATGTTGATCGGAAATAAACGATTGAAATGAGTATGGTTTATTCTGTTTGCCTATTAGAACAAGAGACATGTACGTAAAAAGCGCTACAAAAACGAGCCCAAGTACAACTTGAAAAACCTTACCCTTATTCAAACTCATAAGCAAATACTCAAACAAAAATAAGTAAGACTAAGCGAAGAAAACAGACTAGTCAATAAGGATATGCACAGAAAACTGTGAAGACAGATTACAAGTTTAAACTTAATTGCTCTTCAGGCAGCAACTTGAATGATTGACGATGGTGTTCGGTTGTCCCGAATTCTTTGATGGCAGCCCTATGTTTAACCGTCGGATAGCCTTTATTCTTTTTCCAATCATAAACAGGAAATTGCAGATCTAGTTCTTCCATCAAACGATCACGTGTTACTTTTGCCAAGATTGAGGCAGCAGCAATGCTAAGATACTTTCCATCACCTTTTATTACGCATTCGTGAGTAATTTCTTTGTACGGTATAAATCTATTTCCATCAACCAAAATATAACTTGGAACTTGATCTAGTTTATCAATAGCGCGATGCATAGAATAAAATGAAGCATTCAGAATATTTACTTCATCGATTTCCTTAGGCGAATACATTCCCACTCCCCAAGCAATGGCCTTTTCTTTGATCTGAGGAAAAAGCTCATTCCTCATCTTCTCAGTTAGTTTCTTTGAGTCATTAAGGCCTTTTAATTTGAATTTTGGTGGCAAAATAACAGCTGCTGCAACAACAGGACCTGCCAAACAACCCCGACCTGCTTCATCGCATCCTGCTAATAATCCGCTATGTTTATATTGTTTAAGACTCATTTCTTTCGCAACTGCAATGAATTTCTTAACTTTGGTTCAACACGATTAAGGTGCAACGTTTGGCATATTAATTGTGTCTATTAGTATACAAGAAAGTACCAAAATTATGAAAAAGCTGTTAGGATTATTCATTGGTTTAGTAATATCGATAAGCGCTACTGCTCAAAGTGTCGAGTTTACAGATGCTGGTGAATCTTACAATAAAAAAGAAACGTTAAGTTTTAATTTTCATTTCGACAATACTTATGCTGCTCAGGATTTAACTGAAACTGGAACGTATTACACGAATTATTTCACAACTGAAGTAATGGAAAATGAAGATAAATCGCACAACGTAAAAATCACCCTTACCGAGGAGAGTGAAATGGGAAGAAGAGTAATTATGCGTTATTTTGTGAGCTTAGAAGTAGGTAAAATAAAGGCTGGAGTAACAGAATATTCTACGGAAGATTTCATGATTCAATTCATACAACTTTAGAAAGAATTAAACACATTATAAAGCCGCTAGCAAAACGTTAGCGGCTTTTTTCATGCGCAATTTTTGCTTTTCACATTGAAATTCTGTAACTTCTTCATCTCAAAAACAAAAATTACAAATTAAGTAGAACAAAAAAACCTCAAAAGCATGGAAAACAACACCCCAACTCAACTAGTCGAAAAAGAAAACATTCCTCAATTATCATTTTCAAAGACTTCCCAACGTAAACTAAATCCAAGCATCCTTAAAGAGCTAGATCTAGCTATGCGCGGAGGGAATACTGACAAAATAAAATACAGAATCGAATTCTCTACAAATACAGGCGTTAAACAAGTAGAAACTACTGTTTGGGCTGCAGGAGAAAAATATGTATGTCTTAAAGGAGGAGTTTGGATTCCAATAGCCAACATTTTAAGTATAAGATCGCTATAATAGCGCATTTATTTCATCATTAATAAAGAGATTGAATCCAATTTCAATCAATTTAGAATTCCAAGAATATATTGGTATTAAGAATTTTTCTGAGCTAGTTTTCTCTTAACTTTGAAAACTACAAATGTTACCACTATGTTCAAGAAATTCCTTTTTCTACTTCCTTTATTTTTCACTTTCGTCGGTTTTACTCAAGACGACCACGAAGAAATGCCTTCTTCAGTCGATGAAGTAATTACTTGGCGTTTTTCAGTTGAATGTGACGGAGACGGTGAAGCCACCATCGTCATGAAAATAGACCAAAGGAATCATTGGCATATTTATGCTCAAGAACAACCAGCAGGAGGAGTTTCTCTTCCAACAACATTTACTTGGCCAGAAAGTCCGAACTATAAATTAGTTGGACCTACTAAAGAATATGGTGCTGAAGAAAAAACGTTAGATGGTTTCCCTGAAAAGGCATTCTATGGCGAACAAGCTAAATTCAAACAAAAAATCAAATTCTTAACAGACGAACCATTCGAATTAACATTAGGGTATGAATTTATGGCATGTAAAATTGCTTGTTTCCCACCCGATTATAGAGAAGAAACATTCAAATTCAACCCAAAAGACTGTGGCGCCTCCGGAGCAATTGAAACAGAAGAAGGAACTGAAGATGAAATGGCTGAAGAGAATATAATGGAAGATTCTAGCCTTGATTCTGCACTTATCCTCATGGCAAGTAGTTGTGAAGGCTGGAGTTATTCTGAAAAATTTGATCCTGTAACAGTAAAAGTTTTTAAAGCTCAAAGAACGGATAAATTAAGTTATTCTTTGACCACTACCATCGAAATCGATTCCATATTTGCAATGTATGCTTTCGACAATGAACAAGGATTAAAATCTACATTTACACTTGATGAGAACCCGAAAGTAGACGCTCCAGAACCTTACGAACTAACAATCGAAAAGACATTAACAGAAGGAGCCAAGGGCTATAAGTATATGGCTACAGTAAAGCAAAACATTGAGCTTACTGACACCAATGATATCCCTACAGTAACTGGAGCACTTGATATATTTTTAATGGGATGTGATGCTAATCTTCATAATACCGAAAGTGTTGCTCTTTCGTTTGATTTGAAAGAAGCTTTAGATAATGGAACCAGAACTGAGACCGATTCTCTTTGGCTGATTTTCTTCCTTGCCTTCGCTTCAGGATTCATTGCACTTTTAACTCCTTGTGTTTTCCCGATGATTCCTATGACGGTAACCTTCTTTACCAAACAGTCTAAAACTAAAGCAGAGGGTATTCGAAAAGCGACCATTTATGCCATTTCGATTATTGTTATTTATATGCTACTCGGTGTAGCTGTAGCATCCATATTCGGAGGACCTGCATTGAATGCTATGGCAACTAACCCTATTGTGAATATCATATTCTTCGCAATGTTCGTAGTGTTTGCAATTTCGTTCTTAGGGGCTTTTGAAATTACACTTCCTAACTCATGGGTGAATAAAGCGGACAAGCAAGCAGACAGAGGAGGATTGATTGGAATCTTCTTTATGGCCTTCACACTTGCTTTGGTTTCATTCTCTTGTACTGGACCAATTGTAGGTACTGTATTGGTGCAATCTGCTCAGGGAGGATTTTCAGGACCAATTGTAGCGATGTTTGGATTTGCACTTGCATTAGCACTTCCTTTTTGGTTATTTGCTGCTTTCCCAGGATGGCTAAACTCAATGCCTCAATCTGGTGGTTGGTTAAACACAGTAAAAGTGACTCTAGGCTTCTTAGAACTAGCATTTGCGCTTAAATTCTTATCGAATGCAGATTTGGTAGAGCAATGGCACTTCTTAGAACGAGAAATGTTCCTTGCAATTTGGATAGGAATCTTCTTGATGCTCGTTATTTATCTCCTCGGAAAAATCAGGTTCCCTCATGATAGTCCTTTGGAAAAATTGTCCGTCGGAAGAGGACTCTTTGCGATGGTAGTATTATGCTTTGTTATTTACCTAATTCCAGGTTTATGGGGAGCGCCATTAAAAGCGATTGCAGGATTCCCTCCTCCAGCAACATACTCTGAAGCTCCATTTGGAATTCATGGTCATGCTCCTGAGGTAGAAGATGGTTGGCCTCCTTCAACAAAAGCACATGGTCACGGAATCAATGTGATCACAGATTACGAAGAAGCGCTCGCTTATGCTCAAGAGACAGGCAAACCTTTATTAATTGACTTTACAGGTTGGGCTTGTGTAAACTGTCGTAAGATGGAAGAAAATGTTTGGGCAGAAGAGCATGTAGCACCAATAATGGCTGAAGACTTTATTATTGCTTCACTCTATGTAGATGACCGTACAGAAATTAGCGAAAAGTACAAAGGTCAAAAAGGAACTGACGGAAATGAGTTTGTAACCATTGGTGACAAATGGATGGACTTCCAAATCGCCGCTTACCAAGAAGTAACACAACCAATGTACGTAGTTGTTGACCATAATGAGAACAACATTTCAGGTAAAGCGAACTACCAAACACATTCAAATCCTGAAGATTTCAAAAACTGGTTAGAGTTTGCTTTATCTCAATTTGATGCAACAAAAGATGCAGCTACTTATTACCCAGAATTTGAGGTAGTGAAATAGTAGTTTGATATTTGATATAATAAGAGAAAGCCCTACCTTTATTGGATAGGGCTTTTTTAATGATCAAGAATCTAAATGCGTATCATATTTTGAATACTATTATTATACTAACTGGGATAGTAATCATTTTGAAATTCATGCGACTTGTGCCAATTCTTGGCTATGGCGCCACTTGGTATTACGTTCTTCCTATTGGGCTAGCATTTGTAATTAAAAGCCAACTTCAACCTGCAAACCAATCCATTAAAGACCCCTTGTTTTTTCATCCTTGGGCGAGAAGACTAATCTATTCTGCACTAGGTATACTTTCGCTGGCAATTGTTGTAAAAATCATGCGATGGCCTTATTCTTATTATTTATTCCTGATTAGTGGTCTTTTACAAATTGGCGCATTAATTGCATCATTTACGTTCAAAACAGCTGTATTTGATGATGATAGTGAATTATTGGATCAGTTTTAATGAAGAATTTTGTTCGATTAAATATCACCGACAATAATATACTTGATGAAGTTTCTTTTTTTGTTAAGTGTCATGTAGATTTTATTTGGCTAGTTATTCCTGATGATTTTTCAAAATCACATTTAATTGACGACATCATTTCCATATGCGAAGGCGAAACGGCCGTTTGGATAGACTCAAATCAAACGTTCGATAACCATTTTATTACTGGAGTAATTAAGTACGGCCTTCCAAAAGACAGTTCGCATGTGTGGGCTGGAGTAGCTAAGAACCTTGCAGATTTCAAAAATATGGAACTTGCCGGAGCTCAGTTTGTTTTGATCGAATACTTCGATGTTTTTGGTCAATCAAAAGATGGAATTTTAGGAGACGAAGGACTTCACACCATATTTGAAGACGAAAGTTATGGCTGGAGCATTCTTACGATAAACACTCCTGTTTATGTTTACGGTAAACTAAATAAAGCGCAAACCATAAAACTCCATGAATCAACCTTTGTTGAAGGTTACGAAATCAATTAGAAATAAATTCGATACTGGAAAATTGGCAGCCTCCCTGTTTGATAGGTTGTTTTTGTTTGTTGAAGGATAGGATCGTATTCCTGAATAAATATGTTCTTGTAGGCGGTAATATTTTGAACATCTAGCGCCCATTCCTGCGTTATGTTTTTTCCCACCATTTTGAAAGCTACCCGTACATCTCCGCGTACATAGTCTTTATACTTTGAGGTATAGGATTGATTAACATCTCTAATCTCTGTGCCGTAGAGTACACTTAAATCATACAATATGGGAGTAAATCTTCTACCTCCATTGTACATAAATTTTCCATCTAGCGTTAACGAGTTTTGAAACTTCTTTCCAGGTTTAAATCGAAATTCATATCCTCCTAAAGCATTGAAAGTAAAGTTTCCATTAAATGCCGTATTGAATTTCTCTCCACTGTAGGAAGTATAAAAAGACTCATAAATAGAAGAGTTTACCATAAAATAAAAGCCTTTATCTAAATACTTTTCAATGGTAATCTCAACCCCATAGTTCTCTCCCTCTCCTTCATTCACCATTACGTCTGGTAGAATTGTGGTAAAATCAGCTCCAAAATTCAAAATAGAGAAATTACTAGAGTCTGGAGCCACAGGAACATCATATAACTTTTGATAATAGGATTCTATCTTCAAATTAATTCCATAATTGAAGCGGTGCTGGTATGCCATTACGAAGTGATGACTCTTGGTCATTTCTAGTTCCGTATTGGGAGTACTTGACGCTCCAAATTCGTCTTGCACTTCATTAAAATACAATTCCAAAGGCTGAAGCTGACTATGTAATCCATAAGCAAAAGAAAGCCTGTCCTTCTCAGTGAAATTATAAGAAACACCGGCTCTTGGTTCAATCATTAATTCGTTGTTCAATCCTACGTATTGTCCATGCACCCCTCCGTTAAAAGTAAGGTTTGGCAGTGGTCTATATTGATAAGCAACATACGGTTGAAGCACAGGTACATTTCCTTTAAAGTCATGCAGAATATCAAATCCCGATAATTGGGTACGATAGAGACTATCGTTAAGGTTAAGTAAAAAATAATCTGAATGCAGCCCAACCTTGTAAGTGTGTTTTGCCGAAAGTTTATGATTAACAAAAATATCACCGGTCCATTTTGCCACCGTTGAATTACTTCGATAAGTCGTAAATGGATTATTAAAAGCAAGATCCACTGTATCATTTGTAATTCTATTTAAGTTGCCTTGCATACCCGTTGAAATATTGAAATAAGCACTTTTTCCTAATCGCTGTTTATGGGCAACACCAACTACACCTACCCTACTATCAAAAGAAGTATTGCTGTAATCTAGAGCAAACAAATCTGTACTGTCAGCATTTTCGGCAAGTATCTCGATATAACTATACCCTCCTATTCCAAAAACACTGGTCACACCCTTTTTTGAAGGAAAATTAAGCTTAAAACTAAGGTCTTGGTAGTTGGGCAAAGAAGTGGTGCCAATATTAATACCTAGCGCCGAAAATAATTCTAAAGTGGAATAACGATAGTTCACCAAATATGACGCCCCCGTTTTTCTCGAGATCGGACCTTCAGCCATGAGTTCTGCCCCATTAAAACCAATCTGAAACATAAACTCATGTTTCTCATTATTCCCTGTTCTCATTTTCAAATCAAAAACACCAGCAATAGCATTACCGTATTCTGAAGGAAAGGCACCCGTCATAAAATCTGAATTTGCCAGGACGTTGTTGTTCAAAATAGAGATTGGGCCACCGGTAGTTCCGAAACGTGCAAAATGGTTCGGGTTCGGAATATCAACACCTTCCATTCTAAACAATACTCCTGTTGGTGAATTACCACGAATTACAATATCATTTCTCGAATCATCTGCTCCTTGCACACCTGCATAGTTCTGTGCCATTCGAGCAACGTCATTTTTTGTTCCTGCATACCTATTGGATTCCTCAACGGAAAAGGTTCTCGTACTTAAGGTAGCCATTTTATTAATACTTTCTCCTTGTTCATTGGCCACAACTTCTACAGCATTCATCATGGTAACAGCCTCCACCATCTCTATATTTAAAACTACTTCTTTAGAGACCACATCAATATTGGGAAGAGTAACAGGCTCATAACCCACAAAAGTGATTTGAATCGCTTGACGACCAACGGGAACACCTTCTAACCTAAATTTCCCATCAATATCGGTTACCGAACCTTTAATCGGATCAGAATTCAACAGAATTACTTTGGCTCCGATAATTGGCTGAAAGGTCTCCTTATCCTTTACAGTCCCACGAATAGTCTGGGTGTTTTGGGCATAGAGACCAGTTGAGAAGAATAGAAAAAAGAAGGCAATTAGTCGCATTTATTCTGATTTTCAGGGCAAAGATAGCTTATAACTACCCTGCACTTAAACAAAATCAACAAAAAGAGGTTTTACATCTACTAGATAGTAGCTTCAAAAAAGAAACTACTTCAATGATAAAAGTCTTTACTTGGGGTTAATTTTATACTCCTTAAAAGTCAAGTAGAAAATCTACTCAAAACAAAATGGTTAAAGACAGAGACAAAACACTGATTAAACTCATACAACTCGCTTGTGTTTGTCTATTTCTTGGAAGAGGAGTTACTTTTTTAATGGAGTTTGACCAAACTTTTATTGACCACACCCCATTAATAGCTGTTAAAATTTGCGGTATTATCTTGATCGCCGCAGCTATAATTCTCCTGGTTTATAAGCACGTGAAAAGAACATTTGTAGTGCCAGCAATAATTATTGCCTCAGCTGTACTCTCCCTTCATTCCATTATTGCCGCTTGGTATTCCTCATTTCCATTTGCTCAAATGATTGAGCACAGTTTACAGCTGGGAACTCCAATTGTCTTAATTCGTTTGATTTATACTCCGGATAGAATTGATTCCAGCTACAAAGTATTACTCTGTCTATCTGTATTAACATTTGTTGGTCACGGTTTATTTGCCCTAGGAATACCAGAAATTCCGCATTCATTTCTTAAGCTAACATCGAGTATAATAGGTTTGAACCCTGAGTATTCATCTTACTTTTTAGCTGTTTTTGGAATTCTAGATCTGATTATGCTTGCGCTCCTCTTTAAAATCCCAAACATCCCTATCAAAAGGATTTTAATTGGTTACATGATAATTTGGGGAGGAATAACCACCTTATCGAGAGTGACAAGCGGAATGATAAGTTACAATCTCTTTTCTGAAGATCTCCTAAAGATGTTTACTCATACTCTGTATCGTATTGTTCATTTCATAATCCCGATGGTTCTATTTCTGATTTTGAAGCGGGTTCATTTGAAAGAATTTCAGCACAAAGTATCAAATTAACTCATCTGGAATACAGGTTCTAACAGTACAGTATAGTAGTACTATAGCCAGAATGTGGGGATTTTTTTTACCTTTGCCCCTACCCCTAAATGGACGGCGAACATAAGAAAATAGCGGTAATAGGTGGTGGTAGCTGGGCAACAGCTATCATGAAAATCCTCTCAAGTCATAAACATCCTGTGAATTGGTGGATGCATAACGAACAGTCCGCACGTCATATTCTTAAGTATCGCCACAATCCTAAATACCTTCAGTCGGTTGAGTTTGATTTGAACAAGATCAATATTAGTACTGATCTCAAAGAGATTATCGATCCAGCTGATATTGTAATTATTGCAACACCTTCTGCCTATCTTTACGAGCTTTTTAAGGATACCCCTAAAACTTTATTTAAAGACAAGTTTGTATTCTCGGCGGTAAAAGGTATTGTGCCGGAAGTAAATGAACTTCCAGGTCATTTCTTTCATGAGAAACTAGATGTACCATTCGATAATATCGGAATCATATGTGGGCCATGTCATGCTGAAGAGGTAGCATTAGAAAGGCTCTCCTATTTAACCGTTGCGTGTCAAGAGGAAGACATGGCCGAATACATGGCTGAAAGACTTGAAACAAGATTTATAAAAACGACTGTTTCTGACGATATTTTTGGAACTGAATATTCAGCGGTTCTGAAGAATGTTTATTCCATTGCAAGTGGAATTTGTGCAGGATTAGGGTATGGAGATAATTTCCAATCAGTACTAATCGCAAATGCAATTCAAGAAATTGAAAATTTCATTGACGAAGTGAATCCAATTCACCGTGATGTAAAATCATCTGCCTATTTAGGCGATTTATTAGTAACTGCTTATTCCAAATTCTCCAGAAATAGAACTTTCGGTTATATGATTGGAAAAGGATATTCTGTTAAGATTGCTCAAATGGAAATGGACATGGTGGCAGAAGGATACTATGCCACTAAATGTTTGATCGAAATCAACAAAAAATATTGTGTAGAAATGCCAATTCTAGAAGCTGTGAACAACATCATTTACGAAAGAATTTCTCCTTTAATTGAAATTCGCATTTTGAGCGAGAAGCTTAGTTAGGATCCGGTATTGACTCTACGTCGATTTGTTTCTGACGTTTTTTAAATCTTACGAAAGTAATTCTATAACCCACTTTAACGGAAAAATAGGCCGCCCAAGCTCCTTGATCAATGGCATCTCCGAAATCGTTAAAATAAGAAGGGCCTGCATCCATTGAAACGTTCCATCTTCGGTTTGTGAACCATGTAAAACCAATGGGGAAATAAACGTTATAATCGCGACTTGCAATATTGAATAATCGAGTGTCAAATATTCCCGCTACACCTAAATAAGGCATTGCTTTGCCACGCTCTATTTGCCAAGGATAAAAATATGTTTTAACCCCTGCTTTTGGGACACCGACACCGAATTCCGTTCCCCAATGCGCATTAATGTAATGTGTAAAATGAATACCTCCAAAGGCCGATGTACCCCAAAACTGAGGACCTATTTCATTTTTAAAAAGTCCATTGATTTGAAAGTTCTTAATGGGTACCTCATCATCTTGAGCAATAGTAATACCGCCCAAAATCATTAACAATATTAGAAATGAGTGTTTGACTATTTCTCTTTTCCTAGAATCTTATTCGCCTCCTTAATGAAAACAGTTTCATTTTTCATGTACCCTAATTTTCCAAGAGCACTCAAATTCATTTTTCCTGTAGACTCATCTTTCTCAGAATTAAAAATCCAAATAGTTGGATATCCTCTTACCCCAAAAGCAGCCTGAAGATCTCTGTTTTGCTGTTTTAACTCATCTGATTGTGCTGTTCTTTTAGGAAAATCTAGCTCCAATAAAATCACATTTTCATTGGCCCAAGTAATAAAATCAGGTTTAGCAAAAACATCTTTCTGTAATCTAATACACCATCCACACCAATCACTTCCAGTAAAGAATCCGAAAATCGGCTTGCCTTGTTCCTTAGAAAGTTCGTGTGCTTCCTCCAAACTTGTATACCAAGTCAATTCCTCAGTTTCTTCGTTAACACTTGAAACGAAAGAGCTAATTAAGAACCCTAATCCTAAAATAACTCCAAAAAATGCTGTCTTTTTCATATCTAAAATGCTTAAGTGCGTATTCTATAGACGTTCAAAACTCTGGTAGAATAGAGATTTTAACACTATTTTAACACAAAATCGTCTGAGCCCATTAGCGCTCCTTCACAATAGAGTTGTGTCTTGTAATTTCCTTTCTCAATTTCAGTGCCAAGTTCATAGAAGATACAAACATCGACTGCTTCATTCTGGTAATTGATTGATTTTTTGTCGGAATAAAGCATGTTAGTTCCGTTGTCAGCTTTGAACGTATTCGAGGTACTCGATGTTAACACACTTCCATTTGGACCTATGACACGGAGATAAATCGTTTTATTCCCTTTATTGGCTATAGCATTAGACCCCACCCTAAAACATGCTCTAATATGAGTACAGCTTCTTGCCTTTGTTGTCTCTTTATACGAACCTGAACTCTTCTCTTTAATTCCCTCCGAAACGATAGATGAAGCAACAAGTTTAGATCCTTTATTGACTTTATCTGTCAATTCATTCGTTGTGTTCTGAAGCTCATCACGCTCAGTTGTGACATTGTTAAGATTATTTGTTGCTTCCTCTAAGTCTACAACTAAGCCTTGATTTACTGTATTTAATGAATCAATAGTTCTTAAATAATCTTTCATGATGTTTCGTAAAGTTTCTGCTTCTTTTTGAAGCTCATATACTTTACTCACGTAATGACGTTTGTCACCTTTCGCGTCTTCAAGCTCCACTAAGAGATTACTTATCTTCTCTTTCTGAGCAGCAATACTGTCTTGCATATCAGCGTTACTTGCTTCCATGTTGTTATACATTGAAAGCATGTTCTCTAAATTCTCCTTTACATTTTCTCCCATTGCAACACCTTCATCTTCCATCATCAGGTTCAGCTCTTCAAGTTGCAATTCCAAATCGGCTCGATTATTTGAGCAATCATTTAGGCTTTTATTCTTTTCTGAAAGGAGGTAAATCATATACCCTCCACCCAAAATTAAAAGCAGAATAATAATGATATAAACTCCATCTCTCTTCTTCCCTTGATCTTTATTTTCTTCGCTCATAATAGGTTAAATTAGATTAGTTTTTCTCTCAAGTTCTTCATAAACGAAGATGCGTAAACAAAGTCTACCACCTCCTGATTATCTGTCTTAATGATATCTTTATTGGATCCTTCCCACCAATTTCTTCCTGCATTGATAAACATAATATGATCACCAATTTCCATCACTGAATTCATATCATGGGTAATTACCACCGTAGTGATATTATACTCGTAAGTAATCTCTTTAATTAGGTTATCGATGACAATTGAAGTTTTAGGATCTAGTCCAGAATTTGGTTCATCACAAAACAAATACTTAGGATTCATGGCAATAGCTCGTGCTATTCCAATACGTTTTTGCATACCTCCTGAAGTCTCGGCTGGTTTCAAATCGTTTTTTCCATTCAGATTTACTCGATCCAAACATTCATTCACCCTATCCTTCATTTCTGCTTCACTCATATCAGTAAACATGCGCAAAGGAAACTTCACATTTTCCTCTACCGAAAGAGAATCAAATAAGGCAGAACCTTGAAATAACATTCCAATTTCTTGCCTCACAACTGACCTTTCTCTTTGAGTCATAGCAGAGAAATTTCTACCATCATACAATATAGCTCCTCCCTCGTCTACTTCATGCAGTCCCACAATACATTTGGTAAGTACCGATTTACCTTGCCCCGAAGCACCAATTATTAAATTAACCCTTCCAGGAACAAACTCGGTTGTAATATCAAATAGAATTTGAGTATCGCCAAACATCTTATTAACTCCTTTTACCTCAATCATTAAATAAGGATTAATTGAGTAAGTACGTAGTTTGCTAATAGTATTGCTACTGAAGAAGCCACAACGGCTTGAGTACTCGAACGACCAACTTCCAATGCCCCACCTTTTGTGTAATATCCAAAATAGCTAGCAATTGAAGTAATCAAGAAAGCGAATACCATGGTTTTGGAAAGCGCATAATATAGACCGTTCGCATCTGTGGCCCAGAAAGCCCTTACGCCCAATACGTAGGTTTCAGTAGAATACAATCCACTCTGAACACCTGCTATCCATCCTCCGATCAAACTCAACACCATTGATAGGATAATAACGAAAGGAAAGAAAATGGTTGCAGCTAAAATTTTAGGAAGCATTAAATAACCAATAGAATTAACACCCATTATATCGAGCGCATCTATTTGTTCAGTAACACGCATTGAACCTATTTCAGAAGCGATATTCGATCCTACTTTACCCGCAATAATCAAGGAGATAATTGTGGGAGAAAACTCTAGAATTGTAGACTGACGCGTAATGTATCCTATTGTGTAGTTCGGTAATAGGGGTGAACTCATGTTGGAAGCAGTTTGTAAACTAATTACAGCCCCCATAAATATCGATAAGAATCCAACCAGTGGGATTGAGTTAATTACAATAGCCTCTATTTCCTTAAAAAACATTGGCCAAAAGACCTTCATCTTCTCAGGCTTAGAAAAAGCAAATCGAAGCATGATGAAGTAACGCCCTATGTGTTCAAACAGGTTCATTCTAAACTGCTAAAATAGTTAATATTTTTGGTGCTTCTCGTTAAGAAATCATAAGATAAGTCAAAATATTTCAACGGTCCAAAAACTTCATTTAAAAAGCGATACTTTTGTAGTATGAAATTACGGTTCAAAAAAATGCGTACAAAACTCGAGGAAAAGGTTCAATACAACCTTGTTTCAGACGAAGTTGATATTGATATGAACGCGTTAATTGGAAGTAAAATCAAACTCAAATATGAGGGTGTTACGCAGTGCATGAGCTGCAATAAATACAAGAAACTCTTTGCTCAAGGTATTTGTTTTGACTGTTTTAACACTTCCGCAATGGCTAGCCCATGTATCTTAAGACCAGAACTTTGCGAGGGACACTTAGGTAAAGGAAGAGATATTGAATGGGAAAAAGCCAACCATGTACAGCCACATGTCGTTTACTTTGCCGTAGCCTCTGGCCTAAAGGTTGGAGTTACAAGAGAAACGCAGGTTCCAACACGTTGGATTGATCAAGGTGCTAGTTATGCGATTAAAATTGCTGAAACGCCTTACAGACAGTTGGCGGGAGAACTAGAGGTAGCACTTAAAGGATCTTTTACAGACAAAACAAATTGGCAAAGAATGTTGAAAAACGAAATTGCCGATTACGATTTGGTTGAAGAGAAATGGGAATTAGAAGGTCTTTTACCAATGGACTTGGTGGATTATATGTCAGAAGACGACGAGATCACTGAAATAAACTATCCAGTTTTAGCGTTTCCAGATAAAGTTAAATCGGTTAACCTTGACAAGGTGCCGGAAGTTGAGCAACAACTATTAGGAATTAAAGGACAGTACTTGATTTTTGATGATAATAAAGTATTGAACGTAAGAAAGTTTGAAGGATATCATGTGGAGATTGATATGGATTAAGTTAATTTTTGTTTTACTGAGTTTTATCGGTAAACAAAATACTTATGCCCAATTCGGCTGGACTTGGACCGAAATGGAAGAAATGCCCATCCCTATTTCGAACAATGCCGTTACTACAGGTTCAGTTGCCGGTGAAATCTACCTTTATTCGTTTGGCGGAATAGACTCTACAAAAATATTTAGCGGAATTACTCAAAACTCTTTTAGGTACCGCGTTTCTGATGATACTTGGGAAGAAATAGCACCGCTACCAACAGATTTACCATTAATCGCTTCGGCAGCCAGCAATGTGAAAAATAGAATTTACATTATTGGTGGTTACAATGTTGACGCAAGTGGTCACGAAATATCGAGCAACGAGGTAATTATTTATGACCCGGAATCAAACTTATATGTTTCGGGAGGTGAAAGTATTCCCGTTCCTATTGATGATCACGTACAATGCGTGTGGAGAGATAGTTTGATTTACGTAATCACTGGATGGAGTAATACCACGAATATAAACAACGTACAGATCTACAATCCTTCGCTTAACACTTGGTCTGAAGGTACTGAAGTTCCTAACCATGTAAACTACAAAGTATTTGGAGGATCTGGGACAATTATTGGCGATACAATTTACTACTACAGCGGCGCTACAACGAGTACATCATTCAGTGGTAATAAAAAAATTAGAATGGGAATCATTAACCCGGATGATCCAACTGAAATCGAATGGTCGTTATTAGAAGATGGACCTAATAAAAAGTACCGCGCAGCTTGCGTAAATTATGGCGAAAAACTCTTTTGGATAGGTGGTAGCGAAAGAACTTATAATTACGACGGATTAGGGTATGATGATGGTACAGGAGTGCCTCCACACCAGCAAATACTAACCTTTAATACTGCCGACTCTACATGGGAAGCAAGTGATGAAGGACCAATTGGCGTGATGGATCTTCGCGGGATAGGACAAATTGCTAGCAGTATTTGGATAATCTGTGGCGGTATGACTTTTGACCAAGAAGTGAGCAACAAGACCTATATGATTCAATACGACCCGGTGGTTGTTGGGATCGAAGAAAATAAGAATACATTTAATATTATTGATAGAACAATTCAGTTCTCTGGACCAGTAGAGCAAGTTAAAATTTATGGATTAGATGGAAGCCTGTTGAGTCTTTCTAATAGTCCTATTATTCCTGAAGAAATTTATGGGATGATCATCGTGGAATTGACACCTGTAAGCGGCCCTTCAATTTTTAAGAAGGCTGTTCTTTTTTAAATTCTTCTTTTCTTTCGAGCCCTCTCTTGAATCATAAAATAATCAATGTAATAGAGAATTTTGATGGAGAGACTATTCGTTGCGGGACCACTTGCTAAAACACCTAAATTTTCGAAATAATTATTCTCAACTTCCTGCGTGAAACTGAAAATGGAATTCTTCCAAACCAAGGTCATTTCACTACCTGGCAAAAAGATCCAACGATAAACCATATCAATTGTAAAGGCATCATAACTATTATCGTGAAGCGATTGCCCATCGATATCCAGCCCGGTATATTCCGATGGGTCCATTATTCCATCCTCGTTGAGCACATAAAAACTATTATAATCCAGCTTAGACCAGTAATGTCTTAAACGGAATGTAATTCCCATGGTATTGTTAAAGATATACGAAAGGTCTATTGTATTTGTAATAGTCGTTCTATCTCTTTTGGCAAAGATCGGATCATCGCCAATATAAGGAACTCTAAAATCTGTTGTTAACGCGACTCCTTCTTCATTGTACTCGTTATTTTGATTGTAACGGTAAACTAGAAACCATTTGTCATTGAATCTAATTCGCGGACTTATGTTTAAGTCGAAACCATCTCTTCCGTCCTCAAAATAATGTAAACATCCTCCGCGAACATCCAAGGCAAAAGGCTTACTATAATCCGTAGAAATCCAGGCACCAGTAAATGTCATAGCATCCCCCAAATAGAAACGGCCAGGAGTTCTTGGTTCAAAATAATCTTTTGGGCGTACTGGTACTATTTCTAAATCAAAACCACCTGAAGTAAAGTTTCTGAAGTTTGCACCTGAACTCGCAGAGATTTGAAAATTAAAGAAATCATCTGGATTAATAAAACGCTGATAATTCAACGTCAAGGATGACCATGTTCTAAAAATTCGCCAAAATGGTTTGTACGTATTATAACGCACAAAGGCATTTGTATTTCTTAAGTTTGTTTGTGTGTTGAAGCCAAGATCATTTGGGTCATAATTTTCGCCTATTTCGTTATAATTAATTCCTCCTTGTAGGTTACCCGCAGACTTTTCAGCCCCAACCCAATACATATGTCCCAAATCCGTATTTCCTTCGAAGAATTTCTGAGATAAATTTCCGATGCCCCAAAAGTTAAAAGTTTGGCCTTTTGTGTAGGTATCAATCACGAATGAGGTGACATTCGCGTCATAGGTTTCCCCCTCTCGCCACACATTGGTATTGGTTAAGGCAACGCTGGAATTATTTTTTAAGTTTTGATCAATAACAAAGACATTATAATTTGACAATGGGCCTGTTTGAACTTCTCTATCGGCTCCGGTCACAGTATCTAAAACTGTGGCCGTCATCCTTCCAGTAACCCCATTAAATATTCCTATTCCAGTTCCTTTTTTCGTTCTTCCAGAAAGTTTTGTAGCATTCAGTAATTGTGAAGTCGCAGGGTTACTTTCCACTATTTCCGTAGAATCTAAATCTCCATATACAGCGCTAGCATTCACAGGCGCTCCTCCAATTCTTCGGGAATAAAAAATGCTTCCGGGCTTATTAAATAGCTCCGTTCCTTCGGTAAAAAACTGACGTCTTTCATTAAAGTAAACTTCAAATGGAGAAGTATTTAACACTTGGTTATCGAACTGTACTTGACCAAAATCTGGAATTAGAGTCATATCCAATGTAAAGGCCTCATTCACTCCCCACTTAATGTCCGCACCTCCGTTTCCACTGTATGAGTTTGTACCATCGTAATTTTCGATGTAGCCAGAAACATAAGGCGTCAAGGCTAAACGCAAGGGTGAGTCAACATCTTTAATTCCTTTAAGAGTGCCTAATTGAGAAATAAGATTTAAGCCTGCAGGGTCGAAAAAGTTCCAGTTTGAGATTTCACGATTTCTTCTAATATTTCGAGCGAAGTTTATTCCCCAATCATTGGTAGCCTCTTTTGAAAATCGAATTGCTGCAAAGGGAATTTTTAACTCCGCTACCCAGCTATCGTTATTCACTTGAACAGCGCTCCACCAAACAGCATTCCAGTTTTCATCTACATTTTCTACGTTATGTAGCTCATCAACTTGAACTCCAGCAGAAGTAACCATAAAAGTAAACCCTATGGTACCTGCATTATAAGGATCTATAATTACACCAAACCAATCAGCGTTTCCTAAATCGTCACGTTGAGACAAGGTAAGAGTCATTGAGTCCGGTTGCTCATACATGGTTGCTCCAACATAAATAGCACCGTCATCATAAGCAATCTTTACTTCAGTTTTTCCTATTGAGGGTGCACCTGCCACAGGTGTATTCTGAATAAAATCGTTAGCTACTTCCAAATCTTTCCAAAACTCCTCATCTAATACGCCATCGACATCTACTTCCGCATTGATTCTTGTGATCCCCATTTCTTTTCGCTCAATGGCTTCTTGAGCCAGAGCAAAATGCGCTAAAAATAATATGTGAAAGAGCCAGATTTTTTTCACCGTACAAAAGTAGCTGAGATTGCTTGATTTTCTTTCTAAGATTGGGTTGAAGGGTTATAATACTGGATAAAAAAACCCTGCTTCAAAAAAAGCAGGGTTTTCATTATAGTAGATAATATTTATTTCATCTTACTCAAGTCTGGAGCCTCACGTGTAAATGAAGGTATACCAGTAACATCCATACCTGTGATTAGTAAGTGAATATCATGTGTTCCTTCATAAGTAACTACAGATTCTAAGTTCGCCATATGACGCATGATGGAGTACTCATTAGTAATACCCATTCCACCAAGAATTTGTCTTGCTTCTCGTGCTATATTCAATGCGATTTCCACGTTATTGCGCTTAGCCATTGATATTTGAGCCGAAGTAGCTTTTCCATCGTTTCTTAATTGGCCTAAACGGAACGTCAACAATTGCGCTTTTGTGATTTCTGTAATCATCTCAGCTAATTTCTTTTGCGTTAACTGAAATGCTCCAATTGGAACACCAAATTGAATACGCTCTTTTGAATATCTCAACGCCTGATCATAACAGTCCATAGCAGCACCTAACGCACCCCACGCAATTCCGTAACGAGCAGAATCAAGACAGCTTAAAGGAGCTCCCAATCCTGATCTTCCAGGAAGTAAATTCTCTTTAGGCACTTTAACGTCATTAAAAATCAACTCACCAGTAATCGATGCTCTTAACGATAGTTTTCCATGCATTTCAGGAGCAGAAAATCCTTCCATTCCTTTCTCTACTAATAAACCGTGAATTCTTCCTTCTTCGTTCTTTGCCCAAACTACAGCTACATCCGAAAGAGGAGCGTTAGAAATCCACATTTTAGCACCATTCAGCAAATAATGATCACCCATATCTTTAAAATTGGTAATCATTCCGCCGGGGTTTGATCCGTGGTCAGGTTCTGTTAGACCGAAGCATCCTAAAAATTCACCCGAAGCAAGCTTTGGAAGGAATTTTTGCTTCTGTTCCTCTGAACCATATTTCCATATCGGATACATCACTAATGAACTTTGTACCGAGGAAGTAGATCTTAAACCAGAATCACATCTTTCTAACTCCTGCATGATTAAACCATATGAAATCTGATCCAATCCTGGTCCACCATACTCTGTTGGAATATAAGGTCCGAATGCTCCGATTTCTCCTAATCCAGGAATAATCTGCTTAGGGAAGTCAGCTCTTTCATAATAGTCCTCGATGATAGGAGAAACATTTTGCTTTACCCACGCGCGCGCCGTGTCGCGAATTAACTTGTGCTCGTCTGAGAGCAAATCATCCATGTTGTAATAATCTGGATGTGTATATAAATCTGTTGACATATTTAATACAAATTTGACTACAAAAGTAAATATTTTAACAAGATGAATACTGAGTTGTTCATTATTTTAATCAACAATGTAAAAGATAAAACCTTAAACTCATAAATTAGTATCCATTATTATGCTGGGTGATGGTTTTGCAATAGGAACAACTATTTCTGATAATAGTTCAATCTTATTTTGGGGATTATTGATCTTCAACCTGATAATCTATGCCATTGTACTAACGAACAATCGCGAATATTTTAGAACCTTATTCAGCACAGTTGTCTTTAATCGCTATCTCCTATACAACAGCCAAGAGGTAATGAAGATGGAAAATATTAGATCAAGACTACTTTCATTTACCTATTTCACATCATTAGCCGCTTGCGCATTACGTTTTATCTCAGGGGATGACCTTAGTATTGTACTAGCTGCTTTAGTTCTCTTGGGCGGAACCTTATTAAAGTTTAGTGTAATGTGGGGCTTGGGCTTTATCTCAAAAACTAAGGATGGTATTATTGAACACCAACTTAATCATCAAATCTATTTTCAAACTTCGAGTCTCTTACTAAGTGTTGTATTAATTTTCACATTCGCTCTCGATAATGAGCAGTCATTTATTGTTCTCTGGGTGATTCTTGGCATTCTAATTCTTGGGCTTGTTATTCGGGAGATTCAAAGTCTGATTAGAGCCGTAACTGCCAAAGTTTCTGTTTTGTATATTATTTTATATCTTTGCACCCTCGAAATTGTACCTCTATTGGTAATCTTAAGGGTTTTCACCAGTAATGAGGCGGTTTTGAGCTGAAAAACTACTGGAGAGAATGAGTGTAAAGACGATTTTGGTTTCGCAACCTAAACCCGAAGGCGATAAGTCCCCTTATTTTGACTTGGCTAAAAAGTACAAGTTAAAAATTGATTTTCGCAGATTCATAAATGTTGAGGGCGTTACCACAAGAGAATTCAGAGAGCAAAAGATTGATTTATCAATGTACTCTGCTGTTATTCTTACTAGTAAAACAGCCATTGATCATTTCTTTAGAATTGCCGAAGAAACAAGATTTAAAGTTCCCGACGCAATGAAATACTTCTGTGTTTCTGAAGCAGTGGCTTATTATCTTCAAAAATATGTGGTTTATCGTAAGCGTAAAATCTTTTACGGAAAACAACGTATAGCTGACATGATTGATGTTTTAAAGAAACACAAAGACGAGCGCATGTTATTGCCTTGTTCAGATATCTTAAGGGCATCTATCCCAAATACACTTGATGAAGCAGGGATTAATTATTCTAAAGCAGTTCTTTACAGAACAGTTGCTTCAGACTTATCAGATTTAGAAGATGTAAAATACGACTGTTTGGTTTTCTATAGTCCTTCAGGAATTGAATCATTATTGAAGAACTTCCCTGACTTTAAGCAAAACGAAACTAAAATTGCTGCTTTTGGACCGACTACAGCGAACGCAGTAAAAAACAACAATCTTCGTTTAGATATTCATGCGCCGCAACCGAATGCGCCGAGTATGTCTATGGCACTTGAAAATTATATCAAGGGACTTAAAAAGAAGTAACCTTCTTATTTATTGAACTTTGCATAGAGTTGATCAACATCAACTTCAAACTGTCCGTGGAAGATATTCCCGTCATATTCACAGATCGATCCTATTCCTAATAAGCCTAGATTCTTAACATTGGTGTAAGTCACACTGTTAAGAACCAAAGATGCAGGGCCGTACTCTGGCTTTTTCTGAAATCCTGTCACTCCAAATTTCACTCCGTCAACATTAGCGGTTGTAATAGTCAATATTGATTTGTCTTTAGCAGCAAAAGCAATTTCAGCGTTCTTGATATTTAAATCTGAAAAAGTAACGGTAGACATTTCCCCGGCAGAAATAGCTTTATCTCCCGAATTTTCCACCTCAATCTTCGAACCGTTTATTACTGATCCTGAAAAATCAATGCAGTCATTCCCTGTATTTTGAAATCTCGAGTTATTAAGTGTCCCTGTACAAAAATCAGCATCAAAACCATCACTAAATGTTCCGTCTATAAGCAACTGATCAATAGAAAAATCACAACGAATTAAGTTTAACGCATCTTCTCCTTGAGCATTGTAAATAGAAAGCGAAACAATGTTAACCTCTGATTCATAAACGTTAACTCCTCCTGTCAATATCCATCCATCTCTATTCAATGTGTTTAAATTGGATACTTCCACATTTTGAATAATGGTTTCATCAGCATTCAAAATGGTTATTCCAGAAGAAGTACTATCGGATGAAGTAATTCTGATTTTACGATCTACCTCCCCAATCAGGTAAGTACTGTTATTGGTTATTAATCCACCCTCATTGGTGAAATCTATTTCTACACCAGCTTCAACATAAACCTTATAGTCTTTCGGCACATAAATTAGGTCCGAACATTTGTATTTACCAGCAGAAATTTTTAACCCTCCTTCTATCACTTGAAAAAATGAGTTTGATAATTTGAATTTCTTTACAAGTCGTTCTCTTGTAACTTCAACTGGTGGTTCTTCCCATTTAAAGACTTTTTTTCTCATCAGGGTATCACCCATATTATTCGCTTTGAAGTAAAGTGCATGAGGCTTTGAACCTACATTAATAATGGTTTTTTCAGCCTCACCAACATTTAACGAAGGGAGAAGATAAGTAGACTCAAATAGAATTACCGAATCTTTATTATCCTTATTTGAAAAGCCCAAAACTTCAATATTTGACAAATGATAATTTCGGACAGAAACCTCATAATGGATAGAGTCTATTTCCCTGACATAAGCATTCAAAGAAACCTCCTTTACAAAAAAGTTTTCTTCAATATTATTAAGAGCCCCTAAGGTTCTACTCCAGGTTTTAGATTTATAGGTATTCAACTCTTCCAGTCTCAAGAGTGCCGTATCAAGCTCTGCTCTAACAAACTCGTTATGTTCGTAATAAAACTGCTTATCGAATGAATATTCGGGAATTGACAATCTTAAAAGCTCTACAGTCGACTTTATTTCCCCTTCCAGTAAATTGAATATGCTATCCAAATAATTATCCGAAGAATAATATTTTAAATATCGAATGTATTCTTCTCTGAACTCCTCATGCTCAAACAAATCTTCATTCAACCTAAGCTCTCGTGGCACTAGGCTTTCATTTTCACTCCTTAGCATTTCTGTATTCAATCGAATAGGATTATGCGGCAAAACAGCACTCTGCAAATCATAGGCAATGTGCTCAAGTTTCTGTGTTATCGGGTTAAAATAAAACCTTCTATTATGCCAAGCCAAACCATGCATTATATTCCCTACTTCCATTAACGCATAAAACTTCGCTTCTTTTTTAATATCGAATAAATTCTCTGGGTTATAATCGCAAGATTTAAAATCTTCTAACAGGCTAGCTCCATTGAGAAACTGCGCTAAAAGGACTGGATTCTTTCTCGTTCTATTTGATTTAAAAACACTCGGATAAGAGGCTTCATAATAAGGAATACCCCCTGTGAATCCATATTTATTCCCTTCGAATAAGGCTGACCAAAACCCACTTTCATCAAGTTTTAAAATTGGTCCTTCTCTCCTATTTCTACTCTCTAAAAGTTGCTTGTCAAAATGTTCTTCTAAGGCATAAACCCCTTGAAATCTTTGATTAATAACAACTGGAACAAAGTCGTAGGTAGTTGTAAGTATATCCTCCTCTTCTAATAAGCGATGAAAAAACCATTCATGCATGTAATTTCTTGTACGCGGATGCTGGATGGAAAAACTTCTTAAACCATTATAGGCAAAATCATCATCTGTTTTTATTCTAAATGAAGAGAATCCGGTTTTAATATGGTCTGTCCAGTCTCCCTTTAAACGCATTTCAATTTTATGCGAATCAGAACCATCTATTAGATCGGCTTTCACATATTCCTTCATTTCATCTGGAATAATCTCAGCATCCACACAATATTCCAAATAATCACTCAAAATAGAATCTGATTTAATAGGGATATGCAGTGTTAAAGCATTCTGAAAAACTGTATCAACTATAGGAACTTCTGCATATCGTTTTATTTGAAAATCATCAAATATTGCTGGTTTAGCTCCAGAGTGAATAAAAAATTCCGCCGTATCAATCTTCTTTAAAACTTTAAAATTTAAGGCGTGTGTAGTCCAGCCGTCTTGATCTGGAGTGGTGAAATATTTATCTGAAGCCAGATTAAACTTAGCTCCACCAGAAAACTTTACAACTATAGCTCCGTGACCTTTAGCTTTTTTTTCTTTGATTCGCACTTCAAAATACTCCCCAACTTGCAGATCCTTCAAGGTGATATTAAAACCATAAACGTTCAACGAGTCCAGTTTTATTCCCGCAGAATTATTTATACCACAATCTTCGCATCTAGCCTCAGCGCCCAAGAAAGCAATACTATCGTTACTTAAAAAGACTAGTGAACCATTTCGATTCTCGCTTAATTCTGCATCACATTCGTAAACCAATAAATCGTTTTCGGATAGTGACGAAACATCCCCTTCCTTGCATGATGAAAAACTCAGTAATACAGCAACAACTGCGGCGAAAACCCGAAAAATATGAGCAGATAATAAATTCACAGAGGGCAAAAGTACGGAAAGATTTATTCGTTCACAGATTTTAAGGTAATTCGTAGAAGCAATACTTTTAATTGGATTCAAAATGATTACCTTTACGCCTACTATACCCACAATGACCGAACCGAAAAACAAGGAAAAATCTAAGTCAGAAAAATTAGGCAAACGAACGCGCCGAATTATATTGATTTTTATTTGGATTGGAGCATTCACACCTTTACTTGGAGTGCTTTATATGCTAAATAAAGCTGACGCCTCTGTTCCTGGGTTCGAAGCATTAGCAAATCCACCAGAAAAACAAGCCTCTATTATTTATTCGTCTGATGGAATGGAAATGGGACGCTTTTGGTCGGTAAATAGAAAGAGTGTTCCGCACAGCGAAATTTCACCGTATATGTTCTCGGCGCTTATTGCAACTGAAGATGAACGTTATCATGAACATTCTGGCGTAGACTTTTGGGGCATAGGACGTGCGTTAAGTGGAGCTTTAACTGGAGCTGATAAAGGTGGTGCCAGTACGATTTCTCAACAGCTAGCTAAGTTATTGTACACCCTTCAGGATACGGCAAACGGAGGTGTTTCTAAAGATAAATGGGGACGTTTGGAACAAAAATTCGGTGAAAACATCTTGGCCGTTCGATTAGAAAAACAGTTTACCAAATCCGAGATCATTACCATGTACTTGAACAATTTCGATTTCTTGTACAATGCAGTTGGTATATCATCGGCTTCTCAAGTTTACTTCAATAAAAAACCGATTGACCTTAAAATGGAAGAAGCAGCAATGCTTGTGGGAATGTGTAAAAATCCGGGAATGTACAATCCACTTAAATTCCAATACAAGGACTATTCTAACATGGAGAATGGTGAGGAACAAAGAGAACTGGATAGTACTAGAGCATATAATCGTAGAAACACCGTTCTAAATCAATGGCTTAAAAACAGTGAAAATGGAAACGAAGCCTTGGCGGTAACCATTACAAAAGAACAATGTGATTCCTTGAAAGAATTACCTATTGTTGTAGATTACCAAATTGTTGACCATAAGGAAGGGATTGCACCTCACTTTAGAGAAGTTTTGCGTAAAGAACTTACAGAGAAATTCAATGAAAAAGATGGTGAAGGAAACTACGTAATTTCGAAACCAGGCAGTGATGGTAAGGAGAAATATGACATTTATAAAGATGGACTGAGAATCTATACAACTATTGATGCACGTATGCAGGTGTATGCTGAAGAGGCTGTTCAAGAACATATGGAATCGACGCTGCAATATGAGTTCGATAAGAATAATGCGAAGAATAAACGTCCTCCTTTTGCCAATGATGCGAAAGATGAGCATATTGAGCAATTGATGAACAATGGTATGCGCTACTCTGACCGTTATAGAAATCTAGAGGCTAGAGGGAAATCGGAAGCAGAAATCGAAGAGATTTTTAACAAACCTGTTCCGATGAAGATGTTCGCTTATGATGGTGATTTCGATACTGTTATGTCTCCTTTAGACTCTATCAAATATTATAAAAGTATTCTTCAATGTGGTTTAATGTCTATGGATCCAAGAACAGGTTTTGTAAAAGCTTGGGTTGGTGGACCAGACTTCACTCACTTTTCATATGATCATGTTAAGCAAGCAAAAAGACAGGTAGGATCAACGATTAAACCATTTGTTTATGCCGCAGCAATTCGATTTGGTGTTATTGATCCGTGTACAGCTTTTTCGGATATGGATTATTGTATTGATGTTCCTGTATCTGATACTAAAATGAAATCATGGTGTCCTGCAACGGGTACTAAAAATACAGGAGATTTAATTACCGCTTCATGCGGATTGGCTGGTTCCCTAAATAATATTACGGTGGCAATTATGCGGGCAATGGGACCAACAGCCGGCCCGGCCGCCATGCAAAAATTGTTGCAAGATGTTGGAATTAACCTACGCCAGGAAGATGTTGTACCTGCAATGTGCCTTGGACCAATGAACCTATCACTTTATGAAATGGTAGGCGCACAATCAACCTTTGCGAACAAAGGACTCTACATTAAGCCTATATACATAATGCGCGTTGAAGACAGAAATGGAAATGTGATTATTGATCTCAAGCCAGAAATGAAAGAGGCCATGAGTGAAGAATTAGCCTATACCATGCTAGGAATGATGAAGGGTGCCGTGACAGGAGCTGCCAACCCTCATCAAGCAGGAAGAGTTTATGCCACTAGTTCAAGTTTAAGAAGCAGACAGCCATGGGGCGGAATAAAATATGTCACTGCAGGAAAAACAGGTACTACAAATGGTGCTACCGATGGTTGGTTTATGGGACTTACTCCTGATCTAGTAACTGGTGTATGGGTTGGTGCCGACGATCCTCAAATTCACTTTAGGTCTTACCCTTGGGGGCAAGGTGCTAGAATGGCATTACCAATTTATGGCTATTACATGCAAAGCGTGTATGAAGATGATAACATAGACATTAGTAAGAAAGATTTTGAGGCTCCACCTCAATTTGACCAATCAATATTTAAATGTTCCCAAAGTGAGCAATTGCCTGACTTTGGTTTATTTTAGAGAGTTATGAATAAAGTTGTTGCAAACGTAGAAGAAGCATTAGAAGGAGTACAAAGTGGAATGACCCTTATGTTAGGTGGGTTCGGTTTATGTGGGATTCCAGAAAATAGTATTGCACAACTTGTTAAGCTTGGAGTAAAAGATTTAACCTGCATTTCTAACAACGCAGGGGTGGATGATTTCGGTTTGGGATTATTACTTCAAGGACGTCAAATCAAAAAAATGATTTCTTCTTACGTTGGTGAGAACGATGAGTTTGAGCGCCAAATGTTGAGCGGAGAATTAGAGGTTGATCTTATTCCACAAGGTTCTTTAGCTGAACGTTGCCGAGCTGGAGGAGCAGGAATTCCCGCATTTTACACTCCTGCAGGTTATGGAACAGAAGTAGCAGAAGGAAAAGAAGTAAAAGAATTCAATGGTAAACCTCATATTTTAGAATCTGCCCTTACCGCCGATTACGCTATTGTTAAGGCTTGGAAAGGCGATACGGAAGGAAACTTAATTTTCAAGGCTACAGCGCGTAACTTCAACCCAATGATGGCCATGGCTGGAAAAATTACTATTGCTGAAGTTGAAGAACTAGTACCAGCTGGTGAATTAGATCCTAACTTCGTGCATACTCCTGGCATTTTTGTTCAAAGAATTTTCCAAGGAGATAAATTCGAAAAGCGCATTGAGCAACGTACAGTTCGAACTAAAGAAGGCTAATCTTCTAAAACAATAATTCTCATTTATTCAAGTTATTAGACATGGATCGCTAAACACAATTTCATGTCTAAAACAAGAGTACTTAGTTTTTTACTTTATCTATTCATAACTAGTTCATTTGCTCAAGCACAGAGTGATTTAGGTCTAATCTTCTCACGAAATAATTACGGAAATATTGGACTTGAATATCGCCATGGGATTAACGAAAAGTCTATGGTAACGGCTGGGGTTTTCTATGGTAGCTACAATTCTTATTTTTCAAGTTCTGGGAGCAAAGTCATCAGCGCCTCCGACTCAATAGTTATTCTGAGAAAATATCATTCAGCTCACGACGGTTTTTCTTTAAGGTTGGGGTATGCAAAAGAAGTAATAAATATGTTTTCATTAGGAGGTCATATATTGCTTGATTACCAAAGATCATACACTGGAAGTAATGATATTTTCACCACTAAAGATATAGATGGTAGCTGGTCTCTTCCAACAACCTATAACCAATATACTGTTTATTCTGGATCGCCTGAGATTACACAAGACACAACTTGGGCAGGAGTCTATCATCATTATTTTAAGCCAGGAATTCAACTTTATGCTTCAATGAATATTCCTTTAGGAGATCGCTTTTTATTGAACCTGTCGGCGGCATGCGCCATGCAATATTGGATTTATTTGGGCGAATCTCAACTTCATGATCCTAATAATGAATTTGCTTATGACCCTGGTAGCATTTTCAGTTTTGATACTAGGCTAAATATTGGTCTAAGGTATAAATTTGGTGTTGGGAAAGAATAGAAATCCGCCCGCAGATTCCAACATTGTACGGACTGAAATCTTGATGAAGAAAATTTAGAAATTCACACTAATACCTGCTTGCCCACCAACCCATATTGAGGTGGACCCAGTTCCATTCCACCATGTTTCTTCCCACATTGTATAAGCGGGTGTTAATGCAGCATTCTCAGCATTGTTTTCAGTGACATAAACATTAATACTCGGTCCAGCGAAAACATCCAAGTGCTTACCTAGTTTATATCGAAAAGCAAAATCTGCCTTATTCAACAACTCTAGCTCCGCGTTGGTATTTGGTCGAACTAAATGGTTCGCCGATAGATCCAATGAAAGTCTTGCTCTTTCGCCTAACGGTATCATTGATCCCATACCTATTCCATAAGTCAATAAATTATCGCCATTCCCTTGCGTAAAACCGACTTTGAAGACATTATAAAGCCGTTCAACGCCAAGTTTAAATTTTAAATTGGCATAGATCGATTCTTCAGCAGATAATTCTAATGCATGGTAGCCATCTTTCACGAAAGAGATTAAGCCCAGTGGAACTCCTCTGTCATATTTATTCGCAATGTTTATTAATCCAACTTGAAGACCAGTTACATTTTTTGCCATATTAATTAAACTGAATTGTGCTCCAATTAAATTTCCAGTATTGACGTTAGTAATGCCCGCTGTTTGGAGTCCAACAAAATTTCCAGCGTTCGTATTTGAAATACCTGCTCCTTGAAAACCGAATGAATTTCCATTAGTGAAGTTTGATATTCCCGCGGTTTGGATCCCGGTAAACGAACCATTAATTGTATTGGTGATTCCAGCGGAATAAATACCATAAGCTTCACCTCCCACTACATTTGCTATTCCAGAGAACATCAGCGCTCTACTTGAATCTTTCACTACGTTGGCTATACCCGAAGCAATTATTCCATCAGAAGACCCTTTTGTTACGTTAGCAATTCCAGCTACTTGAAACCCAAATACATCACCAACATTTGTATTCAATAATCCTCCAATCTCTACTCCATTCACTCCTCCATTTAGTCCTCCGAGGACATTAATCGAAAGATTATTTACGTAAAGTGGCGCATCAATTCCCTTAGTGCCTAAAGGATAAAAGAACGACATTTGAAAAGCTCTATGAGCAGTAGAATCTTCATGGGCTTGCGCTCCAAATCCAATAAGTATCCCAAGTAATATTCCTATTTTTTTCATTTTATATCTATTAAAATTTAATCGTGTAAATGATGTTTGGTATCATAGAAAGCTGACGATCATATTCTATCGTATTCGTGCTTCCATTATACCATTCGGCTACTCTTGCCTGATTATTAGTTAAGTTCTGAACATCAATTTTAAATGAGTGACTCGCTCTTTTCATATCAACCCTGTAAGTAAGTCCTAGATTGAAAAAGAATAGATTATCGCCTTTTGCAGAAAAAGGATTATCGTGTTGAAGAACAGTATAGCCAGCATCTTGCGAAGCAGATAAATCGATTGGCGTATAACGATTACCGCCAATCAGCGACAGCTTTCCATTGATTCCAAAGGTCTTATTGTAATTCTTCTTTTTACCAAATTTGAACTCCTTACCCATGAGTATGTTAGTTGCGTAATTAGCATCGTATCGCGTATCTCTTTCTATTCCATCAGGCCCTGTATACTTTGATTTGTACAGCGAAGCTGTAGCTAAGAAATAGAAGTCATTGTGAAAGAATCTTTCTAAGGTGAATTCCGCACCGTAATTTCTTCCCGTGCCTTCGTTAACTAGTGTGAAACCTGGAATGCCTGAAGAATAGTTTATCGCAGAAAAAGTACTTGTAGAATCAGTAGATATTGGAACGTTGTACAAATGCTGGTAATAAAGCTC
Source organism: Crocinitomicaceae bacterium (assembly GCA_022447665.1). Taxonomy (GTDB): domain Bacteria; phylum Bacteroidota; class Bacteroidia; order Flavobacteriales_D; family Crocinitomicaceae; genus JAKVAQ01. The sequence continues at coordinate 61,702 of JAKVAQ010000025.1, forward strand.
CGTTTTAAAATGAAGGTGCTCGTTTACCCTGAAACCATATCCAATAACTGAATGCAAACTTTTAGTAAATCCTAAGTCTCTGTTAGGGTAAATAAAACTTCCATCTGGTTGAAGTTGATTGTATAAATAGGTCGTATTCGATTCTAATCTGCTATGCATCCCTAGCCCAGCCGACATATTATGTCTTGGATTTATTTGCCAACGCATTCCTAATCTTGGCTCTACAGCATAATTATCATTCAATAAAAAGTGAGTGTAATGCAGTCCGGAAACAAAAGTTAACTCATTACTTGGTCTGTACTTCCAACTTATAAATGACTGCATCATGTCTGAATTCCCTTTGGAATCTACTCTTCTAGTCATCTCTCCATCCTCATCATCGTAATCATCTTCAATAAAAAAGTTGTATTCAAAATGCGTGTAAGTCGCACCCAACTGAAAAATGTTTTTTGAGTTCATTTTATAATTAGCAATAACCTGTGCTTTGTATTGCGAATCTCTCCAACCTTGTCTTTCTGAAGGCTGTAAAACACTATCCTTTTCAATAAAGTACCCTTCTCCTCCATTAAATTGAGTTGAGGCAGAAATGTAACTCTTGAGATATAGCTTTGGATTAACAATGTAGGTATGTTTTAAGCCTAACACGCCCATTTGAGCACCAAAATCATATTTACCCCACGCATTACCATCAGCATCCTCATAGGTTTGATCAATATTGCTCATGCCGCCGAAACCTATCAAAGCAAAGTTTCCTGCTTTTTTAGTGGGTAGCATAACTTTGAAAGCCGCGTCCTGATAAATTGGAATTCCATCAAAATCCAGAATCCCAGCTTTATCCAGTAATGCAATGGATGAATAACGATAATTCGCCAAGTACGAACCTCTATATCCTTTCTTAAAAGGACCTTCCAGTGTCGCATCCAAACCAATAACACCAGCAGAAAAACTATACTCTCTTTTCTCATTGTTTCCTTGACGCAGATTAACATCAAATACACCTGAAAGCGCATTACCATACTCTGGCGCAAAAGCGCCTGAAAAGAAGTCCGAATTAGCCAATACATTTCCATTTAATGCGGATATAGGGCCACCGGTGGCTCCATTGTTCGAAAAGTGATTCGGATTCGGAATATCAATTCCTTCCAATCGCCATAAAATTCCACGTGGTGAATTTCCTCTTACTACAATATCATTATCTCCTTCCGCATTTCCTGTTACGCCTGCAAATCCAGAAACCATTCTTGCCGGATCATTCAAGGAACCAGCATACCTATTCGTTTCTTCAACAGTGAATGTTTTCGCACTTACCGTTGCCATTTTATTAATGGATTCAGATTTGTCCTTGACCGCATTTACGGTTACTTTACTTAAGGTGGTAATGTCTTCAACCATTGCTATATTCAAGACCTTTTCTTTTCCCGATTCTACCAGAACAGAAGGCATATTAATAGTCTTGTAATTCGCACTGGTGATTTGAATATCAACTCGACCAACATCAACGTTTTCAATTTTAAAATCTCCATTAACGTCCGAAATTGCGCCTTGTAACGGATCTGTACCAACAAGAACCACTTTTGCACCAATAATTGGCACTTTCGTATCAAAGTCTGCAATCGTTCCGCGAAGTGTTTGTTTTAACTCTTGAGCATTTAAAAAGGATGTTCCAAATAATGCCAGAATTAGAGGTAATAATTTTAGATGTCTCATTTCTTTTATTGTTGTCCGCATTTATGACAACTCAAAAAAACTTTACCCCTATTAAAGAACTGAAAATTTTAGAAAAATCGAATACCCGCCTGAAAACCAAGCCAATAATTTAGCTTATGCGTTGACGTTTCCGTCGAACTAAAATCGTAAAAAGATCGATCTGCCCAATAAGATCCGTCAGATTTTTGATGCTGTAGATAATGGATGTTGAACTGCGGCCCTACATAAAGGAACATATACTTATTCAATTTGAAATCTATCGTTGGTGAAATAGAAACATTCTGAGAAGTTTGGTTCCAAATGAAAGCATCTTCAAAAATCAAAGAATAATCAATGTCAATGCTTGTTCTAAATCTTTCAGAAAGGTTAAAATAAGTTCCTAATCCTAAACTCGGAGCATACATATTGGTTTCACCTAAACGCACCCCAAATCCATAATTGTTATAGAGTCTTTGAGTTCCTGATTTGACTTTTAAATTGGCTTGTGTTAAAGAGTTTGTAGACAATTCACATGCGTGATGACCTTCTTTCACGAAATTGATTAAGCCTATTTGTACTCCTCTAGATTTTTTAGCAATGTTAATTAATCCCAATTGAAGAATATTATTGTAGTCAGTTATGTTAAGAATGGATGATATTTGAACTCCATAATTGATCCGTGAGATATTTGAAATTCCCGCCAATTGAACCCAGTTTCGACCATCTTTTGCCATATTGGCTATGCCTGATATTTGGCCCCCGTATAAATCCTTTGTGGCCTCATTCACAATTCCCGCGAGCTGCAAACCAATTGAATTACCGGAAGCAAGATTGTAAATACCCGACACCTGCAAGCCCGTGAATCCACCTCTGTTTAAATTGGCAATTCCTGCTCCCTGCAATCCGATAATGTCTTGCTTATTAGTATTAACTATTCCAGCTATTTGAGACCCATAAATATTTCCCGTTACCGCATTGTTAATTCCAGCAATTTGAACCCCAGTAACATCACCACCAACAATATTGGTTAACCCGCCCATTTGAAAATAGCGACAATCTCCTTTAACGATATTTAATAATCCACCAATCTCAGCCCCGTTAACACCGCTAGAATAACCAGATAAAATATTGAATGAAAAGTTATTCGTAATTAAAGCATTCGTTGAAAGATTTGAACCAATACTAACGGAAGGAACCAAAGAAATCTGAAAAATACGCTCCTCTTTAATTTCTTCAAGGTTCTCTCCATGGATATATGTTTCATCGGAAATAAGAATTCCTGAAATCGCTTTTTCTTCAAAAGTTTGGGGAACTCGACCTATTTCAATAGGGTCAATCTTAGCCATCTCATCAAGTTCCTTCACCAACTCAACATTTATTGTGCTAGCAGTATCGCTGCTCAGATCTATAACGATAACATGCTCATGATATCCTTTCTTTTTAAAATAGAGACTGCGTACATTGGATGCGTGAGGAACGGTTAAAGAATAATAACCTCTATCATCAGTAATTGCCGCGAACTTAGCCTCAACATCATAGATACTTGCACCTTTAATGTATTCTCCAGTTTCTTGATCTGTAATTTGTCCGGAGAAGGCATGAACTAGGTCTTTCTTCTTCCGCTCCCTAATCTCTTTCTTTTCTTCGTTTTTAAGAATTACAATATGATTTCCTACTTCTTTAAACCTTATCGTTTCATCAAATATCAAAGACAGTCCATAACCAATGGTTTCATTTTTTAAGTTGAGACTTACCAAACGATCTTCATCAATAATTTCAGGACTGTACGAAAACTGAACTTGAGTTAGAATCTCAATCTTTTCAAGAATTGTTTTAACGGGTGTATTCGTTATGGCGATAGTAACCTCCCTATCAAGCAAATCCCCTTTAGCCAAATTGACCAAAGGGGTAATAACAAAAAGTAAAGCTAAAAGATGTTTAGCCATTTTCTTTACAAGTTAGTATTTCCACCTCTTTCCCATCTTCACTTATGATCTCCCGATTTACTTCTAATGTAGCAGAGATTACCTCCAAAATACTCTCTAAATTTTCGTCTTTAAATGAGGCATTCAAAGGTAGATTTTCGCCACATTCCCACCTCACTTCTTTTTCATAAACTTCGGTTAAAACGGAACATACCTCGGTTATCATTTCGCCATTAAAATCAAGAATCCGATTTTTCCAGAAGAGATCTGTATTGGAAGTATTGGCTTCAACTTTTGTGATCTTTCCAGTTGAATTATCAATGATTGCTTTTTCATTCTTCTCTAGGTAAACCTTGTCGTTTTTAGTGCTCACTTCCACTTTTCCTGAAGCAACAAACACCTCTGTTGTAGTTTCAGATTCATCAGCTTTAATATTAAACGATGTTCCCAAAACTCGAACTTCAAAATCATTTGGAAGATCAATGATAAATGGTTTTGTTTCATCTCTTTCAACATCGAAAAATGCTTCACCCTTTAATTCTACTCTTCTTTCATTTCCTTCAAAATTTTCAGGGTATGAAATTATTGAGTTAGTATTCAGAGCTATCAAAGATCCATCAGGTAATTCGGTTTCAAGCAACTCATTTTTTGCCTGTAGATTTGTCATTGAAATTGAATCATCTCCACCTGGACGGAAGAAAATACTTAGTCCAACCAGAATAATCACAGCCGCTGCAATTCCAATCCAAGTTCTGTTTTTTCTTGGAGCTAGCTTTACAACTTTATCATCAGAGATCTCTTCATTCACTTTTTTCCAAGCTTTATCCCCATCAACAACTACTGGTTTTATTTTAACCTGGCCTGTGATTTCCCAAATGGACTTTGTTTCTTCAAATGAAGATTTATTTGCTTCAGAATCATTAATCCAACTCTCGACTTTGTCGGAAGTAGCTGTATCAAGCTCTCCTCCGAGGTAGGCGAATAAAATTCCCTCATTTATTTCTATGTATTCTTCTTTGCTCATTTCTCCTTCCTCCTAAAATAAATCTTGCCCTAAAAAGATGATTAAACCTAAGACAGTTACAAATTCAGCCAGTTCAATTTTTAGGGATTTAATTGCACTACTCATTTGATTTTCAACTGTCTTTACACTTATTTTTAGCTTCTCTGCTATCTCTTTGTATTTGAGTCCATCATATCTACTGAGTATAAATATTTGTTTTCGTCCTTCAGGTAATTTATCAATAGCAGCCTTGATTTTTACATCAAGTTCATTCGCTTCGATCTCTTCTTCCACACTCACGTTTTGAGAATCAAGCTCACGTTTGTTATGCTCTTTATATGTCTCTTTTATTTTCAAGTGTTTCTGCTGGTTAAAGCACGCATTTTTTACCGCGCTGTATAAATACGATCGTATTGATTTTTCAATTTTCGTGCGAGCCCTATTCTCCCATAGCTTCACAAATAGTGATTGTACTATTTCTTCGGCTTCTTCAAGATCTTTTACAATATGATTGGCGTATGCACACAACTCTTCGTAATGACCTTTAAATAGCTTTTCGAATTGTTGTATCGATATTTCTTGAATATTGTTCAAACCAAGGCAAATGTAAGTATTTGAAGAGTATAATTTCTAGAACGGCCTAACATCTCCAGAGCCTGTAATATCAGTATTTACAGTCGGATAGCCCATATACCTCACATCACCAGAACCTGAAATCTCAACATCTAACGAATTAATAACATTTAGCTTAGCATTACCTGATCCTGAAATTTTAACTTTAGAATCGGTCGTTGGCATATCAACTAAATTCAAATCTCCACTTCCAGAAATTCGAATATCCTGAGTTGATGTTGTTTCCGCACTGGAAACTTCCACATCACCAGAACCAGAAATATCAAGAGTAAAATCATTTGTAATAATATTCTGAAAATATAGGTCACCACTGCCACTAACTTCAATGTCAAAAGAACCACTTGTAAAAGTATCATTAGACGATATATTTCCCGCTCCAGAAACCTCAACACTTAACAAAGATGGCATAGTAACATAAACATTGATTCCTGAAGTTTTTCTAATACTCGTGTTCTTTTTTAACCCAATTTCCAATTCACTTCCTTGCACCTTAGTTTCCACCAGAGGAAGAATGTTTTCATCAGTTTCCACTCTTACTAAATAGTCGGAACCTTGACTTATAAACACATCTGCTGAGCCACTTAGCTCTATCTTATCAAAACCTTCTAAGGTTCGATTTTCGGAAACAATTACTCCATTTCCTTTTACATTTTTTTCTTTATTACATGATATGAAAGCGATTAAACCAATCATGAATAATCCAGTAATTTTTAAAGTTTTCATTGTATAAATTTTGTCTCGTTTATTAGAGGACAACTCACTGAAACTTTACCCCTATTGAATTTTAAGAATATTTTTAATCCGTTTATAATTGGCTGATAATCTGAGTTTAAAAATTCTAAAACAATCGCATATAAACAAAATAGATTTGACATTTAAATCAATGACACGTAATTAATCCTTCCTTTTCCGTTACTTTCGTAGTACAACCTGATTTAAACTCATTTTTGTGTCCATAGAAGTAAAAAATGTATTCAAATATTACGGTGAACAAGCCGCTTTGAACGACGTTAGTTTTAAAATTAATAGCGGAGAAATTGTAGGTTTCTTAGGGCCGAATGGTGCTGGTAAATCTACAATGATGAAGATTATTACTTGCTATATTCCTAAAAGTAGTGGTGAGGTTAAAGTTTGCGGATTGGATGTTGATGAAGAATCTATTGAGGTAAGAAAAAAGGTAGGTTATTTACCAGAACACAATCCTCTTTACTTGGACATGTACGTAAAGGAATACCTAGACTTTGTAGCCAGCATCTACAAAATCCCTAATAAAAAAGAGCGCATAGCTGAAATGATTGAATTGGTTGGACTTCAAAAAGAACAACGCAAAAAAATTGGGGCGCTTTCAAAGGGTTATCGTCAACGTGTTGGGTTAGCTCAGGCAATTATTCATGACCCTGAGGTATTGATATTGGATGAGCCTACTTCTGGACTTGACCCTAACCAATTGGTTGATATCCGAAAACTGATTCTAGACATTGGCAAAACGAAAACCGTCATGCTTTCAACGCATATTATGCAAGAGGTAGAGGCAATTTGCGACCGTGTTATCATTATCAAGGAAGGGCAATTAGTAGCCGATGCTGAGGCGAAAGAAATTCAAAAAGAAGCGAGCAAAGAAGAACAAACTGTGCTCGTAGAATTCGACAAAGAAACAACTCGTTCACAACTCAATAAAATTGACGGTATCAATAATGTGCGTGAAGTTGCCGAAAATAAATGGCTACTATCAACGAATCAAACGGAAGATATTCGTCCAGTGATTTCGAAGTTTGCCCAAGACAATGGACTGCTTGTTCTCACGATGAACAAAGAGGAAAAATCTATGGAAGAAGTGTTCAAAGAGTTGACAAAGGAATAACTAAACTCCCAAATCTTTCATTACAATTCTGACTGTTTCGCGGGTCTTTTGTTCTAGAATAATTTTCTTGTATTTCGTTACCCTCTTAATCGTTGGCTCATCAAAATGGCGAATAGTTACGATCTCTAACCCTTCGTTATAACGCACCAAATAATCATCCTCGAAATTTGCTACAAGCTTTTCTAGATCAACCTTGGCTCTATCAACTACAAAAGAGAAACTTACGGCACTCGTTTGAAGCAAGTTCATTCGAATATTTTCTTTACTCAAGTAGCCAAATATCTCCTCTAAGTTTTCCTCTATTATAAAGGAAAGGTCCTTTGGCGATAAAGAAATCAAGACCTGATCCATCTTAAAAATGAATGATGGAATAATCGAATCATTTACAGAAGACTCTTGTATAACTGTACCCTGCTGGTCGGGATTTATAAAAGACTTAACATAAAGTGGAATATTCATTTTTTTCAACGGCTGAATCGTTTTTGGATGTATTACTGATGCTCCGTAATACGCCAATTCGATGGCCTCTTTAAATGAGATTTTTTCCAATAGAACTGTATTGTCAAACCACTTAGGATCAGCATTCAACATTCCCGGTACATCTTTCCAAATGGTTACTGATTCGGCTCCTAAAGAATAGGCCATAATTGCAGCCGTAAAATCCGAACCTTCTCTTCCTAATGTTGTGGTGAAACCTTCTGCCGTATGTCCCAGAAAACCTTGCGTAACAGAAATTCTTGTATCGGTCTTATCAACCTGTTCTTTTACTTTTTTGGTCGTTTCCTCCCAATTCACTTTTCCTTCTCTCCAAGAGTTATTCGTTCTCACCATTTTTCGTGCATCTAACCAAGTAGATGCTACACCGTTCTTGTTTAAGAATGTGTTTACAATCTTAGTAGATATTACCTCACCCAAGGAAACGATTTGATCATATTCAAAATGATAATTATCTGAACAAGGCTCATTGCACTCCTCCACCAAACCATCAAATATTTCCGCAATCTCTTCTTTAATGCCATCATGATTATTCGGAAATAATTCGTCTAGAATCACATCATGAAAACCTCTTAGACTATTAATTTTTTCTGCTAATTCAGAAGTATCCTTCTTCCAATACGCAGCAATCACCTCCTCCAAAGCATTTGTTGTTTTACCCATGGCAGAAACCACAATAACCAACTCTTCGTTAGGAAAGTGTTCAATAATGTTAACTACGTTTTGAACAGCGGCGGCATCTTTAACCGATGCACCTCCAAATTTGAATACTTGCACAATAAAAATTTTTAGAGGCGCGAAAATAAATGAATTAGGCAACTGATTTACCTCTAAACGAGCCCTATTTATAACATTTTGAGAATAATTGTGTGATTTTTAAATCAATATGCAACGTATTACACGAAAAATTAGTTTTTTTAGGTAATACTCCTAATTTCGATTAGTAGTATGAAAGAGATATTTTCAACTTGCCCTATGTCCATGAAAATTAAAACCTTATTTACGTTAAATTTTTATTCGACCCTATTGCTATTATTTTTAGGCTCATTCATGTTTGCACAAGAAGATTGTGACAATGGTATTGATGACGACGGTGATGGATTAATTGATTGTTTGGATCCAGATTGTCTAGGTGACCCAGTTGCATGTCCTGCATTCGACGGGCCGGGAGGCTGTTTACCCATTGGTTATTACCCAGATATTGTTGGAACTGAAGGTGGATACAAACCTGGTGGATCAACCGCCGATGTGAATATTCCTATGCCTGCAGGTGCAAACCGTGTATCTCTGATTATTCAAGGAGTTTATCAAGAAGCACCGGCTGATGGAATGACCGGTGCAAATGATCTTAACCACAACCAAGAACGCCTAGTTTGGGGTAGAGTTGAGATAGACTTAGATGGAGGAACCTCATCTGGATGGGTAGGTTATTTGATTAACAACCATCAATCAAGACGATTCTCTTGGGTAGATCAACCTTTAAGCCCTGCTACCACGGACACCTACACAAGAGTAGGACATGATTTTGCCGAAATTACAGATTTCGAATTCTCATTTGATTCTTCCCCTACAGATTTGGTCGTAGGATGCACCCAACCAGGAATATCTGTTTCTTACTACGCCATTTATTATGGGAATTTTGCCTCTCAGAGTTTAACACATATTACCGGAGCTGACCCTTCTCAATATCCCGTATTCTTTGAAGCAGGTGTATTACCAGCAAGTTTAACTACAACGATAGACCTGCTTCCAGTGCCAGATGAACCTGACTACATTCAAATAAGAGCGATTGGAATTAACCAAAACAGAACAGGAAATTCAGGTGTATTAGTTCCTGACACACGTGAAGAAGGAATGTCAATTAAATATATGTTGATCGACATGAATACCATGACGGCCTCTGGAAATATGACGATCAATAACGGAAATACAGGTTCAACAACCTCCTCTTTTACATTCTCAGATTATGACGTGTCATCTGGAACATCTATAATGTCTTCAGGAACATTAATGGGGGACTTTACAGGCGATCTAACCCCGCAAGTCGCTTTGCCTGATATGACCATTGAGGTTATTGGAGATGAACTTGTGCTTACCCGAAGCGATGAGTATGGGGAAGATTTTAATGAAATCTATTACATTGAATTTTTAAAGTTTTCAGATCAACCTTACTCTTCGAGCTTCTTCATTACTCAAAATGCATACAGTGGGCCCGAAGATATCGGTTATGACCTTGGAGGCACATTTGATGGTGTAAGTGTTGAAGGTTTTATTGATTTCACTATACCTGAAGGTGCAAAACGCGGTTACCTAGAAATTAGAGCAAATGGTTTATGGAGCCCCGCTTCTCTTGCCTATTACGCAACCACCCCTACTACCAGTATGGAACTGAATAATGGAAATCAAATGTATGCCTTTACTGAGGTTAACTTCGACCTAGAAGAAACTACAGGATTCTTCGTAACACTCACCACATCCACGCAACAACAGTTATATGCGTGGCAAGAAGTACCGATTGATCCGGCAGTCGATATAACAACCACTCCAATTTATGGTGAATTACCGAATTCCGATGAACGAATAAATTTTGAAATTATTGATCCGGACATCTTCAGAGTCTACCTAGACAATGATAAAATTGCCTATGAAAGAACCCTAAACATGACTTTCCTCGGTTCAAAAATTAATCTTGTCTACAACTCATTCACTCAGAACACCTCACTCGGAACAGGTTGTGATAGTGTATACTTCGATATGGTGATTTGTAATTCTGGGGGTGCCGATCTTGTTAGCCCGGTGCCAATCTCATTTTACCTTGGCGACCCTCAAACGGACCCAAGCGCAATATACCTTCAAACCAACGATTACGATCTAAATATTGATCAAGGACAGTGCGAAACCTTTGTTTTTGGTGTTGATTTAGCCGCGTTAGGCGGATCTTTAACTGGTGATATTTATATTGTTCTGAACGATAATGGAAGTGATGCAGGCTTAGTTGGAGATCCTATTGGAACAACCTTCGGCCCTACAGAATTAGCTGATCAAGGAAATCCGGTATTAGAATGTGAATACGAGTATAACTTCATTAACTCTTCTTTTACCATCACACCTCCCCCCCCTCCTACAATTGATTTTAATTTCAACACATTTACAATATGTCCAGGTGAGGAAATAACCATAGAGTCTACTCCAATAGATGCTATTGGTCCAGTGGATTTTGCATGGTCTTTTGGAGGATTAACTACGCAAGACATTACAATCAATCCAACTGCTAGTGAATGGATTTACTTAATCATAACTGACGAATGTAATACCGCCACAGATTCGGTTAAAATTGATATTGGTGAACCAGACATTACATCGATTGATATTGTGGATGCAACAGACTGCCCTGGCGCAGTTGGATTTTCACCAGGAAGTATTACGGTGAATCCTAGTGGCGCATCAGGATGGACATATGAAGCAAACGGTGGTGGAACAACTATCGGACCTCAAACTTCAGGGAGTTTCCCTTCCGTTGATGGTGGTATATTCTGGATCTTAACGGTAACTGATGATAATGGTTGTACAGTAGATACTGTAGTTTATGTAGGTCTTGGAGACAATGAAATTTTAGCTGACTTCAACCTAGACTCCCTGAGGGATGTTACCTGCGCTGGTGACAATAACGGTGGAGCAATGATAGAAAATATTACAGGTGGTTTATCCGCAGCTGGTGGAGATCCAAATCCTTACGATGTTACTTGGACGCACACAACTGGATTACATGATACTGAAACAGGCCTTCCTGTAGGAGGTTTCGATGACATAGATAATTTATTTGGAGGCGACTGGGTAGTTACCGTAACTGATGATCAAGGATGTGCATGGTCATACGCCTTTGAAATATTCGAACCAGATGAATTGACCCTTGATGTTACTATTAACCACCCAACTTGTTTCGAGTTTACGGACGGCTCTGTAACGGCCAACACGACTGGAGGCAATGGGGACAATGTTTTCGAAATAACTGATGCCTCTGGAACTATTCTAAATATCGGTAACTCCAATACCGCAAATAGTTTAGGAGAAGGCACTTATACAATTACAATTACTGACTCCAAAGGATGTACAATTACACAAACAGTAACACTTGATGATCCCGATCAAATTGACGTTGATATTACAGTAATAGACCCTTTATGTTTTGGTTTTGAAACTGGCGTAGCAATTGTGGACACCGTATATAATGCTACGGGTAATTATGCAAACATTGGCTATTTCTGGTCACCGAACCCAGACGGAGAAAATGGAATTGGAGCCGATACAAATACCATGATGGGCGCAGGAGATTATATCCTAACCATTAACGATGAAAACGGATGTTCTAATGTCTTCAACTTTACTGTAAATGAACCACCTGCATTAGAATTTGCAGAATTTGGGTCATTCCCTGCTTACTGTAGACTATTTGGATATCAGAGTGGTAATGGAGTTGTATTTGCAGCTGCCACTGGTGGTACACCTGATTACACATACGAGTGGTTTGATACTTATGAAGAAGTAGTTTGGACCAATTCAACGTGGGGCGGATTAAATCCAAGTGTGTATCAAATTACTATCATTGATGATAACGGATGCGTACTTACTGATTTTATTGAATTAGATTCATTGAACCCTATCGCAGACTTCACGGTTGCCTCAGCGCAGCTCGACCAATTCTGCGAAGGAACTGCTCCAGTGGAAGTTGTTTTTACAAATGCGTCTGAATATTTCGCCAACCCGAATAACCCAACTGCCGATACTACCTTCTTCTGGAACTTAAATACACCAACAGCACCATGGGTTCTTTCGCAAGATTACTTCGAGACCTTCGATACTACCTACACTGTTGGAGGTGTATATCCTGTTTGTCTTGTTGCTATAAATAAGAACGGTTGTACAGACACAACTTGCAAGGACATTATAGTCTTTGATCCTCTCATATTTACCCCTATTAATGTCTTCACTCCAGATGGAGATGGTGTAAACGATGAATTTACATTCTTTGATAAATCACAAGCCGTTTCAGAGTTTAGCTGTATTGTTGTAAACCGATGGGGTACACCAGTCTTCGAGTTTACTAATATTACCGAAGCATGGGATGGGACTGATAAAAACGGCTCTCTAGTTTCTAACGGTGTCTATTTCTATACTTACGAAGGAATCGCCGATGACGGGACAGAATTTAGTGGACAAGGAACTGTTACAGTAGTCTCCGATGAATGATATAATTCCAAAGGATTTAAATGAATTATTAGGCGCAGGTGATTACCTGCGCCTAACTATTTTACAAGTCAATAAAGACTTATCATCTTTTACCACTGAGAGACTTGAAGAAACGGAAATAGATCCAGATAAAATCAGAACTCAACTAGAACAGATTATTACTCTTCTTCAAGAGCAAGGATTCTCCTCACTAAATGGCTTTGTTTACCGTGTTGATCTTCACGAAAACAAATACCAAGATTTCCTAAAATCAAATGATAAATCTTTCCTTGCGCAAGAAATTTTGAAGCGAGAAGTGCTAAAAGTTTATCTAAAATCTCAACTCAGCGATAAATAGGGCAATTTTGTCTATTATTCGAACCGAGTACTAGTTTAATTTTTAGATTTGTATATCGTTAAATTTCACTCAATAAATGGATAAGTTTACATACGTAGGAAATGGTGATGTCAATGCCATTGACGACCTTTATCAGAAGTACGCCGAAAACCCAGAATCAGTAGATATTCAATGGGCTCGTTTTTTCGAGGGTGTTGACTTTGCGAAAACAGATTTTGAAGGCGGAGGAATTCCAGAGAACGTTCAAAAAGAATTCAAGGTAATGAACCTTATTAATGCTTATAGAACAAGAGGTCACCTTTTCACAAAAACAAATCCGGTTAGAGAAAGAAGAAAATATGCTCCTACTCTAGCAATAGAAAACTTTGGCTTAGAAGCTGCTGATATGAATACAGTTTTCCAAGCTGGAGAAGAAGTAGGGATTGGTTCAGCTACACTGGCTCAAATAATTGATCACCTAGAAAAAACTTATTGCGAGTCGATAGGTATAGAGTACGTTTATATGCGTGATCCAGAGCGTGTAGAGTGGTTTAAAAACAAAATAGAACTTAAAAATCGTCCTCAATTTACACCAACAGAGAAGAAACATATTTTCTCTAAGGTGAATGCCGCAACTATTTATGAGCAATTCTTGGCTAAAAAATATGTTGGGCAAAAACGATTCTCTATTGAAGGTGGTGAATCATTAATTCCGGCACTCGATGTTTTAATTCAGAAAGCAGCTGAATTAGGAGTTAAAGAAGTTATTATGGGTATGGCCCACCGTGGTCGTTTGAATACCTTAGTAAACATATTTGAGAAAGATTTCGAATCGATTTTCTGTGAATTTGACGGAAAAGAATTTGACAGCGACGATTCATTCGATGGAGATGTGAAGTACCATTTAGGTTTCTCAACTGATGTAGACACTTTAAGCGGAAACAAGGTGCATTTAACCCTTGCTCCAAACCCATCTCACCTTGAAGCAGTAGACCCTGTAGTTCAAGGTTTATCAAGAGCTAAACTAGATGTTTATTTGGACAATGATGAATCAAATGTAATTCCTGTAGCTATCCATGGCGATGCCGCTATAGCTGGGCAAGGGATTATTTATGAAGTTGTTCAAATGGCACAACTTGATGGTTACAGAAATGGTGGTACTATCCATATTGTGGTAAATAACCAAGTTGGATTTACAACAAACTATTTAGATGCACGATCATCTACCTATTGTACGGATGTGGCAAAAACTACTTTATGCCCCGTATTTCATGTAAATGGAGATGATGTTGAAGCCGTTGTACAAGCTATTTCAATGGCAGTTGAATACCGTCAGCATTTCAAAAGTGACGTTTTTATTGACTTATTGGGATATAGAAAGTACGGACATAACGAGGGTGATGAACCTAAATTCACTCAACCGAAACTTTACAAAGCTATATCAAAGCATCCTAATCCTCGCCAGATTTATTTAAAGCAATTAATCTCTGAGGGAGTTATTACGGCTGAAGAAGCAAAGAAAATGGAAGATGATTTTTCAGATGTTCTGGAAGACGCCTTTGCCGCTTCTAAGAATAGAGAAAAGGCAGTAGTTCTTAACTTCCTTGAACAAACTTGGGAAGGATTCCGTCATGGAGAAGTCAAAGACTTTGATCAATCTCCAGAAACGGGAGTATCAGTTAAGAAACTAAAAGAATTAGGGACTAAGCTAGCAACATTACCAGAAGACATGAAGTTCTTCCGTAAAATTCAAAAGCTGCTTAAAGATCGTTTAGATCAATTAGAAAATAATAGTCTTGATTGGGGAATGGGCGAAATGCTTGCTTATGCTACATTGTTGGAAGAAGGTTATTCTGTTCGATTAACTGGACAAGATGTAGAAAGAGGTACATTCTCTCACCGTCATGCCGTAACAAAAACGGAAGATGATGAGCAAGAAATCATCACACTGAATAGGCTAAGCAATAATCAAGGCAAGTTTCATATCTACAACTCACTTCTTTCTGAATATGGTGTATTAGGATATGAGTATGGGTATTCATTAGCAACTCCAAAAGGTTTAACAATGTGGGAAGCTCAGTTTGGAGATTTCTATAATGGTGCTCAAATTATGATCGACCAATTCATTTCTTCAGGAGAAGATAAATGGTATGTTCAAAGTGGACTTGTAATGTTACTTCCTCATGGTTACGAAGGAATGGGTGCGGAACATTCGAGCGCGAGAATTGAAAGATTCCTGCAGCAATGTGCTGACTTAAACTGGCAAGTTTGTAATCCAACAACGCCAGCGAATAACTTTCATATGTTGAGACGTCAATTACATAGAGAGTTTAGAAAACCATTAGTGGTATTCTCTCCGAAAAACTTATTACGTCACCCAGAAGCTAAGTCCACCTTAGAGGAGCTTTCAAAAGGAGGTTTCCAGGAAGTTTTAGACGACAACGTGACTAAAAAAGAAGCGGTGGATACAATCGTTCTTTGTTCGGGTAAATTCTATTACGAAATGAAGGCAGAAGCAGCAGAAAGAGGTGTTGAAAATGCTGCGTTCATAAGAATGGAACAAATGTATCCAATGCCAGAAAAACAATTGGACAAAATTCTAGCTACATATAAGAATGCTAAAAACTATATCTGGGCTCAAGAAGAACCAGAAAATATGGGACCTTGGTCATATATGGCATTAGGTCTTAGAAAGCTTAAACTTGATGTAGTAGCAAGAAATGCTTCTGCTGCGACAGCAACTGGTTCATCATCATCGCATAAGTTTAGACTCGCTGCGCTGCATGATAAGCTTTTTAATAAAATCTCAGGAAAATAATTTTAAACTTAACACAACAGAAATGTCTGTATTAGAAATGAAAGTTCCCTCACCGGGAGAATCAATATCTGAAGTTGAAATCGCTACATGGCTGGTAGAAGATGGAGACTACGTTGAAAAAGATCAAGCTATTGCTGAAGTTGATTCAGACAAGGCAACATTAGAGCTACCTGCGGAGGAGTCAGGTACAATTACCCTTAAAGCTGAAGAAGGTGATGCTGTAGCAGTAGGAGCTGTCGTATGCTTAATTGACACAGCAGCTGAAAAACCAGCAGATTTTGTATCGGCCGAGGCCCCAGCAGAAGAAGTTGTTGTTGAGGAGAAAAAAGAAGAAGTTAAAGCTGAATCGAAGCCAAATCCAAATCCAGTAGAAGCAAAGAAAGATACTTATGCAACAGGTCATCCTTCAATTGCCGCTAAGAAAATTATGGATGAAAATGGCATTTCAGCGGGCCAAATAAACGGCACTGGAAAAGACGGAAGAATCACAAAACAAGATGTTGTAGCTGCAATGGCTGCAGGATTCTCTTCATCTAGCGCACAAGGATGGGGCGGCACAAGAGAAACCTCGCCTAAAAAAATGTCAATGCTACGTAGAAAAGTAGCTGAACGACTTGTAGCAGTGAAGAATGAGACTGCCATGCTTACCACATTCAATGAGGTAAACATGAAGCCTATCATGGATATCCGTAAGAAATATAAAAAAGCTTTCGGTGAGCATCATGATGTTGGACTAGGGTTTATGTCTTTCTTCACAAAAGCCGTTACCGAAGCACTCAATATTTTCCCTGCTGTAAATGCACAGATTGAAGGAAAAGAAATGATCATGCACGATTATGCGGATATAGGAATTGCAGTTTCTTCTCCAAAAGGACTAATGGTACCTGTTGTGCGTAATGCTGAGCAAATGAGTCTAGCCGAAATAGAAAAGGAAATTAAGAGACTTGCCATACGTGCACGAGATGGCGAATTGACGCCAGATGAAATGACAGGAGGAACATTTACTATTACAAATGGTGGTGTTTTCGGTTCTATGCTATCTACACCAATCATTAACCCTCCTCAATCGGCTATTTTGGGTATGCACAATATTGTTGAGCGTCCAATGGCGGTAAATGGTAAGGTGGAGATTTTACCTATCATGTACGTAGCCCTTTCTTACGATCACAGAATTATCGATGGTAAAGAATCGGTTAGCTTCTTAGTGAAGGTGAAAGAAATGTTGGAGAACCCTGAAAAAATGATTTTTGGTAGCAAGGATCCAGTTGAAGTATTATTAGACCTATAATCAAATATGAAAATGAAGAATTTAAAAAGACTTGTCGTTTTAGCTATTCTAGCAACATTCGCATCATGTGCTACGAATAATGATGTTGTTTCTAATGGACCTTTTCAAAAAAGAAAGTACCTAAAGGGAGTTTACTTTGAAAAAAGCGGTGCCAAAGGATTTGGAAACAAAGAAATAGTTGAAGATGAAATCGCTGAAGTTGAGAACAATGATAATTCGGAAAAGTTATCATATAATGAAACGACTACTTCTGAAAACGAAAATTTACCGAACGAATTAACTGAAGTTGAGGCTTCAGAAAATGAGATCTTTTTTGAAAAAGAGGAAGTTGAAATCAACAAGGGAACAATCGCTGATAAATATTCTCCTTTAATTACTACCCGAGAAGTTAAGGACGTGAGAAGAAAGCTTGATAAAAACCCTCTAAGCGTGCGTAAGACTACTGAATCATCAAGCGCCGCTGAAAGTGGAGCTATGCTTATTCTATTAGTGTTACTTTGTCTTATATTACCTCCATTAGCAATTTTAATCTACTCTGGAGCTACAACATGGTTTTGGATTGATTTATTGCTTCTATTATTGGCTATTGGGTTCTTCTTTCTTCCATTTTTGGGAGGAGCTGGACTAGCTGCGGTAATCATTGCATTGTTGGTAATCTTCGATGTAATCTAAGAAACTTTATACAACCACATAAAAAAGGCTGACACTTGTCGGCCTTTTTTAGTTAATGGCCTTGTACTTTTTGCCAGGCAACGATTGAATAGCTCCTTTCAATTCCAAATTTAGGAGATTTAGTGCCATTTGACTAGATGTAAGACCCGTTTCAAAACCAAGGGTGTCAATATCCAACTCGCCCTTAGTCCTGAGTACTTCTACCAAAGACTCCTCTTCATTGCTTAACTCAATAAACAAATTGGTTTGAACAGAACCAAAAGCATTTTCATTTTCCCAAGCCATCGTCTTAATAAGATCCTCTGAGCAGGTCATTAGCATGGCTTTATTTGATTTTATGAGTGAATTACACCCAGAGGAAGAAAACTTATCTGCATTGCCAGGATAAGCAAAAACATCACGATTATAATCCATTGCTAAACGTGCCGTTATCATAGAACCTCCCTTATCCGCACTTTCAACAACAATAGTTGCATCACATATACCTGCCACTATCCTATTTCTTTTTGGGAAATTGCTGGGGTCTACTATTGAATCGCTTAAAAACTCAGTGATAATACCTCCGTTGACTTCCATTTCTTTCGCGACACTTCTATGTGAAGTTGGATGCATGTTTTCAAAACCTGTACCTAGCACAGCCACGGTTGGAATATTATTTTTTAGTGCCTCTTTATGAGCATGTATATCTATTCCAAAAGCCAATCCAGAAACTATCTGCGTATCATAATCTATTAAATCAATAAGCAACTCTTCAACCATCTTCTTCCCATAGGAAGTTGCTTTACGTGTTCCAACGATAGCTATATTTCGCGCATCAAAATCCAATCTACCTTTTCCAAATAATACGATTGGACCATCGTCACAATGTTTTAACTTTTTGGGGTAGTTTTCAGATTTATAGAACAGCACCTTTACCATCTCCCTCTCCACATAATCCAATTCTCTCTTGGCAATTTCCAGCGCATACTCTCTATTCATAGATTTAGCAGCAAGACTACCAATTCCCTCAATCTTAGAGATTGAAGACTCATTTTCTGTGAATACGGCTTCAGGCGAACCCAAATATGAAACTAGCGTTTTAGCCTTGTGAGGACCTATTCCTTGAAGCTGTGATAAAGCGATTTGATATATGCGATCATCCATTGATCACAAATATACAAGGCTATTTAAAACAACATTACTTTAAAACAGTAACGTGACCATAGTACTCTCTCAAGTCCGCCGGATTCGATTGAGGGGCACCTTTAATCTTCCAAACATATACTCCATCTGGAACCAATACTCCTTCATGTGTTCCATCCCAACCAGTCTCAACATCGTCGGTCTCAAATATTAGCTCTCCCCATCTATTAAATACCTGAAGGCTATACCAATCTGGATCGAAGTAATTAGTCACTGGTTTAAAGATTCCGTTATCACTAACGCCATTAATAATTATTGCATTAGGAACAAACAAGAATAACTCTTGAGTAATTTGCAAAGGTTGACAAGTCATATCCTCACAACCAAAATCATTTCTTACCATCAAGCAAATATTATATGTGCTGTCAGGGTTAATTGAAGCCAAATCAATAAATGAATCATAAGTAGTTGTTGTATCGCCAAACATAATCCAGAAGTTCTGATCATTATTAATCGACTGATTTATAAGGTCAAGATCTAAATCGTAAATAGTTGGTGACTCTGGATTAAACACAAATGATGCTACAGGTGGATCATAGAATTCCACTAAGCCTTCATAAGTAGTATCGACTTCACAACCAAAAGCAGATGTGAAACTCAAATTAATAACACCTTCACCTAGGTCATTGTACGTGATATATAGATTCGTAAAGTTTGATGAATCAATTGTTCCATGATCGGTGCTCCAACTAAAATCAGAACCTAAGAGACCCAAGTCTGCCGTAATTGCATAATTCACTTGGAATGGCACACATCCTCCTGCAACATCTGGTGTCAACGTAATTACCGGTGGATCATATATATCAACTCGAATAGTATCATTTGTAGTCAACAAACACTCATCCGTAACTGTGACGACAAACATGGTATCTGAATTAATAGTTGGGTATATATCAGGTCCTGTTTCTCCTGTCTCCCAATCGTATAAATAGGTTTCGAGAAGATCATCCGCATAAGAGGACAAATAAATTGTTTCACCGGGACAAACTGTAGTATCATTCGAAGTAACTAGTACAGGTGGTGGTGCTGTAGTCACAAACATAGTATCACTATCATAACTACACCCGTTTACATCTGTAACCGTAGCATAATACATGGTGTCTGAGAAAACAATCTCCTCTAATAACGCGTCAGTCGACGACCCTAAATTCCAATCAAAGAAATAAGGCGCCGTGCCTCCTGTGGCTACGATTGAAGGATAAACCGTATCACCCGGACAAATAAATTCATCAGGTGTTACAAAGGCCATTAATTCAAGTGGTGTTGGAACAAATGCCAACATACTATCACCAGGACAACCATTCACATCTTGAACATATACCCAATAAGTATCCGAAATTAAACCAGGGTAGGTTGTTGACGCAGTAAATGGTCCACCAATGCTATAGAAACCTGCGTTCGCACTATAAACCTCTAATACTCCATCACTATCACCGAAGCAGGTAACAGGTGTTGCTAAAACTGAATCAACAACTGCCTGATCAGGCTCTCCAATCTCAAAGTTCAAGGTATCGATAGAACAACCATTAACATCGGTTACTACCAACGAATAAAGTCCAGCACAAGCACCTAAAGCAGGGTCTGTTTCTCCGAATAAATCTCCAGAATATATATAATTATATGGTGCAGTACCGCCAACCACATTCGGATATACCTCACCATCACAGAACCCATAACATGATGCATCCACAGTAGTGAAAACATCAAATTCTAAAAGTGGTGGCTCAAATAGGTTTGCTACTCCAACGATTTGACATCCATTGGCATCCTCAATTACAATATCATACGTGCCAGCGGCAAGATCCTCAAACAATCCTGTGCCCGTGAATGTAGCTCCATTATCAATACTAAACTGATAAGGAAGCGTTCCACCTGTTCCTGACATATTTATTACACCAGAATTATCTTGAAAACAATCCAAAGCAGAGGCAGAACTTGATAATGATATTTCTTCCGGTTCATCCATCACTATATCCAGTGAAACAACACATCCGTTTGCATCGCGCACGTATACAGTGTAACCGCTCGCAAAAAGACCTGTAAAGGTATTACTTGCCTGATAAGGCCCAGCTGGTGAAGAGATACTATACTCATGAGCTCCTACTCCACCATCTGAAATAATTGTAATACTTCCATCAGAACCACCAAAACAAAGCGGATCAGTGAAACTAACATCAACGATATTTGGCAATGGATCTGCAAGAATTTCGATGGTAGAATCTGCCTCACAACCATTAAAATCTTGAATTACCAAGTCATAGTATATTGGGCTTAGTCCAGTAAATAAACTAGTTCCAACAAATCCTGCTCCTCCATCAACACTATATAAATAAGCAGGTGTACCTCCTGCACCAGTAATATCTACTGTAGCATTATCTGAATCACATGTTTCAGGCGTTGTTACTAAGGTCATTTCAAGAACATCTGGCTCAGTAATTGTTTCTGTAGAAATAACGATACAGCCATTGTCATCTTCTAAATAAATATCATGATCTCCTGCACAAAGACCTCCCAATACACCACCTGATGAAATAATAGTTACTCCACCATCAGAACTATACAAATACGGAGTTACACCACCTGCAGGTGTTACAGCAACCTCTCCATCGCATTCCCCATTACAAGATACATTTGTAATTGCATACGCTGCTGTTAATACCGGTGGCTCAGAAATGGTTACCGTAGAGTCTATCGTACATCCAATACCGTCCTCTATCGTAATGGTATAGGAATTTGCCGTTAGTCCAGTAAAAATACCTGTAGTATTCGAAGAAGCGCCAACAGTATAAGTGAAAGTCGGTCCGTTTGCTCCATCAGCAACAACTTGAATCACGCCAGTAGCATCTCCATTGCACGCTACATCCTCCAGAGAAACAAAAATTTCAAATTCGTCAGGCTCTGTCAATGTAACGGTAGTTGTTCCAAGACACCCGTTTCCATCTTGTGCAAAAAGAACATACGTACCTGCAGTTAATCCAGTAAATACCGAACCTCCAACATATGATCCTCCACCATCAATTGAATATGTGTAAGCTCCACCGTCTCCACCAGTTACTGCTCCAAAATCAATCTCCCCATCAGCTCCACCTGGACATGTAATATCCACGGTTACAGGATCAAAAGTTACAGTGTCTGGATGTCCTATTGTGAACTCTTCTATCGAAATACAATCTCCAGCATCGGTTATCGTAATAAAATGTGTTCCCTCACAGAGTCCAAAGAAATCCGGGAAGGCGCTTGATGTAACTACACCATCATAACTATGCTCAAAAGTAAATGGTGCAGTTCCACCACTCCCTGGTGCAAATCCAACTCCTGCGCTTCCATCGCAATCATTAAAACAAGTGGCATCGTTCGTAAAAGTGACCAAAGTGGTCATTTCATTGTCTGAAAGGGCAGCGCCTGTACTATCAATACAACCGTCTGCATCTACCGCATATAAAGTATAAAGACCAGAAAATAAATCTTCGAATAGCCCATCAGGGAATAATGTTGTACCTCCATCAATAGAATACTCATAAGGTGCTGTTCCACCAGTAGCAATCATCTCGAACGAACCGTCATCGGCTCCACAGTTGGATGGATCATTTGATACAAAAGTAAAAGTAAACGGAGGTGGATCAACTAAAGTAACAGGCAATAATACTTGACACCCATTTCCATCTTCAACCACGACATCATAATCACCGGCAAACATATCTACAATAGGCTCCGTTGGGTCAAATAGTGTCCCTCCATCAGTGGAATAAGTATAAGGCAACACCCCTCCAGCTACCGTTAAATCTATTTCACCCGTAGGTGTTCCATGACAATCAGGATCTACCGTAGTAAACGAAGCCGTTAATTCATCCGGTTCAGTTATTGTAATCGTTGAGTTTGCTAAACAACCATTATCATCTCGGACAACAACTAATACATCACCTGCACATAAATCATCTAAAACATCGAAAGGGAAGAAAGTAGCTCCACCGTCATCTGAGTAGGTATAAGGTGGAGTTGCACCAGAAGCATCAATATCAATTTCACCATCACATGCACCAAAACAAGACACATTAGTTACAGTGGTAGTGTATGTCAATGTTGTTGGCTCAGTGATTACGAAGTCTACGGAACCAGTACATCCATTAGCATCTGTTACAACTACAGTATGTGGTCCTGCTCCAACAGTTGGAAATGTATTGGATGCCTGCGGAATTCCTCCATCTAAAACAAAACTCAAAGGTGCCGTACCGTCAGTGACACCGATTATTACCGAACCATTTAACCCGCCATTACAAGTAACATTATTGAGCACATCCACAAAAGGTACTGGCCCAGCTTCATTAACGATAGTGATAACAATATCATCTGTACACCCTCGTCCATCCGTTACTTCAATGGTATAATCACCAGCAGGTAAGTCATTAAACGTCGGAGAAGTTTGAGGGGCCCCACCATCTAGGGTATAGGTATAAGGCGATGTACCTCCAATAGGACCAACAGTGAGTGAACCGTTAGCATCACCACAAGTTTCAGGATCATTAACCGCTTCAGTTACAAGTAATAAGTCCGGTTCGAAAATAGCTGTATCTATATCCAGCTCACAACCGTTATCATCTGTAATAGTTAAGGTCGTAGTACCTGCACATAAATCAATGAAATCAGGACTGGTTTGATCCGGACCTCCACCCAAAGAGTATACATAGGTAGGTGTTCCTCCTGTAGTTGATGTAACGCTCAACGTAGCATCGCATTCGCCATTACAAGAAACTGAATCAATAGATATTAGAGCAGCTAAGGCATCAGGCTCATTTACAACAATCGTTGAGTCGAAAATACAATCAGGTCCGAATGACAATTGAATATCATAGCTTCCACCCAAAACATCATCAAAATTACCACTTGGCTGAGTTGTAGTTCCAGCATCAATACTAAATAAATCAGCGTATGTATCAGTAATCAAAATAGCTCCATTATCTAATCCATTACACGTAGGATCTGTAATAATTACGTCTGGTGAAATTGAACAACACGATGAAGAAGACATCGGAAGAACATTCACGGTAACAACAGTTGAATCATAACAAATACTACCTCCATCTACGTAATAGGTAAAATTGTATACACCTTCAGGAACTAAAGAAGGATCAAATGTATCGCCAATAAGTGCCCCAGATCCATCTACATCTACCCAATATCCTCCGGGCTCAGGTGTTCCTAAAATAAGGTCTTCAAGCGTTATAGATGACGTATCTGCACACGCCACTATAGAGTCTCCCAGACCTACATCAATTTCTTCAATATTGGTAAATACGATCGTGGAAGTTTCGCAAATCGTATCAGGAATAGCTCCACAACACTCTAATAATTTACAAACAGTTAGGTCAAGCGAATCAGGCCCAGTAATCCCAGGAGGTCTGGAATAAGTGAAGTTAATCGTATCTTCTACAGTACCATCTATTGTAATCGCCCCACCTAAACTTGGATCAAAAAACTCAGCTGTAATACTTAAATATGGCCCGGCAATGCTATAAGTAGTATAACTTGCTCCTTCATCTCCACAAACGACAAAAGATGTTGTATCTCCTCGGTCTAACTCAGTAAACTGAGCGAAACCAGTAAAATACCCCGCAGATCCTCTGGGACCTTGTAGAGTTAATAAAGCTACATTGATAATCGAATCAGATTCTACAACAAAATCTCCAGTTCCTCCAGGCACTCTGTAGGTTAACCAACAATCATTACCAGGAACAGTTTGACCGCCCGTTAAGGGTGTTGTACTTCCATTTATAAATACATCTGCAAATCTTCGCGCTGTTATACTTACCGTTGGAACTCCTACTAAATTAACTGATGGAATTACTACTTTCTTAAAACCATTACATCTCAGAGGTGGAATAAAGTTCAAACTCGTAGACGCTGGGCTAGCTCCAGAAAGAGACTGATACATAAAAACATCTTCAGTCGTTCTTATGTAAATATTATCATTAGTTGAGTATGCCGTTTGAGGAAGATATAAATACTCACCTGCATTTATTGTAGCATAAGGAGTAGGATCATCGTTAACGAAAATTTGTGTCCCATCATATTCTGCAACAATTAGTGGCCTTTCTGTATTTTCGTTCCCGTCACCTTCAATAAAAATGTATTCTTTATCAATTAAATCAACTGAAACTAACTGATCGACACCTATATCTCTTGTATTTCCATGTGCGCCAGACAGCCAAGATCCAGTATTACAAGTAATTGGTTTATCGGAAGTTACCAAAGTTCCATTTACGTCATTAACGTTACCCGGCGCACCTGGCTCATTTACCCACGCGGCAATAACATAAGACTCCCCAGCATTTAATACCACGGTTATATCGTCGGAAGTACCCGCAGTTGTTGGTGTACCCCTAAAAATCACTCCTGGAGAAATATCACTAAAAGTAACCGTTGTGCCATCTTCATAAGCCATAACAGAAATCATATGTGCCTTTACATGAGGTAAAGCCGCTGAACTGTATATATGACCCGATCTAAATCTTGTTCCGAGGCCTGTTTGAATACCCTTTGAAGTCAAACTCAATCCCTGTGCACTTTGAACATGTCTAAGATTTACGTAGATAGGTGAAGTCCCCTCAACAATAAAGCCATCTGTAGTATTCACGGTATTTAACTCCGCAGTTCCAATTATCCCAGGAGCGTCATATCCCGTACCTAAAAATATAGTCGCTGGAGCAATATCAGTGATTGTTACACTGGTAATCAAAGTTTCATCTCCGCGCTTTACAGTAACATCAACCGGTCCAGTAGACGGAGTTGAAATAACTATGTAATGATTTTGGACGTTCGTACGACCATATAAAGGCGGTATATAATGCAGTACATCTAATTGAGCCACAGTCACTTGACCGAGAAACAATAAAAGAAACAAAAAACCAAATTTTTTCATAGCATGAGGGATTGCAATGTTACTACGAAGGTAATGTTTAAATGGATGCTTTTTAAATCGATTAAAATCTCACCTCTCAATAATATTTTTGTGAATATTATAAACCGCCTCCTAATTAAAGGGCATTCCTTCATATTCTCGATACTGAGTACAACATTTTAAATGGTCACCTGAAAAACTAAAAGTTAATACAATTTTAATGTGGCATGGTTAAGATCTAGGGAAAATTTAGACATGCCATATATTGTGACAACCCCTAACAGAATAAATATCAAGCGATGTTGAGAAAAGAATAATCTAAACCCATTTAAACAAACTTAATTGTTAAAAATAAAACGCGTTCATTTAATTAAAAACATCTTTCAAGGCAACTTTGTATTTTTACTAGCAACCTTTCACTTTTACCCCCGTCCCGGAATTAGATTAATCTAATTTCATGAAAACACTAAAAAATCTAACCCTTGGTTTTATTTTGTTATTGAGCAACCTAACTCTAGCTCAATTCCCTGGATGTCCGGACGTTGACGCCGGACCAGATCAAGTTTTACCATGTGATCAAAACTGTACGGATTTAATAGCCACCCCATTTCACGCTGGAGGAACATCTACTTACACAGTTGCATCTATTCCACATGCTCCTCCAATTGGATACGCGGACGCAGGAGGAACAGCTGTATCAGTGGGAACAGACGATGTATGGAGCCCTATTATTACTCTTCCTTTTCCCTTTTGCTATTATGGTGCTACCCAGAGCACTTGTAAAGTTGGATCCAATGGAGCGATTGATTTTTCACCAGCTACCGGAGGAGGATATCACCCTTGGAATCATACGGCAAATTGTCCAAGTACCGCATTAGTGACAAGAGGTGATATATTTGGAGTACTCCATGATATTGACCCAAGTATAGCAGGTAATGTTAGATGGTACTTACTAGGTACCGCTCCTTGTAGAATATTTGTAGTTTCATTCGACAATATTGCTCATTTCTCTTGTACTGCCATGAGAACTAGATCAATGATAGTGTTATATGAAACCACAAACGTAATCGATGTTTATATAGAGAGAAAAGATTTATGTGCTGGATGGAATGGTGGACGAGCTACCGTTGGTATCCAAAATCCTGCGGGAACGGCCGGTATAGCTGCACCAGGAAGAAATACTACGCCGACTTGGTCAGTGACTGCGGCTGAAGCCTGGAGATTTACACCAAACGGAGCGCCTATCTACACAACAGAATGGTTAGATGGCGGAACAGTTATTGGAACAGGCGAAACGATTACTGTATGTCCTGGAGGCACAAAAACTTATACAGCTAGAACTACTTATACAAAATGTGATGGAACAACGGTAATTGAGGAAGATGATGTTACTGTATCTTATGGTGACCTTCCTGCACCAGCAGTTACACCTATCGCCGAATCATGTGCCGGCTCAGGAGATGGTTCAGTTACCATTGACAATGCTGATGGAGCTGGCCCTTATACTGTAGACATTACCGGACCTGCGACTGCAACTTTTGTAGAACCAAGCATTGGTGGAGTTGCAACTTTCACTGGATTACCTCCAGGAGTTTATACTTATGATGTTTTAGGAAATAATGGATGTAGCTACTCAGGCACATTTACAATTGATCCCGGACCAGATTGCTGTTCAGTTACGGCAGTGGACACAGATTTATTATGTAATGGAGATAATTCCGGTACAGCTACTGCAACACCTGGAGCAGGTGGATTCCCTCCATATACTTATTCCTGGTCAGGCGGTGCAGGAACTACGGCTTCTGTTACTGGTCTCGCTGCAGGAACTTATACCGTTACCCTTACAGATGCTACAGGATGTACAGCTACGGCTGATGTAACCATCACAGAACCGACGGCATTGACTGCAGGAACTACAACTGTAAACACCTCTTGTTTTGGAGATTGTGACGGTGAAATAACGGTCACAGGTGCTACAGGAGGAACTCCAGGATATACTTATTCAATTGACGGCGGAGCACTAGGTGCTGCAACAACTTTTCCAGGTCTTTGCGCAGGTACATATAATATTTTAGTTGAGGATGCTAATGGTTGTCAGTTCCCTATAGACGATGTTGCTATTACTGAACCTGCGGATGTAACTTTGACAGAAACCGCGAATAACGCTGCTACATGTGGACTTGCCAATGGAGACTTAGATGTAGATGCCGCGGGTGGAACACCAGGATATACCTATGATTTGGGCGGAACAACGAATGCTACTGGTACTTTCACTGGATTAGCGGCAGGTACTTATACCATTACCGTTACTGATGACAATGGGTGCACGGAAACAATTGATGTAACAATTGATAACCTTGCCGGACCTGTTCCATTTGTAGATGTTCTTAATGATGTTACTTGTTTTGGTGGCCTTAACGGATCAGTCACTATCGGAGTAACTGGTGGAACAGCTGCGTATACTTTTGCTCTGGACGGAGGACTACCTCAGGCTTCGAATACATTCCCTACGGTTGGTGCCGGTCCGCATACCGTTGTAGTTACAGATGCAAGCGGATGTACCGGTACTGTTGACTTCGTAGTTGGAGAGCCTACAGAGCTTACTTACACAGTGACAATTACTGATGCACTTTGTTTTGGAGCTTGTGATGGAACAATCGATATTGATGCTTCTGGAGCGACTCCTCCTTATACATATTCTGATGATGCAGGTGCGACCTTTGGACCTGCGGATGTACTTACTGGTTTATGTGCAGGCGCTGTAAACATTGTGGTTTCCGATGTTAATGGCTGTCTTGCAAACTCATTAGAGGTTGTTGGAGAGCCTACAGAACTTACAGCAACAGCTACGCATACAGAACCTTCTTGTAACGGAACGCCTGACGGAGAAATAGATTTTGATCCAG
>JAKVAQ010000026.1 GCA_022447665.1 Crocinitomicaceae bacterium
AAATAATATTTGTGATAATGTTCTGTTAATCAATAAAGGTGAGTTAACAATGGTAGGAGAAGGGAAGGATTATGCCAGTGAAATAACTTCAATTTTTGAATTAAATTAAGCGAATGAAGTGGCAAACTAAGCTTAAATGGGAGCTTCCTCAAAAAGACGAAATCACTTATAAAAGTAAGTTGCTTTTTCTTGGTTCCTGCTTTTCAGATAATTTAGGTAAGAATTTTCTTAACCATGGTTTTGACGCTGTTGTTAATCCATTCGGTGTACTTTTCAATCCAATATCTATTGCTAATGTATTGAATGTGGTGGATTTCCATTGGGATGAGAATCGAGTGGTGGAGCGAGACAGTAAGTTTGTTCATCTTGATGCACATTCAAAGGTAAACAGTAAATCGAAGTCTGACTTACTCAAAGAATTATCAACCAATTCGAAGACTCTAGCAGAAGATTTGAACGGTGCGACTCATCTATTTATTACACTTGGTACTGCTTGGGTTTATGAGAAGGAGAGGGGCGTAGTAGCGAATTGTCATAAACAAGATTCAAAACAATTTAGCAGGCGTTTATTGCGTATTGATGAGATGGAAAGAGCGTTGAAAGCTGCTATAACTAATTTACTCGAGACCAATCAAGCTTTAAAGATCTATTTCACTGTGTCACCAATTAGGCATACGAAAGATGGTTTGGTAGATAATAATCGAAGCAAAGCAAGATTAATAGAAGTGGTTCATGCATTAGCGCAAGAAAACAATTCAATAAATTATTTGCCAGCATACGAATTGATGATGGATGAACTACGGGATTATCGTTTCTATGCCGAGGATTTAATTCATCCCAGTAAAGCAGCAGTAAATTATATTTTGGAGTATTTCCGTTCTCACTTTTTCTCTTCTAAAACAGCCGAGATCTATGTTAAGCATGAAAAATTACTAAAGCTTAAAGAGCATAAACAAATCAATACTGAGAACAGTGACCTCTCTTATAAAATGAAGGCCATGGAGGAAGAGATAAAAAAGTTAAAATCCTTTTAGCGAAGTACAATTTTTCTTAGTACTAGGGTAACGAAAAAAGAATAGAAGAAGGAAAAGAAAACTAATCCAGCTAGATGCATCATAGCTACAAAAGCAGAGGCTCCAAAGGTATTCGCTTTATCTTGAGCATTTTCTATATAATCATCGTAGCTTTTTCTTTTCCAGGTAGAATCCTCTGCTTGTAATTGTTCAAAAGTTTCCGTGTCAGGAACAGCAGCGATAGCTTTACTCATGGCATCTTCATATAAATAATCTCTAATTGAAGTATCTATATATTCATGATAAGCATAAACAAAGAGTGCGATAAACACGGTATAGATAATGCCACTCTGCATTGCCGTTTTAAAGTCATCAAGACCTATTGTTTCTTGAAAACCATCCTTACGTCGCGACAAATATAAGCCCAAGGCAATGGCACACAGAAGGAAGAAAACGTTTGTAAAAATACCTACGGTGAATCCTTCTCTACTTATCCCCAACCCCAGCAAAGTTAAGGAGAAAAGCATCCACAAAACTGCAAATCCTATTCCTATTTTAATGCTGAGTTTCATTCCTTAACTAGGCTTTACCTAATTGTTTTAATTGCTTGCCGTGATTCACTAATGCCCCGAAGAATGTTTTTTCTGAATGATATGGTACTCCAAATTCTTCAGCAGTTTCCCTAACAATCTTGGATAATTTACCATAGTGTACATGACAAATATTCGGGAACAAATGGTGCTCTACCTGATGATTGAGTCCTCCAATTAACCAAGTAAGAACTTTATTGCGATTGGCAAAGTTCATTGTAGTTTGTAATTGGTGGATAGCCCAGTTCTGATCGATTTTCATATTCTCATCTTGCACAGGGTAATCTGTAGCAGTGACTACGTGTGCAGGTTGGAAAATGATTGCTAGAATAAATCCTGCAACGTAATGAAGCAATAATAAAAAGATTAGACACCAGTACCAAGCTATAGGTAATAGAAGAATTGGAAGTACAACCATATATGCGTAGTAAACTACTTTGGTAATGATTAACTCAATCAATAGTTTATTGAACTGCTTGTTTTCAGTTTTTGTTAGGTCTAATTTTTTGTAGCGGTACAATTGCTCAAAATCTTTTGTAGTAATCCATGATAAAGACATGAATCCGTAAAGGAACCATGCATAGATGAATTGAAATCTTTGAATCGGTCTATGCTTGTCTTCTGGGTGAAATCTCAGAATCGCCAGAGGTGGAGAAACATCTTCATCGTGTCCGTGCACGTTTGTATATGAATGGTGTAGGATATTGTGTTGTATTTTCCAAGTGCTGGCAAATCCTCCAACCAAGTTTAATATTTTCCCTACAAATCGATTGACATTCTTATTCTTTGAATAGGCACCGTGATTCGCGTCGTGCATGATTGATAATCCAATTCCTGAAAGGCCTAGTCCCATGATGGCGTAGCACATCATAATTAACCAGAAGTTCTCAATTACTCCTGTTATCATTAAGAAGTAAGGAACAAAATAAACAGATATCATGAATATAGTTTTTAGGACCATATTCACGTTTCCGTATTTGGATACATTATTCTTTTTGAAATATTCACGAACGCGCTTATTCAATGTAGCATGAAATTCAGCCCCAATTTTTCGTGAAAAAACAATAGGCTTAAGTGCGGTATCTTTTGTACTCATGTTTTAAGTTTTCTTGCGATAGGTTATGCAAAGTTAAGACATTCTAGGCTGCCTTAACATTAAAATATTCCAAGTAATTAAGAATATATTGTTATTGTAACAACCTACTTTTTCTTTTGTTTCGCTCTTTCCTGCTGGAGTCGTTGAGCTTCTTCTAAACGCTGGGCAAACTTAGATTTCTTTTTTCCTGCTTTAGGATTAGCACGGTTTTCTTCAATTTTCGCCTTAATCTTTTCCTCGTCAATTATGAACCTTTTAATTGCCCACATAATAAGGATTGTCATCAGCGTAGAAATGAAGTAATAGTAACTTAATCCTGAAGAATAAGTGTTAAAGAAGAATATCATCAATACAGGGAAAATATACATGATCACTTTCATGTTTGGCATACCTTCCTGTGTTGGTTGCTGCATATTACTACTGTTGTAATGTGTATACAATAATGTAGTACCTGCCATTAATAAAGTAAATAAGCTGACGTGGTTACCATAGATTGTTGATAGTACTGGTACATCAGCAGTCCATGAGAAAATTGCATCGAATGATGATAAGTCTTCTGCCCAAAGCATTCCTTGTTGTCTAAGCTCTAGTGAAGAAGGGAATAATCGGAAAATAGCAAATAAAATAGGCATTTGAATAAGCATCGGAACGCAACCGGATAGTGGGCTAACACCAGTTTCTCTATAGAGAGACATGGTTGCTTGCTGCTTTTTCATGGCATCCTCCTTTTTAGGGAATTTCTTTGCCAATTTCTCAATCTCAGGCTTTAATACCTTCATCATTGCCGATGACTTATACATTTTATAGTTCACCGGACTTAGTAATAATTTTACAACAATCGTAAGCAATAGTATCGCCAATCCAGCCCCAATACCAAGACTTAAGAAGAAGTTAAAAAGCGGTCTAATAAACCAAACATTGATCCAACGGAATAAGCCCCAACCTAAGTCAACGATATCTTCAGAACCATTTTCGTACTTGGCAAGTACATCATAGTCATTAGGCCCAAAGTACCACTTTAAGTCTGTTGTGTTACCAATATTTGAAATGTCAAGATTTAATTCAGATTTATACTCTTTAACATAGTTTTCATCTTCTAAATCGATTACTTCAACGTAAGCGTCGTTATCATTGCTAAATCCATCATCCTTCATGACAATGGCTGAAAAATAACTTTGTTTAAACGCTACCCAATCCGTGTTCTCTTCGAATTCCCACTCATCATCTCCCGCGATAGATAAATAGTCATAATCGTGTTCTCCATATTCAAAGAATGCTGTAGCTACACGTTTTTCGTTTGGTAAATATTTTTCAGTTGATAATAACTTTATGTTGGAATAGAAAATTAAGTTAGCTGCTTCTCCCTGATCAAATCCTTCAAAAGCAATGCTATAGTTTACGTGATATTCTCCAGGAGCTAATGAATAGGTGTATATGATTGACTTACCATTTACAGGATTCATCTTTAAAACTAGTGAGTTCTCATCACCAGAAACCTTTGTGAAAGGGAAATCACCCGAGTATTTTTCGCTATCTCCTTGTAAGAATTTTATTCCGTAGTTTGAATAGTTATCAAACAATTGAAGGGGAGCTTCTTTTTCATTAACGTAATCATCATACGTTTTATAATTGTGCAGGTAAACAGCCGATACATCACCGCCTAAATTGGAGAAATCAACTTTAATCAAATCATTTTCTAACGTATAAAGTTCTTCTTCAAGGCCTTCTGTAGGATTCTCCGCTATAACTTCTGGAGTTTCCGTATTGTTATTCACGATAATCAAAGTATCACCGCCGGTAATCGTGTCGTTGAATAAAGCATATCCGTTAGAATCAATCACTTGCTTTCCAGTTAAAGAATCAATTACTGGTACAAGAGCAGAAGCAGGCACTTCATTCATTTCAATTGTCGAATCATTCACAACAGTAGATTCAGAAGTGTTTTCAGCAACTACCTCTTTCTCTGTTTTCTTTTCGTCTTTCTTTGGTGGCTCGGCGTTTCCGGCATTCCAAATACTGAAAATCAATAAGATTCCTCCTATGATTAAAAGTCCGACAATTGAATTTCTATCCATGTGATTTTATTGAACTTGCAAAAATAGCAATATAAATGTGAGCGCGATTAAATATTCATTGAGATTTCAACGAATAGAGGAATCCCTTAAATCAATGATTTATTTAGGCATACTTGCCTTAACAAAAGCGTTGAATAAAGGGTGTGGTTTTTCCACAGTACTTTTATATTCTGGGTGAAATTGAGCACCAACAAACCATTTTAGATTTGGGATTTCCACCACTTCAACGAGGCCTGTTTCTGGATTTTTGCCCGTTGCAATCATTCCAGCCTTCTCGAACTCTTCCAGGTACTTATTATTGAATTCGAACCTATGACGATGTCTTTCATAAATCGTTTCTTCGTTATAGGCATCCGCAATCTTTGAACCTTCCATTAACTTACACTTGTAGGCGCCCAAACGCATAGTTCCACCCATATCTGTTATTCCCTTTTGCTCTTCCATAATGTCAATTACCGGGTAAGCACAATCTTCAGATATTTCAGTGGTGTGTGCATCGCTCCAACCTAATTCATGACGAGCAAATTCGATTACGGCACATTGCATACCCAAGCATATTCCTAGGAATGGAATGTCATTTTCTCTGGCATATTGAACTGCGTGTAGTTTGCCTTTAATTCCTCTTGAACCAAACCCCGGCGCAACAAGTACACCATCAAGACCATTCATGTTTTCCTCAATATTTGCTGGAGAAATAGACTCAGAATGTATCCATTTAATATCAACTTTACATTCATTGTGAGCTCCCGCATGAATAAGAGCTTCAGCAATTGATTTGTATGAATCTTTTAATTCAATGTATTTACCTACGAGTCCAATTTTAACCTCGCTTTTAGGGTTCTGAAAACGATCTAAGAATTTTTTCCATTCAATTAGTTCAGCGGTACCCTTAGTTGGCAGTCCTAGTTTATGGAGGACTACCTTATCTAACTCTTCCTCTTGCATTAATACCGGTACCTCGTAAATGGTGTTTGCATCAATAGATTCGATTACCGCATTGACATGAACGTTACAGAACTTTGCAATTTTCTTACGAATTGTCATATCCAAGTGATGTTCTGTTCTACATACAAGGATATGTGGTTGTACTCCTAACTCAAGTAAAGCTTTAACGGAGTGCTGAGTAGGCTTTGTTTTAAGCTCACCAGATGCAGCTAGGAAAGGAACTAGGGTTAAATGAATAACTAAACAATCATCCGTAAACTCCCATAACATTTGACGTACAGCCTCAACGTAAGGAAGTGATTCTATATCGCCAACAGTTCCTCCTATCTCTGTTATTACAATATCATAATCACCTGATTTTCCTAAAATCTGAATTCTTTCTTTGATTTCGTCAGTGATATGAGGGATAATTTGAACCGTTTTACCTAAAAATTCACCCTTTCGTTCTTTTTCAATAACGGATTGGTAGATTCTACCTGTAGTTACGTTGTTAGCTTGTGAAGTGGGAACATTTAAAAATCGTTCGTAATGTCCTAAGTCTAAGTCTGTTTCAGCCCCATCATTAGTTACAAAACACTCCCCGTGCTCGTAAGGGTTTAGTGTGCCTGGATCAACGTTAATATAAGGGTCTAATTTCTGAATTGTAACACTGAATCCTCTTTCTTGCAAAAGTTTTGCTAGAGAAGCCGAAATAATTCCTTTACCGAGAGATGAAGTAACCCCGCCGGTTACAAATATGTACTTAGTTGAATTAGACATAACGTGATTTTGTAACTACGGGAAACAAAGGTAGTTCAAATTAATAGGTCAGTTGTCATTACTTACTAAGAATATTTACAACTTATTCACTATTCTCTGAAACGTGCTGATTTAGAATAGAAATCGATTATAAAATTTCTAAGTCATCGTTATCGTCGATAACATTTATATTTCCTTCTTTCGGTTGGCGATTTTTATCATTAACACCTTTTACAATGGCTATTATTCCGGCTATGACAAGTATCAATGGATAAAAGTAAATCATGTCAATTGATAACCCGACGACAAACCAAATAATGCCTCCAATCAACAGGGCAACTCCACCCCAAATTGTTTTGTTTATAAGTTTACTTTCATCATGAACGTCACGAATTTCGTTCGATTGATTACCGATTGGAGTGTCATCAAATTCTTTCTCGTCTGTATTGCTCATATGCTAATAAATTTCTTCGTCTGAGTGAAATTCACCAGAGGGTCTGGTGTTGTTGATACCCCTTTTCTTGTCCTCATTTATTTTACCTACAAAAGCTATAATTACAAAGATTTTACCCACAATTACTAAAAGTATTGAGATTAACATGATAAGTCCAATACTATTTCCAATTACTAATAATGGGTATCCAATAGCCATAAAAGCAATACCACTCTTAAGTGTTGATCGATGCGTACTATCTACAGAATCAAAAGAATCCCGATCTGAGTCATTCATATAAGCATCTACTCTTTGCGCACGTTTTATAGCCTTTTCATCAGCTGTGAAGTCATTACACTTCTCATCGAAATCAGCAGGCTCATTCGTAAGTAAGCATATAATGCCTTTCTTTTTATCAAATGAAGATTTGGCACATTGTTGACAAATGGCCACGTATTCTGAACGATGAAGTTTCACAATTAGGTTATTTCTAAATCATCATCATTACCTAATTCTTTTTCTGAATTACTTTTACTAACGAGCATGATTACTCCAATAACTATAGATGTGAGTCCGGTGAAAATATAGAGGTAATTACCTCTATTGCTCATTACTAGAGCAGAAAAGATTCCTGCAAATATTAAAATTATTTCAGCCGCAATTTTTATGTTTTTATCCATGCTTACGAGTTCATCAACTCAGATAAGATTTTTTCAATTGAATAACCTTCAGCCTCAGCGCGATAATTACGCACAATTCTATGTCTTAATATAGGGTTAACTACTGCTTTAACATCTTCAATGTCGGGAGAATACTTTCCGTTAATTGCTGCATGACATTTAGCGCCAATAATCAAATATTGAGATGCTCTTGGTCCAGCTCCCCAATCCAAGTATTTCTCGGTTAAAGGATGAGTGTAATCTCCATTCTTTCTTGTCTTAGCAACAAGTTTAACCGCATATTCATATACCGCATCAGGAACAGGTATTCTTCGAATTAAGTCTTGGAAATGAATGATTTCTTCTCCTGTTATAATAGAGTTTAAGTCAACCTTAACATTGCTGGTGGTGTTCTTAACAATATTTATTTCTTCTTCGTAATTCGGATAATCCACCCAAATATTGAACATAAAACGGTCTAATTGAGCTTCTGGCAGGGGGTAGGTGCCTTCTTGTTCAATCGGGTTTTGTGTAGCCAACACAAAAAATGGTTTGTCCAATTCGTATTTATGTCCTGCAGCTGTTACCGTTTTTTCCTGCATAGCCTCTAAAAGAGCGGCCTGTGTTTTCGGCGGAGTACGGTTAATTTCATCTGCCAAAACTATGTTTGCGAAAATCGGTCCCTTTACGAATTTAAAATTTCTGCTTTCGTCCAGAATTTCAGAACCTACAATGTCCGAAGGCATCAAATCGGGTGTAAACTGAATACGTTTAAAAGAAAGACCTAGTGATTCGGAAATTGTTGAGATCAATAATGTTTTTGCTAATCCTGGAACCCCTACTAATAGAGAATGTCCTTTACTAAAAATGGACATAAGAACAAGTTTTACAACTTCTTCTTGACCTACAATGACTTTATGAATCTCAGATTTTAATTCATTGTATTTTTTTACAAGTAGATCTACGCTTTCCTTATCTGATAAATTTTGCATGCTCAATTTTCTTGAAGTTTAAAGTTACAATTATTGGTTAGGTTAGAGGGAGTTTGGTTGAATTATCTCCTTTCGTTTTACCTTGAGCATTGAAAACGAATCCAAAAACTGCTCCAACGATTCCTCCCATTATGTGACCAAAGTGAGAGATGTTATCATCGTTAAAGCTTCCCATGATCTCTTTACCAATAAATATGATTACAATTAATATGAACGTTAAAGGGATTTCATTGTTCTTAAAATTGCCTAATGGTGTAAGCAGAATCAGCATAAATACTATTCCGCTAGCACCTAGAAGGGCATGATTAAAAAATATAACATGAATTAAGGCTGTGACTATTGCAGTTGCAAACATCATTAACGTTAGCTTTTTACCTCCATATCTTCCTTCGATAATTGGACCCAATAGTAGAATAAAGGATAAGTTTCCAATGAGATGATTCATATCCGCATGACCAAAAGTGTAGGATATTAATGAAAAATACCATCCAAAAGAGTCAGGGTACCAACCAGGGAATAAAGTGAATGAGGAGGTGAATAAATTAAGTACATTGCTCAATAAATAGACAGCAACGCAAATAGAAGAAAATATTAATATTACAGGAGAGTTGAAAGTGATTTTCATAATGCAAGGTAATATTATAGCCTTAAGCTAGATTTGCTTTATTTTTGCAGTAAAATACAATAATATGTCCAGAATAGTATTTGTGTTTCTTTCATTTTTTTTCGTTTCAACACTTGGGTTTTCCCAAATAATGAATGAAGAAGGGGAGACCATTAAAAAGAAGAAAGAGAAAAAGATTAAGAAGCCTAAATGCGATACTTGTGACTTTTCTCTTTTCTATGTTGATTTTACAAGTCAAAGGAGTTTTAGGTCTTTCGAGGATAATTCTGTGTACAATTCTTATGCTGAATGGGAGCAACAAACACGGGATTTTAATTTTGGTGTAAGTGGAGGATTAATGATGGATTTGGCTCCAAATATTCAATTAGATATTGGAGCTTCTTATTTTGGACACGGGGAAAACTATAAATACGAGGATCCAGATTCTCTTTATTCGTTTAGAAATCGTTACATGCAGTTGGCGATTCCTTTCCGTTTGAAATTTGTTTATGGAGAAGATTTCCAATTCTACGCTGGAATTGGAGGAATGCCTTCGAATATTTTGAGCATACGGTTTACTGAAGCCTATAGATTCCCAGGATCTACAGAAATAACTGAAGTAGAACCTGTAAAATTAAAGAATGACTTTAATTCATTTAATTTTTATTTGTTAGGATCTGTTGGAATTAACTATTACCTGCGTTATATAGGGTTTCATTTAGGGTTTGATTATCGATACGGTTTAACCAATACCTATGCAAATACTACAACGATGATCGATCATAAAATGAATGCTTTCGTGCTTAGCACGGGGTTGATTCTTAAGATATAATTTGTCTTAGGGCTTCAGGAATTTTTTCCAAATAATCTGAGGGTAACATGCCGTTCACGCCATGTTTGGCGGCATACAAATCGGCGGCTAATCCATGGGCGTAAACACCTGCAAGAACGGCGTTAAAAGGTGAATTTCCTTGAGCTAGGAGACTTCCAATAATTCCACTTAAGACATCACCAGAGCCAGCAACCGCCATTCCCTTGTTTCCAGTAGGATTAATGAATAGTTCACCTTCTGGTGTTGTTGCTTTGCTGTATTTGCCTTTTTGAACTACATATACCTGGTGTTTTATGCTAAAATTAATTTGAGCTTCAAGTAAATCTTCATCATTAATATCATCAGATACCCTCAGGAGTCTTTTTAGCTCGGTTCTATGAGGTGTTAGGATGGTTTCCGATGGGATTTTGTCTAGAAGGTCTATGTTTCCAGATATTATATTGATGGCGTCAGCATCAATAATTAAGGGTTTTTTGGATTCTAATGCCTTGATCAAATCCGCTTCAGCTCCTTCTTCAGTGCCTAGCCCCATTCCAATGCTAATTGCTGAAAAGACCTCAGGAAAATCATCTAGCACAATGGCTTCTGGACAATTATGAATGACTTGATTTTGAGTAAATTCAGAGCAAAGATTTAATACGTATCCACTACCAGTTCTAAAAGCTGCCTTTGTGGCGAGTACAGATGCACCAGCCATTTTCTTATGACCACCAATTACAAGTAGTTTTCCTTTTTCTCCTTTATGCGTAAAGTCAGATTTTTGGTTTAACTCAAATGAATTGGTTGTTATAAGGTGTGCCCACTCTTCTCCTTCAAATTCTTGCAGTAGTCCAATTGAAATTTCTCTAACCTTTCCAGTATAGGCCTCGTTTTCTCTAAAGTAAAAAGCTTTTTTGGATTGTTCGAAGGTAAATGTCTGGTTGGCATTCAGTATGATTGGATTTGTTTGTCTTATGAGATCAGGATTCAACCCTGAAGGAACATCTATTGAAACCACCTTATTATCCAATGAATTGAGGTGAGAAATTAGAGTATCGAATGGCGCTCTTGAGTCTCCTGTGAAACCAACACCAAAAAGCGCATCGATTACAAGTTCATATTTTCCAATTTGATCCAAATCACTAATAATTGCTACGTTACTCGGGAGTTTTTCGGCATTCGTTTTACAATCGATGCTCTTCGGTGATACAGGTGCGTAAATTCCAGATGAAATTCCTCGATCGCTTAGTAAACGCGCTATAACATATCCATCACCTCCGTTATTGCCAGGTCCGCATAAAACTATTGCAGATTTGAAATGATATGAACTTAGAATAGCCTTCGTAACTATATTCGCAGCTCTTTCCATTAATTCTAATGAAGTAATATCGTCATGATCAATAGTGAATTGATCCCATTTTTTTATTTCTTTGGCCTTATATAACTTCATTAAAAAGTGCTTTAAACATTTTTTTGATTTGAGGAAGAATCATAGAGTTATCATCGTTTTCAATTACAAAATCTACAAAAGTGATTTTGTCAGAATCGCTCATTTGTGATTGCATTCTTTTTGAGATCTCCTCTTCGCTCAACTTATCTCTTTTTTTTACTCTTGAAATTTTTGTTTCAAGAGAAGCGGTGACTAAAATAGTCTTATCTAAAAGTTTATATCCCTCAGTCTCGACTAAAATTGCCGCTTCTTGGAAGACATAGTTGGAGTCCTGTTTACTTGCCCATTCATCAAACGCTGAGCGTACTTTGGGGTGTACAAGTGCGTTAAGTTTAGATAAAAGACCTGAATCGCTGAATGCAGCAGAAGCTATGTGTTTTCGATTAAGTTCATTATTAAGATAAGCCTCATTCCCAAATAACTCTTTGATGGAATCAATTAATTCTGGATCAGTATTAATAAGCTTCTTTGCTTCAATATCAGAATAAAAAACGGGGTAACCCATAGCAGCCAGAACACGACAAACGTATGATTTGCCTGATCCAATACCACCGGTTACCCCGATTCTCTTAGGAAAATTATTCACGCTCTTGATGCGCGGTGTAGATTATATTTCTTCTACCTCGATCATTTTGAATGGAAGATCGATAATTGCCTGGTAATCTTCACCAGCTTCTTCCATATCTTCATCATCCTCCTCGAAATACCAATTTATTTTAACTTCAGTATTTCCAGAGTTAAGCTTCTCTAATTGCTTAAATAGATCAAGGATACATTTTGACGAAGAAGTATTGAAATACTCTAATTTAATATCCACAATAGTATTTGGCTGAGGCCCAGTTGCGTAAGCATCAATCCAATCATTAAGTGGCTTGTAAAATTCAATTGAGTTTTCAGGAATAGAACGCCCTTTTAACTCTAAAACACCATTCGCAGCGTCAAATTTTACTGTAGGTGTTTTTGCTGATCCGTCTAAGTTTAAGTTTTCCATAATATTAATTTGTTTCAGGGATACTAACAGCCAAACTAAAGAAGGTTGTAGTTTCCTTTACATCAAGAAAGTTATAATCTAATTTTTCTCCTGATTTTCGAGCAATATCGATCATACCGAGACCTGCAGTCCCTTTTTCTGACATTTGCCCCTCATTCAGGACTTTTTTGTAATACGTTTTTAATTCGTCCTTATTCATGGAATTCACAAGATCCAATTTATCCTTTAAGGCAGAAACCTGATCGGACTCCATGTAATTTCCAGTTGTGATTAGGTAATGCGTTGGGGTTTTAGCAATCATAAGTAGAGCAGATCTTTCTTCTTTGCTAATGTTCTTAGTTGAATCCGAATCAATATGATGATAAAGATTTTGTAAACACTCAACTAAAATATTGAAAACCTTTTTTCGAGTTTTGGGCTTTTCGTCGATGTGCTCTAATTTCGACTCCATGATCTGCAAAATCGTAGTCAATAATTCAGAAGTCACCATACCCTTAAAGGAAAGTAGAACATTACGTTCCTCTAATTTTTTATATATGTCATATACCTGACTCAACGGACTTTTATATACTCACAAATATAGAACTAATAATTAAAAACCTTGAACTTTGAGAATTTAATTAAGCACTGCCTTAAAATCTGTATTATTTTTGTAAAAAACATGCAATGAGCTGGTATGAAAATTGGTTTGATTCTAAATACTACCATATTCTCTACAAATCAAGAGATTATGAAGAGGCAAGTCGTTTTATATCGAATTTGAATGCCTATTTTGAGTTCAATGTTGAAGATCACGTGCTTGATTTGGCTTGCGGAAAAGGGAGGCATTCAATTCAACTGAGCAAATTTAATTGTAAGGTTACGGGAATAGATTTATCACCTGCCAGCATTAAAATAGCGAATGAATCTAGTAACGATCGTTTGTGGTTTAGGGTGGGGGACATGCGCGAAGATCTTGGAGGCCCTTATACCCATGTGCTGAATCTTTTTACAAGTTTTGGTTATTTCAATAATACTGATGAAAATATAAGAGTATTTGAATCGGTTAAGAAAGCCTTGAAAAGTAACGGGATTTTCGTTATAGATTTTTTTAATGCTACCTGTGTAGAAGCATTAATATCGGATCCTATTCAAAAGGATATTGAGGGAATAAGATTTAATATCTCGAAGAGGGTCGAGAATGGTATCATCCATAAAAATATTTCTTTTGTTGACGATGGTCAGGAATACAATTTTGAAGAGCAAGTTCAACTTTTGAGGTTGGATGATTTTAGGAATTTTGCTAAGCTCACTGGTTTTGAAATTGAAAATGTATGGGGAGACTACGATTTAAAAGACTTCAAGGAAACGTCCTCAGAACGATTAATTATGCAATTTAGATTAAGGTAATGGACATTTGGTTTCAAATAGTGATAATGTTCTTCTCCGTCATGATCGGAGGAGTGCTTGTTCAGTTAATGTTCAAAAAAAATAGCTTGAAGTTATTTTTATCTTTTTCGGGTGGATTTTTATTGACCATAATCTTCACGCATATTTTACCAGAAACCTACAGCGTGAATTTCGAAAAGTCCGGCTATTTCATTCTCATAGGTTTTCTTATTCAGCTATGCCTAGAGTATTTCTCAGGAGGAGCAGAACAT
Source organism: Crocinitomicaceae bacterium (assembly GCA_022447665.1). Taxonomy (GTDB): domain Bacteria; phylum Bacteroidota; class Bacteroidia; order Flavobacteriales_D; family Crocinitomicaceae; genus JAKVAQ01. The sequence goes on from JAKVAQ010000026.1 coordinate 14,038, forward strand.
GGACATATGCACAGTAAAAATTCAACTGGATTTCCGATAGCTATTTTTATCAGTTTGATGGTCCATTCTTTCTTGGAAGCTATTCCTTTGGTTCATGATGGTCATACACATATAGAAGACCTTTATTGGGGAGTGATCGTTCATAAATTACCTATTGCAGTGGTTCTAATGAGTATTTTTAGAAGTTCGAATTTACCCACGGTTACTTCATGGATATTTTTAACTGTATTTGCGCTTTCTGGACCAATAGGTATGTTTATGGGTGGGTTAATTGGAGAAGCGCAGGAAGCGTACTTGTCATATCTTCTCTTAATTGCTGTCGGTATGTTTTTACATATATCAACCACAATAATCTTTGAGTCAAGTGAAGGTCACAAATTGAACCTTTACAAGTTTTTGGCAATTTTGGGCGGATTTGGCATTGGAATGCTATTAAATTAATTTGGGCTTATTTCAGTCAATTTTGATCAAATCTGTTTAGTTTTGACTAACCAATAATCAATAACAAAAAATAAAATATAATGGGAGTATTAGTAGGTAAAAAAGCACCTTCATTTCGGGCTGCAGCTATAGTTAATGGAGGTGAAATCGTAAATGATTTTTCTTTAGATCAGTATTTAGGAAAAAATGAAGTTGTTTTCTTTTTCTATCCAAAAGATTTCACATTTGTTTGTCCAAGTGAATTACATGCTTTCCAAAACAATATTGAAGAGTTCGAAAAAAGAGGAGTTAAAGTTGTTGCATGTTCTACAGATACAGAAGAGTCGCACTGGGGATGGTTACAAATGAGTAAAGATCACGGCGGGATAAAAGGAATTCAGTACCCAATTGTTGCAGATACCAATAAGACTATCTCAGATTCTTATGGTGTTTTATTAGGAGAGTATGATTATGATGAAACGGGAGCTTTAATTGCTACAAATACAATGATTGCGTACAGAGGCTTGTTTTTGATTGATAAAGATGGTATTGTAAGACATCAGCTTGTGAATGATTTACCATTAGGTAGAAATGTAGAAGAAGCAATTAGAATGGTAGATGCTCTTCAGTTCTTTGAAAAGAACGGTGAAGTTTGTCCTGCGAACTGGAAGTCTGGCGAAGATGGAATGACTGCATCTTTTGATGGAGTAGCAGACTATTTATCAAAGCATTAAGACTTGTTAAAAAAGTACTAAAAAAAAGTCGAGCAATCGTATGCTCGGCTTTTTTTTGTTTCTTTAGCGAACTAAAAAATTAATACTCGCGTAATTAATAATTAACTAAAAACATTACTAATGAAAAAATCAATTTTAATGCTTGCTTCAGCTGGATTAATGATCGCAGCGCCATCTTGTAAAAAAGGTGAAAATGATCCAGGATTAAGCTTGTCTTCAAGAAAGGCTAGAATTTCAAATAACTGGACAGTATCAGCAATATCATCGACTTACACTGAAACGGATGGAGATGGAGACTCTTGGTCTAATACCAGAACTTTTGATGGAACAACAAATACTCTTGTAAGTTCAAATACTTCTGGAGGAACTACTGTTTCAAATACATCTACAAGCACGTTTACTGACTACTCAGTTGTAATTAACAAGGACGGCACCTATACAATGACTCAAGCTTATACTTATTCTGATGATGATTCATTCGGCGGATTTACTACAACTACAGCTCATACCGTAACAATTACTTCTTCAGGTTCATGGAGTTTTGTAGGAAAAGAAAAAGATTCTTACAAAAACAAAGAAAGAGTTATCCTTAACTCACTTTCATTCTCTTACACTGATGATGTAGTTTCAACTACTGTTGATGATAGTGATGGATCTACAGTTGGTACTCCAACTACTTCATCTACTACTAATTCAGATGTTGAGTCACATGGTCAAGATATTATGATTTTCGATATCGACATGCTGAAAGGAAAAGAAATGACTTGGATGCAGACTTTCGATGGTTCTGATTCTAACTCAAGCACTACTGGATCTACTACTATTTCTAGCTCTAGTACAATCACTGGTTCAGAAACTTGGACTTTAGTTGAGCAAGGATAAGATATCCTGATAACATTGAAAAGTCCCGCCTGAAAAGGCGGGACTTTTTTTGTGCTCATATTTTTAATATCTCGTTAAAAAGTCGAGAAGGAATCTTGCGAAAGGTCGACAAATAGGTCGTATTTTTACTAGACTTTTAAAGACCATGTTTTTAATATTCGATACAGAGACTACTGGACTTCCAAAAAACTGGAACGCACCAATATCAGACACTGATAACTGGCCACGTTGTATCCAAATTGCATGGCAGCTTCACGATAAATTAGGTAATCTAATAGAACATAAAGATTACCTGATTAAACCAGAGGGTTTTAATATTCCATTTGATGCAGAGAGAATTCATGGTATTTCAACCGAGTTAGCAACTGAACAAGGTGTTTCCCTTGCTGAGGCATTGGCTGAATTTAAGACGGCTTTAGATCGTTCAGAATTTATTGTAGGTCAAAATGTAGGTTTTGATGTTAATATTGTCGGGTGCGAGTTTTTTAGACTCGAAACAGAAAACCAACTTACAGAATTACCAGTATTGGATACTTGTACTGAACGTTCTGCAGAGCTATGTAAAATACCTGGAGGTAGAGGAGGTAAGTTTAAACTGCCAACGCTTTCGGAGTTGCACGAGTTTTTATTCCATGAGCCTTTCGCGGAAGCACATAATGCTACTGCCGATGTAGAAGCTACAACACGTTGTTTCTTTGAGTTGGTTCGTCAGAATCATTATTCAACGGAAGAGCTGAAAGAAGCTGAGGATTTCTTAAATAGGTTTAGAGAAGAGAATCCTGGTGTAATTGATCCTGTAGGTCTTACTCATCTTAATCTCAAGGAAGAAAGCGCTAAGGTTAAGGAAAAGTATGCGCCGGAGGAAGTTCAAATAGATAGTGGAGAACTAAAGAAGAATATTTCAGCATTAACTGATGTTCATTTTTCGCATCTGCATAATCATAGTCAATTCTCCATACTTCAGAGTACAATACAAATAAAGAACCTAGTAAATAAAGCGGCCGAATTCAACATGCCTGCTGTTGCGCTTACGGATTCAGGAAACATGATGGCTGCTTTCCATTTTGTTAGAGATGTACTCAATCATAACAAAGGGGTAGAAAAAGCAAATGCTGAGGCCATTGAAGCAGGTGATGAACCAACGCAAAAACCGATGGTGCCTATTGTTGGTTGTGAGGTGAATGTTTGTCGTGACCATACAAATAAATCCAATAAGGATAATGGCCATAGAGTAGTGTTATTGGCGAAAAACAAGAATGGTTTCCACAGCCTTTCAAAAATATCATCAATCGCTTTTACAGAGGGATTCTATTATGTTCCTCGTGTAGACAAAGGAGTAATTGAAAAATATAAGGAGGATCTTATAGTGCTTACAGGAGCGCTTTCGGGAGAGATTCCAAGTCTACTGCTTAATGTTGGAGAGAAACAAGCGGAAGAGGCGTTTCTCTGGTACAAGGAACAATTTGGAGAAGACTTTTATGTTGAGTTAGTTAGACATGGTTTAGAAGAAGAAAATCGAGTTAATGCTGACTTGATTAAACTTGCTAAAAAGCATGATACAAAGCTAATAGCAGCCAATGAAACCTATTATTTAAGTAAATCTGATGCTGAGGCGCACGATATCCTCTTATGTATTAAGGATGGGGAGTTGAAATCGACGCCTATTGGTCGTGGAAGAGGTTTTCGTTATGGTTTAGATCAGCAAGAATATTACTTCAAATCACAAGATGAGATGAAGGAATTATTTGCAGATATTCCTGAAGCAATAACGAACATTCAAGAGGTCGTGAATAAATGCGAACCTTATGAGTTGGCTCGTGATATTTTACTTCCAGCCTTTGACATACCAGAAGAGTATACAGATGAGAAGGACAATGAAGATGGGGGTAAAAGAGGCGAAAATAATTACTTGAGACACCTCACCTATGAAGGTGCTAGAATGCGCTATGGTGAGATTACTCCCGAAATATCTGAACGTTTAGATTTTGAGTTAGAAACTATTGCAAACACAGGGTATCCAGGTTACTTCCTGATTGTATGGGACTTCTTAGTGGCGGCAAGAGAAATGGGTGTTTCGGTCGGGCCTGGAAGGGGGTCCGCTGCGGGATCAGTTGTTGCATACTGCTTAAAGATTACAAATATAGATCCGCTTAAGTACGATCTACTTTTTGAGAGATTCCTAAATCCTGAAAGGGTTTCCATGCCCGATATTGATATTGACTTTGATGATGAAGGTCGTCAAAGTGTTATTGATTGGGTAATTGATAAATATGGTGCAAATCAAGTAGCTCAGATTATTACTTATGGAACGATGGCGGCAAAGTCGTCTATTCGCGATACCGCGAGAGTACTGGATTTACCATTGCACGAGGCCGATTATTTAGCCAAGCTAGTTCCCGATATTAAACTTAAAAAGCTATTTGGACTTGACGATATTGGACTTGCAGAGAAGCTCAAGGACAATCAAGACGATATAAATCGCGCGAATACGTTAAAAGAAATTGCAACGCAAAATAGTTTGCAAGGAAAAGTGGTTTCGCAAGCTGTGCAATTAGAAGGTTCAATGCGAAACACTGGTATTCATGCTTGTGGGGTAATTATAACCCCAGATGATATTACCAACTTCGTTCCAGTCGCTACAGCAAAGGATTCCGATATGTATTGCACCCAGTTTGATAACTCGGTGGCAGAAGATGCGGGACTTTTGAAAATGGATTTCTTGGGGTTAAAAACTCTAACTCTAATTAAGGATGCCGTAAAGATTGTCAAGGAACGTCATGGTGTTGAATTAGAACCAGATGATTTCCCGATAGATGATGAAAAGACTTACGAGTTGTTCCAACGAGGAGAGACGGTAGGTATATTCCAGTATGAATCTGCCGGAATGCAGAAGTACTTGAGAGAACTTAAACCAACAGTGTTTGCAGATCTAATTGCGATGAATGCGCTGTATCGTCCAGGTCCCCTTGAATATATTCCATCATTTATTCGCAGAAAACACGGGATTGAGGAGATTGAATATGATCTGGAAGCGACCAAAGAATACCTAGAGGAAACTTACGGTATTACGGTCTACCAGGAGCAGGTAATGCTTTTGTCTCAGAGTCTTGCTGGGTTTAGTAAGGGTGAAGCCGATACCCTACGTAAAGCCATGGGTAAAAAGAAGTTTGACCTTCTTGCAAAAATGAAACCTCAGTTCTTAAATCAAGGGGCTGAAAGAGGTCATGATGTAAAAAAACTAGAGAAAATCTGGGTTGACTGGGAAGCATTTGCTGCCTACGCATTTAACAAATCCCATTCTACATGTTATGCTTGGATTGCTTACCAAACAGCATATTTAAAAGCGCATTATCCTGCGGAATACATGGCGTCTGTGTTGAGTAATAACATGAACGATATTAAGTCCGTGACGTTCTTCATGGATGAATGTAAACGTATGGGGGTTCCCGTACTTGGCCCTGATGTAAATGAATCGCAGTATAAGTTTACTGTGAACTCTGAGGGAGCGATTCGATTTGGTTTGGGCGCTATTAAAGGTGTAGGTTCTAAACCTGTAGATGCCATGCTCGAGGAGAGAAATGAAAATGGTCCTTTCTTAACTGTTTTTGATTTCACAGCACGTGTTGATTCTAGAGTTTGTAATAAAAGAGTATTTGAAAGCTTGGTTTTAGCCGGTGGATTTGATTCCTTCTCCATAGGAAGGTCACAATATTTTGCTGAAGATAATAATGGCCGCCTTTTCATGGAGAATGTGGTGAAGTTTGGAGCAAAAATGCAAGAAAGTAAAGACTCTTCGCAGGTTTCTATGTTTGGGGACTCTACCGAAACAGAAATCCCTAAACCCCAACCACCGCGTGTTGATGAATGGCCAGCCATAGTTCAATTAAAAAAGGAGAAAGAGGTTGTAGGAGTCTATATATCCGGACATCCTTTAGATGATTATTCTTTAGAGATAAAAAGTTTCTGTAAAGGTGATGTGGGAATGTTGAATAGAGTAGAAGAGTACCCACAGCAAGAATTGATGTTAGCGGGAATTATTTCAAATCCACAACACAGAACAACGAAGCACGGAAATCCCTTTGGTAATTTCGATATCGAAGACTATACGGATAGTAGTAGAGTATTTCTTTTTGGAGAGGATTACATGAGATTTAAACATCTCTTAAATGAAGGGACTTTTGTTTATATGTCGGGTAAAATTCAGACTAAAAAGTATGGCGATGGATGGGAGTTCAAGGTAAGCTCCATGGAGTTGTTGGCTGATGTTCGAGAAAAGAAAACCAGAGCTGTTGAGCTGTCCGTAGAATCCATTGATATTACAGATGAAAAGATTGATCAATTGTACAACTTGATTCTAGACAATACTGGAAATTGCCAATTAAAATTTATTGTAAAAGATCATAAGAACTCGACAGAACTTAAAATGCCATCACGGACATTCAAAGTTGCCGCGAATAAAGAGTTTATCAATTCGATTGAATCTCTGGAGGTGTTTGATTGTGAGCTAGTTTCTTAGCTTGTCTTTTATACTTTAAATCGTACATCACTATAATCGCCGTGATTCCCCAAACCGGTATACTTGCTTTGTCTGTATCAAGATAATTGTTCAAGAAACCATGCATGAAGTATGTGCTCAATCCTAAAATGAGAGTTAATAAGAGCGTCCTCATTTCTCCTTTTGGCATAACCAAGTAAGTTGTGATTCCCGAATAAAAGATCCATCCAATTAATACAAACATCAAGAGCATTCCAGGTAGACCTTGTTCAGATAAAGGACCTAAATATTCAGAATGAGCGTTTCCTCTATTTCCTGAATGCGTGGAAATTATAGTAAGGTTTTGAGAAAGTTGAAATGGGGCATAGACCATGGCATAAGTTCCTGGTCCCCATCCAAGAACAGGGCGTTCCTGCCATAACTGATATGCACAAGACCATCGATTTAAACGTTCAAGGTTAGATGCATCGGTAGTGATATTGGCCATTGACTCTATTCGTTCATCTAAATTTTCAGTGGCATGTTCTGCATTTACCTTCTCTAGTCTATGTTCTATTTGAGTGATGGAGAAAGCAACGTAGATGAGTACAGCACTGCCCAGCATGGCCACATATCGAAACTTTATTTTAAATCTGATAAGGAGATAAATTCCGAGAGCACCAACAAGACTTAACCAAGCAGCTCTAGTGTAAGACATAACAATAGCGAAACCAATTAATCCAATCAAAAACAATATTGTAAGTCTTACAAGAGGACCATTTTTCTTATAAAATAGTAGGCCCAACAACGGAGGGAAAATTAAGGCTAAAATGGCGCCATAAGAAGTATGATCTTTAAAGAAAGGAAACATTACCCAATGTCCCGTTTCTTCATCAAACCCATAAGAGGCATGTTGAATTAATGTGTAAGCAGCAACAATGGCCATTCCAATAGTAAAAAGCCAAACGAATTGAACAATGTTTTTCTCTTTTTTAAAGAATTCAACCCCGTAGAAATATACCGGAACTACAAACCATAATCGAACTAAAAGAAATTTAAATGAAACTAACGGTAACTCGCTAGTAATGGAGGTGAGAAGCAACCATACAAATTGCAGGATGAATATTATAGTGATTGGATGCTTTAAGAATTCCACATCAAACATATTCCTTTTCATTTGCTTAAGGCAGATGATACAAAGCATCCCGAACAATAAGGGTTCTGTAGGGATAAATAGACCTATGCTACCACCAACAAATTCTTCAATATTAAAAGAAATAGGGGTGCAGAAAATGATGAATTTGAATAAAAGTTCAAAGTGATAAATCGCAACGTATATTGCAATTAACCCTAATGGTAATAAACCAAAAAAGTATTCGTCCGAGAAAAGAAAATAGGAGTTTAGTAGCGCAAAAGAAATTGCGAATACGTAAAACCAAGAGTTATTTAAAACTGCCTTCAATTATGAAGTCGCCTTTAGTTCTTTAAATTTTTCAATTCCAAGTAATAGGAATACAGCAAATGCAAATGCTCCGAACGTGGCAAAAATCACGATGATAGCTCTTTTTGGTTTGGCTTTTTTGTCCGGGATCTCAGCCATTGAGTGGCGAATAGTTTGCTGAATGCTTGTTTTCGAATATTGAACCGCTTGATCGTTAACATCGAGAATATTGGAGTATCTCAAACTAAAGAACTCGCTAAGGTTTGAATAGATATCATAGTCAGAGCCATACTTCTGAGTGGCATCAATTTTTCCTTTAATTTCTTGAGCAAGTTCTCTTTCTCCGGCCTTTAACGCTGTTAGATAATCGGTATACATATTGCCTCTTTCATCTTTACTCACTACACCAGAGTCACTTAAGGCTCTAAGCCGATCTGAATAATCTCCCATTTCATCTTTTATCAGGGCTACCTCGCCTTGAACTGCCCATTTTGGACCAATGGCTCTTTCTCGAATCATTCGATTCATTACTGTATCAACTAAGCGAACAATATCATTCGCCATATCAGTTGCGATGACCGGATCTTTATCAAAAACATCGATATTAATTGAGTTGTAACGTGTTCTTTCGAATTTCACATTCCCCTCGTAGACTTTTTGAAATTCAAATTTAGCATGTGCTTTATTCGTGTCAATTTCATAATGATCATAGAGGTCATACTTTAAGGTTAAGCTATCTCTAATTTCAGGAGAGATAAGTACTTGCAGCAAACGTTCAGCATCAGCTTCATCACCAAATTCAACTACTGAATTTCTGCTGGAACTATTAAAATCAACCGAATTTGATTTAGTAGGGAACACAATCGCGGTTGCTTTAAAGTACGGAGTCATCATCAATGAAACTACGATGGAGATTACACAAGCTGATGCGGTAATGATAATAAGAGGCTTGCGCTTCTTCCACAAAAAGGCAATGATATCTCCTGAATTAAAATCTTTCTGATCCATTAAATCGAATTTGAGGGCAAAAATAGCTTTTTCTGGCAGTTTAGGGTGCTACAATGGAAAGCGGTTTACCGAGTAACGGAATGATTTTTCATTTCGTATCTTTCGAGAAAGATTCTTTTAATTAATTCAATAACATGTCAACAGAAAATAAAGAAAAGTATAGTGCAATATCTCAGTTAATTGAAGTAGCGATGAGCGATGGGCATTTGCATGAGGAGGAGATCAAGTTTATTCATGCAGTTGGAAAACAAATGGGTTTAGGCGATGATGAATTATTAAAGTTAATTAAAAGTCCTGCTCCATTTGAGCCCTTTGAAAGTGAGTTAGATAGAATAGTACAATTTCAGCGCATTTGTCTATTAATGCATGTTGATGGTAATTCTGAATCCAAGGAAATAAATACAGTTAAGAGTCTTGGTTTAAAATTAGGACTCAACCCAAAGGCAACCGGCGAAGTTTTGAGAAGGATGAATGAATATGAAAACAATGTAATCCCTCCTCAAGATTTAATTAATATTTATTTAAAGTATAAAAATTAGAAAAAATCAAAAAATACCGTTTGGTATAAAATCGATAAAATACTCTCACTCATCTGTGTTTTTTCGTTTTTTATCTAAAAGTGTGTTAAAAATGTAATGCATTATGCAACATAACCACTCATAAGATGTTACATTAGCAGAGTATTTTAGAAATTATGGCACGAAAAAAATCAGAGAAGCAACTTGAAAAAGTGCTCAACGAAATAAAAAACAACAAACCTAAGTTTAAACTTAAGTTAGATAATAGAACTACTATTACGTTAAAAACGAAAGAACAGCTTGAGAAGTGGATGGCTTTATATCCTAAGGCCGAATTGATTTCTTAATTTCATAATTTATAATGGTTAGCTAAAAATCCTTTTCCCCCCGGAAAGGGATTTTTTTTATCCCATAGAATTTAAGTAATCACTTAAGATGATTGAGGCACTAATTTTATCTATTAGTCCTTTCTCTTGTTTCTTTTTCTTTTTGAGACCGCTCATTCCAATCGCAGCAGAAGCCATTTTTGAGGTGAATCTTTCATCTAATAGAACGACCTCTTTCTTAAACGTATTTTCAATTTTGGCCTTAAACTTTATAACATCAGCGGTGATGTGAGTGTCACTGCCGTCTAGTCTTCTCGGATATCCCAATATCACCTTTTCCACATCATGCGCCTCGAAGTATTTAATGAGAAAAGAAAAAATCTCATTATTATTGATAGTTGTGAGAGGAGAAGCGATGATTTTAGCATCATCTGTTTCAGCGATACCAATGCGCTTTAAGCCAAAGTCAATACCAATTAATCTACCCATTATTATCTTCTGGAATTCTTTTCCCAAGGACTTCAACAATACCAATCAATGCTCCAATTCCGATAATAAAACAAAGAATAGGGTTGAGGCCAAGAGCTGCTGGTATGGTTCCCAATACCACTGCAACAAAGCCCACGGTTAAGGCATAAGGAATTTGTGTACGAACATGGTCTATATGGTTACAACCGCTTGCTAAAGATGAAAGAATTGTTGTGTCGGATATAGGGGAGCAGTGATCACCAAGAACAGATCCGGCAAGGACAGCGCTTACTACGTTATAGAAGATTCCCATTGAAGATACTTCATCGTATCCTGCTTGCGCACATATAGTCCAGGCCGCTGGCAATATAATAGGATATACAAGCGCCATAGTAGACCAAGACGACCCCGTTGAGAATGCAACAAATGCAGCCAAAACAAAGGTGATTCCTGGGATTAACCAAGGATAAATGTTACCAACCAAACTCGTAATATAATCAGCCGTATGCATTTCTTCAGTAACTGAAGCAAGTGCCCAGGCTAAAATCAAAATTAGAATCGCAGGAACCATCGTTTTAAAACCGGTAATCACAGTTTCTACTGAATCTCTAAGGTTCATGATTCGTTGACTGACGGTTAAAATAACTGCTGCTAACAACGCAGTTAATGAAGACCACAATAAGGCAATGTATGAATCAGCAGCACCAATTAAGGTACCTAGCTTCCGCGTAAAGGTCTCAGGGTTACCTTCCATTATACCAATATTGCTCCATATGTTGGACCAGGTATTTACTTTGGCATTAGAGTCAATGTCCGCAATAGTTCCGGCCAAGCTCTCAAAACCTGTATAAATCAATCCTATCAATGTTCCAAAAACAATAATTGCAACAGGGATAACCGCATTCATAGCTCTGTATTTGATTCCTTTAACGGGTTCAAGATCTTCTAATTCAGTGAGGTCTCCAGAATTTTCTTCGGGATTAATAATTCCTCCTTGTCGCGCTCTGGCCTCAGCTTTATACATCGGTCCATAATCCTTCTTTCTCCAAACGATATAAAAGATGAAAAACAAAGTTAGAATGGGGTAGAAGCTGTACATTAAACTATTTAGGAAAATCGAATAAACTCCTTCAGAGATTTGAGTTCCGTCAGCATTAATTTTATCAAGTCCGGTAGTAATGTAAACAAGCTCTGCTCCAATCCAGGTTGTGACAAATGCAATACTGGATACAGGAGCTGCAGTACTGTCTACAATATATGCTAACTTCTCTCTTGATATTTTTAATTTATCCGTCACCGCGCGCATGGTGTTTCCTACAACGAGGGTATTAGCGTAATCATCAAAGAAAATAGCAATTCCTAATCCCCAAGTCGCCAATTGACCATTTCTTACATTATTGGCAAATTTGGCAATACTATTCACGATGCCTTTCATTCCCCCGTTTCGAGAAATTAATGCCACTATGCCTCCGATAACGATGGAGAATAGAATTACGCTTAAATGCCCAGAATCATTCATTGCCTGAATAATATAGGTGTCAATTATTTTGAAGAACCCAGTAAATATACCTACAAACCCTTCCGCGTAAAAACCTATTATAGCAGATCCAATAAAAATCCCTGAGACTAATGAGAAGATCACTTCTTTGAATACAAGGGCTAGTAATATGGCGATTAAAGGAGGTAATATAGAGGTCCATAGTGGAACAACACCTACTTTATCATAATTTACATCATACCCTTGAATTGATATCTCGCAATCCGAAGGCACAACCATTTCAAAACTTCCAGAATTCCCTAAGGTGTTGATTTCTGTGGTGACTCCATTGATGACAAGTGTATCCGGAATATCAGAAAGAGAGTTTACTTGGATCTCAGACGGGATGTCGGTAAACAAGATCTCAGGCAGCTCCAACCGCAGTGTGTTCTCTGTCTGCGCATTCGAGGTCAAAAAACTCCCAAGTATTATTAAAAGAAATAGAAACGCCTTTTTCATAGCGGGACAAAAGTATTTATTTTCCCTTAATTACCTTAATATTCCTTCAGTCCATCACGGATAAGTTCCGAAAAGACCATTTTAGCTACATTCAATCACAATTAGGAAGACCGAATCAAGAATCATGATTAAATTAGCGGAAACCAAATTCCAGATATGATACGCAAGTCACTTAGTTTACTATTAATCGGATTTTCTGTAGTAGCTGTTGCTCAAAAGAAAAAGAAAGATGAACCAAAAAATGATTACTTTTTAAGTAGCTCTCAAGTTGGTGGTTTAAGTTTTAGATGTATTGGTCCTGCATTGACTTCTGGTCGTGTTGCTGATATTGCTGTGAACCCTAATAACTTTAGTGAGTATTACGTGGCTGTTGCTTCAGGAGGAGTTTGGAAGACAACTAATCATGGTACTTCTTTCGAGCCAATTTTTGATGGGCAAAGCTCGTATTCAATTGGGTGTGTAACTATTGACCCAAATAATGATCAAACCATATGGGTAGGTACAGGCGAAAATAATAACCAACGTTCTGTTGCCTATGGAGACGGTGTGTATAAATCGACAAATGGTGGGGCTTCATGGAAAAACATGGGCTTAAAAGAGTCCGAGCATATTTCAAAGGTTATAGTAGATCCGAGGAATTCAGATGTAGTTTATGTTTGTGCTTATGGTCCATTATGGTCTGAAGGAGGTGAGCGCGGAGTTTATAAATCTGTTGATGGAGGAGAGAATTGGGAAAGAATTCATTATGTATCAGATAATACGGGTGCAGCGGATTTGATTATGGATCCTTCAAATCCAGACATTCTTTATGTAGCAATGCATCAGAGAAGAAGACACGTATTTACATATATAGGTGGTGGTGAAGAAAGTGGAGTCTTTAAAACTGAAGATGGTGGTAAAACTTGGTATGAAATTGAAAAAGGATTACCATCTGGAAAAATGGGTAGGGTAGGTCTTGCTGTTTCTCCGGCAGACCCTAATTATATGTACGCTATTGTTGAGGCCGAAGATGGAAGTGGAGGTTTTTACAGATCTATTAATAAAGGGGAAAACTGGACTAAACGCAGCGGTTATTCTACAAGTGGAAATTATTATCAAGAAATTATTTGCGATCCAGTAGACCGCGATAAAGTTTTCTCAATGAACACTTGGTTAAGACATACGGAAGATGGAGGTTTGAATTTTAAAAGCACTGGAGAATCTAAAAAACACGTTGATAACCACACAATTTGGATCAATCCAACAGATACAGATCATTGGATTGTAGGATGTGACGGTGGTATTTACGAAACTTACAATCATGCAAAAGATTGGGATTATAAGCCAAATCTACCAATCACGCAATTTTATAAGGTAGCGGTGGATAATGATGTACCATTTTATAATGTTTATGGTGGTACGCAGGATAATAACTCACTTGGAGGGCCTTCAAGAACAATAAATAATGCGGGAATATTAAACTCGGATTGGTACATAACAAATGGAGGAGATGGATTTGAGTCACAAATAGACCCTAAAGATCCTAACATAGTTTATGCACAAGCGCAGTATGGATGGTTGGTTAGGTACGATAGACAAAGCGGTGAAAAGATTGGAATTCAGCCCATGCCTAAAAAAGGTGAACCAGCTTATAGATGGAACTGGGATGCACCACTAGTTGTCTCTAATCATGAAGATGGAACTATATATTTCGCAGCGAACAAAGTATTTAAAAGTACTGATAGAGGAAATACATGGTCAGTTATTTCTGAAGACCTTTCGCGTCAGTTAGATCGAAATCAACTGAAGGTAATGGGACAGATTCAACGTCCTGAGGTTGTGATGAAAAATAAGTCAACAACCATATTTGGAAATATTGTAGCCTTAGATGAATCTCCCAAAAAATCTGGACTCCTATATGCAGGTACTGATGATGGTTTAGTTCATATTACTGAAAATGACGGTGGTTCATGGGTAAAAAAAGAAAGCTTTCCAGGCGTGCCTAGCATGACCTATGTGAATATGCTTCTTGCTTCACGTCATGATGAAAATCGAGTGTATGCCGCGTTTAACAATCATAAAAAAGGAGATTTTAAACCTTATTTATTGAGAAGTGATGATAAAGGAAATACATGGACTTCGATTGCTGGAGACTTGCCTGAGAGAGGGTCGGTTTATGCTATAGCAGAAGATCATGAGCTTGAAAACTTACTTTTCGCTGGAACTGAGTTCGGCGTATTCTTCTCGATTAATGGAGGAGAGAATTGGATTCAACTGAAATCAGGACTACCTACAATTGCGATTAGAGATATTGCGATTCAGAGAAGAGAGAACGATTTGGTTTTAGCAACTTTTGGTAGAGGATTTTATGTGTTAGATGATTATTCACCGTTGCGTCATATTACAGAAGAGGCTATGAATCAGCCAGCAATGATCTTTCCAATTAAAGACGGATTGGAATACATTCAGTCAAATCCTCTTGGGCTAAGAGGGGTTGGTTCTCAAGGTGCAGGGTTTTACTCGGCAGAGAACCCAACATTCGGAGTTACCTTCACATATTTTATTAAGGATGGAATTACTTCACCTAAAGATGAGCGAATAGCTGATCAAAATCAACGAATAGAAGATGGTTTGGATATCGAATACCCAAGCTATGAGGATTTTGTGGCAGAAGACAATTATGAAGACCCCTTCGTGCTTTTCGTTATTAAGGATGAGCTTGGTAATGAGGTTAGAAAAATTAAGGGAGGCCTAGCTACAGGTATTAATAGAGTAAGTTGGAATTTAAGATATCCAACCACAACACCATTAAGCTTAAGAGCAGGTGAGGTAGGGAGATATTCAAATGCTGATGAAGGACCGCTAGTATTACCTGGAAAATATACCGTAGAACTATACTTGAATAACAATGGTGCGTTTAGCCAACTTGTAACGGCTACTCCTTTCAATGTGAAAACATTAGAGAATTCAAGTCTCGCGCGTCAGTCAGAAGAGGTGCTTGCGTTTAAAACGAAGCTTTCTGAATTAAGAAGAAAAATGAGAGGTACTGGAAATGAAATTTCAGAATATTCAAATCGTTTGAAATATATAAGACAAGCAATTATCGCTTATCCAAATACTGAATTATCATGGATGTCAGATGTCCAGAAGCTGGAAGACCAAGTTCATGATGTTGAAATTATGATGTGGGGTGATTGGCATAAGTCTAGCAGAGATGTTGAAACCTTAGATGGTGCTGCAGGCAAATTGGAAACTATTGTTTACCAATGCTGGTATTCAACATCCAATATTACTTCTACTCAAAAAGAACAATACGAAATTGCTGATGATGAATATGTTCAAATTCGAAAGCTTGTTGATGATATTAAGGCCGGAGTAGTGGCTTTAGAAGCTAAATTGGACAGTAAAGGAGTTCCATATACTCCAGGAAGACCTGATTGGAAAGAGGAGTAGTAGACTGCTGTTTTTCAGTTTTTTTTAAGGGGTTTTGGTTAGTTGCTCGAATTTGAGTAATTAACAAGTTTTCAACAATTTTTGTAACCCGAAATTGTGTTTGGCGTAATAATAATACACAACAACAAACACAAACAAAATGAAACGAGCATTCCTAATTGCGGCGCTAGCAACTTCGGTTTACGGAAGCGCGGCTGAGAAGAAGATCACAACCTCAGAATATGTAGAATATTGGAAGATTACCGCGATTGAGCAAATGAATGATCACGGTATTCCAGCGAGTATAACACTAGCCCAAGGTATCCTAGAGAGTGGGAATGGCAATTCACGTCTAGCAAAAGAAGCTAACAATCATTTTGGAATTAAATGCCATAGAGGATGGGATGGAGCTACTTTTATTCAAGATGATGATAAAAAGAATGAATGTTTTAGAAGTTATGATAATGCTTCTCAATCCTATGAAGACCATTCACTTTTCTTAACCGGAAGAGAGCGCTACAGTGATTTGTTTGAATTAAAATTAACAGATTACAAAGGGTGGGCGAAAGGACTAAAATCGGCAGGCTATGCCACGAATCCTAAATATGCCGATTTATTGATTGATTTAATCGAGAAAAACGATCTCGCACAGTACGATTTAATGCCTTATTTACCTGCTCAGATCAAAGAGAGTGAGACATTGATGGCTTCGAATGGTGAAACGCCTGTTGCGACCTTAGATATTCAAAAAGGAACTTCTGTAACTGATAGTTATGAAGGGCTTCAACGCACTGATCATTTGGTTTTCGAACATAAAAATGATTTGAAATATATTATTGTTAAGCAGGGTGATACATTTTATCAAATTGCGAAAGAGTTTGACATGGGATTATGGCAACTATACAAATACAATGACTTCGGGAAAAGAGACGTTTTGAAAGAGGGTGAATTTGTATACTTAGTTCCAAAGAGAAATAGAGCTAAGAAAGCCTATCCAAGAATTGAGACGTCAAAAGATATGACGTATAGAGATATTTCTCAGAACGAAGGAATTAAACTAAAGAAATTATTAAAGCTGAATGGGGAAACCAACCCAGACAAGGTATTGCCGAAAGGTACAAAGGTAATCCTCCGATAAAAATCTTACGATTTATCGTGAATTAACGGGAGGATTTTTTGGTTTGTTGTTGTGAAAAGGGACGCTTAGGCGTCCCTTTTCCTATTTAGGAATCCAATATTAATGAAGTTTTTTGTAAGGATCAAAATCCCTTAAATTCATTGGTTATCAGCGGGGTTTTGCGTTGGTGTATTGGGTTGAGTCTACAATAATTCTTGTTCAACCAAACAATTAATACTTGAGATGCGTATTTTAGGTATACCAAAAAACTCAGTACCGTGAAACCATCTGTTGAATTATTCAACTTAATTAAAACACTGACGAAGTCAGAAAAACGTTTTTTTAAGCTGAACTCTTCGTTACAATCTGGAGAAAAGAATTACCTCAAAATCTTCGATTACATTGAGCGTCAAGGAAAGTATAATGAGGAAGAATTGAAGGATTACTTCAAGGATGAAGTATTCATTAAACATCTTCCTTCTGAAAAAAATCATCTTTACAAGCTAATTCTAAAGTCTCTTCGAGCATATTACTCGGAGCAAAGTGTTAGTGCTATTCTCAAGCAAGAGATTAAAAATGTTGAGATTCTCTACAGAAAGGCCTTACACAAGGAGTGCGTTAAGTTCGTAAAACGGGCGAAACGGATGGCTAAAGAGTACGAGAAGTTCTATTATTGGTTTGAACTGATTAGTTGGGAGAAGAAGTTGCTCGAAGAAGCCTATGAAGAAGGTATCTTTAACCAAAATCTTGATAAACTTATCGAGGAAGAAACCTTGGTAATTGAGAAGCTGAGAAACTTAGCCGAATATCATATTCTCTATTCTAAGATAAACTACATTTTCAGAAGCGGTGGATTCACACGAAATGAGGGAGAAAGAAAAGTTGTGGATGAGATCGCAGATTATCACTTGATTAAGGGTAAGAATACGGCGATATCGAGTAGGGCAACCACAATTTGCTATTACATAAAAGGATTATGTGCCGCAAGTAAAAGAGATTACGAGGAGGCGCTGATAAACTTCCGAAAATCAAAAACCGTAATGGAGTCTAATGACAAGATTAAGAATGATTTGGAGCAGCGCTACATCTCAACTCTTGGTTTTATGCTCCAGTGTTATATTGATAGTTACGACTTTGATCATGCGAAAATGATGATTGAAGAACTAAATGGATTATCCAAAGGAAAATACTTTAATTCTATTGATTCCCAAGTACGCATTTTTACCGCCTCTTGTATTGGTGAACTCCAATTGTTCAATAGAATTGGTGAGTTTCAGAAGTCTTTGGAAACCTTTGGCCATATAGAACATCAGCTGGAAAGGTTTGATGATAAAATTACAAAAGAGAAGCACCTTCTTTTTACTTATAATATGGCCTATACTTACTTTGGAATAGGGGAGTATAAAACTGCTCTAAAGTATATAAATATTGTGCTAAATGATAATGAGAAGAAACTAAGACAAGATATTTACTCTTTTGCCAGAATTTTTAATCTTATTATTCATTACGAGCTTTCCAATACAGACTTTGTTGAGTATGATTTAAAATCTGCGGCAAGATACTTAAGCAAGTACGAGAAGGACTACAAAGTAGAAGAGCTTTTCATCACGTACTTTAAGCAACTTGCTAAATCGACTAAAGAATCTAAGAACAAAGAGATCTTAGGTGAGTTTTATAACGATTTGAACGCATTAATTGAGTCCAATGAGCGTGAGCACGTAATCCTTGAGTATTTTGATTTACTTGCCTGGATTGCCTCTAAAAATGAAGGGATCCCTTTTTCAGAGGCAGTTAAGAAACGGATTTCTCAGAATTAAGGTAAGATGTAGTTCCTACTACATTTAAACCATAGGCCTGAGCAACGCTCTTATTTACGTTTGATGAGTTTGTAATTAGGTTGATGTTTTCAATTCCCAATTCGCGTATAATCTGGGCTCCAATACCGTAATCTTTAGTGTCTATAGGTTTTTTTACCGGTACACCATTGTATGACTTTAACTTTTCAATTAACCCAAGTTGTTTTTCTTCTTGTTGTACAAAAACGAGTGCCCCTTTACCTTCTTTTTCAATTAACTGAAGTACTGCACTCAAGTTCGATTGCTTATCGGCACGAATAGCGTCCAACAGGTTATTCGAGAATGACGAAGACTCTACTCTAACAAGAACTGCATCTTCCTTGTTCCATTCACCTTTATAAAGAACAAGATGTGCTTCGTTATTACTTAGTTGCTGATAAGCTGCCATTTTAAAATCTCCCCAAATAGTTGAAAAGTCGGTCTCCATTACTTTTTCAATGAGTGATTCATTTTTCATGCGATAGGCAATCAAATCCGCAATAGAAATAATCTTAAGATCGAACTTCTTTGCAATTTCTAAGAGCTGAGGAAGGCGCGCCATTGAGCCGTCTTCATTCATTATTTCTACGATTACTCCTGCTGGCTCAAAACCTGCCATTCTAGATAAGTCAACGGCTGCTTCCGTATGTCCTGCTCTCCTTAGAACTCCTCCAGTTCGTGCGCGTAAAGGAAATATATGACCTGGTTTTCCTAGTTCTTCCTTTTTTGTGTTAGGGTCTATTAAGGCTAGTACAGTTTTAGAACGGTCACTGGCCGAGATTCCCGTTGTACAACCATGCCCAATTAGATCAATAGATACGGTAAAAGGAGTTTCGAAACTTGCACTATTTTCTTGGACCATCATTTCTAATCCGAGTCTATCACAATCTTCTTCTAACAAAGGTGCGCAGATAAGACCGCGTCCATGAGTCGCCATGAAATTAATTACCTCTGGTGTAGCATTTCTTGCAGCCGTTAAAAAATCTCCCTCGTTCTCTCTGTCTTCGTCATCTACTACGATAACAACTTTGCCGAGTTTAATGTCTTCTATGGCTTCCTCTATTGTGTTTAGTGTCATTGCTTTTTCTAAAATTGGATACAAAATTAGTTATAATTATATTTTACTGTCTTATTAACAAGTAAAGAGCTCACGAAGTTTTGAAACTGAATTGGCCCAACTAAAATTTTCTTGAACATAATTCTGTCCTGAAATGGAGATTTTCTTGTAAAGTTCCTGATCAGTCAATAGTTGATTTATGGCCGTTTTAAATTCGTCTTTACTATTTGCAATAAGAATATTTTCATTGGGTGTTGCTCCCAAGGCATTGTTTGCTAGTGTGGTTGTGATGCAGGGGAGTCCCATAGCCATTGCTTCAAGAAGTTTGTTTTGTAAACCGGTACCAATAAACAAAGGGGCCACGAAAATTTTTCCGGATCCATAAGAATCCCTTATATCATCTACCCACCCAGAAACGACTACATTCTTTCTCTCTAATTCTTTGATCTCTTTGCTCGGATTTGCACCAGAAAGTAGAAGCTTTGCACTGGTTAATTCAGGCAAAATATCGTTTACAATAAATTGAGCACATTCAATGTTTGGCGCATAATTCATGTTTCCAACAAAAACCAAATCATATTCTTTTACACAATCATTTGGTTCGAAGAAAGATTCTGAAATTCCGTTTTCAATGATTGAGATTTCATTGTTTTTAGGGTGGGAGATTAATCCTCTGTCTTGTTTAGAAATGATGGTGTGATGATCAAAATAGTCGAAGATTCTATGCTCGTACCTTAATAAACGTTGTCCTTCTGATTTGAAAAATTGACGCCTAAGTCCGCCGGAAATCTTGAATCTTCTAATCATACCCTGTCCCAGAGCATCCATATAGTCAATGGTTTTGGGGATGTCATGAATGTTTTTAACGTATTCAGAAGTTCTAATTAACTGGGCATAGATATGATCTGGTTCAATTCTTCTGATTTCTTGTTCAACAAATTTCACCCATTTCTTAGAATAGAAATAGCCCACTTGAAATGGTTTGTCTGAAAAGAGATTAAGTCCAGCATTCCAGTATATTCCGAGTTTATTTAGGTTTAATATGTGTAATTCTCTACAGTATTCCTCAACAACTCTTTTGTCTGAAGCTTTTACTTCTTGATCAGTAAGGCAGAAGAGATAAATTTCATCATTTTTTGAAAGCTCTTTGATTTGATGAAACGCACGGAGTTTATCTCCTTTTTCAAGAGGGTAGGGGAATCTTGATAGAATTACAACTAGTTTCATACCTCCAATGATTTATAAAACTCTATCAGATCACTAATAACTTTTTTAGAATCGAAATGTTCTAGGGCAAGTGCTCTTCCTTTATCACCGATTTGCCAAACCTTGTCCTTGTTTTGAGAAAGTTCCGTTATGGCATGAGCAAACTCTTCTGGCGAATCCGCAATAATTAAATTTTCCCAGTTAGTAAAAGGAATCCCCTCAGCGCCGATACTTGTAGTTATTACAGCTTTTCCCATCGCCATAGCTTCAATTATTTTAACACGAATCCCAGACCCTGAAATCAAAGGAACTATTAAAACATCGTTTTTTTCTATAAAATCTCTGGCCGACTTCACTTCACCAATTACCTGTAATTTCCCGTTACTAGCTTCAAGGAGCTCTTCTTGCATTCCTCTGCCTGCAATATTTAAACTAACATCAAGACTAGAAAGTAATGGCCAAATTTTATCGATTAAATAATTTACTGCTTCAATATTTGGAGTCCAGTTCATGGCTCCAAGATGAAAGAGCTTTAATTCATTATTGAGACTTTTATTACTTACCTCGGTTCCACTCAAGTCTGTGGAAAATGGAATGGTTTTAATCGGTGTTGATGTACCGAGCTGCCTAAAGGTTTTTTCGTCTTTACTGCTGATTGAAGCTATTCCATCAACATCCTTGAGAATATTCACTTCATACTTCTTTAAGCGACTCGCCAAGTGTTTTAGGTATAGTTTTTTAGGTGAATGTCCGGCCGATTTTGCCATTCGCTCCCAAATTAAGTGCTCTAAATTATGACTACGTAAAATTATTTTAGCTTTAGACAACTTCCTTATTGTAGGTATATAAGGAGTCATAAATAGGCTCTCAAGATGAATAATGTCGTATGATTTATCGGTCAACCATCGAATAAGTTTAAAGTCAAAATCCGAGGAGAAAAATCGACTCACATTATAAGAGTCTGAGCTAATCAATGCTGAAAAAGCGTCTACCAGGTTTACCTTAGTATCTACAAAAATATCCTGAACTTCAGTGTTTTGGAAAAGTTCAGAATCAAATTCTCTTTTGTGAAATGGGTGTTTCGCGGTAGAAATAGTTAATATATCCAGTTGACAACCTGCATTTATTAGCCCTTCGCTTATTTCATTCATGGCAATGCATCCGCCATCGACAATGGGTCTGGGAGGTTTGTTGCAGAGCTGTAGTACACGCATTATTTACGTTTAAATTTTGAAACAATACGTTTGTATGCATCCAAGTCAAACAAGGCAGAGTCATTTGCTGCCTTATAGGTAAGAAATATTCCAAGCGGAGTTAGAAGCATAGTCGCCATCCACATACCTTTCCAAGGAACAATAAACGCTGATTCAACCATGTTTTCTCCAGTAATGGTGAGTACGTAATAGAGAATAAAAAATAGGGTAGCAAATACTAAAGGTGTTCCTAAGCCACCTTTTTTTATGATAGCTCCCAATGGTGCACCTATAAAGAATAAGACTATTATTGCGAAGGATAAAGTAAACCTTTGGTGCCAGGTTTTTAGATAGTTTTTATAATTATTGTTGAACGCATTAGTGTAAATAGTCTGTCCGTAAATGTAATCTTTAGAGCTTCTAATTTTGGATTGGGCAGAAACGTAAGCTGTTCTGAGTTCCATCTCCCGCATTTCTTCAATTTTCATAATTGTATCAACGGGTTCAAATTCTGATTCAATGCGTGTCGTGTCCCCAGCGTTATGGTCTATACTAAAGAAATCATTAAAAGTAAGGTGCTGCTCTTTAACTCCGTTCCTGAACTTTCCCATTAAGGTGTCTTCTACGCAATGCAACGAGTCGAGAGCCACGTCTAATTGTATAAAACTCATCATTTCATAATCATGCCTGAATAATTCTTCGCTTTCTTCTTCAAAATCGAAACCACTCAAATCGAATTTTAGAATTACTTCATCAAAAAAGGCCTTGTTATAAGGTTGACGGTGGTTTCCAAATTTACCAGGTGCAAGAGGTTCGTACATCGATCCATCTATCAGTTTTAGAAAAAGAAAACGCTCGTTCTCGCTTTTAAGCATAACACCTTCTTTTGCTTGAATCGTTTTGGCCCCGTGTATGGCATTGTCTTGGTAGATCAGTATTCCTTCCAGCTCCCCGGTATTATCATTCTTCTTTTCTACGCGAATACTATAGTTTTCTATGTCCTTATAAAATATGCCTTCTGTTATTCCGAACGTTGGTTTTTTTTCGGTTACATTATATATTATGGTTCTGGACTTAAGGTTTGCTAGGGGTAAAATATAGTTTGTGAAATAAAAGGCTGATACACTTAATAAAATTACGAAAATTAGCATTGGACGCATTATACGAAAGAGCGATTGTCCAGAGCTCTTGAGGGCCGTAAGTTCATTATTCTCAGCAAGGTTCCCAAAGGTCATGATAGAAGAGAATAGAATTGCGATGGGTAATGCTAGTGGTATAAGAGTTGCCGAAACGAAAAACAGCAATTCTAATAAGACGCTAAATTCTAGACCTTTCCCCATAAGGTCGTCAACATACTTCCATAGAAATTGCATGATCAAAAAGAACATAGCTATCCCAAAGGTGATGAAGAAAGGTCCTATAAAAGACCGTATTATGAAAAAATTAAGCTTTTTCACAGGACTTTTAATGGGTAAACGTTAAGGAATTAAATTTCGTCTTTGCTCCTAAAGAAATTAAGAGCCAATCGTTTTCTTAAGCTTATCGATTTGATTTTGCCAGAGAAGTTGTGCTTCTTCAATTTCATCTTCTTCTGCGAAGTCGGTGATAATAAGGGCAACATCATTAGTTAATTCGTCAACACGAATAAAGATCTCAAAGTAAGTTTTCAACCCGTCTTCGATGTCTTCAACCCATTGATATTTAACACTTTGTCCTTTTTTCTTTGTGATCAATTTTGCATCTTCTGAGGCTCCATCCCAAAAGAATGTGAAAATATCTCCTTTTATGTTGACGTCATCTGCAAACCACTCACTTAACCCACTCGGAGTACTAATCATACCATACAAAACAGAAGTAGAAGATTTAACTTCAATTTCCATTTCGAATTTCACTTTATCTGACATTCTATCGTTTCAATTATTAAAACGGGAAATATAAGAAAAATTCGCTGGTGTTTAAGGTTAATTCTAGATTTAGTTAAGAACCTATCAAAAACAGATATAAATGGTCGATTTTAGTGATGAATTAGTACGCCGATAGTTTATTCAATAGATTACTGCAATACTCTTTGATTTTGCTGGTCGAACAATTGTGGTTATTCCAAATCATAGCATACGCAATTTTCTTTCCTGATTTGCTGTCAATATAGCCCGCATAAGCCTTAATACGGGTCATAGTTCCACTTTTACCGTAAGCTCTTCCATATCCACTTCCTCCTTTGCACATACTGCTCATAGTGCCTCTTTTTCCGGCGAGCGCCATACTTTCCTTTAATCGGTTTCCAGCTTTTTTGCCATTTAGATAAGTTAACATCTTAACTAAAAACTCTGCTGATACAGCGTTAGATCTTGATAAGCCACTGCCGTCAGTTATATGTAAATCCATAGCACCTACCTTATTATTCCAGTAGTTTTTGCAAACCAACGCTCCATTGTAGGTACTTCCGTATCCTGATTTATTCACAGACAATTGACATAGCACATGTTCCGCATAAAGATTGAAGCTATTTCTATTCACAATGTTTATTATGGAACCAAGGTATGGGGAGTAATGTGTGTGAATTTCAGTGCGCGCTGGCTTAAAATAAGCTGGATTGGATGAAAGCTCTCTGTTCGTAATAGGCGCAAATACTACGTCAATTCCGCTTTCTTCCAAAGCATAATCCATTTCTAGCGCCATTACGAGTTCTGGATCAGGAATACTTGCTTTTACCACAAAACTATCTCTTGCTTTTGGAATCGAACCTGCAACGAACCAACTATTAGAGTAAGGAGCACCATATACATAAGCATTGTCTTTTTTTGAATCAGCAGCTTTGACATAGTTTCTAATTTCAATTGAGGGAACATAAGGGTCTGTACATACAATTTCAGTAGAGTCACCTGCATTTGGTCCGGTTTCGAATTGGAGTTTGAGCGTATTGTCAAAACAAGTTAATCCGTTTGGTCCAGCCCCATAATAGTTTCCCATGTCAGCCCAAACCCAACCGCTAGGAGCTCCATAATATCTGTAAATACTTCCATCGGCAACAACTCGTCCGTTGATTTTTTCTATGCCCATAGCTTTAATCGTATCGGCCCATTCGTATAGAAAATCTCGTTCATGTCCTTTCTTATTAAAGAACTTAGAGCCCAAGGTCGGATCACCTCCTCCTATGATATGAAGGTCGCCATTTAATACACAGTTTAATGTATCGATTTCACCAGTGTACATGATTCTTGTTTTGTATCTATATCCTGAACCCAATATTTGTAGAGCTGTGGCAGTAGTTACGAGCTTCATAACGGAGGCGCATGGTAAGCTCATTTTCGAGTTGTAGTCTGCAATAATCTCCCCAGTAGACATATCCTTTGCATAAAAGCTAAATGCAGCATTTTTCAAATACTTATAGGTCATAAGTTTCTCTGCGTATACCTGTACGTATGTTTGCGGTTTAACCGGTTCTGTGTTTTCTTGTGCGAATCCAGTGAATGTCAATAGAAACAAACTAAGGAATATGAATCTGATTTTTAGCATTTAATTACTTATTACCAATATATTTGCGAATTTAAGATTTCTTGCGTGTGCGGCATAGTAGGTATAAGATCAAAGAATAAACATGGTTTCGTTAATTTCGACAACCTTGATTTAGCCGTTAACTCCTTGATCCATAGGGGGCCAGATAATCAGAGTGGCAAACAATATACCAATGTAGCACTCGGCCATACTAGGCTTGCTGTCATAGACACCGATGATGCTGCTAATCAGCCATTTGAAGACGATCGGTATTCCTTAGTTTTTAATGGTGAGGTCTACAATTTCAAGGACATTCGTCGATCAATGCTAGAGAAAGGAACCGTATTTCTTACTAAGTCGGATACTGAAGTTCTTTTTAAGTTACTTATTGAGAAGAGAGAGAAAGCACTTGATGATATCAATGGTTGTTTCGCTTTTGCTTTTTACGATAGGTTAGACGACTATCTTTTGATAGCGAGAGATAGGTTAGGGATTAAGCCTTTATTTATCTACGAAGATGAAAATCAAATGATTTTTTCATCTGAGCTAAAATCACTTCTTCAACTTGAAATTGATAGAAGCTTGAATCTTGACGGTTTAGCCAATTATTTTAGGCTGACATATTTTAATGAAGACAGAACACTTTTTAAGCACATAAAGAAGCTTTTGCCTGGTTGTTTTTACGAGTTTGTAGGAGAAAAAGTACCTCGTTTAAAGCAGTATTACGATTTAGTTCCTGATCAGAAATTTGAAGGTAATTATGAGTATGCGAAATTCGAATTAAGGAACCGTTTAAATAATAGTATAAAACGACGTTTAGTGTCAGATGTGCCCTTAGGTACCTTTTTAAGTGGAGGTATTGATTCTACTATTGTTTCGGCATTGGCTAAATATCAAAAACACGATTTAAAAACGTTTTCTATAGGTTTTGAGCATGAGTATTTTGATGAGACCAAATACGCGCGAATAGCTGCCGAACGTATTGGTTCTAACCATGAAGAGATCATGCTCGGTAAGAAGGAGTTTAGAGAAAATTTTGAAGAGTTTTTGGATGCCTTAGATGAGCCATTTGGTGACTCTTCTTCTTTTGCGATGTATCTGCTCGCCAAATACGCAAAAAGGCAAGTTAGTGTCTGTTTAAGTGGTGATGGGGCAGACGAATTATTCGGAGGGTATCGAAAGCATTATGCTGATCACTATATACGAACAGCTAATAAAGGAAAGAGGAGACTAATTGGGCTCATTGGTGCCACTGCAGGATTGGTTCCAACTTCCCGATCAAACTCCATTGGAGACAAAAGTCGAAAAATTCAAAAGTTAAAGAAAGGTATGGAAATGACTCATGACAGGCGTTATTATGAGTGGTGCACCTTTATTTCCGAAAAAGATAAAAAAGGACTACTTTCTTTTGATAGCCGAGAAGGGTATGATGATTTTTTTGATACAAGTACTATTGTCACGTTTGATGACTTTAATGATGTTCTTTTTAGCGATCAAAAGATGCTCCTTCCAAACGACATGCTAAAAAAAGTAGATCTAATGAGTATGGCCTCTGCATTAGAAGTACGAACACCTTTTTTAGATCATTTGGTTGTTGACTTTGTGAACACGTTGCCATCAGAATTCAAGGTAAATGAGTTAGGCGGTAAAAGAATTCTCAAAGATACATTCAGAAATGAACTCCCGGACGAAATCGTTAATCGACCTAAATCAGGTTTTGAAATTCCAATTGAAGAATGGCTGGGAGATATATTGGAAGATCTATTTAATGAAGAAATGTTTTCAGAGTCTTTTATAAAAAAACAAGGTCTGTTCCAGTGGAATACCATTCAAAAACTAAAAGAGGTTAATCTGGCGAAGGGCGGTGGTGACAAGATATATTTGATCTGGAGTCTTATTGTTTTCCAATATTGGTATAAAAATAACCTCGCAGAATGATCAGAGTCTTGAGAATAATAAACCGCTTCAATTTAGGCGGTCCAGTATATAACGCTTCTTATTTATCTGCTGGATTAGGCGAAGGATTTGAAACGCTATTAATCGGAGGGAAACATGAAGAAAATGAGGGGGACGCTCGATATATTCCAGAAGGGCTTGGATTAAAACCTGTTATTGTTGAAGGAATGCAAAGAGAGGTAAGTTTTGCCAATGATAGAAAGGCCTTAAGAGAAATAAGGGCTATTATTCGTGAATTTAATCCGCATATTGTTCATACGCATGCTTCGAAAGCTGGAGCGTTGGGGAGAAGAGCTGCTTTAAAAGAAAATGTTCCGGTTATTGTTCATACTTTTCATGGACATGTGTTTCATGGGTATTTTGGTAAAGCAAAGACATCTCTCTACAAAACGATTGAAAGGAAGCTTGCCAAAAAAACATCTAAGATTATCGCAATTTCTAATGAACAGAAAAAACAGCTTTCTGAAATTCATCAGATCGCTCCAGCTGAGAAGTTCGAAGTAATACCTTTAGGCTTTGATTTGGCAAGATTCCACGAAAACTCAATTTCAGGCAGAAGCGCGATGCTTGAACGTTTTAATCTCCCCAAGGATAAAATTATAATTGGGATTATAGGCCGCTTGGTTCCAATTAAGAATCATCAACTACTGTTTGAAGCTCTGCAAACAATCAAAGATAAAGTTGCCGAGGATATTGTTTTGTGCATAGTCGGAGATGGTGAAAAAAGAACCGAGTTAGAACATGCCTCGGAAACATTTATGAACACAAGTGTAAAGGTCAAATTTCTTGGTTGGCAAAAGGATATTGAAAATATACTTCCTGGTTTGGATATAGTCGCCCTGACATCATTGAATGAAGGAACCCCAGTAAGTTTGATAGAAGCGCAAGCTTCTGGCACACCAGTAATTTCAACAAACGTTGGAGGAGTAGTGGACGTTATAGACGATGGCAAAACTGGATTTGTCGTGGATTCTTTTAACCCAATAGATTTTGGAGAGAAGTTGCTTGAATTGATTAATTCGAAAGAAAAGCGTGAAAAAATGACACAAAACGGCTGGAGCTTCGTAAAAGACAAATTCAGTAAGGAGAGACTATGTTCTGATGTCAAGGAACTATATATCAAATTGCTGGAAGAAAAAGGCATAAAGAAATGAAGAAGATACTGTTTAAGTTGCTGATATTTATTGTTTTACTTGGTGGTTTATCGGCATGTGGTGTAAATAGCAACATAATGCTTAAAACTCCAAAGGACTTTGAATTCGCTGATATTGACAGCTTGAATCAAACAAAATTTGAATATAAAATTGACGTGAACGATATTATTCAGATGAGATTCTTCACTAATAACGGTTTGCAGGTGCTTAATATTGCCACTGAAAATCAACCCGGACAGGCACAGTTGTTCAATCCTAACAACCTTATTTCATACGTAATACAAAATGATTCTTTAGTTGTTCTTCCAATAATTGGTGAAACAAATATTGTGGGAATGACAATCAGGGAGGCTGAGGAATTTATTGCGGAGAAGTATGAAGACTATTATGTAGATCCTTTCGTTCAAATATCTGTTACGAATAGAAGAGTAATTGTTTTTCCAGGAAATGGTAGTGACGCACGTGTACTTTATTTATCGAATAACAACGTAACCTTAATTGAAGCAATTGCACTGGCAGGAGGAATAGCAGAGAGGGGTAGGGCTTCGAGAGTCAAATTGCTAAGAAAAACAGATAAAGGTAAACGTGAAATATATAAAATTGACCTATCTAAGGTGGATGATCAGTTTCAATATACGGATATTTTTGTCCAGGCAAATGACATCATTTATGTTGAACCAGTTCCAGAACTTGGGAGAGAAATTTTAAGGGAAGTAACACCAATAATCTCGCTTATTTCGAGTGCGGCAATTGTTATTTCAGTCATAAATGCACTTCAGTAGACTTGACAGACAAACCTAAAATATCACGTAACTCTAGATTCAATACTGAATTTGATTCGGCAGTATTGTGGAGTGTTCTAAAAAGGCAATGGTTTATTATTCCTATCCTTCTGATGACAGGAATCGTAGCAGGTTTCTTGTATCTAAGATACACTAAACCAAAATACGAGTCTTCTGCTGTAATTCAGCGTAGTTCTCAAGATGAGGGAAAAAGGATATTGGACATTGAAAATTTTCAAAACGAGAATAATCTTTCCGAGGATATAGAACTTCTTAAATCCGAGTTTTTACTTGAAAAGGCGCTTCGAAATCTGAATCTAGAGATTTCATATTATTCTGAAGGAGAGATTTTAACAGAGGAAAAGTACCTCTTTTCATCTTACCATGTTACTCTGCGAACGTTAAAAGATTCATCTTTAATTGGGCAAAGAATTAATCTCTTGAATGAAGGAGGAAATTTATCTTTTAGTTTTTTCAAGAATGGGAATGAGGTAAAACTTCCTGTTGTTCCGAATGAGGCAATTAATAACGAATTTTTCGATCTCAGTCTTAAGATTAGTAAAGAAGATGTTTTTCAGAAATCATCAACCGAAAATGAACTTTATTTTGTTTTTAATGACTACAAACAGTTAACTGCAAAAATGCATCCTGCTCTCAGTGTTTATGCCTTAAATCCTGAAGCGAGAACGATTAAAATTTCCTATCAAAGTAATAATCGACTTCTTGCAGCTGATGTGGTTTCTTCAGTAATCAATACTTTCTTTGAATATGACTTAGAAAAGAAAAGTAAAAGTTCCGCAAGCATATTAGCATTTATTGATACACAACTGGATACTGTTTTCCTGCAGTTGAAAGAGTCTGAAAACCAAATTCAAGAATTCAAAGACAGCAGCAAGGTATCGGATCCTACCATGTTTACACAACGTATTTTGACCCAAGTGAGTGATTTAAATAAAGAACTCATGACGGTAAATTTAGACTTTGAATTGCTTAAGGATATTGAGAATTCTGTGGAGTTAAGTGATCGAATAGAAATATACAATCTGATTCCAGCGATTGCGGGTACTGATTTTGAAAATCTACTTTCAAATGAATTGACAGAACTTCATGCCTTAATAGAACAAAGGGAAGATATTTCGTATAGCTTCACTAAAGCCAGTGATGAATATGTTCGGGTTGAGAGAAAAATTGAATCTCAAGCACAAAATATTCGACGAACGATAGATTCTTTCAAAAAGCAAATTCAATTTAGAAAAAGAAATCTTGAGGATAGAATTTATTCGCTTGAATCACAGCTTTATGGAGTTCCTGCCAAAGAAATGGAGCTTTCTAGGTTAAACCGAATGTTTAATCTAAATGAAAAGTATTACACACTTCTAATAGAAAAGAAAACGCAGTATGCTATTTCAAAGGCCGGTTATACAATGGATAATATGATTCTTCAACCACCAAGCCAAGCTTCATTAATCTCTCCACAAAAACGTTTCGTGTATTTGGCTCTTATATTTTTGTCGCTACTCATAAGCCTCATTTATATTTTAATAAAGTATATAACGTTTAATGAATTCCATTCTGAACTAGATTTTAAAGGACTTTTATCTGAAAATGCAAATTTTTTAGGTTCACTGCCTAAAATTAAGACCAACGAATCGATGTCAACTCTTGTTGTTGGAAGTGATCCAAAATCATTAGTAGCAGAGAGTTTAAGACATATTCGTTCAAACTTGCAATTTGTTATGCGAAACAAGGAGAATAATCTTATCGCAGTAACAAGTTCTGTTTCAGGGGAAGGTAAAACTTTTGTCGCTTTAAATCTTGCCGGTATAATCGCGTTTTCCGGTAAAAAAGTAGTAGTCTTAGATCTTG
Organism: Crocinitomicaceae bacterium; assembly: GCA_022447665.1. Taxonomy (GTDB): domain Bacteria; phylum Bacteroidota; class Bacteroidia; order Flavobacteriales_D; family Crocinitomicaceae; genus JAKVAQ01. Next base: position 45,377 of record JAKVAQ010000026.1, read on the forward strand.
ATTTACGTAAGCCCAAAATTCACTTAGGTTTAAAGACCCAGAATGAAAAGGGTATGAGTAATATCCTTGCTGGACAAATTCCTTGGAAGGAATGTGTTCAGAAAACAGAAATAGATGGGTTTGATTATATAACTGCAGGACCTATACCACCGAACCCAGCAGAACTAATACTAGCGAAAGAGTTTGATGACTTATTGGAAATGCTGAGAGAGGAATATGATACCATAATAATCGATAATCCACCGGTAGGTATTGTTTCTGATGGTCTTTCCATTATTAGTAAGGCGGACTGTCCTATATATATATTCAGAGCAAATTATTCTAAAAGATTTTTCACTCAGCGAATAGGCGAGTTAATGGAGAATCAAAATTTAAAAAGTATAAATGTTGTCCTTAATGGCGTTAGCTATGGACGAGGGAAGTATGGCTACGGCTACGGCTATGGTTATGGCCAATACTATGGAGAAGAAGAGAAAAAATCACGATTAAGACTTTTCAAACGAAAATGAAAAATGTAACTTTTTATGATATTGAAGGACTCTTTAGTTTTGAGAACAATGTTTTTGGAGATGATAGGGGCTACTTCTTTGAAAGCTATAACAAGCGACTTTTTGATGAGTATGCTGGTCAGAACGTAGAATTTGTTCAAGACAATATTTCAAAGTCTTCAAAAGGAGTTTTAAGAGGTTTGCATTTTCAAGCTCCTCCATTTGCTCAAGCGAAACTCGTGCGTGTAATTAAAGGGAGAGCACTAGATGTAGCAGTGGATATCAGAAAAGACTCACCAACCTATGGACAGCACATTGCTATTGAACTAACAGAGGATAACTTTCTTAATTTTTTTGTTCCAAGAGGCTTTGCCCATGGTTTTGTCGCATTAGAGAACAATACAGTGTTTTCATATAAGTGTGATAATTTTTACAATTCAGAAAGTGAGGATGGGATTCTTTGGAATGATGAATCTCTTTCAATTCAATGGGGAGTTAATGCTCCAATTATTTCAGCAAAAGATCAAGTAGCGAAGAAGTTTAGCCTATTTACTTCCCCGTTCTAGTCAATGAAAGAAACACTTATTTCCATATTAAACATTTTGGGTTTTTTATCAGGTTCTTTCGTGTTGAGCATGGTAATAAATGCATTTTTTTTGAAATTTGCGAGGTCTTTAGGGATCAGAAATAAGAATCATTTAGACATTCGCTGGTCGAGCGTTTCGAAGCCTTCTTTGGGAGGTATTAGCTTCTATATCTCCTTTTTAATTGGCTTTATTTTTTACGCCATTATATTCGGTGAATCGGATGTGTTTCAAAACAAGGCCTTACTTGGTTTCTTTTTCTCCGTAACCCTCGCATTTTTTATGGGGCTGAGCGATGATGCCTATGATACACGACCATTAATAAAACTTACTGTACAAATTGCTTGTGGAGTTATATTAGTTCTAACAGGTAACGGTATTGAGCTTTTTTCAATTGATTGGCTGGATATTACACTCACTATTTTATGGGTAGTGGGGATGATGAATAGTATAAACATGCTTGATAATATGGATGGCATTACTTCTCTGACTTCAGTGTTTATTATTCTAACCATTCTTGGGATATCAATTCCTTTTTCAATGACCGATAATGTTTACCTCTTTCTAATGATCACAATTCTTGGGTGTTTGGGTGGTTTTTTATTTTTTAATTGGAATCCATCGAAAATGTTTATGGGCGATACTGGGTCACAATTCCTTGGCGTTTTCTTGGCGTTTTTAGGAATTAAATTCCTTTGGAATGCAAATCTTCATTTAGGTGAAGTAGTGATTTTTAAAAACTTAACATTGGTCATGGTAACATTTATAGTACCATTAACGGATACTATTTTTGTCACAATAAACCGAATAAGTAAAGGGCAATCTCCTATGATTGGGGGTAAAGACCATACTACTCATACATTATCTTACCAAGGATTAAGAGATAGACAAATAGGATATGTATTTTTATTCATGGCTCTAGCTTCCGCACTCATGGCGCAAATGATGGCAAAGTATCTCCCTCCAGAATCCTTAATGCTAACGCTTTTTTGGCTTTATTTCATTGTTAAACTAGTATTCTTCTTTCGTTTAAAGAAAACATTACAAGAGAAAGATAATTCTGAGGCAAAAAAGGAGTTAAATGATTAATTTTGACTTGCTACATTATGAGCAAGTCAAAAACTAAAAATCAAGAATTCATAGAAATCTACGGAGCTAAGGAACATAACCTTAAAAACGTGGATTTAAAGATCCCGAGAAATAAATTAGTTGTGTTCACTGGTTTGAGCGGTAGTGGTAAGTCCTCATTGGCTTTTGATACCATTTTTGCTGAAGGTCAAAGAAGGTATCTTGAAACTTTTTCAGCATACGCAAGACAGTTTATTGGAGGACTTGAAAGACCAGATGTTGATGAGATTTTGGGCCTGAGTCCGGTGATTTCCATCGAACAGAAAACAGTGAATAGAAGTCCTAGGTCTACCGTAGGAACGGTTACTGAGATTTATGACTTTATGAGGCTTCTATATGCGAGAGTGGCCGATGCATACTCCTACAACACGGGAGAAAAAATGGTGAAGTATAATGAGCAGCAAATTACCGAGCTTATACTCGAAAAGTTTGATGCCAAAAAAATAATGATTCTCGCACCCAAGGTTAAAGGTCGAAAAGGACATTATAGGGAACTCTTCGAATCAATATCAAAACTTGGCTTTACTAAGGTGTATGTTGATAACGAGGTTCTTGAAATTAAAAAGGGGCTAAAACTAGATCGCTATAAAATTCATGATATAGATATTGTTGTAGATAGAATTGTACCTTCAGCAGATGGTAGAACGAGATTAGCAGAAGCAATTAAGAGTGCCCTTAAATACGGGCAAAACGTTGTAAGAGTCTTGGATGTGGAAACCAATACTGTTATGCCATTCAGCCGCTTTTTAATGTGTCCTACAACGGGGATTTCCTACCCAGAGCCAGAACCTAATCTTTTTTCTTTCAATTCTCCTTACGGTGCATGTCCTACCTGCAGTGGTTTAGGAACTGTTGCTGAAATTGATTTGAAAAAAGTTATACCAGACCCAAACAAATCAATAAAAGATGGTGGCTTTGAACCTTTAGGTAAGTTAAAGAATAACTGGATTGGAAATAAAATAGAGGAAATTCTGAATGCTTTCGGTTATAAACTAACGACCAAAATAAAGGATATCGATGATGCGGTTATCAGTAAATTGCTGAATGGATTTGAAGAAGTAATTCAGATAGAGGACAAGAATAAAAACTATTACTTTGATGGTTTGTCAAGCTATATTGTTCGTCAATTTCAGGACCAATCGTCCCCCGCAGCCAAACGTTGGGCCGAGAGTTTTATGAATAAGGTTACCTGTCCTGAATGTAACGGTACTCGACTAAAAAAGGATTCTCAAAACTTTAAGATAGCAGGAAAAAGTATCGGTGATTTAGCGCACTTGAGTTTAGGAGAGGTTAATGAATGGTTTCAATCATTAGATAAAGAGCTTACGGAAAAACAATTAAAAATTGGACGCGAGGTTTTAAAGGAAATTCGTAGCAGACTTCAGTTTTTAATGGATGTTGGACTGCATTATTTAACTCTAAATCGATCTGCAGCAACCTTATCGGGTGGTGAAGCACAGCGTATTCGTTTAGCGACACAAATTGGTTCAGAATTAGTTAATGTGCTTTATATATTAGATGAACCCAGTATTGGTCTTCACCAAAGAGATAATGAACGGCTAATTAATTCTCTTAAAAGACTAAGAGACGGCGGTAACTCGGTGATTGTAGTTGAGCATGATAAAGAAATGATGGAAGAATCCGATTTCATTGTTGATATTGGTCCAGGAGCAGGAGTTTTTGGAGGGAACATTGAATTCGCCTCAGATTTTAAGGAATTAACTGCCGGAAATAGTACAACTGCGAAATACCTAAAAGGTGAACTAAAAATAGATATACCCAAGAAACGTCGTACAGGCAGCAAGAAATATTTAGAGCTAAAGGGAGCTTCAGGAAATAACCTAAAGAACACTGATCTTAAAATTCCTCTAGGGACATTAACCTGCGTTACAGGAGTATCTGGAAGTGGTAAGTCAAGTTTGGTGAATCACACGTTGTATCCAATCTTGAATCAACATATTTATAAGGGTGTCAAGAAACCTCTTCCATATAAGTCAATCAAAGGTTTGGAGCATGTTGATAAGGTAATTGCTATAGACCAATCACCAATAGGTAGAACACCACGATCTAATCCTGCAACTTATACTGGTCTATTTTCAGAGGTGCGTACATTATTCACAAATACTACTGAAGCAAAAATTAGGGGATATAAACCAGGACGATTCAGCTTTAATGTTAAGGGAGGGAGGTGCGAAACATGCAAAGGAGCTGGAGTTCGAGTGGTTGAAATGAATTTCTTGCCTGATGTACATGTGGAATGTGAAGATTGTCAAGGGAAACGATACAATAGAGAAACTCTAGAAGTTAGGTATAAGAGCAAGAATATTAATGATGTCCTTGAAATGACTATCGAGGACGCAGTTAAATTTTTTGAGCCTATTCCAAAAATTCATGCTAAACTAGAAACCTTAATGTCCGTTGGCTTAGGCTATATTAAACTCGGACAACCTTCAACAACTCTTTCTGGTGGTGAAGCGCAAAGAATAAAATTAGCAACTGAATTGTCTAAGAGAAGTACAGGTAGCACTTTTTATATTTTAGACGAACCCTCTACAGGATTGCATTTTGAAGATATTAGAATGCTGTTGGATGTTTTGCAGCGCTTAGTGGATGGAGGCAATACTGTACTCGTAATTGAACATAACTTAGACATTGTTAAGGTTGCAGATTATATTGTGGATATTGGACCGGATGGAGGCAAAAATGGAGGAGAAGTTGTTGGCTTTGGGACTCCTGAGAATTTCGTTAAGAAGTATAAGACTGAAACGAGCAGGTACCTTGAAAAAGAACTCTAAAACTATTTTGGTATAATATTCGTACAACCTTCCCTAAGATCACTTGTAATGAGGTTATTGTCAGTTATATTCTTTTTGTCGTTTGCTCTGAGTTCATTAGGGCAGAAGTATAGATTGATTGATTCAAATAAAGAATTTGTCAAAATCCGTAAAACCTCTCAATTCATTCCTCTGCATGAAGACTATGAAATTTCTGAGAGAAATTATATAGCAACTTATAAGGTTACTTTTGACTCTGTTATAAATAAATCCATACTGGGAATCTTTCATGAATTAAGAGAAAAATGTCAACGCTTTGGAGGCAATTCATTCCGAGTTGTAGGTTCTGATATTTACAAAAAAGGTAAGGATAAGTTTATTGAGGTTAAGTTTTATTTTTTAGAATTGGAGAACTTTAATAAAAATGAAAAGCTCTACTATTCTACAGAGGTTTACCTAATGGGATACTTAGGTCATCATCAAAATATTCATGGGTATAAAGTGAGGTACAATGATGAAGAGTTTATTTTACAAGAACTTCGCTATAAAAAATTTGAGCCGGAAGAAGGAGAGAGTGTTATTATAAAGCTCGGCCGAGGAATGAGGGGAACAGAATATACATTTACAGCAAAGTCAGGTGTTTTACCACGTTACTTCTATTTTGAGATGGTTACGGGTTCTTTCTACAACAGTCTTATCGCTGAATACGATCATAACTTCGGTGAATTCCTAAAGTCGATACTTAATCCTGAGTAATCGTTCAATATTTCTTCTGTAAAATAACAATCTGTTAAAAAAAAATCTACTGTATTGGTAGATCATTTCAAACCTCTTATATTCGCCCTAAAATACTGAGTATGCGAAATATTTTACTTCTATCTTTTTTATGGGCTACTTATTTACTTGCCCAAGGCCCAGCATATGATTGGACAGTGCAATTAACCGCAGTTGCCAATACATCACCTTTTTCAATTACCCTTGATTTTCATACGACTGAAACAGCTGGTACTGACTACCATATATTTAGAAAAGAAAAAGGAGCAAACGGTTGGGGTACAGCTATTGCAATACTGCCTACCACCGCATCAACGTATGATGACCCTACCGTTACGGAAGGTACTTCTTATGAGTATTTTGTACAAAGAAGGACAGGAGGAACGATTCATTCTTGGGGATATATTGCAACAAGTATTATGGGAGAACTACCTGCCAATAGAGGTAATATTCTAGTCTTGGTTGACTCAACGCACATTGTTGATTTAGAGGGTAAACTCGATACCTTAGAGCAAGACTTGTACAATGACGGATGGATGCCAAATATCGTAGGAGTTGGAGCAACGGCTACTGTTCCCGATGTAAAAGGAATTGTTCAAATAGAAAATGCAAGCGTACCGAATTTACAAGCCCTTTACATCATTGGACATGTGGCAGTTCCATATTCTGGAAACTTGTATCCAGATGCACATACAGACCATGAAGGGGCTTGGCCTGCCGACGTTTATTATGGAGATATGGATGGGCTATGGTCTGATTTTTCTGTAGACAATACGGTGGCATCCGATTCGAGAAACCACAATGTTCCTGGTGATGGTAAGTTTGACCAATCCAAAGTTCCAGGTGCGATCGAGTTGCAAGTTTGTCGGGTTGATTTTCATGATCTTCCAGCATATTCAGAATCTGAATTAGATTTATTGAAGGCGTATTTAGATCGCGCTCATGAGTTTAAAATTGGGGAGTATGTACCAGAAGAAAGAGCACTTTTTGATCAAGGAAGTTTTTCTGGAATGGCAGAGGGCTTCGCACAAAATGCCCTGAGAAATTTCGTGCCTATGTTTGATACTACTAATATAGATGAGATTGATTACTTCACAAACTTAACATCCGAGAGCTACTTATGGTCGTACGGTTGTGGACCAGGGTCGCATACTTCTGCAGGTAGCTTAGACGGAGGAACTAGTTTAACTTCGGCTGAATTGGCTGGAACGCCAATGCAAACTACATTTACTATGTTGTTTGGTTCTTATTTTGGTGATTGGGATAGATCCAATAATTTGTTGAGAGCAGTTTTAGCAAACGGTAAAACACTTTCTATTTCGTGGGCTGGCAGACCAAACTGGCATTACCACACCATGGCAATGGGAGATAATATTGGATTGGCTGCTAGAATGTCGATGGATGAGCTCGGGGATTATATATCACTCACGCTTGCCGGTGGTTTTGTTACCGGAGAAGGTGTTCATGTAGCCCAGCTTGGAGATCCTAGCTTAAGAATGTATTACATTCAGCCTCCTTCAGATCTTACGGTAACAAACGTATCAAATATAGCCGAATTAACATGGACTGCGAGTGCCGACGGAACAATAGATGGCTACAACGTATACCGAAGAACTTCTTCTACGTTGTGGGAAAAAGTAAACACTTCATTAATAGTAGGAACAAGCTATTCCGATGCAACAATCGCAACTGCTGGAGATAATGAGTTTATGGTGAAGGCCGTTAAGCTTAAAACGAATGCGAGTGGTACATTTTTCAACGAAAGTTTAGGAACTACAGGTACCGCTTTGTTTACAGTGAGTGACCAGATTCAGAAAGAAATCGAGATCGCAATTTTTCCTAATCCTACAAGTGATTTCGTACAAATAGAAGTGGAAGGTTTAGAACTAGTTAGAGTATTCTCTTTAAATGGGGTACTAGTAAGCGCACACCAAGTCGCAGGTAATACTTACAAATTGGATTTCTCTGGACTGAGCAGCGGTGTTTATGTTGTTGAAGTGAATACAGCTTTTGGAACTGTTCAACGCAAAATCTCAAAACTCTAAAAAGTTGAGGTGTTCGAAGAACTAACTTAAGACTGCCAAGAAAATCATTGTTTTTGAGTGTAAGTTAATTGTATATTTGCCGCGAAAATGAAAAAGTTAGCCTTAGTATTCGCCTTGTTATTAGTCTTTAACGCGGTTTCTGCGCAAGAAAAGAGTCGACTTATTGGTCATTGGAAGGGAATTCAAATGTTTCAAGATGAATCATCATATGATGGGGAAACAATCTATCTTCCAAATTCAGACTATATGGTTATTGATGCCAATACCGTTCATGTTTATTTCTATCCTTACTATAAAAGTGATGCGTTTGAAATGTTCGTAAAGGATGATGAAATTCGGTACAAGATTAATGGGAAAAGAATAGAAAGTAAATTCGAATTTAGATCTGATACTCTTGTACTAACAATGAATTTTATCAATAAGAAATTTATTAAAATGTACGAGCCTGCTAGTTTGGATTCTGAGGTTCTAGCTGAATTGGATGAGTTTGGGTTTAATCCTAGTAGTTTAATGAATGAATACGAACTTGATACTTTTCATGATGATTATAAAATTGGTTTTAAGGATTATGATGAGTTAAATTTTGACCTTATTTATAACATTCAATTCCTAAATGATAAAGAAGTCAAAATCAATAAAGGAAAAGCTGTTTCATTTTCACGCGGTTACCATACTATTAGATTCATTTATGAAAATCAACCACATCAATTCATGATTGCGCATGCAGAGGGTACACAACGATTGGCGATTATTCCTACAAGCGATTGTAGGTGCGATTCATTAGTGGTTCCTTACATTGCTTCGAGCTGGGGAGATAGGATTAGAAAGTCTATTATTGATTACGAAAATTACTAGTTAGAATCTTTTCTTGAAAGTATAAAAGGCGCTCGAACAAGTCTTTTAAACGAGTATCATATTCGGCCTTTACTCTAGATTCACCCTTTAATTTTCTCGTACTACCATTAACTTCCATGAGTTTGCCAATCAGGTTGGAGTAGAGTAATGCATAGATTCCAAAGGAGTAAGCGACGAATGGAATAAATAAAGCCCAAAAACTTATTAAGGTAAATCCAAGTGCCAATGCCATTATTAAGTACCAGAATGTGAAGATTAACATGCCAGCGGCTAACGAAACAGCCCCAAAAAATGTCTCGCTTAGTTTAAGTTTATTGTTTAATACGCCAACCAATTTATAAGGAATCCAATTCGTGAGAAGTCCAATGAGGAAAAGAGGAGCACCGAAAATTGCTATAAACCAAGTTTTAAAAGTGTTTATTTTCTTGTGCAACGCTTCAGCTTTTAAAGAAATTCCTTCACGATTCATAAACCTATAGAACTCTTTTGTTTTCTCCTTTAAGGCAATCGTTTTTTCTTCTTCTTTATCAATAAACTCATTCAAAAAAGAGTTGAGTCTTTTTAGAATTAAAAAATTATCCTCCTCGTTGTGTGGTGATGTTGACTTGAAGTGCCTAAGTAATTCTGAAACTTGTTTAATGAACTCAGAATTTTCAATTTCTTCAATATGAAGTACCGAACCTTCAAGTTTTTCTCTTATCTCGACCATTAAAGCTCTGATTTGATCAGTTTCTTCATCATGTTTATTGATCACGCTCTTTACGGAGATGGGTTCCGAAACATTGATTAATAGGTTGGATCTAAACTTATGTGGGTTGGAGTAGTTAAGGCCTATTGATAAGATTTTAAGGTCTAGTTCATTGCTAGAGGCTTTTTCTGCACCAATTGCTATTCGGGCTACACCTGTTTTTAAGGGATGCAGATGGTCAGAAGTGACACTTACTCCTTCAGGAAAGATAAGTAGTGATTTTCCACTGCCTAAATGCTTATAGCAATAGTCAAACATGTTTTTATTCTTATGACTATCCTTAGGTTTTGTTGAAGGACGATAAACGGGTATCATATGAAAGAAGCGCTGAAAAAACATTTTCTGGAATCCTTTTCCCATGTATTCGGCAGCAGCAATGAAAAAGAGTTTGAATCTAAGGATTACCGCGAGTATTATGGGGTCCATAAATGTGCTGGGATGATTAGCAACAACTATGACAGGCTCCTTTTGAGTAAGGTTTTCTTTACCAGTGATTTCAAGATTTTTGAAATAAGAAAATACGGTAACGCGACTTAATATTTTGAGTAAACTATAAAGCAAAAAGACTATACTTTAACTCCAAGGATACAAACGTCATCTATTTGCTCAAGATCTCCTTGCCAAGCCATAATTCTATCATTAAGAATCTTGTGCTGATCCTCCATTTTTTGTTGATGAATGTCAACTAATATTTCTTTAAACGCCTTGTACTTCAGTTTTTTACCTCTAGGCCCTCCAAATTGATCAGCATAACCATCAGAGAACAAGTAAATCGTATCTCCTTCATCCAATTGAATTTCATGGTTGGTGTATGCATATGACTGTTTTCCTAAATCAGCTCCAATAGCTACTTTATCTCCTTTGATCTCTGTTAACTCAGAGTTCTTGATAAGATAAATCGGGTTATTCGCGCCTGCAAATTCCAACTTATTGGAGTCCACATCCAGACAACAGATTGTTAAATCCATCCCGTCTCTAATCGTATGGTCTTCGGTAACCCCACTTTTTAATGTGTTGTGAAGAATTTTATTAAGATTGTTTAGTATGTCAGCAGGTTTAATAATCCCTAGCTCATTTACAATTTGATTAAGGCTATTATGACCAATTAAACTTAAGAATGCTCCTGGTACACCATGGCCAGTACAATCTACCACGGCAAAAAGAACCTTGTTCCCTACGCGCTCTAACCAATAAAAATCACCACTTACGATATCTTTAGGTTTGAATAGAACAAAAGCTTCGTTTAAATAACTTTCGACCAACCTATAGTCAGGTAAAGTTGCGTCCTGAATACGTTTAGCGTAACGAATACTATCCGTTAAATGCTTATTTGTTTCTTCTATTATCTCTTTCTGCTCCAGAATTTCTAGCGTTCTCTCTTTTACCTTCTCTTCGAGGCTTTCATAGAGAACGGCATTATCAATAGCAGTGGCGATCGTTGTTGCCAATGATCTAAGTATGTTTAGATGATAATCTGTATAAGCGTTTGTTTTGTAGCTCTGTACTGTTAAAACTCCAATTACTTTTTCTTTTGCATTCAGCGGAAAGTAAACAATTGAGTTGGTCTCTTCTCCTTCTGTCACTTCAACATCCTGATCTAAGAAGTTTCCAAATTCCTTATTGTAATCATGAATTATGATTTCTTTGTTTTGGTTGAAACAATTAGATGCAAGAAAATCCCCGTCTAATTTAAACTCTAAATTTTCTATTTCTCTTCCTTTCTCAATAAATCCAGGGAATATTAGCTTTTCATTGACCTTGTCATGGATTCCTATCCCAAAACATGTCGCATCCAATAAGGAGTTAATATTGTTGTACGCACTACTAATAATTGTCTCTACTTCGAGTGATTCAACAACATCTCTTGAAATTTGACTAATCAGTTTGGTGTCATCATGGGCCTTTTCAATCTCCGCAGTACGTTTTTTAACCCTGTTCTCCATGTCCTGGTATAAACTAGCGTTTTCTAAAGCACTCGCAATGTAAACAGACATTGACTTAAGTATCGCCACATGGTTAGTAGAGTAGGAGTGAGTTTTAAAACTCTGAACCGTAATTACACCTATTCTGTTTCCTTTAGAAATGAGAGGAAGATAAATCATTGATTCAGGTTCTTCTCCTTCATTTGCCTCGTAATCTTGTTCAATATATTGCTGATGCTCTTTATTCCAGTCATTAATGATTATTTCCTTTGCGTCCCTGAAACAAAGCGCTGCAATCACATCGTCATCCAAATTATAGCTGAAGTCATCAAATTTTTTCCCCCTTTCAATCAGTCCAGCAAAATGCAAGTCATTTTCTTTTTCTCTATATAATCCAATACCAAATACCGAAGCGTCCATCAGATTATTTACGTTCGTATAAACTTTGGAGATAATCTCCTTAGAAGATAAAACCGACGTGATTTCATTACCAATTTGACTTAACAACTTGGTACTTTTAAAAGCTTTTTCAACTTCTTCTTTCTGCTTAACTACTTCTTGCGTTCTTTCTTTTACTTTCTCTTCTAGGCTTTCGTATAGCGTAGCATTGTCAATAGCAGTAGCTATGGTCGTTGCTAAATTTCGAAGTAAGCTGCTTTGATATTCTGTGTATGCTTCTTTTTTGAAACTTTGAACCGTAATAAAACCAATAGTTTTTTCACTAGTAATAAGCGGTAAATAGATAATCGACGTGGTGTCCTTTCCTTGAACCGGCGGAACCATGTCTTTTATGTATTTATGGTACTCGTTAAATAAGTCCTTTATGAATATCTCACGACTTTCTTGAAAACAAATAGTGGCCATGCGCTGAGGACCGTCTAATGGTACATAAACGTTTTCAAGCTGTATACCTTTCTCAATGAAACCAGGAATAAATAACCGATTACCTTCCTCTTCATAAATACCAATACCAAAGCAGGTTGCGTCTAGAATATCTTTAATCCCCTCATATACTTTTGAAATAATTGAGTCCACTTCAAGCGATTCTGCAATACTCTTCGATAATTGACTTAGGAGTTTGGTGTCTGAATATGTTTTTTGTATTTCAGCTGTCCTCTCAATTACACGCTTCTCCATGTTTTCATAGAGATTAGCATTTTCTAGTGCACTCGCAACGTATAATGAAAGCGTTCGAAGAATATTTAGTTCGTATTCGCCATAACTGTTTTCCTCAAAGCTTTGAACAGACATTACACCTATGGCCTGATCTTTTGAAATAAGAGGTAAATAAATCATTGAAACAGGACGTTCTCCTTCCTGAATCTTATAATTTTTATCTGCAACATAATCGATATACTCGACATCCCAATTATTAATTACAAATTCATTATGTTCTTTGAAACATTTAGTTGCAATCCTTACATCATCTAGACTATAATCAAATTCATTTAATTTCTCTCCCTTTTCAATAGCGCCAGAGAATCGAAGTGTATTGGTTTCCTCCTTATACATACCAATACCAAAAATTGAAGCATCCATAATGTCATTGATACTTTGGTATGCGTCAGAGATGATATCGGCTGAATTTAGTTTTGAGCTAATTTCCTTTCCGATGGCGCTAATTAATCTAGTGTTTTCGGCTGTCTTTTCAATTTGTTCCTTTTGCTTTACTACCTCGGAAGTTCTTTCTTTTACTTTCTCTTCAAGGTTTTCATAAAGCGTCGCATTTTCAATGGCAGAAGCAATTGTTGCTGCTAAACCTCTAAGAATATCCAAATGATACTCATTAAAGGCATTTGTTTTAAAACTTTGAACCGTTAAAAGTCCAACAATCTTTTCTTTAGAAAATAAGGGAATGTATACAATTGAGGTCGAATCTTGACCCGCCACCGGAGCTTGTAATCCTGCGATATAGTCTTTATATTCTTTACTATAATCACTAATATTTATTTCTTTTTGATTCAAGAAACACCAAGAAGCTAGTCGTTGATCATCTAGAGAATAGTAGAAATCATCCATTTTAATACCATTCTCAATAAAACCTGGCATTCGTATACTGTTTTTATCAGCATCAAATATTCCGATTCCAAAACATGCTGCATCCATTAAGTTGTTTACATTTTCATAAACACTTGATATAATGGATTCAATAGTAATCGATTTAGAAATGTCGGAATTAATTTGTGCAACGAGCTTGGTGTTCTGGTACGATTCTTCTATCTGTTCCTTCTGCTTGACTACCTCATCTGTTCGCCTCTTAACGATTTCCTCCATGTTCTCATATAGAGAGGCATTGTCTAAAGCTATACCTGCATAGACTCCAATGGAACGAAGCATATCGACTTGATAGTCCTGATAGGAATCTTTTTCAAAGCTTTGTACCGTTATTGCACCAATTAGTTTTTCTTTAAATCTAATCGGTAAGTATATTAATGAGGTTACAGATTTTCCTACCTGAGGTTCTACATAGACATCAATATACTTGCTGTATTCATTGTCGAAATCATTAATTACGATTTCTAATTCTTGGTTAAAGCAAACGCAGGCAAGCCTATTGTTGTCTTCTAGTTCATAAGTGGAAGCCTTTAATCGCTCGCCACTTTCGATATAGCCCGGAAATACAATCGTATTAGAATTCTCATGAAAAATACCAATACCAAAACCTTCAGCATCCATTAACTTATTAATGTTGCTATACGCCGTTTCGATGATATTTTCTACAGAAAGTTGAGAAGTTATATTTTTGCCAACTTCGGATAAGAGTTTTGCATTCTCATAAGACCTGGAAATTTGCTCAGTTCTTTCCTTTACCTGATCTTCCATTTGCTCATAACGACGCGCGTTTAATAATGCAATAGTCGTGTACTGAGCAAGGGTCTTAACAATCGATAAGTGATATTGGGTATAAGCTTGTTTATCAAAACACTGAATACTGATACAGCCTAGAACTTCTTTACCATCCCTTAGAGGGTAAAAGATTAATGAGTAAGGAAAGTCACCATCCACAACCATTATCTCATCTACATACTTCTTGTAATCATTTTCATGATCCGTTATAAATATTTCCTTATTCTTTGTGATACACCACACAGAATAATTGTTCATATTGGACATCGGGACAGTGATTCCTTCTAATCGATTCCCTTTCTCGTATTCATATTTATAATCTACTGTTTCGTTTTCTTTGTTCAACAATCTAACACCGAATATGGTGGCATCCATTAACTGATTAACATTCTCATATAGCGTTTCAAAAACATCTTCAAAATTTAGAGTAGAAATTAACTCCTGACCAATTTTAGTTAATAATTCTGAGTTATCGTAAGATGTTTTTAACTCTTCTGTTCTTGCCTTGACCCTGTTCTCCATGTTTCCGTAGAGGAAGGCATTGTCAAGAGCAATTGAAAGGTAGGATGCGAATGTGGTAAGCAAGTTGAAATGATGGTCACTAAAAGCATTTTTATGCTCATTCTGAACCAAAAGAACCCCGATTACTTCTTCTTTAACCTTAAGTGGAATAAGGATGACAGATTCAGCTTGATCATTAATCACCTCTTCTTGACCAGGTAAATATTTGCTTATCTCTTGTGAGTAATCGTTGATGTGAATCGGAGTATCCTTCTTGACAGCATAAACTGGCAGATGTTTGCCGGCGTCATTCAGGGAATATTTAAAGAACTTATCTCTAGCTCCTCTATCTATGGCCAACGGAACGTTTAGTTCATTCTTCTCATAATTACAAACCCCGACAAAAATTCCCTGGGCTTGCATCAGACCATTAATGCGTTCATAAATAATGTTGAAGATGGATTCTAAGTCTAGTGTCGATGTTATTTCATTACCGATTGAACTTAAGATCTTGACATCATCAAAAGCTTTTTTTAGATTCTCATTTTTATTGAGAAGTAATTCTTTTTCTTCTTGTACCTGCTCTAACTTACTTCTAAGTTTGAAATCTTTTATTTTTTTCGATTGAGTTTCGGCATTGTAAAGCTCTTTATGCTTGTAATAAGACTTTAAATGAGTTAAATGCTTCTTGATTGATTCGTCTTCATCATAAAGTTTAGAAAACCCTAAATGAGCACGATAAAGAAGTTCATTTGAATTTAATTCTTCTCCAATTTCAATAACTTGATTTAAAACTTCTATTGCTCTAGTTTTATGCTGGGCATCAACAAGCGTCTCACCAATTCTTAGTTTTGCAAAGCCAATTCCAAGTTGAAAATTTGAGGCCTTCTTTAATTCAAGTGCTTTTTCAAAATGTTCTAGAGCTTTATCGAACTCGTTCAGCCTTTTATAAATTTTTCCAACGGCTTCATGACAAAAAATAAGAACTTGTTGTGAGCCGAGTTCATTGGAAACTTCTAAGCTCTTTCTTTTGTTCTCTAATGCGGATTCCAAGTTATTCAAACCTAAATGCGCTTCGCCCAGACCGTCATATACCCGAGCCATGATCTGTTTGTCACCTGCTTTAATTGCATGAAGCTCAGCTTTTTTTAGCACTTCAAGTGCCTCATCATATTTTTTAGATGAGTAGAAGCCTGTACCAATGCCATTGTATGCCGCCGCAATACCACGCTCATCATTTAACTGTTCAAATATCTGAAGACTTTTCCGAGCATAGGTGCGCTGCTTATCATAGTCAGCTAAGAAGAAAAATATAAGAGACAAGGTATACTGGACTTCCGCTTCCTTTTCTAACTGATTTGTTTTGCGCAGTTGATCTACTGAAAGGAAACAATACTCTAACGCTTTTTCATAATCAGAAATCCAAGCATATGAAGTACCTATAATTCCGTTCGACCAAGCAATTCCTTCGTCGTATCCACTTTCTTCTGAAAGGGTAAGATTAACTAGTGCAGTTTCTAGGGACTGCTGTGGATCTACACGTACATTCTTCCACGCATTATCATTGGAAGAATCAATTTTTAGAATTAATGTATTGACCGTAGACAATCTTATAGGTTTTAAACTCCTAAAGATAGTAATTCTTTCTGTTGTTAATGTTAAGAAGTATATATATCAAATAATCAATCTATTAAATGGGTTTAAGTGAGGTTTCTAATTTGATTTGGCATAAAATTTGAGTTTATACTCCTTGCAAATTAGAACCTTTTGAAAGTGGTCTCGTAATACTTTGGAGGTTTTAGAAATTTAAACGTGATGAACGAAGAATTTATACAAAGAACGATTTTACGAACAGCAAAACAACGATTAGCTGAGCATAAAAACTTGGGACATAAGTCAAGTCTTAGTATTTATGAGGTGGCTGAATTACAAGATATAGTGGCCGGTATTGTCACAAGAAAAGAGAATGTAAACAAAGAGACTAACTTCTTTAGTCTTAATTAGTTTAACGTTTATTTGGTTAGAATTAAGGAGCTTTCGAGCTCCTTTTTTTATGAATGAATAACTCCTGAACCAATAAGCTCTCCGTCTTTAGAATACCAAGCTATGAATTGCCCTGGAGCAATCCCCTTCATCATTTTTTCAAAAATGAAATATAACCCTTCTTCGTGCATGTGCATTTCAACTTTTGTCAAAGGTTGACGATATCTTACCCTTGCTATATATTGATCCGTCTCTTCCTTCTCCTTTAAGGCTAAGTCCTCTCTTATCCAATGAATGGCGTCCTTTTTTACAAAAACAACTTTTCTGTTTAAGCCTTTGTGTGATTCGCCTTCGCCAACGAAAACAGTATTCGACGCTGTGTCTGTATCAATTACAAATAAAGGTTCTTTAAAACCACCAACACCTAATCCTTTGCGTTGACCAATAGTAAAGTAATGAGCCCCATTATGCTCACCAACCACTTCACCTGAAGTTTCAGAAAACTCAAAAGGTTCTGCTAGTTTTAGGTAATTCTTGGCGTTAATATTTTCTTGGTACTTCGAGAACTGAGCATCATTATTATCGACATTCACAATTTTACCTTTTTTGGGTTTTAATTGTTGTTGTAAAAACACTGGTAACTTAACTTTTCCAACAAAACAAAGCCCTTGACTGTCTTTCTTTTCAGCTGTTACAAACCCATATTGCTTGGCGATTTCACGAACTTCTGATTTTTGATACTTCCCAATTGGAAAAAGGGACTTTGCAAGCTGTTCTTGGGTTAATTGACACAAGAAATAACTTTGATCTTTATTAGGGTCAGCACCAGCAAGAAGATGATGGATTCCGTCTTCAGAAGTGTATCTTTGGCAGTAGTGGCCTGTTGCTATATAATCTGCTCCTAGTTTTTTTGCAGCTTCTAGAAAAACGTCAAACTTAATTTCTCGGTTGCAAAGAACATCAGGATTAGGCGTTCTACCTTGCTCGTACTCAGAAAACATGTAATTAACTATGCGCTCCCTATATTCGGCGCTCAAATCAAGTACCTGGAAAGGAATTCCAAGCTTTTCGGCCACAAGCAGAGCATCCTGACTATCATCAATCCAAGGACACTCGTCAGAAATGGTCACGGATTCATCGTGCCAATTCTTCATGAAAATTCCAATAACATTGTATCCTTCCTCCACTAATAGGTGAGCGGCTACACTGGAATCAACTCCTCCTGATAAACCAACGACTACTGTTTTCATGATGCAAAATTACTACAAATGTTGCTTTCTTACTCTTAACAAAGCTTAACTTCGCTTTTGGATTAATTTTTGTTACTTCGTAAGAGTGCACAGAATTTTTTTTATCATATTTCTCTATTCGAGTATTGGTTTAAGTCAATCTCCCAACTATAACGACTCTTTGGTTACAATCAACGGTACTGTTTTAGATACTACCGCGTCCATCAGTTTTTTTGATATGGTTGTTATTGACAAAACAACAGGTAAAGGTATTTTCGGCGACTATTCTGGCAAATTCACGATTCAGGTGAAAAAAGGAGATTTGGTGGGGGTATCGGTAGTTGGTTATGAAGGTCAGACCTTTACCTATAAAGACAGTTCCTATAAACCAGTATATAACATTACATTATACCTTCAAACACGTATGGTAGTGGGAAATGAGGTCGTAGTAAAACCATTAAAGACGCTCGAGCAACTCAAGGAAGAACGCGAAAATATAGTTAAGCGTGAAGTCCCAACAATATCTGGTGTTTCAGCTTTGCAGAGTCCAATCACGGCATTATACATGGCCTTTTCTAAACGTGAAAAGACGAAGAGAATGGTTGCGGAACTTGAATACAAAGAGGATCAAGACAAGGTTGTGAAGGAAATTTTAAGAGTATACGTGAACGCTGATATCATTGATCTTGACTCAGATGAATATGAAGAATTTATAACATTCTTGAACTTGAATCCGGAGTTTCTGAAAACAGCTTCAGATTATGAATTAATCGTCTTTATTCAAGAAAAATTTGAGCATTACCGGAGAATTCAAGAAGGCTTCTGATTACTTAATTGCCTTGTAAACAAAAGCTGGAGGAATATTCACGGGTACAAATTGAATACTTAATTCTGAAAAAACTTTCTCAATTAATTTCTTTGCATTTAACGAATACTGGTATTGGATATAAAGTCCTTTTTCCTTTAATTTATTCTGAGCATTAGTTAAAATAGCTTCACGTATTTCTTTAGGTATTACTGCTAGGGGTAGGGAAGAGATGATAGCATCAACTTCTTGAATGTTGTTTTCTTTCAAAATCTCTGGTAATTGCTCAGCCGAAACCTTGTAAAGTAACATTCTATCGTCATTAAATTTTTTATCCAAGAGCTCATGAAACTCATCATTCAATTCAATGACAATGAGCTTACAATCAGGCCCAATTCTATGCAATAATTCTTTTGTAAACACTCCTGTTCCTGGGCCAAACTCGACTATGCATTTGGCATTTTTATAATCAATATGATTACACATCTTATTGACTAAAAACCTCCAGCTAGGAGCCACTGCGCCTACTTGCTTTCTGTCTTGAAAAAATGTCTTTAGGAACTTTTTACTATGTAATTTTTTTTCTTTCACTAATAATCTACTGTGCTTAAGTATCCGTTATTGATTGTGCCAATAACTTTACCTTTCATTTCTTGATTCAAGTAACTTGAATTCATGGATTTAGAAGCATTGTTTTCGGTGCTATAAGCCCAATTAATTGAAGGTGAAAAGAAGGTTAAATTAGCTTCATTTCCTTCTTTAATTTCAGGCATTTCTATATGAAAGGTATTTCTTGGTCCAACTGTTAATGCTGCGATAATCTCATGTAGATCCAATGAAGAGTCCGCAATTAGCTCGCTGAAAGCCGTTTGGGTGCCTATGTTCCCGAATTCAGCTAGGTCAAATTCAAGGTCTTTATTCTCCTTGTCTTCTGGTGTATGATTAGAACAAATAAAATCAATCGTTCCATCTTTCACACCTTTAATTAAAGCTTGCTTGTCTTCCTCTGTTCGCAGCGGTGGGAATACTTTTTGGTTCGAGTCGAACCCTAGAACTTCATTTTCTGTACGAGTCAAATTGGCTATGTATACATCAGATGTAACTTCAAGCCCTTCAGCTTTAGCTTCTCGGATTAGTTCAACACCCTCTTTAGTGCTAATCCCACTAAAATGAATTTTGGATCTAGTATATCGAAGCAAGTCTAAATCTCTTTTAATGATGGAATATTCTGCAATGTTTGGAAAGGCTTTTAATCCTGTTCTAACACTGGCTTCACCTTCATTCACCATTCCCCCGTTTAAAAGACTCTTATCGTATGGAGTGGTAATTACTTTAGAAACAAAAGGGCGTGTATAAAGCAAAGCTCTATATAATATGCCTGTAGAAATGTACTCATTGCAATCGGTAAACCCTATTGCATTATTCTCTTGCATGTCAAATAGTTCTGCAAGGTTTTCTCCTTTCATGTCTTCAGTAAGTGTTCCGTAAGGATATATATTTACTGTTCCATGAAGGCTTTTATTTCGAACATAATCTAATTGCGACTTTCCATTTATTCGAGGAGAAGTATTCGGTGTTAATGCTACACCGGTAAAACCACCTAGCTCAGAAGCGCGCAATCCAGTTTGGATATCCTCTTTATGCTCATTTCCCGGATCACAGTAATTAACACGTCCGTCAAACCAGCCAGGAGAGCAATGTAAATCTTCAGATTCAATTGTTTGATCTACCTCTTCTGAAATTGAGTCTGAAATTTTCTGGATAATACCATCAACGATTAAAATGTCTTTAACTACGTTATTTAATAGGGCTTTTTCGTGCTGAATTATTTTACAAGATTTGACTAAAATCTTCATGTTTCCTTACGATTTCCAGAGTTTAATGAGTAATATTTCTATCGCTAAAAATACCAGCGCCAAAATTAATAGAATTCTCCAGTATTCGGTAGCGTTTAGTTTCTTTAATTCAATTCTTTCTCCATCTGAATTGTTAAGAATCCTCACATTTTCAAAGCCTCCATCGTTTAAAAGCTTTTGATAATCTTCAACCGTGAAGCACTCAGTATAGGATTCGCTTCTATTGTAATTTATGGAAATACTTTGCTCAAAATCTTTATTGTTGGTTAGCTGGTAAAAACCGGCTTCTTGTATATATTCCTGTACGGGAGAGAGTGTAATATATCTTGATTGAGAGGAGGTTATCATTTGAGGTATCACGTCTACGCCATAATCTTCATTAATTAGATGCATTGGATTTTCTTCAGTAAATTCTTGATTAACAGGAAAGTTTTCTAGTTCACCCATCGTCATATGCAATGGTGTTTGGAAACTAGAGGTTTCGGCAAGTCTAAGATACGTTAGGCCAAAAAGCGCATGGTTTTGAAAGTTAGTAAAGTCAGAATTTAGAGGAGATGATTGAAGAACAACACGACCATTATTCCATTTATTGTAAATTAAAAATGGATTGGTTTTAGTGAGACCAAATAAGGTTATATAGGTGTTGTTACTACTTCCGCTTAATCGGTAGTACTCCATCACTTTTGAAAATTTATACCCTTTTGGTTTTTCTTCGAAATTACCTTTGAATAAAGGGTTTTCGTCTGAGAAATAGGTCAACTCTGAATTGGTTTTTTCGCTTGGCAATAAGTTAGGTAGATTGAATTCATTTGATAGACTATTCCAATTGCTCAAATCAGCTCGGGTTCCTGGAATTAAAATGACTGTTGCACCACTTTTTAGTTTGTTTTTTAGCAAATCTTTGATCCCGCTCGGTATACTATTAACATTTTGACAAACAATCAATGATTTATCTTTGAAGTCATCCGTGGTAACGGCATTTATATTTTTGCTTACCGCAGAATAATAATTAGAAGATTGGTATAATTGCTCTACATTGTTTTGACCAGATTCTTCGGTTAAGATCAGTATTGGAATATTCTCTTGGATGGTATAGTTGAAGTAGTAATAATCGTCAAAAAATAATTGGTCGGTCTGCAAAGAAAGCGTTCCTTCCTTTATGCCTGCATCTCTATCTGTATAAGTGATTTTATCAATGGAATAACTATTAGCTGCAACGCTGATCCTTTTTGGTCGTGGTGAATCCTCATTAATTTGAAGATTAATCGTCATGTCTTCAACATCGTTTTCTGAGATGTTTCTCACCCTGAAGAATAGTTCTACCGGATTATTTATCCTGTGAATTGGACTTTCAAACCAAACGGAGTCAATAAAGATATTACCGGGGTCTACTGCTTCTGCTGCATATAGATATATGGTACAGTCTGACGAGTCTGTTGCAATATCTGTAGCAATGGATTTTTGAAGGTCTGAAAATAGAATCACACGTCGGTTTCCAGGCGAAACACTGCGTTCAAATAAATCTCTGCTTACATTTATTGCAGATTGAATTTTAGTGCTTTGAGGGCTAAAATCTATCTCTTTAATCCTATCGATCGCTTCTTGCTTCGATACAAAACGCTGATCAGTTGCAAGAAGTTCTGAGGTAAGAATCGTGATTTTTTCGTTTTCGTCAAATGCCGTTATCAATTCAATAGCTGCGTTTTTAGACTCATTTAATAAATCACCATCAGCTCCTTCGGACTGCATGCTTAACGAGTTATCGAAATAAATCGAAGTGAGGTTCTCAGTGGTTTCTCCATCTCCAATAGGAGTGAATGGTTGGGCAAAAGCAAAAACTAAAAGAGTTAAGAATAACAACCTTGAAATAAGAACTAATAAGTGCTTTAGCCTAGCTCCAGTTCTTGAATCCTCTTTAACCTCTTTTAGAAATTCTACCCGAGAAAAGTAAATGGTTTTATATCTTCTAAAAGAGAATAAATGTATCGCTATTGGAATGAGCAGTAAAAAGAGTGCCCAGAGAAAATTAGGATACATAAAATTCATACTACAAATATGAGAATTTGCAACGACCTTATTTTACTTCTTATTCGAATTCTTTTGATACCCCCAATCCAAACAAGGCAAAATCGTACTTAACAGGATCATTCCTATCGAACTTTCTGAGCTGAATCATAATTTCTTCCAGCGCTTTCCAATCGTTCTGCTTTCTGTTTAGAAGTCCAAGTTTTCTAGAAATATTGCCGGTGTGTACGTCGAGCGGAAGCATTAAATCTTGCATTTGAATATTATTCCACAAACCAAAGTCTACACCACGGTTATCTTTTCGAACCATCCAACGCAAAAACATATTAATTCTTTTGGCGGCAGAACCAGACGCCGGATTCGAAACATGTTTTTCGGTTCGTTTTTCATGATTCACATTCAGCAATTTTGCTCTAAAGTTTACAATTCTTTCAAAGGTTGTTTCGCCTTCATTGAACATATCTTCTAAACTTAAGCCTTTTGAGTATACCTCTTTCATTGCACGAATAAAGAAACCTAAATCATGTGAATTAAAAGTACGGTGAACGAAGTTGATATCTTTTAAATCAGATTCCGTGGCATTCAGAACAAATTCATGAGGAGAATTCCCCATGATATCAATAAGTTTATCTCCATTGTTTAGAATACTTTTCCGATTGCCCCAGGCTATAGTAGCGATAATATAGCCAATTATTTCAATGTCTTCCTTTTTAGAGAATTGATGGGGTATAAGAATAGGGTCATTCGTTATAAATGATGTGTGATTGAATTGATCTACTTTTTCGTCTAGAAAGGATTTTAAATCATCAATCATTTCCCTGAAGTAAAAGCCCGTCTTTCATTATGAATTTATTATCGGCCATACTTGCTAGTTCATTATTGTGAGTAACAATTACGAAAGTTTGACCTTTCTCTTTCTTTAGTTGAAAGAAGAGATTGTGCAGATCTTGAGAGTTTTCAGAGTCAAGATTCCCAGACGGTTCATCGGCAAAGATTATTTCTGGGTTGTTGATTAAGGCGCGAGCTACAGCAACTCTTTGTTGTTCTCCTCCTGATAACTCGCTTGGCTTATGTTCTATTCTCGCTCCCAAACCCAGATAATCCAAGAGTCCGTTGGCTTTCTCACGCACAGATGCCTTTGTTTGCTTTCCTATTAAACCAGGAATCATAACATTTTCAATTGCTGTAAACTCAGGAAGTAATTGGTGAAATTGGAAAATAAATCCAAGCCTTTCGTTCCTGAGGTTTGCAAGCTTATTTCCTTTTAAATTGCTTATAAGTAAATCGTCAAGATAAACCTCTCCTAAATCTGGTTTATCGAGAGTTCCAAGTATTTGAAGAAGGGTTGTTTTGCCTGCACCTGATGAGCCAACAATACAAGAAACCTCTTTATCTGGGATTTCTAAACTAATTCCTTTCAGAATCTTCAAGTCTCCATAACTCTTGTGGATATTGTTTGCTCTTAGCATATGCACAAAAATACAAATGAATCTGATTCAAAAAGTTTTACCCTAAATTTGTTTTTATGAAGGTTGGTGATAAAGTGAGCGTTATTTTAGAAGATATTAAAGGGACTGTCATTTCTGTGGATGGAGCTTGGATTGAAATAGAAGATGAAGACGGATTTCCTCGTAAATACAAAACTGACCAATTAGTGCTTAACCAAAATGTTGATTACAGGTATAATATTCACGACTTAAAAGATAAAATAGACGTAGATAAGAAGCATTATGAAATATCTGTTAAATCAAACGATAAATACAAAACCCGTGAATTCTGGGAAATAGATCTTCATATCGACCAATTAATCGAACATCATTCGCACCTATCGAATACAGAGATTGTGACAAAGCAAATGAGTGTTTTCAAAAGTTTCTTTGAAAGAGCTAGACATAATGGTATTAAGAAATGTGTGGTAATTCATGGTAAAGGGAAAGGAGTTTTGAAAGCAGAAATCATTGATTACTTGAGAAAAGAAAAGGAGCTAGGAGACTATAATATCGACTTTTTAGATGCATCTTTTGCTGAATATGGTTATGGTGGTGCTACCGAGATAAATATCTATTAATGAGAGTTTTTTACCTGCTTTTTATTATCACTTTAACAGTAAGTTCAATTGCTCAGCAAGCTGATACACTCAGTATTCTAAAGCATTTGGAACACATAATAGATACCGAAAATCCTCGTAATCACATGTATCCAGAAATTTTAGATGAGGTGGCCTTGTATATACATGATGAACTCGAAAAAAATTGCGATTCTGTGGCTTATCAGCCCTATGATGTTGGTGGTTATGAGTACCGCAACGTAATTGGTTCTATTGGATTGGATAAACCGAATAGAATAATTATAGGCGCTCATTATGATGTTTGTGGAGCTCAGGATGGTGCGGATGATAATGCCAGTGCAGTGGCTGGGTTATTGGAGCTTGCGAGATTATTAAAAGGGAATAACTTAGAATATCGTTTAGATTTTGTTGCATATACCCTAGAGGAGCCACCCTATTTCGGAACAAAACAAATGGGAAGTTATATACACGCAAAGTATGTTCATGATCAAAGGATAAGGGTTACTGGAGTGATTTGCATGGATATGATAGGTTATTATGCCTTTGAAAGAAAAACGCAAACTTATCCGTTATGGGGACTAGGACTATTCTATGGAACTAAGGGAGATTACATAACGGCGGTAAAGAAGTTTGGGCCAGGAAAATTTGCTAAAAAATTTGCTAAAAAATTTAAGCGGAATTCAGCCATAAAGGTTAAGAAATTTACGGGCCCACAGAAGTTGCCGGGCATAGGTTTCTCAGATCACTTGAATTATTGGAAATTCGGTTACTCGAGTCTGTTCATTACGAATACAGGTTTTTATAGAAATTTTAATTACCATAAAAAAGGCGATTCATTAGCAACGCTAAATCTTCCTAAGATAGCTGAAGTGGTAGATGGATTAAATAACGCCTTACGAGAATTTTGATAAATATCTATTTGATTTTCTGCCAACTAACAAGAAAGAATATTCGTAATATATTAGAGCTACCATTATTATTTCATGCAATTAAAAAAACTACTTCTCTTATTGATTGTGGTATCCCCTGTTTTGGGGTTTGCTCGAATAATCAAAGTCAATCATGTTGCTGATAATGATTTTCCAGGGCATTTAAGGCACGCTAGTAAGACTGAGGCAACAGATGGAGATACTATTTTAATTGATGTAAAAGGTAATATTGAGCTAGACTCATCTATCACTTTTCCTGCGGTAAATGATCTACTCATAATTGGACCTTACCCTAAACATTTGAGCATTGTTCCTGCAACCGGGTTTACAGGTCCTGCACTTTTTTTAATTCAAAACAGAGAGGGTATCAGTATTCGCAGAATGGCGTTTGTTGGTGGTGATAACCCTGCCTTGATCGTAAATAATAATGTCAATTTCGAGGTTGTTCATTGTCTTTTCGAAAATATTGTAACCACAACAGATGGAGCTGCAATTCAAGCAAGTGACTCAGACATGGAAGTCTTTGGTTGTTCATTTATTGACTGTGCAGCAAATAATGGTGGTGCAATTAGCTTAAGTCTCGGAAATACTAAAATCTTCAACTCAACATTTGTTAATAATTCAGCAGCAAACAACGGTGGTGCTATTTACGCTAAAAATTCAGCTGCAGTGGACCTAGTGCATAATACCTTTTCTGAAAATGAAGCGGCTACTTTCGGAGAAGTAATTACCGCTGCAAGCACAAGCTCTGTTCAACTTCAAAACAATGCCGGTGCGGGAAATGGAACAGGTGATCAATTTGTAGATCTTTTGGGTTCAGTGTTTACAAGCTTTGGGGGGAATGTCTTTATTACTGCAGCAGCTGAAGTTATACCCTTTAGTGGCACAGATATTTTAAATACTTCTGTTACTTCTGGACTTAGAACTTCTCTTTTGGAGGATGGATATGGTTTAAAATATTATCCAATTAGAGATCCAGGTTCGGATTTTAGAAACAATGGAGTCGATGGTGGACTTGCTGCAGGCATGACGAATGACGGGCGAAGAGCTCCTAGGGAGTTAGAAGGAACTAAAGATGCGGGAGCATGTGAATATACAGAGCTAATTGTAACGAACACTTTCATAGGAGTGGGAGATGTAAATTCATTTATTTGGGCGGCTAATAACGCAACTGATCCTATTAATTATATTGAATTCGATATTCCTGGGCAGGGGGTACACACCATTTCGAATACTTCATCTGTGTTTATTGATCAACGTGTTGGAATAGATGGTTATACACAGCCTGGTTCTGAAGTGCCTGGTCCTGCAGAGGATGGTTTTACCGGGGTAACTCCGGCAATAATTGATATACAGATTGAGAATTCCTCTGGTCCCAGTCTTACTTTAGGAACTGGTAGTAATGACTCTGAGGTAGCGGGATTGAGGTTTATTAATGCTTCGGCTTCTGGAATTGAATATTCTGCTCCAGGAACAGAGATCTATGGGAATGTATTTGGTATAGACGCTACCGGTTCAGTTGCTCCTTGCACCCATGAAGGAATATCATCGTATAGCGGAAATGGAATAATTGGTGGATTAGAGCATGCGAAACGTAACGTTATCTCTGGAAACGGAACTACGGCAAACGAATGTCAAATTTATCTTGAATCATCAGGGAATCAAATATTGGGGAATTTTATTGGCTTAACCGAGGATGGACTATCAAATTTTGTTGCGACAACGGCTGATGGAATCAAGATGGATGCTACAGTATCCAATTTTATAGGAAGAAAAGGAGCTTCAATTGGTCAAAATATTATTTCAGGTAATCATATCGGAATACTCATGATAGACGCTTCTAATACGCAAGTTAGTAACAATATTATAGGTTTAGATTATGAAGGAATTAACCCTGTTGCGAATGATATAGGTGTAGAGGTTACCAGTGGAAATGATAATTATATCGGAGGGATTTCATTTCTGTATCAAGCCAATGCTATTTCTGCCAACGACACTTATGGTATTCATTTAACAGATGGACTCGATGGAGTCTATGTTCGTGGAAATCTAATAGGGATGGGTGTGGATAGTCTTACTGTTTTAGGCAACGGTATAGCAGGTATTCGGGCTTCTGATGCAGATAACGTAAATATTGGTGGGTCTGTGCCCTTTAGAAATACCATTGTTGGTTCAACAGATGGAGATGATGCGGGCATTTTACTAGAGAATTCTGGGAACGGTACAAATATATCAGCAAATTATATCGGCTTAGATCCTTCTGGTGCATCTTCCGCTCCCAACTTCTTCGGTATTCATATAAAGGATGATCACAATTCAAATATAGGGGGACCTCCTGGACAGGAAAATTATATATCAGGAAATCTCGATGCTGGAATTATGGTTGAAAGTGCTAATGTTATCATTGACGGTAATTTCATCGGTGTGTCCGCAGACGCAACTCCTGCAATTCTAGGAAATAAAAGAGGTATAAGTGCAGTGGTTAAAGTAGAAATAGGTTCTACAGGAACTAGAAATAACGTTATTTCGGGAAATACTGAGCACGGAATCTATTTAGATACTCCAGGAGCCAATACTTCTAGTATAGATAATTGTTTCATTGGGACAGATTTATCGGCATCTTTAAATCTAGGCAACACGGTTAATGGAATCAATATTGAAGGAGCAAATTCTGTAACAATAGGGTTACTTCATCCAAATGTAATTGCTGCTAACGGAGAACAAGGGATTAAACTGAGCAATGCTGATAATTGTCAAATTCTACAGAGTGTAATTGGCTCTAATACGGCTGCAGGTATTGGAAATGGTCAAAACGGAATTTTACTAACCAATAGCTCGAAATATAATATCATTGGACAGCCCTTAAACCCTACTAATCAATTTAATTTCTGCAAATTCAAATTACCAAATCTAATTATTTGAATCAAACCTCACGCAAATTAAAAACAATGTAATTGGAACAAGTGATGATGGTTCTATTGCCTTTTCATGTAATATCGGCATTTATGATAATACTTCTTCAAACTTATTTATTGGATCTTCAGCTTTACTTGATAAAAACTATATATCTGACATGACCCTTTCAGGGCTTTATTTCGAAACTTCAAGTACAGTCCAGGTCTCGAATAACGATGTAGGACTTCGTATTGATGGTTCTACAGGCGGTAATGGAGGTTCCGGGATAACCATTGATGATGCCACAAATGTCCAGGTTGGTGGCGCATTGGCAGAAGGTAATAATATCAAAAATAATTCAGCCGCAGGAATTGAAATTTTTGGTGGTGGAGAAACAAATCGATTCTTCGCAAACTCTATTCATAATAATGGTGGTCAAGGAATTGATATCGATGGTGATGGAGCTGTTTTACCTGTTGATGGTTCAGTTGTTCCTGGAACGAATAATATGGAAACTGATTATTGCGAAATCATATCTGCTTTTGCATGTGACGGAACTGGAAATACACAAATTGGCGTTGTGACGAACGTTTTCTCAGCAGCACCTATCGAAATTGAAATATTTTCAAATTCAACTCCCACAGAAGCTTATGGTGAAGGGGAAACGTTCATTGGGAATTATACCTTTACAACAGTTACCACACCTGACACGTTCTTTGTTGATCTAGGAACTCCATTAGCTGTAGGAACTATACTTTCTTCAACTTTCACTCAAAACTTTAATACCTCGGAGTTTGGTCCTAACTATACCGTTACAGCTGCTCCAACAGCTGCCGCATTTACCGCTTCAAATGAAACTTGCTTGGGAGCAGATGACGGATATATAGCAATTGATGCTCCTGAAGCATACTTTTTCTTCGAGGCTGGAGGGGCATCAGTATATGGTGATGATACCGATACTCTTTGGTTAGCTCCAGGTACTTATATACCTACTGCTCAATATTTAAATGGGTGTTCGTCTACAGGCTCTTCACTCGTTATTGATCCGGGACCAGCTCTTATCACAACTTTTGATATTGTAAAGGATACCTGCGGTTCTAATACTGGGGCAATAGTACCACTTACAACAACTGGCTCTCCCGGCCCTTTTGAATATAGCTATGATGGAGGATTAACCTGGGTAACTTCATCATTAACAGGCGTTCCGCACGGAAATTATACTGTTGTTATAACTGACCCAATTACCGGATGTCTTTCAAATGATTATGATATAGTCATTGATAGTCTGCACGATATTGTAGATGAAAGCTTTTCTTTAGACGCTGTTTTTTGTGATGGATCCACGGTATTTCCTTATGATATTATGACTCCAGGAGGTGTTTGGTCAATTTCTTCCGTTTCAGGAACTGCTGGTATCGATCCTGCCACTGGTGATGTTTCTGGAGGTACTGTTTTTCCTGAGGATTACGAGGTTATCTATACAGTTGGAATATGTAACGAAAAGGATACTGCCTTAATCACTCTTGAAGCAGGCGAAACAGCTACTTTAACAGCCGATGATTATTGTGCTGAAGATCCAAGTATTGTAACTATTGTAGGAGCAATTGGTGGTACATTTTCATTTACTACTCCTCCCTCAGATGATGCAGTGTTAGACGGCTTTTCGGGCCAAGTTTATGGTACACCAGGTTCATCTTATGATTTAACCTACACAAGTCCAGGGGCATGCCCGGCAGTTGAAACTATTGTTGTAAATATATTTGGCAGAGATTCTGCACATACATTATCATATACAGATACATCTTATTGTCTTGATGTGCCTCTACAAGAAATTACAACAGTATCGGGTGTTGTTTTAGATTGGTACTTAAATGATCCTAATACATCCGTAGCTTCTGGAGTTACTTACACACCAGTGTCACTGGGATTAGGAAATCATACCATATATGGTGCTGCAATAGATGCTAATGGATGTCGTTCAGAGTTCGATTCTGTTACTTACGTTATTCTTAATGGAGGCGTTTTTGATGCGGGTGATGATGTTTTAGTATGTCTAGGTTATACAGTTGATTTAGATGCTGTAGGAGGGGGGACTTATGATTGGGATACCAGCCCGTTTCTTTCTGATACAACAATTGGAAACCCAACGGTACAGCACTTAATTACAGATCAATATTTCTATGTTAATATTACAAAAGATGATGGTTGTTCTGTTCGTGATTCTGTCTTTGTAGGTATTAGAGATATTTCAGAATGTGATGTTACTGTTTACAATGTGTTCTCACCAAATAATGACGGTCTAAATGATATTTGGGAGTTGGATGGAATTGAAGCCTTTCCCGACAATATTGTCTATATTTACAACCGCTGGGGAGACCGCATTCGCAAGTTTGAAAATTATGATAACGTAAATGTAGTCTGGGACGGCACCAATAGACAGAATGAAATTTTACCTTCGGGTACGTATTATTATGTAGTCGAAGTATTTGGAAATAACAGTCAAAGTGGCTGGATACAATTAATGAAGTAGTGAAAACAAAAATTAACGTCCTTTTAGTATTCGTTACGCTATGCTCAGGTGCATTTGCACAGCATCAACTAATAGAAAATATAGCTGGAGTGCCAGGTTCTCCAGGTTATGATGGCGAATTTGTGAACGCATTAGATTCAGAAATTAATGCTCCATTAGCAATAGCGAGAGACAGTGAAGGAAACATTTATTGGACGCAGTTATTTGCGAATCGAATAATGAAATATGACATTGTAACCGAAGAAATCTCAACCTATATTGGTGATGGAACAGCTGGAAGCACGGCAGATGGAACCAATCGTGAATTAACACAAACTACTTTACCCGGGGGAATATGCTTTGATCAGGATGATAATCTTTATTGGACAGAAGCTGGGGACCCCTCAACCATAAAGGTTTTACATAAAGATGATGATAAAACCTATAAGTTAGTTGGAAATGGAACTTTTTCACATGGG
>JAKVAQ010000027.1:0-16645 GCA_022447665.1 Crocinitomicaceae bacterium
TATATGAAGATTTATCATGCGGAAAGGCCTCTATTTTTACAATGGTGTTTTTTTGCGGTTCAATATCTGAGAAGAAAATAATTTGACGCGTGTCTTCTACTAAAGTTCCCGTTTTGTCTTTGTAGGATAATTTTAAATTACTGTATCCAACCTTGAAGTCGGTAGTCGAAAAATTTAGTGTTTGTGTTTCTCCGCTAATATTTTCCTGCAAGATTTTGTCGTTTAACCAAAGGGTAATTTCCGACGCTTCTTCTGGAGTATTTACCGTTATACCTACCGCCATTTGGTCGCCAATAATGTATTGTTTTTGATTAATAGGCGTATTTAAAACTACGGGATCTTTAACC
This sequence comes from Crocinitomicaceae bacterium, assembly GCA_022447665.1. Taxonomy (GTDB): domain Bacteria; phylum Bacteroidota; class Bacteroidia; order Flavobacteriales_D; family Crocinitomicaceae; genus JAKVAQ01. Next base: position 348 of record JAKVAQ010000027.1, read on the forward strand.
TCCACATATTCATTTTGGACCGGATCTGGATCACTAGAACAGGCTTGGAACTGAGATACTCCGATTAAAGTAGCTGCAAGGAGTGCAACACCAGTATATTTTAATGTCTTTTTCATTGAATAATTTAAAATCCAGCAATCATTTCCATCAACACCTGCTTTTTACGGGTAGACACAGGAACTTTGGTTCCGTCTTTCATTACCACGTTGCCATCGCTCTTTAAGAATTCCTTAATGAACTCGGCATTAATAAGGTGTGATTGATGAACGCGTATAAAGTTGTGATCTTTTAAAAGCTTATCAAATTCTTTTAAAGTTTTGGTCACGAGTAAACGAGAACCATCAGTAAAATGGAACTTGGTATAGTTAATTTCTGATTCACAACGAAGTATTTCATCGACGCTTACAATGTGAATTTTCTCTAGTGTATTAAGCGCTAATTTCTTGGTATGCTGAAGATTCTCTTTCAATAAGTCTACACGATCAGCAGGACTATCTTGCTGTGTCACGCGACTCACCGCATCCATTAATTCGTCAGGATCAATGGGTTTTAGTAAATAATCGACAGCCGAAAATTTGAAAGCTTTCACAGCATATTCATCTGAAGCAGTCGTAAAAATGAGTTTAAAATCTTTATCCTCAAGTATTTCCAATAAATCAAAACCACTACCATCAGGCATTTGAATATCTAAGAAAACAAGGTCAGGCTTTAAGTCTTTAATAAGTTTCGCACCACTTACAACACCATTGGCATCTCCTATCACTTCTATCTCGGCACAATAATTTTCAAGGTCAGATTTAAGGACGGCGATAGCCTCAGGGATATCGTCAATGATTACGGCTTTTATCATAGGTAAGGTTTTATTGCATCAACAGTAATTTGACTGTGTGAAAGGTCTGCAACAGAAATTCCATCTTTCACCAAAATCACTTGTGGCGATTGGTGATCTACAGCAAATACTTCTGCTAATTTATTGGAAATAGGACGGTAAGTCAATAGATCTAAATAAACAGGAGTAACTTCACTTAAATCCCAATTGCTTTCTAAACGGCTAAGTACCATTGAAGAAATCGAGCAACGCGTACTATGCTTAAAAAACATCACGGGTTGGTGATTGGATTCTTTGATTAGTTCATCGATTTGAGATTCAGAAGTCAACTGCACCCATTTTATTGGTTCAACACCTTCTTTTTTACCACCGAATGAAAATAACCCCATCTTACTTTGCTCCTTTAAATTGATTTAAAAATCGAATATCGTTTTCAGAGTAAAGACGTAAATCATTTACTCTATATTTTAATTGTGCAATTCGTTCAACGCCCATTCCAAATGCAAATCCAGAATAAACTTTACTGTCAATACCAGCAGCTTCTAAAACATTAGGATCAACCATTCCGCATCCCAAAATCTCTAAGAACCCTGTATACTTACAAACGTTACATCCTTTTCCTCCACATATACTACATGATACATCTACCTCTGCACTAGGTTCAGTAAAAGGAAAATAAGAAGGTCTTAATCGGATCTCCGTTTCCTTACCAAACATTTCTTGGGCAAAGTACAATAAGGTTTGTTTCAAATCTGCGAAAGAAACATCCTTATCAATGTATAAACCTTCTACCTGATGGAAAAAACAATGTGCTCTAGCCGAGATTGCCTCATTTCTATAAACACGACCAGGAGAAATTGTTCGTATAGGAGGCGTAGAATTTTCCATTACCCTCACTTGAACAGAAGAAGTATGGGTTCTAAGCGCCATTTCTTTTTCCTTATTTTCATCGTCTTCCTTCGTAATAAAGAAGGTATCTTGCATATCACGTGCCGGGTGCTCTGGTGGAAAGTTTAAGGCAGAGAAGTTGTGCCAATCGTCTTCAATTTCTGGACCTTCAGAAACTGTAAAACCAATGCGTTTAAAAATATCAATGATTTCTCCGCGAACAATTGCTAAAGGATGACGCGATCCAACGGCTACTTTTTTAGCAGGACGAGAAAAATCGAAGTCTTCGCCTAAAGCTGATTTCTTCTCACCGCTCTCACCACCTTTAAGAGAATTGTACTTATTCTCCGCAGCAACCTTAACACCATTAATTAACTGACCAAAATCTTTCTTAAGTTCATTTGGAACTGTTTTTAGTTCAGCGTAAAGACCTTTGATGACATTTTTTGAACCCAAAAATTTAATTCTGAATTGCTCTAGCTCATCTTTGCTAGATACCTGAAACTTCTCGAGTTCCTGCTTAATGTCTTCAACTTTTTCTTTTAAATCCATGGGCCTGTAACTTTTGGCAGGTGTTAAATGTTCTACTAGGGCAGCAAAGTTAATAATAATCGCTTTGCGATTGACTAGCTGTGATTTCCATTGCGCGCAAATGAAATCGTTTTATAAAACTTTTATGAAATGATGAAATTTGTTTGGTTAACCTGCGTGGTTGCAGGTTTTGGTTTAGCAAGTTGTAAGAGAGAAGCTCCTACAACTGCAAGAATTATAGTTAAAGATGCAGATGGCAATTTAGTGCCAAACGCTGAGGTAAGGTTATTTCCAGGGTACGATGACATAACGGGCTCTGTGATTTTAGACGATACTTTGCACACCGATGCCGACGGCGACTGCATTTTTAACTATACCGATAATTTTAACTTAGGTCAGGCTGGATTTGCTTTGTTAGAAATTGAAGTAAATAAAGACGACGAGTTATTTGGTGATGGGATAATTAAGATTGAAGAAGAAAAACACAATGTTGAAACGGTAATAGTTCACATGGATTAAAGAAAACTACCAACCTTTTCACTTTAGTGTCGTATTTAAGTTATACAAAAAGAAAATTCGTAAGAATTTGATACTTTTATAATTGAAAATTAAAAGAGATGAATAAAGTTATTTTAAAGTCGATCGGGATTGTTGTTGGTGGATTACTATTATCTACAACATTTAATTCATGTAAGAAAGAATCGCCAACCACGGCAAGAATTACTGTATTGGATACAGGTGGATTAGTATTCCCTAACGCTATGGTTAGATTATACCCAACGCCTACGATTCCTGCTCCGGCAGAAATTACAATCGACGATACTTTATTTACTGGACCTGATGGTGACTGTACTTTTGATTATACTGATAAGTTTAACTTAGGTCAAGCTGGTTTTGCAGTATTAGACATTGAAGTTAGAAGTGATGATACTCTTTATGGAGAAGGAATTATCAAGATTGTTGAAGAAGAAGCAAATACTGAAACAGTAATTATTCAGCCGCTATAGTATTTAATAATATTTAGAAGTACCCCGATAGAACTTGTTTCGTCGGGGTATTTTTTTGCCTAAATTTGCAGTCTTAATGCAAGCATTCCTACAGAAAAATAAAGAAACCTATCAGTCAGAGAAAGTCTTAAGTTGCGGTGAGTATGATATTATTACCGTAATGAGCGATAAGTTTGATGATTGTAAGCTTCTATTTACTCGAGGAATTTCGAAGATTGACCAAAAGGTTGATGATGGGCATGAAGCCTACATTAATATCGAACTCTTTTTTTGTTTACCTGAATATTGGAATCTAGAAAAAATGCCTTGGCCTATAGAATGGCTCCAGAAAATGGGCGACTATGTAGTGAAACAAAAGTCATGGTTTGGTCATGGACATACTATTCCATTATCCACACCACTAGAAATGGCTGATGGTAAATTTAAAGCAGAGGCTTTCTTTTTAATGCGTCCAGATTATTTAGCCAATCAGTTAGGAGATGATTTTGTGTCTGAAAGCGGCTTTGTTCCTTTGGCAATAGTGCCGATTTTTAAGCAAGAGTTAGACTTAAAAATTAGAACTTCACATAATTTATTGCTCAAACGATTTGAGAAAAAAGCGGTGGATGAGCGTATTGACATTTATCGAAAAAGTAGCTGTCGTAAAAAGGTTTGGGGGATATTTTAAAAATTAGGTATTCATACTGATTTTTTTCTCTTTCTATAGCCATAGCTTTGAGGCGTATATAATTTTTATTAATTGCACCTCAGAATTTGCTGATTATTAATAATGTATATACTTTAATACTATGAAAAATTCATTTGTATTTATAGTTCTATTTAGTCTTCTTTTTGTTCAATGCAGAAAGGATAGACAAATTCCATTTTGCAAGGAATTTCCAGAGGAATGCGTTGATATTATTGAAGGTCAAAAGTATATGTCTTTTGGACTAGGTTCGTATTGGATTTATCAAGAAGAAAATACGGGTTTAAGAGATACAGTTTATGTAGTAGAGAGTTTGAGAAGCGAGAATAGTTACTATTTCAGCACAAAGGTTTATAGTACCTATGATTCTTGTAATTATAGATACTGGCCTGTACTAGGGAGCGGCTGTCCTGACTCTGGATTAGTTAAGAATGATAGACGATGCTTGGTAATGAAAAAATCGAAAACAAAACCAAGTCAATTTATAAGTGAAAATTTCTTCTTCTTTCTGTGGCCAGAAGAAAACGAGTTCATCTATAACTATGTTGTGGGATATGGAGACAGTCAATTGTCGTTTATACAATTTGATAATATGAGGGAGCTTGGAGTATTTAAGTTTAATAAGGTCTATTCATTTTATGACGAATTCTCTAATGCTGATGGAAATCAATCAACAATTTATCGAATTTCTGAAAACGTTGGAATAATCCAAAAAGAACTAATTGATAGTTCTCAGACCTGGAATTTAATTGAATATGAAGTATTTTAAACCGTAAATAATAACCAAAACACCTCCGCTGCCGCACGAATCCTTTCGTGTGGCTATAATTTATTTAGTTTTCTAGTCACGCGAAGGGATTCGCCAGACAGCCTATGACTGGCTATCGACAAGCAAAGATTTGATTTCTGAATAATCTAAAAAGCCAAAACAACATTTTCTAATATTCCAGCCTCACCAGCATAATCTGCAGCACTGCTGTAAACATAATCCTCTGGCCTAAAAACTAGTCCTGCTTCTACAGGATTATTATGTATGTAGTCTATTTTCTCTTTAATTACTTTACTACTCCAAAGTTCAATGGGTTTGTTATCGTGCCTCCAAAATTGATTGTGTTTTACATTAGAGCTTTTCGAAGCAGCAATTTTGAATCGTTCAAGTAGGAATTCTTTTCTTCCTTCACTTGGATTTTGTTTAATTGCCTCAACTATTTGATTGCTTGTAAATCTTTTAAAATCTCCAAGTAATAACTGTGGAGGTTGATCTTCTGAACTACGAAACACTATATGAACATGATTTGTCATTATGCACCAGGCATATATTTCCATTCCTTTATTGGACTGACAAAAACTGAGCGATTCAACTAGAATGTTCTTGTATTCATTTTTTGTAAAAACATCGATCCAGTCAACGACGGCGAAACTCACAAAATAAGTTGCATCTGGATTATGGAATTTATAATTCCGACTCATATGCTAAAAATAGAAAAGTTTGGAGTATAAAACCACGCGAAAGGATTCGCAGTAGCTTAGGCATCAAATCAAAATTTTTGGCTGACCCACCACGCGAAAGGATTCGCGCGGTACCATAAAAATATAGATTACTTCCAAATCAAATAATCCAAACTAATATTCTCTACTCTTGCCGTTGGTGTTTGCATACCGTTAGATAAACGTGTAACCTCTGTATTGATGTAACGTTGAAGCTCAGATAGGTAAATACTACCATCTTTATTTCTATCGGCCGCTAACGAGCTCAATCCATTCAATAAACAATAGGTAAACAATCCATTTTTCCATTCCTCAGATTCAAAGGCAAATTCTACTCCACCCGCCGAGGAGATTACCGTTGTCCCCGTTCCTTTATTGATGTCATTAAACATCTCTTTCATGGTTTCGTTGGTTTCTTTTAACCCTTGGCGCTCTCTGAAAGTTGTTGTTGATTGGGTAGTTCTGAAAACAATGTTTTCATCATCATCACTTTCAGTCATGGCAATCTCTTCTAAATCATCTTTATTCAAATCACCAGAATGACATGTATCCATAATCAGGAGTTTTTTAATAGAGGATATTTTATCAAAAATAGCTTCTAAATCAGCGTATGAAATACCATTTTTTTCAGGCTTCGTAAAGTCCATATCATGAGTGGCATAATAATAATCCAAATCATTAGATAATACGCCATGTCCGGCAATGTATAGCATCACCACATCTTCTGGCCGTGCCTTAGTAAAGAAGTCTTGTATTAAAGGAAGAATACTTTTTTGCACCTCTAAATTGGTAAACATTAAGGTATTCACTTTTTCATATCCCTTATTGTTCTTCATTAAAGTGATAATGTCTTCAGCGTCTTTGGCGGCGTAGTTTAAGTTGTAGTTTTCATCTTTAAAATCTGAAACACCGATTGCTACGACATAAAGGTCACTTTTACGTTCTACTTTATTTTCAATGTAAACTGTTTCGCGCAAGGATTCAACACCTTTTTGATTGAGTACTGAAAATTGAATCTTGTTCTTACCAGGAATTAACTGTAAGTCAAAATCCTTCTGGAAATTGCTGGCCGCTTCATTTGAAATGTCAATACCATCTCTTCCAAAAACAGGAACATCATTGTGGTAAACATTAATTCTGTTCAGGGCATATTTACTGTCTTTTGCCTTCACGGAGAATGTACAATTGCTCTCCTCATCTTTTGTATAATTTAGTATTTCAATTTCAGGAGCATGAATGTCATAATCCGATAATTCATCTGGACTAATTCCCATTCGTAAGAGGCGCTTTTCATAAGCACGTTTGTAAATGTCAAGGATTCCTGCATCAGCAATTTCAAGGTCATGAAGAATAATATCAGGTCTATTATACTTTAAATCGAATTGCTCAAATGGGTAGAACTTGGCTTCTTTATTCTTCCCTTGATTAATGTGGTACCCCACATATTTCGCACCTCTTTTTGATGAGGTAAAATACCCTTCGTTATTCCAAATAACCCATTCATTGTTTTCGGCGATAAATATGGATACAACAGGGTAGATATCTTGATAAAGTCGTGATGAAAGGCGCATACGTATAAAACCAGCAGGATATCCATTTGATTCTAACCCATCAATTACATTATTCCAAGCTTCAACGGTAGGACGTTTTGCATCTTGCGTTAGCCCGAGATCCATGATTATTCGGTGAAAAACTTCCTCTACAAATACCTCTTCACAATACTCCCAAACTGTACCTGGATTTACGTTTGGTTTTTCTAGTCCTATATCGCTTGTTCTCCAAACCCGAATGGTCATATCAAGGCCTCCGGTAATCACGAATTTACGATCGCGGGTCATGGTAATTGAACGAATACCACCTTCATGGCCTACAAACTTTCCGCGGAAGAATGTTTCCATATTATAGGCCTCAAGCATTCCATTTTCACCACCTGTAATTAAATAATCTGTGGTTGTTAAGGTATAGGCATTGTGTCCGTATCCATCCCAGTAATAACGCGGAATAGAATCTACATATTTACGTTCCTTTTTCACATATAAATATTCGTTTGGATCGTCTTCATGCATCTGAACAGGATATGCAGATTCCAATGAATAACCACCGTCCTCTAAAATTGGATAATCAAAGTTTTCTTCATTGATTTCTTCTTTAAATGACCTGGAGAAAATGTCGAAGACTTGGGTATAATCCGAAAAGCCTATTGCTTTGTTGGGTACCCTAGAAAAAGCCAATTGTGAATTGTTGAAGTTCGCTGAATAATATCCAGTACTATTGGCACCTGAAGAAGACAAGATTTTATCTGGATTTTTTACTTTCCAGGTGTAAATTTCATTACGTAATCCTCCAGATGAAAAGCACGTGTTATTATTAATGAATCCGCAGGCCAGAACGAGATCATCATGTTGATCGAATTTTGCAATTTGATTCCATTCTTTTCCTTGTTCCTCAAATACTAAGGCATGATTTTCCCCGGGATCTTTCACCGAGATTAAGAGTCGTTTTCCGTTAGGCGAAAAAGTCGCTTTAATGCTTTCACCATTATCAATAAAAAAGTAAGATTCGAGTTTGTGTTTATTGTTGAATATTAAGATCATTCCAAGTTCTTCACCTAAAACCGCGTAGCGTTCTCCTCCCGGAGCCATGGCAATACTTGATTGAACATTAATAGAGAGTTTTTTCTTAGCAAAGAACTTTTGTTTTTTCTTTGGCTTAGATTTTTCATAATCCCATATAAAGACCATTCCATCTTTATGACCTGAAACGAAATAATCTTCTGCAACTGCAAAGTCGTTAAAGTATACATTTCCAGAATTATAAAAGGCTAATAGTTTCCCGTTATCCGCATTCCATGAAGCAATTATTCCATCGCCATCTCCTGAAAGTAAAGTATGAGTACCAGGTCTGAACGCCAAATCATGAACGGTATTTTCATGAAATTCTAATAATTGAACAAGCTTTCTAGTTTCGTAATCGAAGATTCGGATATCGCCTAAACTTTCAGATTCGTCATCGGCCCCAAACCAACCCGCAGCGGCAAGGTATTTATTATCATCAGAAAGGGCTATAGCGTAAATGGTACCTTCAGAGCCTGGACCAATTTGCCCACGAAAAGCCTTTAGCTCTGAGCCATTTTTTGAATCCCATACTTTAATGGTCTTATCAAAACTGCCCGAAACAATGTTCCCTTTTTTGTCTACGGTGGCATCGTATATCAAACTTCGGTGTCCTTCTGGATTAATAACCAAGTATTGATTGTTCTGCTGTGCCCAGCATAAAAACCCTCCTAAAAACAGGAGTGTAACGGTGATAAAACGTTTCATAGCAATCTTTGTATCAAAAGTAAAACTTTGATAAACTACAAGCATACGGGAAATACCGTACATTTTTTAGTAGTACATTTGGATTGAAATGCAGCGATTAACACCGGCAGAAGAACAGGTAATGATAAGGTTATGGGCCTTAAATGAAGCGACAGTTAAAGATTTACTGATGTTTTACCCTGCGCCAAAACCTGCATATAATACGGTTTCTACGATTGTTAGAATTCTGGAGAAAAAGAAATTCATAAAGCATAAAAAGAAAGGTAAAGGGTATATCTACCTACCAAAGATTGCTAAAACTGAATATCGCGATTATCTGGCGAAGTGGCTTTTAGAACAATATTTTGACTGCAGTAATCAAGCTATTGTCGATCATTTTAATCGCTCTAAGCAGTTGGATGAATTGCTGTAATTCGTCACTTCGAGACAATCACGCTTAGGCGTGATCCCTCAGTGACCTTCATTAATTATTAATCCCTAACCTCCACACGCATTCCTACATCAATCACCTCGGGTAATACCGCATCTTGCATTGCGTGTTGAATCTTAAAGATATAATCTCCGGCCGTTGGAAATCTGCCCCCACTGGCAATCATAAATCGATTTTCAATAACGGTTCCAGAATTTTCTCCCAGCCATTTTCCATCCCTTTGGGCTAAAATCAAATCAAGGGTGTCCAAATCATTGTACCCATTAGGATAAGAACTTTCCATAAACAAGTAAATATTGCTGTATGGATAATCCGTTGAAGTACGTAGGTTGACATAAATGTTCAATGCTGACATGGTATCCGTAATCGGAATATTGAAAGTTTTAACATCTTCCATGGCCCAACCGCCGTCGCCAACCGTGTGGTTTTCTTCAAACACACGATTGCCATCGCATGAAGCAAACATTAGTAAGCTTAAACAAAGGAAGAATATGGATTTAGGCTTTATCATTCTGAGGTTTTTGCTTATTTCCACCTGATTTATTCGGTCCACGTTTATTGGAACGCTTTTTATTATTCTGGTTACCACCCTGATTGGTTTTCGCTTTAGGTTGGTTATTATTCCTTTTTTGGTTCGGCTTGTTTTGTTGTTTGCCTTTATTACCTCCTTGGTTGTTCTTTTTATTTTGAGGCTTATTCTTCTGGTTACCCTTTTGATTAGGATTTTTAGGCCCTTTGTTTTGTTGGTTTTTCGCCTGTTGTTGATTGCCTCCTTTATCGCCTCCTTGGTTTCGGTTATTGCTTTTCTTTTTCTTCTTTTTCTTCTTTTTGAAGATGTTATCAAAACGGTTCAAGCTATCCTGTCCAACAACATTCGTGTAATCTGGAGCTTTTTCGTCTTCAACGTCGAGCATGAAGTCTTTAAGATCTTGCGGTTTTTGACCTTTTTTATTCAAGGCAATAATCTCCTTTACGCGCTCTGGTGATAAAGGAATTGGGTTTGAAGGAATAGGATCATCTGATCGTTGGATGTACCACATCTCTTCTTTGAAAACATCCGTCTTAATGTGGAAGGCTTCACCTTTTTGTGTTTTAAGCTTCGTATCTGATTTTGGAAATTTCTTTAAAGCGTCGATATAAGTGTCCAACTCATAGTTTAAACAGCATTTTAATTTACCACATTGTCCGGCCAATTTTTGCGGGTTCAATGAGAGTTGCTGATAACGAGCAGAAGCCGTAGAAACAGATCGGAAATCAGTTAACCACGTTGAGCAGCAGAGCTCTCTACCACATGATCCAATTCCGCCTAATCGAGCCGCTTCTTGGCGCATACCAATCTGCTTCATCTCGATTTTTACGCGAAATTTATCTGCTAAATCACGAATCAACTGCCTAAAGTCAACACGTTCATCGGCAGTATAATAGAATGTTGCTTTGGTGCCATCACCTTGATACTCCACGTCTGAAATTTTCATTTTCAAACCAAGAGCCGAGGCTATTTTACGAGCGTTATATTTTGAATCTTCCTCACGTTCGTGAGAAGCTTTCCACTTTTCTAAATCCTTAGCGTTTGCTCTTCTAAGGATTGGACGTGCCTCGTGTGGTTTTAAATTTGGACTTTTTTTATTTACCTGCAAACGGGCCAATTCACCCCTTGCTGAAATAACTCCTACGTCGTAACCTGAGCTTGCTTCTACCACAACGGCATCGCTTGCCTGCAGGTCTATATTGTTTAAATTTCTATAAAAAGCTTTCCTGCCCCCCTTAAATCTAACCTCTACTATATCGTATGTACTCTGTCCATTTGGTAACTCAATGTCCGATAGCCAATCAAAAACGGATAATTTTCCACATCCGCCAGTGCCACAAGAACCGTTACTCTTACAACCATTTGGCACGCCATTATTACTAGAACAATTTGCGCAAGCCATAATGCTTTAATTTGATGTTAAAGTTAAGATTTATCTCCGAGGTCGCTAGAATTCGATTCGGGTTATTTTCACATAACCATCTTCATAAACTGAAACATAAAGGAAGTTATCTTCTACTGCTCCTCCCATTCCACTGCCATAGAACTCAAGATTTTGATATGAATCATAGTAAATACCTACCAAACCGTAATAGCATCCTAAATCTCCAGCAAAAAAGTAAGTGGGTTTATTTGCCTTTTGAATGGGTTCAAAACCGGAGGTCCAAAAGTCTGTATCACCGTCGTAAAGAGCATAAGAGTTTGGGCGAATGGAATCTAGTTCCATTTCACGAGGAATATTTTTTAGCCACCACATTTGATGTGTGAACACAAATAATTTCTCTGTTTGAGGATGTTCTTTCAAAGCTTTATCAATAAAAACAGTTTGTGCCGAGTCTGTTGACCAACCTGGATAACACGTATTGAGTATTAGCATAAGGTTATCTTCTTCATAGATACTCAAATAAGGCTGAGGTTGAATATTTTCTAGCATGTACTCCCCGTAATCATGATTTCCTGGTGCGATATACCAAGGGATCTTTAATGAATCCATTTCAGCTTTTACGGTACTCCAATTTTTTTCTGTTGGATGGGCGACAACATCTCCCGTTAAAACAATATAATCGGGAATAATAGCAGTTTTATATTCCTTTAATAGTTTGTAGAATGGAGGATATACACTTTCGGTGTAGGTGTCTGGGTTACCATAGACATGACCACCAATTACAAAGTCTACAGCAAGTTTTGGTAGAGGTTCTCGAAGAGGCTCGGAACTTTTATTCTCACGTGAACAGGCAAGAATAGCAATACCAAGAATTAATGTGAGCCAGAGTCTCATACTCCTTTTTTCACCAGTTTAGTGAGTTTAATAGTGAGGTCTGTGAATAGAATTTTAGCATTCGCATTTCTTCCGATTTGGTAATGTGCCGTGTTAAATTCATCCATTAATTCATAGATGTTTTTATTGTTGATGAAACGCGCAAACTTATCTAAGAAGCTTCTTTCTTCATTTCGAAGATTAATTAAATCTCCTTTGAGGTAATTGAGAATAATACTTTCTCTGAAAATGTGCATTCCGTATTTCAAGAAACTACGCTGGGTTTCTCGGTCAAGCATAGCCAGTTCCTCGCTTATTGATATTAAGTCTAGAGCATTGGCAGCATAGGCCGTTCTCATTAATCTTACAAAAAGCTCAAAGAGAACATGGGCTTCCTTATTTCCTTGCGCAAACTGAATAGCTTCTACTAAATTTCCTTGGCTTAATCCAGCTATGGAATGTGCCACATCCGCCTCTATTCGGTTGTGCTTAACCAAATACTTTTCAATGGTTTCTGTATCGAGTGCATTAACCTTTAAGAATTGGGTTCTTGATATAATTGTAGGTAGAAGTTTGTCTTGTTGGTCACTCACCAACAAAAACAACGTTTTTTCAGGTGGCTCTTCAAGGAGTTTCAAAAGCTTATTCGCTGCCTGATTATTCATTAATTCAGGGAGCCAGATAATCATAATCTTATACTTATTGCTATAAGCCTTTAAGGCTAATTTTTGATTGATGGATTTACTCTCATCCACTCCAATTTGAGGATTCTTTCCGAGTTCATCTAAGTGATGTAGCCATCCGTGCAGGTCAAAAAATGGATCTTTTTGAATCTTTTCTATCCACTCTTTCTTTCGATCATCTGAGATAGAAACTTTATCCTTCGCTGATTTAACAATGGGAAAAACGTAATGAATATCTGGATGGTTAAACCCAGCAGCTTGCTTGCATGATTGGCATTCTCCACAACTATCTCCCCTTTTTGGATTTTCACAAAGAAGAAATTGAGAAAAAGCCATGGCCAATGGTAATTTTCCTACTCCGCTTGGTCCTATGAACATTTGCGCATGGCTTACACGATTCTTCTTAACCTCATTTATAAGATGAGATTTCGTTTTCTCGTGACCTGGTATTTCTTTAAATCGCACATGTAAAATTAGACATTATGGAATAGTATTTGCTCCCGAGTGCTAAAAACTGTACTTTTAACAAAACAAAAACAGCAAAATGAAAAAATTAATAGCACTCTGCCTTGCATTTGCAGCCCTTCCAATCTTTGCTCAGGTAACTGTAGATGAAAAAAATGTTGACCTTGACGGAAGAAAAAATGGAATGGTAATCTATGTTCCATTTGGTACGAAAGACGAAGTTGAAAAATCGCTTAAAAACGAGATGAAAAGTTGGAAAGGGAACTTCAAGGGAGGTAAAATCATGTCTGTTGATGATGGAAAACTTAAGATCTTAACTGAGAATACATTTGACGCTTGGGGTAAGGTTGAAGAAAACTCTGATGGAGGATGCGATGTATCTATTGCTATTGATTTAGGTGGTGCAATGTTGAGCTCAAAAGACCACCCTGGTGAATACAAGGCTATGGAGACCCGAATGCGTCAGTTTGCAATTGATACGGCCAAAGATGTTGTAGGCGATGAGGTGAAAGAAGAAGAGAAAATTCTTACGGATAAAGAAAAAGAGCTCGAAGATCTTGAGAAAGACAAAGAGAACATGGAGAAGGAAATTGAAGATTGGAAAAAGAAGATTGAGGAGAATGAAAAGAAGATTGAGGAGAACAAGTCTTTACAAGAAAACAAAAAAGGCGAGATTGATGAGCAAAAAAATAAAGTGATAGAAGTAGAAAAGAAAAAAGAAGCTATTAAATAGTATTACAAAATACCAACTACATTTACACCCTGATCTTAATTGAGCAGGGTTTTTTTATGGCAAAGTACTACGTAATATTACATTTAATTGTTTTCATCTGGGGGTTTACTGGAATACTCGGAGATGTTATTGAATTGCCTGCGGAAAAGATTACATTTTTTAGGACCGCATTGGCATTCATTTTTGCCTTATTCATGGGGCTTTTTTACAGAAAACGTAAGCGGGCTAGCCAACCTCAAAAGGTGCAGTTATTTCTTACGGGGATAATTGTTGGGTTGCATTGGTTCTTTTTCTTTTTAGCAATTAAACTTAGTACAGTATCAATAGGCGTAATTTGTATGTCAAGTTCAACATTGTTCACGTCTATATTGGAGCCTATTTTATTCAAACGTAAATTCTCAACCGCTGAACTTGTATTGAGCTTTTGCATAATAGCTGGTATTACCATCATTTTTGGATTTGAAACAGGCTATGCCATAGGCATTTTATGTGGACTCTTATCTGCGTTTTTAGCAGCGCTTTTTACGGTGAAAAATGGAAAGTTTATGCAACAAAAAATTAATCCATTAGAGATTACCACTTTTGAAATGTTGGGAGGTGCTTTGATCATGTTGATTTTTGTGTTTGTTTCAGGCAACGTAAATAGCCAATTCTTCGTAATGAGTATGTCAGATTTTCTTTACCTATTGCTATTGAGTTCTGTATGCACAAGCATAGCTTTTTTAGTGAGTGTTTGGGTAATGAAAAAACTGAGTCCTTTTACGGTAAGTATTAGTATAAATATGGAGCCAATTTATACGATTTTAATTGTTGTGCTTTACGGTGTTTTAACAGGTGTAGACACAGAAATTATGTCGACAGGGTTTTATGTTGGATCGTTAATAATTGTTGGTAGTATTTTCACAAATGCGATAATAAAAAGACGAACTCGTTTAAAGTTGAAAAAAACTTGAAGAAATCCCTTTTGTAAAAAGGTTAATACAAGAGAATATTTAAATTTGTGATATAAAACCAAAAACCCCTATATAATGAATAAGAAGAAACTATTAGTTCCGTTTGATTTTACTGAAGTTGCCGAGAGTGCGGTTGTTCATGCTTTAGTTACGGCAAATGTTTTAAATGCCGAAGTTCATGTATTGCATGTAGTTGGCAAGAAAGAAGACATTAAGGAGTCTAAAGAGAAATTAGAAGACGCTGTTAACAAGATTAAAGGGAATGTTTCTGTTGGTGGTGATGCTGAAACCATTAACCATATTCGTGTAGGCAATATTTTTGATGACATTGCTGAGTTCTCGGCTGAGATTGGGATTGAACTAATTTTCATGGGCACACATGGTGCTTCTGGATGGCAACATATTACTGGTTCACACGCGCTAAAAGTTGTGACGAGTTCACCTACTCCGTTCATTATTGTTCAAGAGCATAAAATCAATGATTCTGGTTATGATGATATTGTTGTGCCGTTGGATCTTCATAAAGAAACAAAGCAAAAACTTACGCTTGTTGCCAATATGGCCAAGTACTTTAACTCAAGAGTACATGTAGTTATTCCAGATGAAAGCGACGAGTTTTTGAAGCACACTGTAAAAGCAAATATCATTTTCGCGAAGAAATTCTTTGATGAACGCGAAATTGAAGTGACAACTACCTTAGCACCTTCAGGTAATTTCAATAAGGAGGTAGTGAAGCATGCCGTTAAAGTAGATGCAGACCTTATTGCAATTATGAATCTTCAGAAGAATGCATTAGTACCGTTGTTTGGTGGGAATCATGAACAGTACATGATTACTAACGAGGCGCAAATTCCAGTTTTAATTGTAAATCCTATAGAGGCGACTAATCCTTACCAAGTAATCTTCACTTAGGAAGTATAAGTAATTCGTATTAAAAACGTATTAAGTACCTTTTTGGGTTAAATTATCTTGAAGTTGCAGTATTTACTGGCAATTTGAGTTGGTTTCTATTCGTATAATTATTATGTTTGACGCCCCTACGCTGAAAATGGAAGCCAAAGCTGCTAAAATAGGAATGATTATACTGATCGCTACGGTGGTCTTTAGGTTTGCTCTTACTGAAGAGCAGAAAGCCGAATTATATTCTATTTTCAGCAAAGTAGACAGGAATGTAAATGACTTTGATTTCGACAAAGCAAATTTTGATTCTCAAGTTTTAACAGCGACTACCAATTTCGAAAACGATTTCTCAGAATTCTTACTTGAAGAGGACGGTTCTCCTGAGGTTCAGACTGCATCAATTGCTCAGGTGCAAGAAGTAGAAGATGTTCCTTCTGACTATCTTCGTTCAGATGAATTCGAAATGTTCACTTATTTGAACAATCAAGATGTTTCTTATTCGGAAATCGAAGAAGATTTAACAGAGCCTTTAGAAAGCTACAATACGATTAACGCATCAATGTCGTTATTCTTTCCGCAAGAGAAATAGGTTTACCATCT
>JAKVAQ010000027.1:16743-74647 GCA_022447665.1 Crocinitomicaceae bacterium
TAAAGCAATATCTTTGTCGATATCTGAGATTATACCATCTTCATTAATATCTTCGATAGTTAAATCAGCGGCTGTACCTTAAATATGTTGACTGCGGCTAGCGCCTCCTTTAACGTAATTGTAGAACGGATGGCGATGAGCTTCTCTAACTAGGAATCCATATTTATTGAAGCCGTTTTCCTCCAATTCCAACATGAAGTCTAAAATTAGGTGTAAAAGTTCTTTGTCGAGAAGGCAAAACAAAGTTTGGTTTTTAGTTAAGTCTTCTTTATTCTTTGAGTAATAAAAATCGGTTGTAAGGAAATTTTCCGACAACATAAGTGTAGATTTCATCACCCTGAACAACTAAATACTTCTTACCTTTTAGTTTGGATAAATGGTCATTGTTAGGGTCTGAGTATTTCCTGTAGGATTCTGGAATGTCTAAGTAAGCTACTTTTTCGGAAGTGTCATAAACGCTGTCCACTTTATCGTGCGTAAGCACGGGGGCTTGATCACTTTTTTGATTAAATAACTCCTGAGGGTTCTTTTCAGAACAAGAGACTAGGAGGAATGCTATACTAGCAAGATTAACGCAACGAAGCATCAATTCCCAATAACTGCAAAGTTTCTTTAGAGGCATGTTGTTCTGCCTCTTTCTTTGATTTTCCTTTCCCTTGCCCCCAATCTTTTCCATTTATAGTAGCCTTCGCCGAATAAATGAAATCGTTTTCCTTCTTAGCGTCGTCCGTAATAACGAATTTTAGCGCAATCTTATTCTTTTGCGCCCAAATAAGCAAAGTACTTTTAAAATCGATTTCTTGGGTTAATACTTCGTCGAAATCAATGTACTTTTCGAGGATGTGAGAAAGAAAGCTCTTTTTACATTGATTATAACCCGCTTCTAAATACATGGCTCCAATAATGGCTTCCAACGCATTTCCCTCTAGTGTTTCAAGTCGTATTGAACGCCCTGAATCATAATTTATATGATTTCTTAATTCTAATTCACCGCCAATGTAAGCCAGCATTTTACGGTTAACGATTTTGGCTTTTACCATCGTTAAATACCCTTCATCTTTCTTTGGGAAATTGGCGTACAGATAGTCCGCTACAATAAGATCAATAACCGTATCCCCTAAATATTCGAGGCGTTCGTTACTTTCAAGATCCTGCTTGGTATTACTAAAGGACTTATGGGTAAGTGCCGTTTCAAAAAGCGTTAAATCCTTAATATGGTATCCGAAATTCTTGTGTATGTATCCCTCAAGCCCTTTAGAAGGCTTCGAATTTTTTTTAAAGAAATCGAAAAGACGAAACACGAGGTTTAGTCCTTATAAGATTTAAAAATTACTGAGGTATTGTGACCACCAAAGCCGAAAGTATTACTTAGTGCGTAATTGATTTCTTTCTCTTGTGCTTTGTTAAACGTGAAGTTTAATTTATTGTCAATTTCAGGATCATCAGTGAAGTGGTTGATCGTTGGAGGAACCACACCATCTTTGATTGCCATAATACAAGCGATCGCTTCAATTGCTCCCGCCGCACCCAATAGGTGTCCTGTCATTGATTTTGTTGAAGAGATGTTCAAGTTATAAGCATCTTCTCCAAATACTTCCTTAATCGCTTTGGTCTCAGCTATATCACCAAGCGGTGTAGAAGTACCGTGAACATTAATGTAATCAATATCTGAGGTAGAAATTCCAGCTTCAGCAATGGCTTGTTTCATTACGCTAATAGCACCTAATCCATCTGGATGCGGAGCTGTCAGGTGATGTGCATCTGCAGAAAGCCCTGAACCTACGATTTCACAATAAATCTTAGCTCCACGTGCTTTCGCATGCTCTAATTCTTCAAGTATGATTGCTCCAGAACCTTCACCTAGTACGAATCCTTCACGATCAACGTCAAACGGACGAGAAGCTGTTTTTGGATCATCGTTTCTAGTAGAAAGTGCTCTTAAAGCATTAAATCCTCCAATTCCGTGCTCGTTTACACAAGCCTCAGAACCTCCAGAGACAATTACATCAGACTTACCAAGTCTAATAAGGTTTGTTGCATCAATTAATGCGTTGTTAGAGGAAGCACATGCCGAAACCGTAACATAGTTCGGTCCTCTTAAGCCATACTTCATAGAAATATGTCCAGCGGCAATGTCCACAATCATTTTTGGAATAAAGAAAGGGTTAAAGCGTGGTGTACCATCACCTAACCAATATTCTTTAGCTTCTTCTTGAAATGTTTTTAGACCTCCAATTCCAGAACCCCAGATTACTCCGGTTCTGTCAAGGTCGATAGACTCAAGATCTAGTCCCGAGTCCACCATAGCTTCCGCTGAGGAAACCATGGCGTACTGGGAAAATAAATCCATTGTTCTTATTTGTTTCCGATCTAAATGTTCAGAAACATCAAAGTTCTTTAATTCGCACGCGAATTTTGTTTTAAATAACTCCGGATCAAAAGAAGTTATGGGTGCAGCACCGCTCACACCATTTTTCAAACTCTCCCAATATTCATTAAGATTGTTTCCAATAGGTGTTAATGCGCCTAAACCAGTTACAACAACTCTTTTTAACTCCATAATAAGTCGTACAAATTTAAACTAAGATTTTGTGGGTTGAAGGGGTTTTATTTTGCGTTTCCTTCGATGTAAGCGATAGCATCACCTACAGTTTGAATTTTTTCAGCTTGATCGTCTGGAATAGCGATGTTAAATTCTTTTTCGAATTCCATAATTAATTCTACAGTATCTAAAGAATCAGCACCTAAATCGTTAGTGAAGCTTGCTTCTGCAGTTACTTCATCTTCTGCTACTCCTAATTTGTCTACTATGATAGACATTACTCTTGACTTTACATCAGACATATTATCTGTTTTATTGGTTTATTCAATGTGCAAAGAAAGTACATATACCTAGAAAATCAAAATTTACTCAAAATAAATTGCAATTTCGTCTAAGTCCTTACGCTTAAGGTCAGGAACCTTGCAGGTTTCAGCAGCATAACCCACCGGTAAAAGTAGGAATGCTTTTTCGTTTTCAGGACGCTCTAAAACCTCAGCTAAAAAGTTCATAGGACTAGGAGTATGGGTTAATGTCACTAGTCCAGCCTGGTGAATTGCCGAGATTAAAAAACCGGCGGCAATTCCAACACTTTCATTTACGTAGTAATTATTACTTTTTTCACCGTTTTCTTCTATGTTGTAAGATTTCTTAAACATAACTACGATCCATGGCGCAAAGTCGATGAATTCTTTAACGGCATCAGTACCTAAATGAGCAAGGTCTTTTAACCAACTGTCGCTCATTCTACCATCATAATTTTTTCTTTCTTCAATTTCTGCTTTTTCTCTGATTTTACTCTTCAAGGTAGCATTACTAATGGCACAAAAAGTCCAAGGTTGTTTATGTGCTCCGGAAGGCGCGGTAGATGCAGTTAATAAGATATTATCAATTACTTCTTTTGGTACATGTTTATCTGAAAAATCTCTTACACTTCTTCTACGATTCATGTAAGTGTAAAATTCTTTTGACCTTTCTATCGTTTCTTCCTCGCTAAAGGACTGTTGTTTATAATCTATAAATGGATGTTCTTCATTCATTGGGTTGCGGTATTTGTCGCTTGGATTACCTTTGTCTCAAATATAGTCGTTTAAAAATAGTTTTACTTACCGCTTATGGAACAGTTAGCCATATTTGCCTCGGGTGGAGGATCGAATGCTCAAGCAATAATTGATTACTTTGAAGGAAATGAGGAAATTAAGATAGCATTGATTGTAACCAATAACCAAAATGCAGGGGTTATTGATAGAGGTAGAAAACATAAATTACCCGTATTTATTCACGCTAAAGATGATATGAACAACGGTATTTTGCTTCAAGCACTTCGAATTCATGGAGTTTCATTCGTGATTTTGGCCGGATATTTAAAAATGATTTCACCAGATCTATCTAAGGCTTATCATAATAAAATGGTAAACATTCACCCAGCACTTCTTCCAAAATACGGAGGAAAAGGAATGTACGGGATGAATGTGCATCGAGCGGTATTCGAAAATAAGGAAGAAGTATCAGGAATTACAATTCATTATGTGAATGAGCGATATGATGAAGGTGAAATAATTCTTCAGGAGTCTTGCGATATACGCGATTGTTCCTCTCCAGAAGAAATTCAAAAAGCAGTGCTAAAGGTTGAGCATGAGTTTTTTGCGCCAACCATCGAAAAATTATTAATAAAAGACTAGATTCTTGAAAAACAATCTATCTTTGCCGACTTTTTTAAAATTACACTTATGGAATTTAACATCGTAGAAATGGGTAAAGCCTTTATGGTTTTGTTCGCCGTTATTGATATTATAGGTAATGTTCCGGTGATTATAAAATTGAAAGAAAAGGCGGGAGAGATTCAAGCTTTAAAAGCATCTTTAGTGGCACTTGGAATTATGCTGGTGTTTTTATTTGCGGGTGAAATGTTATTGGGTGTGTTAGGAGTAAACATTAAAGCCTTCGCAGTAGCTGGTTCTTTAATACTATTTGCGTTGGCTTTTGAAATGATTTTTGGAATAGAATTATTCAAGGATGATTCGTCTAACTACAAAATTGTATCTATAGTACCGCTAGCTTTTCCATTAATTGCTGGAGCAGGAACTATGACTACGTTGATTTCATTACGTGTGGAATATGCAGCAATTAATATTGCGGTCGCGGTGGTTTTGAATATCGTCCTTGTCTTTATTGTATTAAAGCTAACTAGAAGAATTGAAAGACTTCTGGGTTCGGGAGGTATAGCTATTTTGCAGAAGGTTTTTGGTATCATTCTTCTTGCTATTGCAGTGAAATTATTTGCAGATAACGCTAAAGAACTCTTTGGCTAAGAACCTGTAACATTTCCTGCTCTCTTAGTTATGATAATTGAGAGGACGGGGAGATGGAAGTTTATCATATTATGTGTTCTTTTTTTACCGCTTTTTGGTAAAAG
Source organism: Crocinitomicaceae bacterium (assembly GCA_022447665.1). Taxonomy (GTDB): domain Bacteria; phylum Bacteroidota; class Bacteroidia; order Flavobacteriales_D; family Crocinitomicaceae; genus JAKVAQ01. The sequence goes on from JAKVAQ010000027.1 coordinate 21,699, forward strand.
CACAACAGTTTCTAATGTTACGAACGGATATTGGTTTAATCCCAATGTGTGGTCAACAGGAGTGCTTCCAAAAGGTTGTGATACTATCCAAGTGAATCACATTATCGGCTCCGATTCTACCATTGTTGTATTTAAAACGGTATTGGAAGTTGGTCTAGGAGGAGCGCTTTATTCAACGGAAAGAATATATAGACCGTGGGGCAACATTAATTAACCGAGGAGAAATCTTTACTGAAAAACTCGAGGTTTATGGAAAACTAGAGAGCTTAGGGCGATTAACAACTGGTTTAACGCAGATAGCTGGTTCTTTTGTCGTTAAAGGAACTTGGAATACACGCAGTGGTAATGCAGAGGATTGGCAATAAGAGTTAAAAAAATCAAAGCGCTTCGTGCTAAATACATTTCCCAACCCGTCTAATGGCACTTTTAAGTTAAGTTTTAATGAAATTATACCTTTCGGAACACTTACTATTCATGATATGAACGGTGACCTGGTTTATAGTTATGATTTGGTCAACGAATAATTTCATGCGGTACAATTAGAACAGCCGTCTGGTGTTTTTTTCCTAAAAGTTATTGTTGGTTACGATGTATTGTCTAAGAAGATTGTGGTGAGATAGACTATTGAATTTTACCAACGATCAGTTTAAATCGAACTCCGAAATGTTTCTCTGATGAATTTATGTTAATATTAGGTGCAATAGAAAAACCTAATGCCTTAGAAAAGGCCAATTGACCCTCGATTTCCGCAATAAATCCATAGTTCGAAATTGCTTTATTGGAATGAACATAATTAGATTCTCCATTGTAATGATTGAATTTAGGGTTTGCTTCAAAATTGTGTGCAACTGTATAATTATTCTTTGATACACCAACCTTGAAAAGAATATTTCCAAGACTATTTCGGGTACTTATACCCTTGCCGATCATTATACCTTTTCTATTCATGTAGTCAAAAGGTAATCCATGCTTTCGAGTGATACCAAAAAGAGTAGTGTATGATCTGAGATAATCATTAGGCAAATTTTTAGAGACTACTCCACTTGTTGATCTGTAGAGATCAATACAAAATCCATTTTTCACATAAAACCCTAGACTTAACGACATTGTTTGATAGTCATTATAATTTAGGCCTGAGCCAAAGTTGACTTTGTATTTATCATTCCACTTTTTTTCATCTTTAGAAAAACTGTTGATGGAAACAATGAATAATAGTGTTGTCAATAATAGTTTCATACTTCAAAGATCATTATGAAACTGTGGAGATCACAATTGAAATAAATAAGCGATCAATTAATTTGCGTTATTCGTAAATAAACTAGGCTTTCTTCTTCCATAGCTGCGCTTGTAGGACCAACCAAAACACGAGCATACAAAAGATATTTAATAGCAAGGGCTGTATATAATCAAAGCGAATGTTCTGCGGAATGATGTCTGTAGGACTCAGGCAAATAAAGACAAAGCTAATACCGAAGAGAATGTTTAGGTATAGATTCTTTTTATTGGCTACATACCAAAGGATAAAACCTGTGGTACCTATGATCAAGGTTGGTGATTCTGATTTATGATTGAATAAAATCAACCATATCAATAAGCTACAAAGTATACCTAGTCGAAAGTTTTGAATCTCGAATTTCTTGAGTTGAAGTAGTGGTAAGAGGAAGAGGATAGCACCAAATAATACCATGAGTATTTTGCTAGGTTCCACAGCAAACCAAGCATTTAGTATGCCCATTACAGAAAAACCAAAGGAGACTGAATGGTCATTTGCTAACAAAACGCCATAGTCTTTAAGAATGTTGAAGTAGTCTTGAAAGCCTACAAAAAATCCTGGAATTAAGCCCATTATCAATATTAATGCTGTACTATAAAGTATTGATTTACCGCGGTTCGGATATAAAAGAATGAGAACAAAAGCCACTATACCAAATAATTTTATGAAAACTGTAAGTCCTAGGCAAAGAATGGCTAAGAACATTTTTTTTCGTTCCATTAAGGAGTAGGCGATTAGAATAAGTCCAGTAATCAAAGAGTTGGATTGCTCATTTTGAAGGTTTACCATGAGTTGAGTAAATATGAGAACCACAATTAAACTCTTTTCTATTTTAGTAAGCCTGGGCAAACTATAGATGCCGAATACCAATACCAGTACATTTAGAAGATTCCATATGGAGAGCCCAATGACATCAGGTGTCCAAGCAATAATTGCAAAAAGAACCGAGAAGGTGGGGGTATACTTGTAAAGATCATAATGTTCTGCAGGATGACCAACATATAGCTTTTGATCTGAAAAAAAATGGTTCGAAGAACTCTGGAAGATCTTGTAATTGTTGTATTTCGTATAGGTCACGTTTTCAGGACTCGTATGACCGTGAGTGAAGTATCGGGTATTAATACTCACCAATAGCGTAACTAAAACAACTAGAATTACCCAAATTTTTGGCCGATCAAGAATATATTTTAGTTTATCTATCATGTGGTTATCCACAAATATGAATGAAATATATGAAACTCTAATTTGAGGTAGTAATATATTCTATAATTTGGCTATAAATTAATGCAATGAAATTCGGTAAAGTAGACAATCCAGAAGAAATAGATTTTACACTATCTGAAGATCATCCAGACACCCAAAAACTTTTCGCCTCGCTTGACAAAGTAGAAACGCCAAAAATTTTTATTGGGTGCCCCAAGTGGAACAAAAAAGACCTGAGGAATTTTTATCCAAAGGGCACAAAGAATGAGTTGGAGTACTACTCAACCCAATTCAACAGTATTGAATTAAACGCGACATTCTATCAGCGATATCCAATTGAGCAATATCAAAAATGGAGATCAATAACCGAAGATGGCTTTATATTCTTCCCAAAACTTACGCAACAAATTTCTCATTACCGACAGTTAAAGAATGTAAACGAATTGGTAGATGAATATTTAATTGCAGTATCCGGTTTGAAGGAAAAATTGGGAACAATCTTTTTACAATTAAACAACCGCTATTCACCGAAACATTTAAATAAGCTTATTGATTTCGTTGACCATTGGCCAAGTGATGTCAAGTTAGCAATTGAGGTACGCCATGAAGATTGGTTTAAAGAAGAGGCAGTTTATAATGAGTATTGTGATTTATTAGCTTCCAAAAACATCTCAAATATATTGGTAGACACACCAGGTAGACGAGATATGCTACATATGCGAATGACTGGTCATCAGCCTTTTGTGAGATTTGTAGGAGCGCTACACGGATTGGATTACCAAAGACTGGATGACTGGGTAAATAGAATTGAAAAATGGGTGGATGAAGGAATGAAAGACATGGCCTTTTTTATCCATCAAAATGCCGATCATGAATCTCCGCTATTGGGAGTATATCTTACTGAAAAATTGAATGAAAGACTTGGGTTAAACATGAGGGTACCCGAGACAATTAAGTAAGAGAAAAGTTCAAACGTACAATTTTACTGAGATTCTAAGCATTTATTTGTAATTACTTTAGTGTAGGGACGACTCTTTTATAAATTCGTTTCTATGAGAAAATTAACAGTACTACCTTACTTTCTTCCACTATTTGCTTTTGGTCAAACGTGGACAACAAAAGCTGATGTCCCAACTTCTTTCTCGCGTCATCATCCTACAACCTTCACTATTGACGGAGTAGGGTATTTAATGGGAGGAGCTAATTCTTTAGATCAATCATTTCGTGATTTCTACAGCTATGATCCTTCATCAGATACCTGGACAAAACGATCTAGCTTTCCTGGATTATCAAGAGGTTATTCATATGCAGTAAATTCTGAGACAAAAGGTTATGTAGGTTTTGGGTTGAATTTTAATCCTTCTATGGGCACTACGACATATCTTTTTGATTGGTGGGAATATGATCCGGTAACAGATTCTTGGACTGAATTAGCACCATTTCCTGGTTCTGCAAGAATTCACCCGGCAATGGTTTACCTCGATGGTAATATTTATATGGGATGTGGCGGAAGTTCAAGTGGTGATTTGGGAGATTGGTGGGAGTATGATATCGCAGCAGATACGTGGACGAGTAAGGCAGATTTCCCATCTGATGATCGTCACCATCCATTTTATTTTGGAATAGGAGATTATGTTTACGTTGGCATGGGGCACTCAGGTCCCGATATTTTTGATGACTTTTATCGCTATGATCCTACAACAGACTCATGGACCGAGATGGCGAGTTTACCGGCGCAAGGAAGAGTGGCAGGAACACAATTCTCAAATGATGGTAAAGGCTATTTGTTAAGTGGTCAGGGTGAAACACATGATAATCTACCTACAGGAGAGTTTTGGGAATATGACCCACTAACTGATTCTTGGTCAGAACTAAATGCGCATCCTGGAGGTGGACGATGGGCTCCGGGTTCATTTGTAATTGATGGCCGGGTGTATTTAATGTGCGGGATGTCGAATGATGGTGATGAAAAGGATATGATGGCAGCCCAGATTAGTGATTTTGTGAATACTCCGGATTTAACTTTAGAGCCAATCAATATATTCCCAAATCCTACTGTGGATTGTGTTCAGTTTACAAACGTTCAAGCAAATACCAGCGTGAGTTTATATTCCTTAGATGGTCAACTATTAATCAATCAAAGTATTGAGGAGGGAGCGTATCTCAATTTAGCCGAATATGAATCTGGTGTTTATATAGCGCGATTTAATGTGAATGGTAAAATCTTAGAGGAAAGAATAGTATTGAACTAGCTCTTGGTACCTTGAATACGATCAAGGTTTCGCAACGCTTTTTCAATTCCTTCAACATTCGTAAAAACAAGTCTTAGTTTATTATTTTTCTCATCCATTTTACAATCGGATGGATTGGTTTGAATGAACTTAAGTACTTGTGTAAATCGAGGTGATTGGAAATAAGGTGATTCTTGCTTTGTGATGAAATAGCCGATCATTTTTTTACTCTTCAAAACAACTTTCTCAAACCCAATTTTTTTGGCTTGCCATCTGAAATGCATAGAGTCTATTAAAGCAGATGCAGATTGAGGTAGCTCTCCAAAACGATCTTCTAGACCTTTTCTATAATCGTCGAGTCCTTCTTTTGTATCTATCCCATCCAATTCTTGATACAAGGCGAGTCGTTCATTTACGCTATTTACGTACGTATCAGGGATCAGTAATTCAAGATCAGTTTCTAATGAACAATCAGTTACAAATTCAACTTCTTCGCCCTCCGTTTCCTGGAACAGGTCTTTAAACTCTTCTTCTTTTAATTCTTGAATGGCTTCATTAAGTATCTTCTGATACATATCAAATCCAATATCACTAATAAATCCAGACTGTTCTCCTCCTAACAAATCTCCTGCACCTCGAATATCTAAATCACGCATAGAAATGTTAAAGCCAGAACCTAATTCAGAAAAGTGTGCAATAGCTTCTAATCGTTTTCGCGAGTCACTTGGTAATAAGTGAAGTGGTGGAGCAACTAAATAACAAAATGCTTTTTTATTCGATCTACCTACACGTCCACGCATTTGATGTAAATCACTTAAACCAAAGTTCTGAGCATTGTTTATGATAATAGAATTCGCATTAGGAACATCTATACCTGATTCAATGATTGTTGTCGCTACGAGAACGTCATATTCGTGTTCAATAAAATCACTCATTATACGTTCCAATTTCTCACCATCCATTTGTCCGTGACCAACTGCTATACGTGTCCCAGGACAAAGGCGAGAAATCATTCCCGCTACTTCATGAATGTTTTGTACGCGATTGTGAACGAAGAATACTTGACCTCCCCGTTCTAGTTCATAGGAAACGGCATCACGAATAATTTCTTCATTTAATGTAATGAGTTCTGTTTCGACCGGCTGTCGATTGGGTGGAGGAGTATTAATCACCGATAAATCTCGTGCGCCCATTAATGAAAATTGCAAGGTTCGAGGAATAGGGGTAGCGGTCAAGGTCAAGGTATCAACTGATGCTTTAAAGAGCTTTAATTTATCTTTTACACCAACGCCAAATTTTTGTTCTTCATCAATAATTATTAGTCCGAGGTCCTTAAATTTTACCTTTTTACCGACCAATTTATGTGTTCCTATAATGATATCGATCTCACCTGCCTCTAATTTCTTTAAAGTCTCCGTAGTTTGCTTCTGTGACTTGAATCTATTGAGGTAATCGATATTGCATGGCAACCCTTTTAAACGTTTAAAAAACGTTTTATAATGTTGTAATGAGAGAATCGTTGTGGGTACGAGTACTGCTACTTGTTTGCTGTCACATACGGCTTTAAAAGCCGCTCGAATCGCCACTTCAGTTTTACCGAAACCAACATCTCCACAGATTAATCTATCCATCGGATTAGGAGACTCCATATCTTTTTTGAAGTCTTTTGTTGCTTTTAGTTGATCGGGTGTATCTTCATAAATGAAAGAGGCCTCCAATTCATTTTGAAGGTAGTTATCTGGTGAAAAAGCAAATCCAGGTTCTTGCTTTCGCTTGGCATATAGTTTTATTAGGTCGTAGGCAATTTGTTTTACTTTGGCTTTGGTTTTATTCTTAGTATTCGTCCAAGCCTGTGAGCCAATCTTATTTAGTTTAGGAATTGTTCCTTCTTTGCCTGTATATTTTGCAATTCTATGCAATGAGTGTATCGATACATAGAGAACATCTTTGTCTTTGTATACTAATCTAATTGCTTCCTGCGGTTTTCCGTTTACATCAATAATTTCCAAACCTGAAAATTGGCCGATACCATGATCAATATGCGTCACAAAATCTCCTTTTTGAAGATTATAGATTTCTTTCAGTGTGAGTGCCTGCTGATTGCTCTTAAAGCCTTCTTTTAGCCTAAATCTATGATAACGTTCAAAGATTTGATGGTCGGTATAGCAAACTATCTTGTTCTCGTGATCAACAAATCCCTCATGGAGCGTAAATCCGAGAGTAGTGAATTTTACCTCAGCGTTAAGGTCATCAAAAATCGAGTAAAGACGCTCTATTTGTTTAGGTTGGTTAGAGATGATTATATTTTCGTACCCCTCACTTTTGCGTTTAGTAAGGTTCTCTATTAGAATCGGGAATTGCTTATTGAAGCTAGGTTGTAAGTCAACTTTGAAATCGAGATTAGTGGTTGATTTAGGATTTTGATTTCCGAAGTATATTCGGTTAAAGCTCTTGACCTCGTTACTGAAGATCTGGCCTTGATAAAACAATTCGTTTGGTGCTGAGTATTGTACGGTTTGAGATTCAAGATTTACATAAATCTCCTGTGCTTTTTTGTATTCCTCGTCTAACTTATTGGAAACAAAGTCCAAGTCTTTTGCCCACACAGTAGTTTGATCAGGAATAAACTTTAAGAAGGTTTCTTTGATTTCTTTCTTCTTGAGTTCTCTTATATCAGGAACTACCGTGCAACGATCATAAGTTTTAATTGAAAGCTGGTTCACCGGATGAAATGTACGTATAGAGTCGACTTCATCTCCGAAGAATTCTATGCGGTATGGTTCGTCATTTGAATAGCTATATACATCCACGATTCCACCTCGAATAGCGAACTCTCCTGGATGGTTAACAAAGTCTACCTTTTCAAATTTGTGTTCTAGAAATAGTTCATTCACAAAATCTAGCGAGTAGGAGGCACCGTTTTTAAATTCTAATATACTCTGGGCAAATTTCTTCTTCGTTACTACTTTTTCGAAAATCGCTTCAGGGTATGAAACAACGATAACACGTTTATACCTATTAACCTTTTCTAATACTTCTGCCCTTGAAACAACATTTGAGTTATCTGTGCTTTCAAACTGATACGGTTTTTTATAGCTATGTGGATAGAACAGGATTACATCGTCCTCTTTGTTGAGGTCTTGTAGGTCGTTTAAAAAGAAAGCTGCTTCCTCTTTATCGTTTAGCAAGAAAAGATGCGAATTACTAGTTTTCGAAATTATTGAATTGGCAATAACCGAAGGGAAAGAGCCTACCATTCCATTCAGGGAAATGGTTTCCTCTGCAAATTGGAGTTGATTTATCACAGAGGCTACTTGGTTTGAGTTGGAATAAATGCCTCTGAACTCTTGGATATTCATTCCTGTAAATTTACTCAGAATGAAGCTTATTTTGACGCGTAAAGAAATAAAAAAACCCTGGCGAAATTATCACCAGGGTTAATATCCCAAATGGGATTATATAAAAAGTTTACTACTTAGTAATAACCATTCTCTTAGTAACCTTTTGAGTACCAACAGTGAAAGTGTAGAAGTAAGATCCTTCTGCAAAATCGTTAGCATCTAAGATAATTTGGTAGTCACCTGCAGTTTGAGTTCCTTTATTGATAGTTTTAACAACTTTACCAGTGATATCAACGATCTCGATAGAAACATCAGCTTCGTTCTCTAAAGAATAAGAAATCATTGAAGTATTATCAAACGGGTTAGGTACGTTTTGACCAATGTTGAATCCAACAACTGGCTCATCTTCGATACCAACATAGCTTCTCATGTGTAGGTCAATTGCTACAGCTTCAGGATCGATTAAGTTAACGAAAGCACCAGCACCATCAGTTCCAATTACAGAACCTTGTTGAGTACTTTGAGTCATTCCGATTGGAGTATCAGTTCCATAGTGACCAGCAGTTACTAATATAATGTCACCATCAACTACGTCCATAGACTCTTCGAATCTCATTTCAACAAAAGTACCTGGTTCACCAGCACCTAAAGTGTGCTCATGCTCTAACTCTAATTGGAAATCAGTTCCATCGAATTTGTAAAGAACAACAACTACTTCGTCACCTTCATCAGCGCCAGTTCCGAAATAAACGTCAGCACCACCGACAACACCGTCAGCGAATATTACCATTTCGTTACCAATTGCAGCTGGCTGACCAGATCCACCTGACCAGTTAGAGAAAGTTGAAGAAATTGCTCCGTTTGATCTAGAGTATAAATAATCAGTTACAGCGATAGCCGAGTAAGCTGAATCGTTTCCAGTTACATCTTCAGTTCCATCAGAACCCCAGTAGTATACGATATCGTAAGTGCCAACAGCTGAAGGAGTGAAAGTTGCAGTACAAGAAACAGAATCAGTTCCACCTACAGGAATGTCAGCAGCAGTAGAAGTACCAGTGTAAGTACCAGCCCCAGTTACGTCAGCAGTAAATACTGCGTTAGCTTGAGTAGTTCCACCGAAGTTTTCAGTTTCACCAATGAATGTAATTTCAGAGATCTGAGTAGTCGGAATTAAGAAATACTCTAATCCACCGTCCCATCCAGCTTCTCCTAATCCCATTCTGTGGTAAGAAGCAGTAAGCTCAAGATCAGTATTATAAGGCTCTAAAACGGTGACGTCATCAACCATCCATCCGTATCCTGAACCGAACTCGTCATCACCTGAAAGCTCTTCCCAACGGAATCTAATCATAGCGTTAGTAGCACCGCCTAAAACAGCTGCATTTAACGTAATAGTTTCATTGAAAGTAGCTCCATTTCCAGGGTGATCCTCGTTAATTTGGATAGAAGTTGGCCAAGAACTACCTCCATCAGTAGAAAACTCTACAAAACATAAGTCTGAATTAAACGCTCTATGTGCTTGCTCAAAAGTAAGAGTCGCAGCAGTGAAACTCGACATATCAAAAGGTCCTAGTTCTAAAGATACATTTTGAGGATCTACTGAACCTGCTACTAAATGCTCAATTCCGTTAAAGCATCCAAAACCGTTTGCAGCAGTTGAAGACGTTATTGCGCCGATATATCCATCCATAGATGCTGGAAGTGATGTTTCAACTGTCCACATATGTCCGTCTGTATCCGTTGGAGTAGCAACACCAGTCATTGTTGAGAAATCGTATGTTACGATAGGGTCACCAGGTGCTCTATCATATGAATCAGAATGTTTAAACGTCACATCTTTGGTGTTACGTTCATAAGGCTGATTTCCTTTTTCAGCCGTCGTTGTTTGAGCCATCGCAGTCCCTAAGAGCCCAATACTCAAAGCAGCTAAGTAAACTTTTTTCATGTGTTTTAATTTAAATTACTGTTAATTTTTCTGTTTGCAAGAACGTAAATATAGTAAAAAGGGTTTGTATACAAGGTCTTTTTACTTAGGAATTTAGGGGTTTCATTGAGCAAACGGTATCTTTAAACGATTTAACGGAGATTTAATTTGTTTCAGTTTAAACTTCGTCCTTTAATGTATTAAAGTTTTCGCGAATCTTTTGAAGTTCTTTATAGTCTAGCGTAGTAGTATAGATTTCGTCTCTATTTTCCGACTCGTGAATCGTATTTCCCCACGGATCATGTATGGCTGAACTTCCATCATATGCGTGTCCATTTCCATCTTTTCCAATACGATTGACACCTATTACAAAGCATTGGTTTTCTATGGCTCTTGCTTTGAGAAGCGTAGACCACGCATAACTTCTTTTGGCTGGCCAGTTCGCAAGATATATTGCCAAATCGTAAGGGTTGTTGAATTGGTTTCTAGAGTCCAATGGAAAACGCAAGTCATAACACACCTTCATTAAAATCTTCCAACCATTTATTTCAATTATTGAATTCTCAGTTCCCGCAGTAAATTCTTTAGTTTCACCTGCGTGAGAGAATAAATGCATTTTGCTGTATTCTGCTAGAACCCCATTACCATTAACTATTACGAAACGATTAAAAACAGCATCATCTTCTTTAATCATAAGTGTTGCACCGAGTAGAAAGTTCCCGGCTTTCGATTGATCAATCATCCACTGTACTGAGTTACCTTGAATTTCCTCCGCAAATGAACTGTCCATACTAAAAGAGGTATTGAACATTTCTGGGAGTAATACCAGATCAGTATCACCAACATTTTTCAAAAGATCAGAAAAGTGGTTTAAATTGGCCGTTTTGTCTTGCCAATATTGGTGGGACTGAAGATATGTTACCTTTAAATCTTGCATAATAATTCGGCTCCACGTGTCAATGTTTCATTATCTTTTGCAAAGCACACGCGTACTAAGTTATTGTCAGTTCCGTCGCCATAAAAAACGGAAATAGGAATTAAGGCAATCCCATTTTCTTTAACTAAGCGTTCTGTAAATGCTACATCTGATTCTTTTGAAATTGAAGAGTAATCCATCAGGCAAAAATAGGTACCATCGCATGGTAATAGGTTAAAACGTGAATCTGTAAGTGCTGCTAAAAAAAGTTCTTTTCTTCTTTTGTAGGATCGCGCAATTTCGGTCCAATCTAAATCAGATTTTAGGTATTTCGCGAGTGCATATTGCATAGTGTTATTTACACAGAATACGTTAAACTGATGATGCTTGCGAAACTCAATGGTCATTTCTTTCGGAGCCACACAATAACCTGTTTTCCATCCCGTAACATGAAAAGTTTTACCGAAGCTATATGTTACAAAGCTTCTCGACCTAATAAGTTCACTTTTTAATACGCTTTGATGAGTTCCCTGAAATTGAATGTGTTCATAGACTTCATCGCTCAATACATAGAGTTGAGGATGTTTTTCCAATAGATTTTCCAACGCACGAATATCTTCCTCAGTCCAAACACTTCCGCATGGGTTATGGGGATTGTTCACAATTATTAATCGTGTATTCTTGTTAACACGATCTTCTACTTCATTCCAATTAATACGAAACGACGGAACCTTTAATTTTAAGCGTACGGGGATTCCTTTATTGTAAATTACCGTGGGGGAGTAACAGTCGTAAGAGGGATCAAAAAGTATTACTTCCTCACCTTCGTTGATTAGACATGAAATAGCAGAATAGATAGCCTGTGTTGCTCCAGCAGTTACGGTAATTTCTGATTTCGCATCTATCTTAATCCCATGCTGTGCACTTATTTTATTGCCTATTGCTGCTAATAAATCTGGCCTTCCTGCAAGGGGGGCGTATTGAACTTGCTCTAAATCAAGGCCTTCTTTTACAAATGACTTAAGCTCCTCGCTTATTGGGAAATTTGGGAAACCTTGAGAGAGATTAACGGCAGAATACTCATTTGCCAAGGCTGACATTTTTGTAAAGATTGTGGTGCCGGTATTTGGGAGTTTACTTACCATCTTCTTTTCCCTCCTAAAATTCCAAATAAGCCTCTCGTAATTTCTCTTACAAGTGTATCGCCCAAGCTTCCACCAGAGTTACCACCTCCATAACTTGGTGTTTTCCTTCTCTTGCGCGTTTTGCGGGGAACACTCTTTTTCCTGCTATAAGTTTTCTTTTTGCTTCTAGACTTTTCGAAAGCTTTTCTCTCCTTTTCCTCTTGCTTAAGCATTTCGGCTAAATGTTCTTCTTTTTTAACCTTTTGAATCTTTTCGTCAAGTATTTCATAAGCAGAAACGCGATCCACTTCTTTGTTATACTTTTCAGTGAGTGTTGAGTATTCTACTATTTCATTGATTTCTTGAGGAGTAAGTACATCCATCCTGGTGGCTGGTGCCCGCAATAAAGTGGCAGCAAGCGGGGTTGGAATTCCTTTTTCATTTAATCCTGTGATTAACGCTTCGCCAATTCCTAATTGTGTAATGATCTCATCTGTTTTATAGAAATCTGAGATCGGATAATTTTCGGCCGTTTGCTTAATTGCTTTTCGGTCTTTTGCAGTGAATGCTCGAAGTGAATGCTGGATTTTTAATCCTAACTGACTTAATACATCATCTGGTATATCAGTTGGCAACTGTGTACAGAAATAAATACCTACGCCCTTAGATCGTATTAGCTTCACAATCACCTCGATTTGATCTAGCAGTTCATCGCTCGCTTCATTAAAAACTAAATGAGCCTCATCAATAAATAAACATAATTTAGGTTTGTCCATATCACCCGCTTCTGGGAGGGTTTCGTACAATTCGGCTAATAAACTCAGCATGAACGTTGAGAAAAGTTTAGGACGGTTTTGAATATCGGCTAAACGAATTACCGAAACTTGTCCTAATCCTCTTGAATTGGTGAAAAGTAGGTCATTAACATCAAATGAAACTTCTCCAAAAAATTTTTCTGCTCCCTGTTGCTGAAGCTCAACAACTTTGCGCATTATTGTACTCACTGAAGAACTGGATATTTGACCATACTCTTCCTGTATATCTTCTTTACCTTCTCCGTTAATGTATTGGAGGGTTTTTCTAAAATCTTTAAGGTCTAATAAGGGTAAGTCATTGTCATCGCAATAAGCAAAAATGATTGCCAAAATTCCTTCTTGCGTATCATTAAGACCCAATATTTTTGCCAATAAGGTTGGGCCAAATTCAGAGACTGTTGCTTTTAGTTTAGCCCCTTTTTCATCTGATATAGTAAGAAGCTCGACAAGAAGTTTTTCTGGTTCATAAGCTTGACCCAGCATTTTATGTCGGTGTTCAACATGTTTATTGGTGGTTCCCGGCTGAGCAATTCCACTTAAATCTCCTTTCAAATCCATCAGTAGGGAAGGGATACCGTTGAGTGACATTTGTTCTGCCAAAATCTGTAAAGTCTTCGTTTTACCCGTTCCGGTAGCCCCTGCTATCAGTCCATGTCGGTTTAGAGTTTTCAGAGGAATTTTAACTTGAAGCCCCTCTATTGGTTCTCCTTCCAACATTGCAGCTCCGAGTAAAAGTGAATCACCTTCAAAATTATATCTTTCTTCGATGTTTGCCTTAAAGTCTTCTAATTTGCCCATTTACATGTGAAATAGATGAGGTTTTGATCGCTTAAGTAGAACCATTCTAAATAAAGCTTGTTTATACGTAAAACCTCACTTAATTTTGTAGCATGCAAGTTACACATTTTGATGTAGAATCACTGCGAAAAGACTTTCCGTTGTTAAACATATCCCAGGGCAAGAATCCCTATGTTTACTTTGATAACGGTGCCACTAGCCAGAAGCCACAAGTGGTAATAGATAGGCTTAAGCAGTATTACGACCAAGAGAATGCAAACGTACATCGAGGCGTTCACCAATTGAGTCAGATAAGTACAGATAATTTTGAAGAGTCGCGCAGAATTGTTCGGCGTTTTTTAAACGCCGAATATGATCACGAAATCATATTTACTGCTGGAACAACAAATGGAATTAACCTTGTGGCGACTTCTTTTGGAACTATGCTAAGCGAGGGTGACGAAATTTTAATATCTGAATTAGAGCATCACTCTAATATAGTTCCTTGGCAAATGCTAGCGCATGATAAGAATTTGGTGCTGAAATACATTCCTATTAATAACAAAGGGGAGTGGATTCTTGATGATATATCTGACTTAATAACAGATAAAACTAAATTGATTGCAGTTTCACATGTTTCCAATTCTTTAGGTACAATCAATCCTGTAGAGAAGATTATAGAAGAAGGAAAAAAGTTTGGGGCAAAAATTTTGGTAGATGGTGCTCAGGCAATTCAGCACTTTAAAGTAGATGTTCAAAAATTGGATTGTGACTTTTATGTTTTCTCTGGCCATAAGGTTTTTGGGCCTACAGGGACTGGAATACTCTACGGAAAAGAATCTGTATTAAATGCTATGCCTCCCTACCAAGGTGGTGGAGATATGATTAAAACGGTTTCAATGAGTGGGACTGTATACAACGAATTACCGCATAAGTTCGAAGCTGGAACACCAAACATTGCAGGTGTAATAGGACTAGGGGTAGCAATTGAATGGTTTATGAGCATCGATACAGAGGCGGTTGCGGCGCATGAAAATGACCTCCTGGTGTACGCTCATGAAAAACTAAGCGAAATAGAAGGAATTAAGATTTACGGTACATCAGATAAAAAGTGTAGTTTGATTTCATTTTTGGTTGGAGATTTGCACCCATATGACGTTGGCACATTATTGAATCAGCAGGGTGTTGCTGTTAGAACTGGGCATCATTGTACGCAACCCGTAATGGAGTATTATGGTATTCCAGGAACAATTAGAGCTTCGTTCAGTTTATATAACACGAAAGAAGAAGTAGATTACTTTATCAAGGCTTTAAAAAGAGCCATTAGAATGTTATCATGAGTTTGAGTGAAAAAGAGATTGAATTAGTAGATGAATTTGCCATTTATGATGATTGGATGGATAAATACGAGTACATCATTGAGTTAGGCAAAGATTTACCTTTAATTGATGAGGCCCATAAAATAGACGAAAACATAATTAAAGGGTGTCAATCTACCGTATGGTTACACGCCGTCTATAAGGATGGCAAAGTTGTTTTTACTGGAGATGCGGATGCAATTATTGTAAAAGGACTTGTTGCAATTTTGGTCAGAGCACTTTCAGAGGAAGAACCGGATGCCATCATTAATAATGAATTAGAGTTTGTCAAAGAAATAGGATTACAGGAGCATTTATCACCCACCCGTTCAAACGGTGTTTTGGCGATGATTAAACAGATGAAAATGTATGCACTTGGTTTTAAAATGAAAAACGCATGATACGCTCAGGAGATAACGGAATGTATAAAGAACAACTAAGAGAATTAGAGGATACGATTATTGCGACAATCAAAACAATTTTCGATCCCGAAATTCCTGTGGATATTTATGAGCTGGGTTTAATTTACGAGGTCAAGATTAAGAAAGATGGAATCATTGATATTGAAATGACCTTGACATCACCAAATTGTCCTGAAGCTGAAACGTTACCGGCCAATGTAAAATCGAAGGTAGAAAGCATTGACGGAGTATCAGAAACCAATGTGAATATTGTATTTGATCCTCCTTGGACGAAGGATATGATGAGTGAGGAAGCACAGCTTGAACTCGGTTTCCTTTAGTCGATTTCTCAACCTTTTAAGCCTAAGCACGTATTTATACTAAATGCGTAGTTTATTTCTCATATTACTTCTTTCATCGCTGTTTTTTGGGTGTAAGAAAATGCAAATTGCGGGAGATAGAAAAATCGAGGCCATTGGCGAAATAATCTACAATGTCAGCACTGGTCTTGTAGATACTGAAGTATACCCTAAAAACGATCCAAGAATTTTTAAAATGAAGTTTGAGCGTGACTACGATATTAGTGGTGATATTACGGGAACTTGGCAAGAAAGTGGGGCTCAAATGCTGCTCTTTATCGAAGGGGATTTTTGGACTGATTCGCCATTTCCAATTGATCATGGCTACTATGAAACAAGAAGAAATGTACTCGTAGGTACTCAGGAGGTCGATATGTATGAGTTTACCGAAAAACAAGATTATATTGTGGTCACCAAAGGCTCTGCCGGAGGAACTTATTTTGAGAAACACTTCGTTTTTGAATAGAACCTATGAAATCCTTCTTGCTCATATACCTATTATTCTTTGTTTCGGGGCTATGTCTAGCTCAAGAAAATACTGTTTCGGGTGATACTGCATTTTATGACTTTGTGCCTGAAATGGGACCTGGTGAAACCACATTTCATCATCATGAATGGGGCTCAGAGAACATTACCTATTTAGGTCTGATGGATTGGAAAAGTCCAACTGGAAAAGACCTAAAGATAAAGGTTGTTACAACCTATCAAAAGATCACCAAAGCGAATGGGTTTAATGATCGCAGTCTTTTGGCAATTATTACGAGTACCAATAAGTTGGTGAAGATGTATGATATGGTAAAGCGCCAAAATCTCCCCAATGCTATTGAGAACAATAAATTAATCTTTCATTCTGCTAAAGACGATCACATTGAATCTGAGCTGCCGCGAAAATTTGGTGAACGATTTTGCGTTACCGGCTTGACCTGTTTCAATGAATATAGCGAAGATTAATTAATAAGATACCTGAAAAATGGTGGAGTCCTTTACGGTTCCATATACCAATCCATAAGCTTCATTAGTAAAGTATGTAGGCGGATTGCTATATGCATTATTAGTAGAATTCAATAAAGAGAACTGTTCAAGTTCCCGCATATAACTCCCTACTTCATTGCTAAGAGTATAAGTAATAACTTTAATTAATGGGTTGGAAACCATAATAGAATACTCATCGGTCAATGTTCTTAAGAAGATATTCTGTGGACCAATAGTTGTCTTTTCTAGGTTGTTGGAGGTGACATTGATTTTGGTCCAAACGGTATCGGTATCTATTTCAGAAGTATCAGCATAATAGCACTCGTAAATTAAATATTGTGTAACCGAGCTATTAAGAGCAAGAGAGGCGTTGGAGAAGCCTGTAGAATAACCACTATCAATGAGTATAGGTGAGGCCATTTTAATATTTCCAGAACTCAAGGTGGCGTTATTCTCAACATTTAGGGAATAGTCATCACCTGGAATAAGACCAAAGGGTACAGTTGATTGATAAAGGCCATTTTCGATATGAGTAAACGTATAAATTTCACTAGGACCCATTAAGTTAATTGTACCGGTTGTGCAAGATTTGCTTTCGTCTGAATTTATGGTGGTTGCATAACTTAATTCGATTTGCTGGTATTCTATATTTTCTGAAAGTATTCCATTAATCACCAAAACTTCATCTTCAAATTTATTCGGGTTAAAATCTGCTTCCTCTTGGCACGAAAACAAGAAAATTCCAAAAAGATATATGGCCAACTTCTTCATTAAAATTTAAAATTTAAAGTGAGTGTTACCAAAGAAGGCGTGAAATCTGAGCTATTGATGGTTAATTCATTAGTTTGAGTGGTATTTGGAACTAGGAAGTAGACCGCTGGATTGTAGCGATCAAATATATTTTGCCAACTGAGTACTAACCAAAATCTATCTTTTTTCTTTTTTACTCCTAGTTTTCGAGTAATGGATAGGTCGAATCGTGAATAGTAAGGTAGTCTTAGATTATTTCGTTCTTGAGAATAAAGAGGATAAGCGACACCGTTCAGCGTAAATTGTCCGTTTGGAAGTGTTATTGCCGTTGGCGAATGGAGAATAAAATTAGAACTGAGCACCCATTTTTTCGACAAATTTAAATGTTGGTTAAAGTTGAAATAATGCGGGCGGCTGAACAAGGTCGGGTAGTATTCATCAAAATTTACACCTGGTGTTTTTTGTAGGGAAAGAATGTATGAGTATGAGGCGCTGGCAGAGTAATAGGCCTTGTGTTTGAATTTAGCCATGAACTCAAATCCTGCGGCTAAAATATGACCAGGTAAAAGATTATTTTCAGTATTTGAAGTTTGAAAATTACCTGGAGAAGCATAGTCGGGTACGTTATGGACATAGCGACCAAATACAGAAGATGACAAACTGAATGGGCCCAGTTTCTTTGAATATCCTCCACTTAATTGAAAGTTATGTTCAGGTGGTAAAAATGAATTTGAATTGGTCCAAAGTTGAATAGGAACAATAAAATTGGTGAGATCTACCAAGTGGGTTTGTTGTGTGGTCACTGTAAAGGCTGCGTCGAATTTTTCAGTAGAACTTTTGTAATAAGAAAGATGAACCCTAGGGTTCAGAAAAAATCTAAAATCGTACAATTTCCCTTTTTCGTAGACCACTGTAGTTGAGGTATAGTCCTCATTTAGGAAGGTGGTGGTATCCTGTCTGCCCACATGAAAACTCGTTGGTATCCTTAATCCAGCTTTTAATTCTAGTTTACGATTCAATCGTTTTTCGTAGGTAAAAAAGTAGCCGGCGTTGATGGCTGTTCTATCTAAAAACACGTTGTTTTGAACTTGATCAATTTTGTTGAGCGTCGTATTTATCATAACCTCTGCCCCATAATTAACGGTGGCTCCATCATCTAAATAAGAGGTAATATCATACTTAAGTTTGGGAAAAATAACTTCTTGGGAAATACTATTATTATTGTTTTCGCTGTCTTGATAATCGAATCGAAAACTACTCACAACTACACTTAAATTAGCGAAGTTTTCCGGGTTAAAATTATGCGTCCAGTCAATACTTGCAGCTTCATTTCCCCAGTTGTAATTGAAGTTAGTTCCACTCGTAAAGTCATTTCCAAAATAACCGGTTAGGTATATACGATTATTGGAATTCAGCTTGAAGTTCAACTTTGCGTTAATGTCCTGATAATTTGGTAAGCTTACCTGGTTTTGGTACAAATAATTCCCAACAATAAATGGCATAGTAGACAATCTTCCGGAAAGATAAAAAGATGCTACGTCATTCTTAATAGGTCCCTCTACATTTACTCTTGCCGAGAGAAAACTAATCCCCCCATTTAATCCAAATTTCGTTTGATTCCCTTCATTGGTTCTAATTTGAAAAACCGAAGAATTTCTTAGGCCATAACTAGCAGGAATATAGTCCTTGTAAAGCTGGGCTGATTTAATTGCATCTGTGTTTATTATTGAGGATAATCCAAATAAATGGGTAGGGTGATAAATCGGAATTTCATCTATAAGAATTAGGTTATTGCCCGAGCCCAAACCCCTTACTCTAAAGTTAGCAGTGCCCCCCACAGCCGGACGCACACCTGGAAAAGACTGCGCGTACTTCGCAATGTCATATTCACCAACTGATGGAGGTAAATTTTTAACTTCTTCTTTGGTTAATGCGGTTCCACCAATTGCATTCAAATCTTCCTGATCAATTTCGGCGATAAATTCCTCATCATGAATTACTTCAACAACATTCAAGAGAAGCGTATCCTCGGAAAGGTATACATTCATTACAAGATCGCTGACCATGTTTACATTTACTTGCTTTTTTTGCAGCCCTACTGAAGATGCGATTAAGTTAGTTTCTCCTGCGGGTAGTTTGATGGCATAATATCCGTATGGATTAGAAACACAGCCAATTTCCAATGATGGAAAATATAATCTAGCACCAACAATTTCCTCCTTCGATACTTTATTACGAACGTATCCACTGAGGGTGTAAAACTCTCCTGCCGAATTATCTTCGTAAATTGAAACCTGCCCGCCAATCTCTTTATAGGCTAAGGATGTTCCACTAAAAATTTTGTCTAAAATCTCAGAAACTTTTGCATTCGAAAAGGATTCATTGACCTTCTTACCCGTACTATGAAGTACTTTAGAATTGTAAGAGAAGTTAATTCCAGTTGAGCTCCCGAGTTGAACTATACACGCTTGTAGAGATTTGTTTTTGAAGGCAATACTGGTTGTTCGGTCAAGGACTGTTTGACCAAAACAGGAACTAGAGAATAGGAATAAAAAAAATAGGACCCTCATTAATTGCTTAGCACGATCATTTCTTCTTGATAATCAACCTTTAAACGACAAGTTACCACAATTATTTCTACCACATCCTCTAATTTTTGGTTTTCAAAAGTTGCCGTCAATCGAGGAATAGAATCGTAATAAGTACCTGATGCAAGTGTAATTTCTTTCTCGTAGTATGAGTTTAAATCTTCTAATACATTTTGTATGTACTCATCTTCAAAAACAAAGCTTCCTGTTTTCCATGAGTTTACATTTTTTTCAGCAGAAATAGGACCCAATACTCCGTTTTCCCCAGCTGTGGTAGATTCACCCTTATTCAATATAACTTCTTCTTCATTTTTGTCTCTCACCGCCACTCTACCGTGATCAACAGATACTGTGGTGTAATCTGCCTCCACTTCTACGGTAAATCCGGTACCAAGCACTTCAACTTCACCAAAGGTGTGTCCCACTACAAATGGATGGTTTTCATCTCTATCGACCTCAAAATAAGCGGTGCCTTTCAATTCAAGATTTCGTTCTTCTTCAAAATTATCGAGGTAAGCAATTTCTGATCCTGCTGACAACCACACTTGAGAACCATCTGGCATAGTATGCTCCATTGCCTCGTTTGATGTATTAGCAATAAGAACTTCACTCGGATTATTGTTCAATAATAGGAAAGTGGTAACGATTAAAGCAATACTTGCAGCCGCTCCTATCCAATAGAATCGTGAACTAAGCTTCTTAACAGGAGACTCTAATTGGGCATCAACTTTATTCCATGCATTTTTTGCGCTAAAAGATGGAATATCTATTAAAGGAGTATCCCAAGACTTCTTAAGCAACTCATATTCCGTTGGATTTTCATCAATCCATTGGCTTAAAGTAGCTTTTTCATCTTCAGAAATATCTCCTGAAAAATGCCTTGCTAGTATGTCATTAATATCTGCCATTTCTTTTTGGTCGTCAATTCAAATCAATCCCCCTACCCGAATGTTAAAAAAATTAAAAAACTATATAAATGCTTGTACTTCCCAAGGGACTCTCTTAAATGTTTAAAGGCACGTCCCATTTGGTTTTCTACAGTTTTGGGAGAGATGTCAAGTTCGCCGGCAATTTGCTTATAACTTTTTCCGTCACGCTTGGCCATTTTAAAAACCTGCTGTGTTTTTTCAGGTAATTTTTCAATTGCCTCCTGCATCAAACTGATTAAATACTCCTCGTTATTTTCTTCTTCTTCGTCGTGCGTAACATTTAAATGAATAACCTCAGCTTCATGTTTTCGCTTTACAATGGCCTTGCGCTGGTAATCGATGCATTTAAACTTTATAGATCGTAGCACGTAGTGTTCAGGCTTTTCGGTTTCATGAATTTTTCCTGAGTTCCAAATATTTACCATTACACTCTGTACAATGTCCTCTACTTCATCCTTATCACGAATAATAGTAAAGGCATAACGACAATAATTTTCGTAGTGTTTTTCAAAAAATATGTTGAACTCAGTCCGCGTCATTCTTGAGAACAAAGCTAAAAAATAAAAACTGCCGGGAAAAAAAATTTAAAAAGAGTAGGGCAAGCTATTTAAACCTCGACTCCTATATGAACGCAAAAATTATTTACAATGAAACGAAACTTTAAAATCATTCTCTTCTGTTTGCCGATTCTGGGAATGATGGCATGTGGAAAGAAGAAAGACAAAGTTGTAGATGGTTATAAACCAATCTATGCTGAAGAATCGAATCTTCGATCGGTAGAATTCACTCAAGGTGAAGCTTTAGTTAATCCAGGTAGAATTTATCTATATCAAGATCTGCTTTTAGTAAACGAGAAAAACGCAGGTGTTCATATTTATGACAATTCCGACAACACGAGTCCTATTCAGGTATCTTTTATAAGTATCCCTGGCAACATGGATTTCTCTGTTCGTCAAGGTGTTTTATATGCGGATAATATTACGGATATGGTTGCGGTTGATATTTCGAACCCAGCATCTCCTGTATTTCTATCGAGAATAGATAATGTTTTTCCATCGCAGGAATTTCCTGATGAGCGCGGAGCATTTGAATGTGTTGATCCCTCGAAAGGACCGGTTATCGGCTGGGAGAAAGCAAGACTAACAAACCCTAAGTGTCACAGATAAAATTTGAATTATGAAAATGTTTAAAAAATATATAGCTGTCGCGGCAATTGTGCCACTCATGTTTGCCTGCGAAAAAGAAGAGATTACTACTGAGACAGAGGAAAATCCTGTGGTAACTAAGAGTCAAATTACTACGGGTATCGGAGGTTCAATGGCGCAGTTTACCATATTAGGAGATTACTTATACACTGTAGATTATAAAACGTTGAATGTGTTTCACATTGTTAATCCAGATCAACCAACACTGTTAGAAAAGATTGATTTAGGAATTGGAATTGAAACCATTTACCCAGAGAATGATCATTTATTCATTGGTACTCAAGATGGTGTAAAAATCTATGATGTAACGAATCCTAGAAGTCCAATGCCAGTATCCGAATTTGATCATGTTACAGCATGTGATCCTGTTATTGCAAATGACGAATATGCACTTGCTACTTTAAGAGGAGGAACTGAATGTGGAGGAAATTTAAGTGAGTTAATGGTCTTAGATATAACTGATCTAGCAAATCCATTTGAAGTAACTGCAACGGCTCTTGAAAACCCTTATGGTTTAGGCTTTGTAGGGGCAAATGAAGATTTAGTGTACATCTGCGATGGATGGGATGGATTGAAAATCTATGATATCTCGGAAATAGAAAATCCAGAAATGGTAATGCAATTTTCAGACTTAGAGTCGATAGATGTAATTGAAGAAAATGGAGTATTGGTAGTGCTTACGACAATGGGAGTTTATCAGTTCAATGCTGAAAACCCACTAGCACTGGAAGAAATCTCCGTAATACCAACATTATAAAATTAAATACTATGAAAAAGGGTCTTTTTATAGGGTGGTTGTTATTCTCTTTCGTGGCTTTCGCTGCGGAAGGGGACTCAACCCAAACGAATCAAGAAGTGGAGCCATGGAGCTTCGCAACAGCACAAAAAAGAATTAAGTTTTCTCCGTTCGAAGTGTTTTCGGCCGTTCCAACCTTGGGAGTTGATTTAGATGTAGACTTAAAAGAAGGAATTCGATTACAAGGTGGCATTGGATTTATTCCTTCGGCAATCCAGCCGACTTCTGGTGGTCTTTCAGACCAGCAATTCAATTGGATGGGAGGTTACAAATTACGTGCAGAAAGCAAGTTCTTTGTCCTTAAGAAGCCAAATCGCTATATCTCAACTGAGCTTACAATGCGTCATTTAGTTATTCGCGATGATGTGGCGGTTGGAATGGAAGGTGATGGAAATGGAAACTTCTCATACTTCATGGATGAGCGTATGACCTTTAACCGATTCAATACGCAGTTCGCATTTAAATGGGGATTCGAAAAGGAATGGGATTCAGGATTTCTAATTGACTTTTATACTGGATTTGCGGCACGACAAGTATTTGTTCAATCGGGTCAGCCAGAATCTGGAGGAGTTGTTCAAGGTGATTGGAATGTTCTTGGATGGAACTTAGTAGACAATCACAAAATGTCTTACGTAACACCAGTTTTTGGATTAAGACTTGGATTCAAAGTAAAATAGATTACTTTTAGAACGCATTGTTTTAGAAGTTATGACCAAAAGTTTTTGGACCCTTTTTATACTATTTATTTTATTGAATTTTGGAGCCCTTGCATTGGGCTCCTTTTTTATGGGCGAAGGTCCTATCAGCGAATGGTATCAACAACTTAACAAAGCTCCTTGGACACCCCCTGGCTGGGTTTTTGGTGTTTCTTGGTTCACGATAATGGTATGTTTAAGTATCGCCCTAGCCTGTCATTTTTCTCATAAATCGGACAAGTCTTTGATCATTATTTATGGGATTCATCTAGCTTTAAATATTGCTTGGAATTATCTCTTCTTTAACCAGCGATGGCTGCTATTTGGGTTTATGGAAATAATATTGCTTACAGGTATTGTCTTCTATATGCTAGTTCACATTGGTAGGTCAAATAAACTAAACGCAATCTTACTTAGTCCCTATGTTGTTTGGCTATGTATTGCTAGTTCATTGAACTGGTATGCCTTGATGTACAATTAAATGGATTTAATTTTCTCAAGGAGTAATTTCCTACTCGGTTCACTTAACGGTATTGTACAAGAACTTGGCGAATAAGGTGTTTTTTTAAGTGAAATCACCTTAAGAACTTTTATTTCCGAAGTAGATGAACTAAAAGGCACTACATTTGTATTGAAAATTAGGCAATTGTATATCATATGAGACTTAGTTCATTCATTCTGTTCATTTTAACCTTATTTACGTTTCAGGCAAAATCTCAAGAGATTGAAGTAATCACCCAAGAAAGAATTCTAGGTGTAATTACTATTATTTCCTACAGTCCTGATGGTTCTCTAATCGCCTCTGGTTCTGGTAAGGAGAACTCTGTTAAAATTTGGGATGTAAACTCAGGTAAAATCATAGGTAAATTGGAAGGACATGAAGGTGCAACCACCGCTCTATGCTTTAATCATGATGGCACTAAACTATATTCTTCTGCAAAAGATGAGCGTTTAATTCGTTGGGACTTGGTGAACTGGGAATTGGAAGATTCGGCAAATGTAGGAACCGCTTTAACCTCTATGGTGGCCTTTGACAATGCTTTTTATGCAGGAGGAAAGAATGGTCATGTCTTAAAATTTGATCCGAATAACTTAGCCACTTCGGAGAAGCTTTATTCGCAAGAATTACCTATTACAAAGGTTGATGTTTTTGAAAACACGTTGGTTTCGGGTACATCTGGAGGTCGCGTTACGGTATTTAATCTTGAAACAAAAGAAGAAGAGCGATCGAAAAAGCTTCATTTCTCCAGAATTAGAGGATTAAGATTTATTGATAACGGAACGCGATTAATTACTACAGGTGGAGCGGGTACGGTGCATTTATGGGATGTTAAAGATTTTGATAATAACAAGCATATTCAAGCAAGCGCTCATCCTATAGTAGCATTTGATGCGAATGATAAGAAGCGATTTTTCGTTGTTGCTTCGGAAAACAAAGAAATCAAGGTTTATGATTTTGATGGAAATCTATTACATGATTATAAAACTAAAAAAGACGGGTATGATGAGACACGACCAATTGACGCAATTTCAATAAGTCCTGATGGTAGTACGGTGGCAAGTACTGGGTTCAGAAGATTCAAGAGTCGCAAAAAACAGATGAATGACAATGTTATTCGTGTTTGGGATGTGAATAGAGGGGCTTTGATGCACACCCTTCAAGGAACAGTAAATCCAATTTTTACGTTCGCTTTTCACCCTACAGAGAATAAATTGGCCACACTAGGAGAAGATAGAGTTGTGACCTTATGGGACTTAGATGTAGCCGAAAAATCTGCCCAGTTCACACTAGTAGTTCCTCAAAGAGAAAAGGCGCCAAAGCGAAAAACCAATAAAGGTAAAAAAGCCATGAACGTTGCTAATAAATGGTTGAATGGAGGGAATGTAGTTGGAGATGCTATCGAAAACACTAAAAAGAGAACAAAAGATGCCGCAGTAGAAAAGATGAAAAGATCGTTCAAGGAAAGAACATTAATTCAGTACTCACATAGCGGGAAATATTTAGTCACAAAACTTCCAAAAGATGAGATTAGAAAATACGATTTAACAGGTCTGGAGCCTGAGCATAAGGGACCAGTATGGTCCTATCAACGTATTGTGAACGAAGTAGCTTTTTCTCCAGACGATCAATTTATGATGGTATTAGGAGCGGGAGATTCTGCCGTTTCCGTAATTGATATGCAGAAAGAGGAGTTTGTTCAAAAACTTTCAACCCCTCTGCCGCAAGGGAATCTACAGTACCTGTATGAAGCAAGGTCAGGAGCTTTTTCTCCTGATGGGCAGTATTTCGCGGTATGTTTTAATAACAGCAAAACGTATGTTTATGAAACAACCAATTGGAGAATGGTTTTCGAAAGCAAATTAGACGGCGACATTAGTTATGCTAGAGGAACCTTCGTGAATTTTACGGAAGATGGAAAATATATGGTAGTGAACACTCCGATCGGTGCTATGAAATATGAAACAGGATCATTTAGTACCTACAATTCAAAACCACTTAATGTTAAAGGTTTTTCAGTTCCAATCGATCGCCCATTTGATTACGCCATTACCGTGAGCAAAAAGAAGTTGTATTTCGAAGAAATTATATCAGGGACTGTAGTTGAAAGTATAAATGTTCGCCCTAATGAAATCACTCACATTTCAGTTTCCAAAAATGGTAAAGTGGGAATGACTTTGAAAACGGGACAGTTCTTCTTGTTCAATCCAAAAACGGGTGAAGAAGAGGTGCAATTCGTAGGAGAAGGAGAGAATTATATTTTCAAAACATCCGATAATTATTACAAGGTTTCGAAGGAAGGCTTTGATTTAGTAACCTTCCGAATAGGAAATAAAGCCTACCCTTTTGAGCAGTTTGATGCCGTTTACAATAGACCAGATATAGTTCTTGAGCGTTTAGGTTGCGAAGATCAAGATTTAATTTCTGCATATAAACGCGCTTATGAAAAGCGGATAAAGAAGCTTGGTTTAACACCGACTAATTCCGTTAGTTTACGAGATATTCCAACAGCAAAGGTTGAGAATCTTGCCGAGATTCCAGCAGTAACAGAAAAGGAATCAGTACTTGCCAATGTGAAGTTTTCTGATAACGTCGGACTTTCTTCGTACAACATCTACATCAACAACGTGCCGCTTTATGGTAAAAAAGGAAAGAGTTTAGAAGGGAAAAAGTCGGCGGAATTTTCTGAAGAGATTTTCTTGATTTATGGAACAAATAAAATTCAAGTATCGGCACGAAATAACAACGGATTAGAAAGTTTGATGCAAACCTTTTACATTGATAAAACAGGGGAGGAGCCTAAGCCAAACTTATTGCTTGTAACTATAGGGACGTCTAAATATAAAGATCAAAATTATAACCTGGCTTATGCCGTGAAGGATGCAGAAGATCTTACAAAAATTCTGTCTACAAATACAAAAGGGGTTTATAATGAAGTGAAATCTAAGTCACTTTACAATGAAGAAGTTACGGTAGAAAACATTGCTGAGCTAAAGTCGTTTTTAGAAACTTCAAAACCAGATGATATTGTGATGCTCTTTGTTGCAGGTCATGGTGTGTTGGATGCAGATTTTGACTATTACTTTGGAACGCATGATATTGATTTCTTAAATCCTAAGGCGCGTGGATTGGCGTATGAAAAATTAGAAGGATTATTAGACGGTATTAAGGCGAATAAGAAGATCTTAATTATGGACACGTGTCATAGTGGTGAGGTAGATAAAGATGAGGTGATTGAGGCCGAAGTGATTGAAGAGGATGATGGAGATATTGATTTTAGAGCTGCAGGAATTAATATTGCGAGTAAAAAAGGAAGTGGAGCATCCGCAAGTAAATTGGCTGAGGAGTTATTCAATGACTTAAGAAGAGGTACTGGTAGTACCGTTATTTCTTCGGCAGGGGGTGCAGAATTTGCCATGGAATCCGACGAATGGAAAAACGGATTGTTTACCTATTGCTTACTGAACGGTCTAAAAAATTACACGGCGGATTTAGATAAAGACGGACAAATCATGCTTTCTGAATTACAGGAATACGTGGTGATTAAGGTAGCGGGGCTATCACATGGTCGTCAGGTACCAAATACACGAATGCAGAACATAGAGCTCGACTTTAGAATTTGGTAGTTCATGGAGTTAGAAGAAATTCAAACTTACCCTGCTAAAAGAAAGGTCTATTACACATTGGTTATATCTCTTTTCGGAATTAGTATTGCTATTGCGCTCTTTGTAGATGGATTATTGAATGATAAGATCATTTACCTAGTTCTTTCAACTCTTATGTTTTTAATTAGTTTGATGCCTTTGGTAGGTGCTTTGCGTCGTATAATTCATAAGGGACCCACTTTAATCATTAACAGTGAGGGGATTAGTGGAGGCGCTTTTCACAAAAACATACCACTTACCAGGTGGGAGCTAATCGAAGAATTTCAAATTTTCAAGCGACGAAGAACCCAAATGATAATGATTATGTTGAAAGATCCTGAAAGTTATATTGAGGGATTTGACAAGCCTTTATACAAAAAGCTGCTTCAAACATCTTATAAAAATTATGGTACTCCTATTGGGATCTCTACCTACTATTATGAGAAAGAAGTGGAAGAAATAGCAAAAATGATCGTAGAGAGAGCAGCTGAATATGGTTACGAATTCAACGACGTATTCTAAATAATTTTCCCCCTTACGCTTGCGCTGAAGCTTCAGCGTAGGAGCATGGAGGGGGATTCAAGGGGGAGGACCCTAATAATAAATGTCACCTCGACTCCGCTCTGCGTCCAATTCTTTCTCAACACAGACAACATTCTAAATTACTTTGGTGTACTCCTAATGTGCGAGTATTCTGTACCTTTTTCATATTCCTAACACTTAACGCCTTTGGTCAAAAGGGCTATCCGAATGATACCCTGTGGTATGATGAAGATGGACGATTAAAGGATGAGTTTGTGGTACAAGGAATTTGGTTCAAATTAGGAAGAGGAGATTTAGTTACTTATGACGATACGTCAAAGTACTTTTCGGTTGAGGATGTAGATATAATTTATGCCAGATTGGATAGTCTAGTTGATTTGATTAAGGATGATTCATGTGTCTGGGAAATTCAAGTACATACGGATTGTCGAGGAAGTAAAACTATGAGTAGAAGACCGTCTCATAGTAGAGCCGAGTCGATTTTTAACTACTTTGTCTCACAAGGCGTATCATCTCACAAATTGGTACCAAAAGGATACGGAGAAAATGTTCCTAGAAGGGTTTCCGAAGCTGGTAAGACAGTCGTTCTATCTTGTGAATACATCACATCATTTCGAGAAAAAGATTTGGAAAAATATGAACGACTTCATCAGCTAAACCGAAGGGTTGTATTCAAAAGATTGAGTAATTTCTACGTCCCAAAAAACTAGAATAATTCGTACTTTTCGCTCATGCGAAATACAATTCTTTTTCTGGCACTTTTAATTGGGGTTTCAGCTTCTGCTCAAAAGCTTGGTAAACTCATTGAAAAAAATGACCCTGATAAACTCCAGGCCTTTATTGATAAGGGGGGAGACCTAAATCAAGAAATTCAAACAGAGTATAGAGATGACGATTCTATATATTACACGCATCCCATAATTTTTGCCACAGTCTCAGAAGCTACCGAGTCCCTAAAAACGTTGATTAAGAATAAGGATAAAATTGACAACTATTCAGAGTATATCTCTAAAGCATTTGTACTATCCTTATCTAGAAAAGACCCTGAAATTGCAGATATATTATTTGCTGAAGGTCCGGATGTTAACGTTGAATGCGAACCCTGTCATCATGCCAGCGCAATAATGATTGCAGCAAGCACGGGAAAACAAGATTGGTATTTTAAGTTAAAACCAATGAGTAATCTTCAACACGTTACCCCTGGAAACCAAAACTTATTACACTACGCTGCTTCGTCACCAAATGAAAACATCACCAAAGACGTAATCAAAATAGAAGGGCTGGACATTAACATGGAAAACACAGAGGAAGTCACTCCTTTGGCGTTTGCAATGATGAATATATACCAACCAAACCTGTTCAATGAAATGATTGGTCATGGAGCTGACCCAATGGCTACGAAGGACCTAGTCGAGTTTGCTATTGAAGGCAATAATTTAGATGCCCTTATATATGCTGATACCAATGATTTGCCTATTCCACTTTGGGATTGGAATGATTACAGTTCATCATACTTACTTCAATATTGTGTCTTTATGCATGATGGACCTGATGGAGGATTGATTTACAGTTCAGAACAAGATGAATTTGTAGATTATCTCATGTGGATGTATATTAATTCAGCGAAGGAGCTTGAGAATACCGAAGAAATGTGGGACCCAGTCTACAACGCGAATACTTTTTATAACCTTATTGATCTATCATTAGAGTTTGACAACTTACCTTTATTAGATACTTATTTTAGACTTGTAGCTGAGGTTCAAGAAGTAGAGAATGCCGTGTTAGTATTTCCTAAGAAGTACTTCAAATATGCAGTTAAAGCGTGGGGAGATATGGAAATAGGCTCACT
Source organism: Crocinitomicaceae bacterium (assembly GCA_022447665.1). Taxonomy (GTDB): domain Bacteria; phylum Bacteroidota; class Bacteroidia; order Flavobacteriales_D; family Crocinitomicaceae; genus JAKVAQ01. Next base: position 51,891 of record JAKVAQ010000027.1, read on the forward strand.
CTTAGAGAAATACAGCATCAATACAGATTACTCCTATTGGTACTAATTAATATAAATCGATTTTTCTAGGAATAACTCTTATTTATACCGAAATTTAAAGGTCACATTTTAAATTGGAAGTATGAATATTCCACAACTAGATTTACCCAGAGTGGTGATTATTGGTGGGGGATTCGCAGGGCTTAAAATGGCCCGAAAAATCAACACTAAGCACGTTCAATTGGTGCTTATTGACCAAAATAATTTCCACACTTTTCAACCTTTAATGTATCAAGTAGCCACAGCTGGCCTTGAACCTGATTCTATTGCATATCCTTTGCGGAAGATTCTTAAACGAAAAAAGAATACGCATATCCGTATGGCACATGTTAGTCGAATCAACTCAGATAAAAAATGCCTCGAAACAAGTATTGGTGAACTGAGTTATGACTACTTAATAATTGCAACAGGTGCAGTAACTAATTACTTTGGAAACGATAAAATTCAAGAATTATCAATGCCAATGAAAACCTTGACAGAGTCGCTAAACCTAAGGAGTTTGGTTTTGCAGAATTTTGAAAAGTCACTCACCAAGACAAATATTGAGGAACAGGATGAGCTTATGAACTTTGTTATTGTCGGTGCAGGCCCTACGGGAGTAGAACTTGCCGGCGCTTTATCAGAGTTGAAAAAACACATTTTACCAACAGATTTTCCGGATTTAGATATTCGAAGAATGCAGATTCATTTGATTGAGGCGGCCCCGAAGGTCCTGAATCCAATGAGTGAAAAATCTTCGCTTAAGGCAACTAAATTCTTAAAGGACATGGGGGTGAATGTTTGGACTTCAACAATGGTAGAAGACTATGACGGAACAACGGTTAAAACAAGCAAAGAAAACTTCAAAACCAAAACATTGATTTGGGCAGCAGGCGTGGCTGCGGATTTTCCGAAAGGATTGGAGGATTTAGAATTGGTAGGCGGTCGAATTCCTATTGATGAAATAGGTAGAGTTCCGGGATTTGACAATGTTTTTGCTATTGGAGATGTGGCAACACACGTTTCAGAAAAGAACCCTCGAGGTTTACCAATGTTGGGATCAGTTGCTCAACAACAAGGAGAAGCTTTAGCTAAAAATTTAAAGGCGTTGGTTCAAGGAAAAGCAACAAAGAACTTTAAGTATAAAGACAAAGGAACGATGGCTACAATTGGAAGAAATAAAGCAGTTGTAGATTTACCACGATACACTTTTGGAGGCTTTTTTGCTTGGATGACCTGGATGTTTGTTCACCTTATGTTACTTGTTGACTTTAGAAGTCGACTAGTAGTACTCGTGAACTGGGTTTGGAGCTATATTAACTTTGACCGTGGAACAAGATTAATTGTTAGGAGGTACAATAAAAAGACCTCGGCAACATAGCCGAGGTTTTAGCACTTAATTCGCCTTCTTCACAAATTCAGATTTAAGTCCCATACTCCCAAATCCAGGAACTTTACAATCAATATTATGATCACTGTCTACTGTGCGAATATTTTTGACTTTAGTTCCAGCTTTTATGGGTTTTGGTGCCCCTTTTACGGGTAAATCTTTAATTACCGTTACATCATCACCATCTTTTAGAGTGTTTCCGTTGGCATCTTTAACTTCGGGACCGTTCTCTTGTTCTAATGGCTTCCATTCAAATCCACAATTCGGACAAGCATATTTATCCTCGGAAAAAAAATATCCGTAAGGGGATTCACAACTTGGACAAGGCTTTAATTCTTCTGACATATTTTGCTTTTATTCTTCTAACCACGAAGCAGTTCTTCGCTTTAAGCTTCGAACCACGAAGCATACATTCTATAATTCTTGGCAATACGTTGTACTTCCCCTTTAAACATTTCAGGACTTAAATCCTTCACCTTCTTTGCAGGTACACCGGCATAAATAGAGCCAGACTCAACACGTGTGCCTTCCAATAATACGGCTCCTGCCGCGATAATACAATTCTCTTCGATTACACAATTGTCCATGACAATCGCCCCCATCCCTACCAAAACATTTTCATGAATTTCACATCCATGTACAATGGCGTTATGTCCAATAGAGACATTTTTATGCAAAACTGTTTTGGTTTTTTCATAAGTACAATGAACTACAGCACCATCCTGAATGTTTACATTATCACCTATAATTATGGCGTTCACATCACCGCGCAATACAGCATTGAACCAAACTGAACAGTTTTCTCCAAAACTAACGTCGCCAACAATGGTGGCATTTTCTGCAATCCAACATGATTCAGGTATTTCAGGACTCTTGCCTCTACACGGCTTAATTAATGCCATATTCAATGTTTTTTAGGGTAATATTTGGGTGTTCTATTCGTCAAAAATAGAAATGAAAAAGATTTTTAAGGCAATATGGAAAATTCTTAAGTGGCTAGGCATAGTTATTATTGTCTTTTCTATTTCCTTTTTTCTCTACCTGAAAATTACTNGTANCACGCTCAATCAAGCTGGGCTTTCAATACTGGGTTGNTTAAAAGAGCTAAAGGGTGATGCGGTAGATTTCTCTTCATTCGATCAAAATGAAACCAAGTTGGTTAATCATGATCTCTGGGATAATATTCTAAAAGATCATATTCATGAAGGATTGGTGGATTATAGTAGTATTTCCAAAGACGAACGCTTTATACAATACCTCGAGGTATTGAGTAATAATCCCCCTGGAAATAACTGGAAAAGAGAAGAAAAGTTGGCGTACTGGATTAATGCTTATAATGCATTTACTGTGAAGCTTATAATTGAGAATTACCCAGTGAGCTCAATTAAGGATATAGCAGATGGCACTGTGTTGCTGGATTCGGCTTGGGATATTAAGTTCTTTAAAATTGGTGGAATTGATTTTGATTTGAATACAGTTGAACACGATATATTAAGGGAAGATTTTGATGAACCTAGAATCCATTTTGTAATTAATTGTGCCTCAATTTCTTGTCCAAATCTATTGAATGAGGCCTATACATCTGCTGAGCTAGAAGCCCAATTGGATAGACAAACACGAGCTTTTCTAAATGATGATTCAAAGAATATAATCTCTGCAAAGGGCATCCAGCTATCTTCAATTTTCTCTTGGTTTGAAGGCGATTTTAAGAAGTTCGGAGGAGTGATTGAATTCATTAAAATATACAAACCTGAAATCAATGAAAATTTACCAATTGAGTATCTAGAATACGATTGGAATTTGAATGAAATTAAACTTTAACGCCCCAAATACAAATATCATCGGTCTGCTCAAAATTTGGCTCCATCCAATTTGCAATGGTAGTAGATAGTATTTCTTTTTGTTGTGATAACGCTGATGGAGCTAGAGAAAGGATTAATTCTTTGAAGCGTTTGGTGAGAAACTTCTTACCCTTTGGTCCTCCAATCTGGTCCTGAAATCCGTCCGATGAGAGATAGATATGATCGTTAGGGCATAACTGTAATATGGTTTTTCTGAAAGGCTTGCCTTTACCGTCATAATAACCTATCGGTTGTTTATCTCCTTTAATTTCATAAAGTAAATGAGTTTCATTGGAGAGTATAGGTTCAATTAATTCATTTTCCAAAGTTTCTAAGGCAGGCTCACCAACTTTTCGGGTAACATACAATGAATTGTTTGCGCCTGAAAATTGAAGTACATTATTCGACTTATCGAAAGAGCATAGGCAAGCGTCCATTCCGTCAGATATCTTGTATTCTTCCCTCCCTTTATTAAGTGCTTTGATTATTCCGTCTCGGAGTAAGTTAATGATATCTTGAGGACAGCTGGTTTCGTGTTCGCTTACAATTTCATTTAATAGTGCCACGCCCATCATACTCATAAATGCTCCAGGAACCCCATGTCCAGTACAATCAGCTACGGAAAAAAGAATTTCGTTGCCACGGTTATGCATCCAATAAAAATCCCCGCTAACAATAGATTTAGGTTGATAGTGAACAAAAGAATTGGGAAGGTACTTGGTGACTTCTGACGATGAAGGTAATATGCCATCTTGAATATGTTTTGCATAGGTAATGGCGTCTGTAATATCTTTATTTCGGCTTCGAATAATGGCATTTTGATCTTCCACCTTTTGTTTTTGAAGCTCCAACTCGCGTTGTGCTTGCTTTAATTCTGTGATGTCACGCTATACGGCATTTGTATATAATGTCTTGCCATTTTCGTCCTTTACAAAGTTCAGTTTTAGCGTTACCTCAATAGTTTCTCCGTTCTTTTTGCTAACAAGAAATTCAGTATTCGCGGGCCTTTTATCATTGGCAATTGACCATAAATTATTATCTACTTTTTCTTTTTGACTGGGGTGATAAAGGTCGTAAAGGCTTGCACCTAATACCTCTTCTTCTGAATAACCAAGAGTTTCAAGTAGGGTTTGATTACAGGAAGCTATTCTGCCAGTGCTTGCTTCCGAAGAAAGACACATGTCTGGAAAAGATTCATAAATATGCTCGAAATCGATCTATCTACTCAAGGAAATAAGCTTTTAACTATAGACGATATAAAAGTCTACAAATTACATAGAAGGAAGGATAAAAGCTTTAGTTTAGTTCCGAAAAGTCTATCGTTTCTTCTGGATTTATTTCATCGTTCGAAACTAAATTATTTTCCGAACGCACAACTGATTCTTCAACGTTTGGTTCGCAATCAAATGCCGAAGTAATTAAAAATATAGAGAGGCAAAGTAGCCCCGGAACGAAATAACAAAGAGATCTCATAACAATACTACAATCAACAATTAAAATTAAATATATACCTACTTAGTTCCTCCATATTTCATGTTACCAATTCTTTAATTTTGTCTCAAAGGAGTCAATAGCAGTAGGCATTACAACCTGTTTTTTTATAATGTCGAATAAAATTAAAAAAGCCCTATCGTTTCCGATAAGACTTTTCTATGATATGGTGTTTTTTATCAATGAAATGTGACTAATTTTTGAATGTGTTTGAATCTACTAATGCTTGGAAAGAGTCTTTCATTGTTTCTTCCAACGTTCTGTAAGAAGCACCTAGTTCAGAAATACTTTTACTATTGTTCGCCTTCCATACATGGTTAATATTCGCACGAAGAAATTTTCTAGTCAAGTTCTTATTTAACATAGGCCCTACCAACATGATCAACCATTTTGGAGCGGCCTTTTTTGGAAGGGGATAGCTAGGGAATGCGTTTTTCAGAATTTGGCTCATGTCGAAGAAATTAGTGTTGTGTCCACTCGCTATATTTCTTCCATTTGCATTTGACTTAAACCCAGCGTTGAAATGTATATTCGCCAGATCCCTAACATCAACAACACCTACTCCCATTTTTGGAGCTCCCTGTTTAAAAGTTCCATCGCCCATTTGTTTCATAACACTGAAACTTTCAGAAGTGGTGTATTTAGGATTTAAAAATGGCCCTAAAACAAAACTAGGATTCACGGTTACCAAATCCCATTTGTTTTGAGCTTCAGCTATTTTCCAAGCTTCTTTTTCAGCCATTGTCTTCGACAATGAATAGGCGTTATGTGTTAATGTTGAGGTGGTATTCCAATTTTCTTCAGTGATTTCACCGTTAGGATATTGAGCACATTCGTCAGCGTCTCCATATATCGCGGCACAAGAACTTGTAACAACAACTCTTTTTACCGACTCTGTTTTATTGGCTTGTTCTAACACGTTTCTTGTTCCTTGAACAGCAGGCTCTATTAAATCTTTCTGAGCGTCCTTAAAATCAGATGTAAAAGGTGATGCAGTATGAAAAACTAATTCGCAATCCTTCATCGCTTCAGCATACGATCCTTCCTGTAAAAGGTCTGACTTAAAATATTTTATTGATCCTGGTGAATTTGCAGCAATCTCATCAAGATGCGCAATTTTTTCTTCTTTGTCAGGGTTTCTAATTGCAGCATGAACAGTTACACCTTCTTCTAAAAGCTTTTTTACCAACCACCCAGCAACATATCCAGTTGCTCCGGTTACCATTACTGGTTTTGATTTATCGATTTGCATTTTTTATGTTTTCGTTTGTTAATGAATTTCTATACTTCAAAGGAACAGCTTCTTAGGGCTATAGTTCATCACATATCACGGAAGAACTAACACTTTTTACGGATACAAAAAAAGCCCTTCAAAAAATGAAGGACTTTTAAATTATAGGTTGAATTTAAGCTTCTTATGCACCGTATTGTTGCTTGATCATTGATGCAAACTCTGAATCGTTCATTTGAGTTCTTGCACCCATTAATTGTTCAGCATCTGGACCAGCCAAATATCTTAATCTGTCAGAATCATCAGTTGCAGCATTGTAAATTGATTCTGCTATAAATTCGGCAGTACTCATATTTGATGGATCCCAATTTTCTTGCATGTTTTTCATCATTCCATGTACCATAGGATTGTAATCCTCTAATGATTCATCGTGCTGCATGTCGAGTGAACGTCCACCGAAATCAGTAGCAACTCCTCCTGGCTCAACAATTTTCACTTTAATTCCTAATGGCTCTAGCTCATAACGCAAAGATTCGCTGAATCCCTCTACTGCAAACTTTGTAGAATGGTACATTGAAATTAACGGGAAGGTAATTCTACCACCAATTGATGAAATATTGATGAACATTCCGTCTTTATTTGCTCTAAAATGAGGTAATGCAGCTCTGGTTACATCAAATAGCCCGAAAACATTTACATCATATTGTGTTTGGATTTTCTCTCTTGATGCCGCTTCAAATGGTCCCATAAGGCCATATCCAGCATTGTTTAAAACAACATCGATTTTCCCGAATTTTTCAATTCCTTCATTGATTGCGTTATCAATTGAGCCTAAATCTTGCACATCTAGTTTGGTAACGTGAATGTTGTCAATTTGATTTAGTTCTTCTTCTTTTTCAGGAGTTCTCATTGTAGCGACTACGTTCCATCCTTTTTCTTGAAAATATTTAGCAGTGGCTTTTCCAATACCGCTACTTGCTCCTGTAATTAAAATTGTTTTGCTCATTGTTTTTTTAGTTCTTTAAATAAGTACTTCAAAGTAAGCGAGTTTCAGACGGAAGAATTAACACATTTCACGGAATAAAGAACACATTATTCGGTTCTAATTATTTAACGATTTGGAACTTTTTCCCAGAAAGTTCTTCGGATACTGACCATAATATATCGCGCACCTCTTTATCCTTAGCGTGAGGCATTATTTCCGCTCTACCCGGAGCCCCTTTCATTTCCTTTCTACCGGTAGGTCCAAAATATTCTCCTCCTTGAACAGAATCATCCAACGCTGCCATCACAGTAGGCATTGCTCCTTTTTCCGCAGTATGCGTCATAAAAAAGAAAACGGGATAAAGAAAGAGGTAGGTCAGCTTATTAAAATGTCTCGCCAGGCTAGTTCTAGCCACACCTGGATGCGCACCAACAGACATAGTTTTATGACCTGAGGCCTTGAGCTTTTCATCTAAGTCAAGAGTGAACATTAGGTTTGCTAACTTACTTTGTCCATAAGCCTCCCACTTAGAATATGATTTTTCCCAGTTTAAATCATCAAAATAAATTTTTCCTCGCTGATGCGCAAGTGAACTTAGGATAACAATTCTCGAATTCTCGGTGCCAGTAATTGTAGGTAATAATAAGTTGGTTAAGTGGAAATGGCCTAGATGATTTACCCCAAATTGAATTTCAAAATTTTCTTTTGTTCTCATCAATGGTGGAACCATAATTCCCGCATTATTGATTAAAAGGTCAAGTTTTGAATAATTCGATTTATAATCCTCAACAAAAGCTTGGATTGATTCGAGGCTGGATAAATCTAATTGCATCACTTCAAGGTCAGCTTTTGGAACTTTTGCCAAAATTTTACGCTTAGCTTCTTCCCCTCTTTTTTGATTACGGCAGGCCATAATCACTTTCATATCTTTCTCAGCGAAAATTCTACTAGTTTCCTCTCCTAAGCCAGCATTAGCACCAGTTATTATTGCTATTCTTCCTTTTTGGCTTGGTACTTTATTAATATCGAACATGATTTAGTTTAGGTTTTGGTCTCTGTATTTTAAAGGAGTGAGTCCTGTTTTTTGCTTAAACATTCTACTGAAATAATGCGGGTAGTTAAAGCCCAAATCGTAGGCAATTTCAGACACTGAAGCCTCTGTGTTTAATAAGATGTTCTTGGCCTTATGAATCACATAATCATTAATATGTTCCTTAGTATTTTTACCCGTTTCTTTTTTTAATAAATCACCTAAATAATTGGCCGAGAGGTTTACCTTGTCTGCCAAGTACTTTGTTGAAGGTAAGCCTAAATCGACCTGTTTGTTTTCGTCAAAATAAGCTTTGATTTCATGTTCTACCTGAGTCACAAAATCTTTATGATGATCTGATCGTGTATGAAATTGGCGCTCATAAAATCGATTGCAATAATTCAGCAATAATTCAATATTAGAAATCAATAATTTTTGACTGTGTCCATCTATATTTTGTTCGAGTTCAAATTCGATTTTGCGTATACAATCGTTCAATATATCTTCTTCTTTTTTTGATAAATGAAGCGCTTCGTGCACGTCATAGGAGAAAAAATTATATTCGTCTATTTTCTTTCCTAATTCTGATTTGCGAATTAAATCGGGATGAAAAAACAATCCCCAACCGTAGCGAACTTCACTCTCTTGCTGTTCAGCTGCTCCTCCAATCACCTGCCCAAGTGCTATGAACGAAAGCATTCCTTCATCAAAATCGTATCGATTTCTTCCGTATTGTAAGGCGCAGTCACCATCTTTCATAAAAACTGAATAGAAGCCCATTGCAAACATAGCCTCAGTTGGTAGTTCTTTTTTGAAGTCTTGATGATTGTTGAAATCCTTCATATCCACAACATAAACCAACGGATGCTTAGGCTCTTCAAGCCCCATAGTTTGTGTCATTTGACTAATGGTTTCTACTCTAATGATTTCAGACATAATGAATTATTTACACCAAAATTACTGGAGAATTATGGTTTTATCCAACACAAATAAGCTTAATAATAACACTTTTTACTGATCGCCTAATGCGCGTCTTTTAATGTGAATTCAAAGCGTATAAAATCCTCTTGAACGTATTGTGTTATTTTAAATTCGTTCGAGGATGAATGGATTTCAAAAGTCGAGAACTGATCGGATAATTCACTTTGCTTAGCGTAACCGTTGAAAAAGTTCAGGTAATCTTCGTTGTTTTTTAGATCTTCCTCACTTTTCATGAACACTTTGAACCCTACTAAATGAGTAGAAAAATCAGCAATAACAAATTCAATTTCGCTCGCCGAGTTATAAAAATGATCTTCACTTCCCAGTTGTAATTCATAGCCTTGTGCAGCTAGTTTTTCGCTTACTTTTTCATTGGCCTCTGCCCAATTAATATTCAAGAATGGCTGCTCTGGAAAATTCGCAAACACTTCAGGGACAAACTTATCCTTTTCCTCAGTTTTAGAAGAGGACTCACTACAGGAGAGTAGGAATAATAAAGCGCATAAAAGAAGATATTTTACCACACTTCAAAGATACATGGCAAATCTTTCAAACCCTGAATCTATTCACGAAGTCTTGAATAAGAAAATGTTAGTTCTAAAAACTCTTTCTATATTTAGTAGGTACGCATCTCTGTTTTAACAAAATTGACCTTTCTCTTTCTTCTTTTGGGGAGCGGGTTTACTTTTGCTCAGGAGGATAGTCTAAGAAATCTTTTACAGCAATCGACCTCGGATTCGGTTAAAGCTCAGATTTACAATAACATTTCAAAAAATTATGAGCGTAGAGATCCTGAAAAGTCCCTCTTAATAACCGATACTGCCATTTTTTATGCAAAGCGATCGGGTAATATTAAGCAGAGAGGAATTGGTTATTTAAGAAAGGGTATTTCGTTCAAATATCTAGGTCAAACAGATCAAGCCTTAGAATATAATTTCATGGCATTGAAGGATTTTGAGGCCATAGGAGCTGATAAGTTGGCGGCAGGAACACTTGTAAACATTGGTGCTGCATATTGGCAATATGGAGATTTAACTTCAGCAAGTAATTACTACCAAGAGTCACAAACGAAAATGGAATCCTTAAATGATAGAATGGGAATGGCGTCGCTCTCCATTAATCTTGGGATTTTGAGTGCCATAGATTCTAACTACGTGGATGCCGAAGTTCAATTTAATACTGGACTTAAACTTTACCGTGAACTTGGAGATTCTTCTGGTGTAGCAAGAATTCTGGGCAATAAATCACAGGTTTACCAAATAAAAGGAGAATTTGACAAGAGCTTTCAAACGCTCAATCAATCCCGCAGAATAAATGAGGCACTTGGAGATCAATGGGGCCTTATACATAACATGATAAGTTTATCAGATTTAGCGCATTCCATGGGTGATAAAAACAAACAATTGCGTTATTTAGAAGCGGCTGCTCGAATGGCCGATTCAACGGAGTATGTTAAGGTAATTAGCTCTACCAATAAGAACTTATCTAACTTGTATGAGCGGAATTCAAATTTTGAAAAAGCGCTCCTAACCTTTAAGAAGCACATCAAAGCGAAGGATTCTTTGTTTAGCTTGGAATCCGAAAGTAGAATCGCCGATTTAGAATCAGTTTATCAAAACGAACAGAAAGCAAAAGAGATAGAAGTCTTGAATAAGAATGCTCAAATCTCAGAGCTAAAAATTCAACAGAATGAAGCAACAATAGCTAAAGATCGGTACCTGATGTATGGATTAGGATTAATCTTATTTTTGGCGATCGCAATAATCTCCATTTATTCTTACATCAACAAAAAGAAATCAAATCAACTAATAGCATCGCAAAAAGACCGGGTAGATCGTGCCTACGTACACTTGGAAGAAAAGAACAATGAGATTCTCGATAGTATTAGTTATGCTAGGAGAATTTAGGCAGCAATTCTTCCGCCAAGTTCTTTGTTCGATGAGGCATTGCCGAACTCTTTTGTCTTATATAAACCTAAAGATATTGTTGCTGGTGATTTTTATTGGATGGAGCAACGAGATGGAAAGGTTTTAGTAGCAGCAGCGGATTGCACTGGACATGGTGTTCCTGGCGCTATGGTATCGGTTATTTGTAATAACGGTTTAAATCGTTCGGTACGTGAGCATGGATTAACAGTTCCAGGAGAGATTTTAGATAAAACCAGAGAAATAGTGGTGCAGGAATTTGAGAAGAGTGAGGAGGTCGTAAAAGATGGAATGGACATAGGGCTATGTGCTTTACATCCTTCGCTCGACGGACGCAGAAAATTAGAGTTTTCAGGTGCATATAATGGTTTATAGATTGTTTCAAAAGAAGAACGATATACCTTGGAAAATGGCGAAGTAATTGAACCGAACATTACAAACAGCGAGAGTAAATTCGCATTGTTTGAAATCAAGGCAGATAAACAACCTATCGGAAAATTTGCGCTAGCTAAGAAATTCTCTACTTCCACTGTAAACCTAAAAGAAGGAGATCAAGTTTATCTTTTTTCTGATGGCTACGCTGATCAATTTGGAGGAGAAAAAGGGAAGAAGCTGAAGTCAAAAAACTTTAAGCACTTGCTTTGCTCGTTGGCTGATCTTGAGATGAAAGCGCAAGGAGAAGAATTAAATCGACGCATAGAGGAATGGAGAGGAGACTACGAGCAGGTAGATGACATTTGTGTTATAGGGTTTAGAATTTAGCTTTTTTCTACATAGGAGGTCATAACCATGTTTTTAACCATTACGTTTTCTCCTCGTCCCCAAATAAAGCATTCAAAATTATCAGAGTTACGACGGATGGTAGGAGTGATGTATTGAAAGGTGGCTTGACACCATTCTCCTATTTTGAAATTCGAAGAAGCTGAAAGCTGATATTGACGTGTACCATACTGACGACTCCCTTGAGAAAATCGACCAACAAACAATGGCAATTCTGCGTTTGAACCTTCTTCTATTTTGAATTCAAATTGAATTTCGTACCAAGCGTAATATTGGTTCGAGGTTGCATTAAAGGGTACCATTAAAGAATGAGAATATATGTTTTCCTTATCTAAAACATCAGGCATGCAAAATATGGTTTTAAAATCCGTTAGCGCCTGATAGTTTTCTTTTTCGAAAACTGCTCCATCGCGATTTACGAGTAGAAGATCATCAAGATTTTCTGGCTTTGTTAACCGGCCAAAAATGGCACAATAGGCCCCAAAACTCATACGAGAACCATGCAATACACCTTCTTTAAATTGATAGGTTTGAAAAGCATTTAAGCCGATTAGAAAAACCAGGATAGTTGTTAATCCAAATGTGCTCGATCGTTTGTTTAGATATTTAGAGAAAAAAGCTCCAATGGGAATAGCAAGTAAAGGATAGGTTTGAATCATGGTACGTTGCGAAAATGAATATCCATACCACCAAGTAGACCAAGAAGACGAGACGTATATAAAGGCGATACTGAAAACAATAATGGGGAAGAAGAGACCTCTGGCTTTTTTAAATAGCGTAATCATCCCGAGGACGTAAAAGATCATTATTGGGGTATAAATAAACCAGCCTTTTCGAAACGAAAATAAAAATTCAAATAGATGAGGTTCATCTAAATAAAGACTCTCTTCAGGATTTGCATAACTGTTAATGAAAAAACTACCTGAGATGGCCTTGAAGTAGATGAATTGAATGGATAAAATTGAAGTTCCGATAATAAAAGCGATCAAAAGAGGAGTTCTCAACGCCCATAGTTGAGTGATTCTCCTCTTTAGATCTTTAAAGTTTCTTAGTCCCCATGTGAATGGAATCAGAACTAGTAGTCCATCAACGGCACGTACTAGAATAATCAGAGCTAGAAATATGGATGCCAAATAGAGGTACTTGTTCTTAAACGTCCTGTAAAAACGGACTATGCAGTAAATAGTGCAGGTGTATAGCACAAAGAGATAAATGTGGGTCATGCCCAATCCAGTTATATGAATATTAAAATAGTTTGTTCCTAGGCAGATAATGATGAGTGTAATGCCCGTAATTTTCGGGTTAAAAAATTGGAGCAATAGTTTTCGGAACATCAAAATTCCAATGACCATATAGGTTAAGTTTCCTGCAATAAATGCAAACTGATAGGGATAAGAGTACCCATCCATAGGATAGCTTAATAACCATGCTGCAAAATGACCGATGTAGAAAAAGGGGAGAGACAACAAAGAAACACCACACCAATATTGATTTACATAATTACCATTGGGTAGTGGATGAATTTGATATAAATAGTTGGGATCACCAGGAGGGTAATTGTCCAAGACATATTGAATATTGGAAAAATCAGAGATGGCCGGATCCCCATGTAAGAAAGTTTGAGGAAGATACAAGTAATAGCCCCAGGTATCCCAGGTAAATACGTCATGCGGTAAGCCAAATTTCAGTATTTGCAGCAGAAATATGATGCAAATGAACGCAACGGCAAGCTGCGAAAATTCTATTTTTTTGCCAGTTAAATTCTTCATGGGGTTGTTTTAACTGGACTAATGGAGAAACTATACTTTGTGGTGGTATAGTGGGGGTGTCTTTAATTGGAACTCGAGATAAATTGATTTATTGCTTTAACGTATAAAAATTATGCGTGCATAAAAAATCCTCACAGTTAGCGAGGCTTTATAATTCGTTATTTATGAAAGACTTACTGCTTTTCTAATTCCATTTCTATAGTAGTTTCATCATCTATCCATGTAGCCTTCATTTCAGTGTTAGTTAATTCCTGAATAGTAATGATATTCGCTGTTCCCGCAGAATCAAGAACTTCAATTTGCGTTCCATCATTCGTTACTTTATAAAGCGAATTATCACTTTCTGTGTCTCCAAAAACTGAGATTGTTGATGAAACATTGCACCATTCGTCATCTTTTAGTTTACAGTTTTCGAACGTAAATGACATACTCCCATTAACTGGATCGCCAAGAAGATCTATGGTGAGGCCAAAAGTAGGTTCGGTAGTAAGCGCTTTAGTAGCGTTCCATGTCCCCTCTAATTTTTTTACGGCTCTTTGATTTTTGTCACAAGCAATCATAGCCACCGCCAAGAACGCAAAGAATAATAATTTTTTCATCTCCAAAATTTTTAGTTTTACTAAAATACAACATTTGATCGTAGCAAATGTTTTCACCGCAAACTTAACGTAGAAGTTACATATTTACTGTAACCACTCCTAACAAAGGGCGTAATAGAAATGTACCCAAAATCTTAGGTTCATGAAGAATGTCCCATTGTTACTGGCTCTGTTTTTATCCATTGCTGGATTTACTCAAGTTTCATCAAAGGAGAAGATCCCTAGAAAAATAAAGAAGTCGCCACAATTATATGCTCTATACATTACTCGCGGAGCTAACGATCAAAGTGAGCAGGTGTCCATTATTTACGAGTATATAACGAGCGAAATCGCCTATGATTATTCGGCACTAACAGATGCCAAACCCTATGATATTAATTCCTCTGAGAAGGTATTTAATTCCAAATTAGCCATAAGTTACAGTTATTGTTACCTAATGAAAGATATGCTTGCTGCCATAGATATTAAATCGGAGGTTGTAGCAGGGTACTCTCATGATTCATTTATAGATAGCGTAGCAATTCCCTACAAGAACTCGAATTATTGGCTGGCTATAGAAATAAATGGAGAATGGAAACTGGCAGATCCAACTATGGACGCTGGCTACATAGGAAAGGAGAAAAATAATAAAGAGCAAGATTTACTCGAAAAAAGAGCGAAAGAGGTTGAAAAGTTCACATCGAAACATAAGAAACTCAATAATAAAAGAGATCATATAATGAAGCTTAAAAAGCTTCAAAAGATGGATAAGAAAATCTATCATCTAGAAGAAGATCATTCAGATAAAATTGATGATATTGAAGAGGAGCTAGAAGAAGAAGATTTTTATAAAAATTCGATAGGTTTTGTCCAAGAACCCACTAAAGATTGGTTCTTAATTCATCCAGACTCATTCTTAGTAGCCCATTTACCTCTAAATCCGATGTGGCAGTTAAGAGCAGATACAATTTCAATAAAAGATTTTGCTCAGGGCGAAGAGTATCTGAAGGAGCGTTTAGCGATCGATAAAGGAGGGGAATATGATTTCAATAAACACATAGAAGAGTACACTAAGCTGCATGAAATTGACCAACTAATATGGGCTGCGCAAGATGGCAAAGCATATAACGACACCAATGCTCATGCAATGGCTACTAACTACCATACTTATCTCAGAATCCTCTTTACCAAGAACTTCAAAACCACATTTCAATCGATGAACTCAAAAGAATTAAATGAAGTTTTAGCGAAAATAGATACTACCCTCACATACAATAAAATAGCCCAGAAGGCACAGAAAGCGGGCAACAAATTTGCCAAAAAGTATTTCTCGGCGAAATTCAAAGAGGCAAAGGACTTGAACAAAATGTATACGAAGACAGCGAAATCTGGTATTAAGGTACATGAGAAGATATTGGATAATCTCAAAAAGGACTTGGATAAGGGCGATGAGGATATTGAGAAACTAGAGAAGAAAGTAAAGAAGTTAGAAGGTAAGGGAAGTAAAGTAGATCCCAATGATAAAGATTACCTTGAATTCTTTGAACCATTTAGCGAACAGTTAGATTCCCTTGAGGTCCTCAATAATACGTTTAATGAACAGCATAAAATATGGAGTTCAGCGCAAGAACAGAGTTATTTAAAGAGTTTAGCTTACTTAATTGGCGACAATCTTTATTTAATTAATCAACGTTCTTATTTCGTTGAGCTTAATAACTACAACCTAAATTATTTAATTTCTCAGATAGATTCAATTTATGAGAATAACCACAATAAAATTCTAGAACTCTATACTGATAGTCTCTCTTTAGAAATGATGGACGGATTGAACGATATTCTTAAGCTTCAATCCAGATTAACAATTGAGGTACAAACATCTGCCACAGAAATGAAGAGTAAAGATGGGAATTACAACTCTAAAGTAGTTATTGGTTACTTTAATTATCATCTGCATAAAAATTATAATCTACTCTATAATTCAAAAGTTAGAGCACTGGATCATAATGTTTGGATGTACGATATTCTTAAGGACTTCACAAAATACTGGAAAGAAATTGAGAATAAATCAGAAGAGCAAGTCACCTTGGAAGAAAAAAGAAATGAATATTTACTAGAGTTACAGGAGAAGGAAGACCTCAGAGTTGTCAATATCTATGAATCCATAGAAAAGAATGCAAAGGCCTGGAAAGAAATGACCTTAAAACAACTCGAAAAGTTAAGCGAGTAACTAAATCTTTTCCAGACATAACCAAGCATAAGAATGTGGAAAAAATTCACGCGAAACCCAATCAGGTTTAGGTCCTAACTCACCTTTAATTTCGCAAAAAATGAGAGAATAGCCTTCGTAATTTAAGTTATGAATTTTACGTATTTCTGCTCTTGGCAAATAATATCCTTTGGCTTGAAATCCCTCAGAGGTCGTCGCAATGTACATGGTATCACTACTTTTTTTCCATGTTTGATTTATAAATAGGCTGTCGGTAGAGGGTAAGGGCCAAAAATCATAGAAGTTAATTGTTAATGAGTCCAGCATTTCAATTTTACTTTCTTCTGAATTGAACCGGGCATTGAAAAGCGCATCAGTAGGATCCGTGCAGCAAGCTGGATTAGAAATTATGAATTGAGTTTCGTTTGAATTCTATGGTTCGTAAATTCCGAACAAGGTCAAATAATCCCAATAAATACAGCGGTATCGCTTGCCAAGGTTTTCATAAATATAAATACCGCTTGTAGTAGTTCCACCCTAAAAAGGAAAGGATTAAATCCATGTCCCCATCCTTATCAATATCAAATTCGTTGATTCTTGGTCGCGTAGTTTCAGGATCATCCATAATGGTCTCGCTGACCAATACCCAGTCTTTTGGGTCTTCATACCCGTAGTCAAAATAAGCCTGATCAAATTCTCCATGGGATTGTACAATAGACCGAAACTCTCCTAAAGAAAGCGTGTCCATGTGCTTTGAGTGCGTAAAGTTATCCTGAAAAAAGGGTAGCATTCTTTCTTGAGCAAAGACAAGAGAGCTAATCAAACCGATTATCGTTAACCAGTTCATTTCAACAAGTTAAGAATAATTAAATAGAAATGTAACTTATCCAATACATGTAACACCTAACCATTAAGCACCTATATTTAGTGTATAATTATGAGCAAAAAACAACATGCTTATTTCATGAAACTCTACGAGCCAGTGCATGCCCGGTTCGAACGCTTCTGCAGAGCACGAGTTTATGGAAGAATGGAATATAAGGACTTAATGAATGAAACCCTCTTAGTGGCGTATCAGAAATTAGACACCTTAAAATCTGAAGCATCGTTTTTATCATTTTTATTCTCTATTTCGGTGCGCATATTGGCCAATGATAAACGAAAAAAGAAAGAAGAATTAGAGGTGTCTGATGAGGTTTTGAGAGCTTTCCCAGACATTAATGCGAATTCGGACATTGATACAGATGTGACGTTTCTTCACCAAGCGCTAAACTGTTTGCCCGAAGTGCAAAAAGAAGCCATAATTCTGTTTGAAATTGCCGGATTCAATTTAAAAGAGATTACTGAAATTCAGGAGGCATCACTCTCAGCAGTGAAGCAACGTCTGAAAAGAGGACGAGAAAAATTAACCGAGATTTTGACGCAAGTTCAAGACTATAAAAATTCGACATCGCCAAGGTTTCGGGATGAAAATGATTCGACTTCGCCAAGGCTTCGTCGAATAAGAAAGGAGGTGAAGCATGGAAAATAAACTTAAATCACTAGACTTTTTATTTGAGCAAGCGAAGGAGCAGACACCAAAATCTTCTTTCAATCAAACGAAAGAATTGTTCGATGCAAACTTGGATTCGAATAAAGGAATTAAAGGCAAGGGCAATTCGATTTTTAACTTAAAAACACTTTTAGTTATGATTGGAATTGGAGGTATCGCGGCTATTACGGCAATAGCTTTAACCCTAAATCAAGAGAAAAAAGAAATCGTTGAAAACGAGTTGATTGAGACAGAAATAAGAAACTCGACATTAGATAAAATTGAATTGGAACGTGTGTATGAACGTCCAGAAAATCAGGAAAGCGTAATTCAATCTACTGAGATTATTGATGACTCCATTATAAATACGACCACCACGTTTAGAGGAGATGAAAACACAAATTCGGAGGTCATCATTGAGCGTAAAGCAGATTTGTTTTCTACGAATTCAAATTATACGGGACTGCCAGTTAGCAGCGGTAAAATGAAGGAAGAGCCTTATCGTTTTCCAGTGCTTAACGAAGAGGAAAAAAAAGAAATTCGGAAAGAGAAGAATAAGATGTTGAAGGCACTTTATAAAATGGACAAAAAGAAGTACGCCTTTGTTCCTACAGGGTCGTATAAAGTTAATGACCAAGTAATTTCTGTACACGCCTTTTTTATGCAGAATACGGAAGTTTCAAATTTGGAGTATAGAACATTTTTATTTGATTTATTGATTCAAGATAGAAAGTCGGACTTTTTAGTAGCAATGCCTGATGTTGAATTATGGAATTCATTAGGATATGCGCATAACGACCCAATGGCGCAACATTATTTTTCGCATCCAGCATATGACAATTATCCTGTAAATAACATTTCAAGAGAAGGAGCGGAGATGTACTGTGAGTGGTTGACTATGGAATGTCGTAATAAATATGAAGGTAAAAGTAAATACATATTAAATGATGTGCGGCTGCCAACAGATGCAGAATGGATGTGGGCGGCTTATGGAGATAATGATGGAAGCTATAAGTACCCATGGGGCTCTAATTCGCTGTTAAAACCAGATAGTAGCTGTTATCTGGCAAATTATAAACCATTAGGGCCTGATAGTACCGGTAAAATGGTCAACAAGTATTTCTTAGATGGAGGTTTTTATACCGTGAGCGTGAACTCTTATTATCCGAATAACTATGGGCTCTATAACATGAGTGGTAATGTAGCAGAAATGGTGTATTACCAAAAAGAATTTAAATCTTCAGAACTAGGAAAGGACTTACGAGTTTACGATCCCAATAATTATCTCCCAGGAACCAAAGGAGGAGGTTGGATGAGTGATGCTGAAGAACTGGAAATCGCTTATTCTGAACTTTATAAAGGAGAAACAAAACCAAATTTGAATGTAGGTTTTAGGCCCGTTATGTCTTATTTGTCTGGCAGTATTGAGTACTAAGGTTTAATCTCGTATAACACGCACTTTTCAAAGGCTGGATCATTTTTATACTTGGGATGGTTGAAATGTTTTATTTTCTCCATCCCTATTCTTTTCATTACGTTTTCAGACTTCACATTTCCCTCTACAAAGAAGGCGATTATACGATCAAGATTTAAATCATTAAAACCATATTCAACACAGCGTTGCGCGCCTTCAGTACAATACCCCTTTCCCCAATAGGCTTTCTTTAGCCTGTAACCCATATCCACTGCTGGGGTAAAATCAGATTCAAAATCTTTATAGGCTAAACCAATGAACCCTATGTTTTTCTCAGAATCAAGAAGGTCAACGGCATAATAAGTGAGACCATGCTCTTCAAAATGATCTTGTAGCCGCTTTAAAAAAGCCCTAGATTCCTCTAATGTTAGCGGAGCAGGAAAGTACTCCATTACCTTAGGATCAGCACATAGTTCATAAAGGTCATCTAGATCTTTGTCATTCCAATTTCTAAATCCTAAGCGCTGGGATGTAAAAAGATATTCTTTCAGCGGAAATTAATTAATGCAGTAAATGTCGCTTACCAGAGTTATTCCATCCCGCCTGTGATTCATAATCTACATAATAAATTTTAAGGTCTGCCTGCGATTCGTAATCCACGAAATAAACTGTTTTATCAGCCTGTGACTCATAGTCTACGTAATACCATAAACCGTCTTCATCAGCTTGAGATTCGTAGTCTACTTTGTAAACTTTAAGGTCTGCTTGTGATTCATAGTCTACCACATAAACTTTTATATCTGCTTGCGACTCATAGCTCACTTCATAAACTGTTTGCGCAAATGCTCCTTGGGCTATAAAAAGTAGGGTAAGTGCTCCAAAAAGGTTAATTAGCTTTTTCATAATTCATTAGTTTTCAATGAATTTAATGAAAAAAAGGATTTTTGCGCTTAATGAAGTGTTAATTCTTAATTTGCTGAAAATCCTTTTTGGCCGGCTCAATATGAATCAGCACGTTTTGAATCTCAGGGTAGGTAGCAATCAAATGATCTTTTAAATGGTGGGATATTGTATGCCCTTCATGAACGGGTATATTACCATCAACAATAGCATGTAGGTCAATGATATATTTCATCCCCACTTTTCGTATATGACATTTTTCTGTAGCAATTACGCCATCTACCTCGTTTGAAGCAACACGTATTTTTTCTTCAAATTCTTGGTGGGTATGCTCATCCATAACTTCTCCTAAGGCTGGTCTGAAAATGCGATAAGCATTGTAAAGAATGAGCACCGAAGATGCGAGTGCTGCGATATCATCAGCAATTTCATATCCTGGCCCAAAAATCAAGGCAATACTAATTCCAACAATGGCTAAAGCCGAAGTAATAGCGTCAGAGCGATGATGCCATGCTTCTGCTTGAAGAGCTGTACTGTTCGTCTTTTTTCCCTTACTTAACGTGTAGCGATATAAGCCTTCTTTAATACCCACAATCACTAATAAAACGATGAGCGTATAAGCTTTGGGTAAGGGGTGAGGTGTTTGAATATGAATGACGGCCTGCCAAGAAATTGTTACGGCCGCAATAACCAAAAAGGTCACAACTACAAAGGTGATTAATGCTTCTGCTTTCCCGTGTCCGTATGGATGATTGTCATCGGCCGGTTTGGCGGCGTAGCGAATACCCATTAATACCAAAAACGAAGCAAAAATATCTGTGGTAGATTCAATCGCATCTGCAATTAAGGCATAAGAATTACCGAATACTCCAGTAATGAACTTTATGGTGGCAAGAAATGCACTGCCAATTATGCCCAGTACAACAGGCTTGATATTTTCTTGTTTTTCGCTCAAGTAAATTCCTTCGGTTGAATTTCAAAGGTACGACCTAAACTTGAGTAAAAAACTACCTTAAAAAAGTGATTTTATTCTGCCACGAAACCAGGCCATCTTCTCATGTATTCCACAAACGCATCGCCGAGGCCTTCGGTCTTTAGATAAGATACTGAAACCGGTATAGCTTGGGTTGCAAAACTTGGGTTCTCCATAACTTTCTGAGGGAAATCATGGTGAAGGATTCCTCCTTTTCCGATGGTAACAAAGTCAACACCACTATTCATGACTTCATGCACATTTTCTGCAGTGGCAATTTTCCCTGCAACAGTTAGTTTGGTGTCTCCTAAGTTTAGTTCAGCAAAATGAGCCATTAGCGTCTTATGGCCTTGCTCTTCTCCCTCAGGTTTCTTAAACACATCCCAAAGCGAAATGTCTAAAAAGTCGATTTTTTTACTGTCGGCAAATTGCTGCGAAAGTGCTTTGATTTCTTCCAATTCCATTCCAAAGCGCTCAGGTGAAAGCCTTAAACCAAGTAAAAACTCTTCTCCACATTTTTCCCGAATCCCATCAACAATTTCTACAATAATACGAGCACGATTCTCAAAAGAACCACCGTATTCATCGTTGCGTTTATTGTGTTTTTTACTCAAGAATTGGGTTAGAATATAGCCGTGAGCACCGTGAACTTCAACACCGTCATATCCGCACTTCTTAGCTCTTACTGCTGCTTCAATAAAGTCATCTCTAAGACCTTCCATTTCTGCTAAGCTTAAACCCCTTGCCCCATGTTTTTCATTATCTGAGGGGCACATAGGCTTGCCGTCAATTAGTTCTTCTGGAGATCGCATTCCAGCGTGATGCAATTGAATTACGGCCAAACTTCCGTAAGACTTAATGGCTTCAGCCAATCGCGTATGCCCTGGAATATGGTCATCAGAAAAAATGCCCAATTGCCCTGGAAATCCTTTCCCATTTGCCTGCACATGTGAAGCGCATGTCATCACCAAACCAAAACCACCTTTGGCACGCATCGTCAACCAATTGAATTCATCTTCTGAAAGTGTTCCGTCTTCGTGACTTTGTCTATTGGTAAGTGGGGCAAGCATGAACCTATTTTCCATGATAGATCCATTTCTGAATTTAATGGGTTGGTTGAGTTTATTCATGTGGTGTTAACCGTTAAGGGATTGGATTTGTTTATATTCTTGCCTGAAGTTAAAAAGAATAAAGCTTCACTTATTGAATTCTAATTTCATGAACACGAAAAATTGATTAACTATGCAAGGCAAACCCAACTCTAAAATGAGAACTATGAAAAAGAGAATGATTATTGTCATGTTGGTTTTCCTTACACTTCAATCTTGCGAACATTTTAACCCAAATGCCTTGAAAGAACCCTTAGATTATAAGGCTGATCAAATAGGTTGGGAAATTACTGTGAATAAAGGTTGGGAGATTTTAGGAGAAGAGGATATTGCCTATTATGATGAACAAGGAAAAGAGGCTATAGAGGATGCTTTGGATATGGAAGTTGATTATGGCAGTCTAATTAACTTGTTGCATTTTCAAAAGGACGAAATGAATTCTTTTATTTCAACTATTGAACCTTTTGAGGAGACATACCCTGGTGAGTGGCTGGAGACCATAGAATATATCAAAGAACTTATGCTTTTTACTTATGAGAATGAAGGGATGTCAGCAACAGCTGGTTCTACTAGTACTGAAGAAATTGACGGTTTAGAATTTCAAA
>JAKVAQ010000028.1 GCA_022447665.1 Crocinitomicaceae bacterium
AATAATTTTCTCCATTTTATTTCGTTTTAACCCCCAAGGCAAATTCCCTGGGGGACTTCATTTATTTGTTCTTCAACTTTTCTTGGCGTTCACGCTCAGCTAACTTTTTTCTTCTTTTCACTTTCCAAGGCGCGTTTTTTTGCCAATCACCAGCCATAATAGAACCATATGGCATTACTTCATCTTCCACTTGTCCCAAACCAAACTCTTTCATTTGCTTTTGAACTGTTGCCGCACTTTTATAGGCAGAAGGAAGCTCAGTAATATCGATTTCCTTTGAGTAAAATCTAACATCCAAATTCTTGGTCTCTTCAGCGAACACCTCTTCGTTCGTTAAATGCGCTTTAGACTTTCTGTGCTTAGTTCTACTCATATTTCTACCTGCTCCGTGTGGTGCAAATCCTAAGTTAGCTGCCGTAGTTTCACCTGAGACAATTAAAATAGGTTCCGCCATATTCATTGGAATTAAACGTGGACCGGTAATGTCCGGCATAAACTTCTTGTCTAACGGTGTTGCTCCTTTAGCATGATAAAAAATGTCTTCATCTCTAAAAACAAAGTTGTGCTCATTCCAAAACCTGTTTTGTAATTCAGCACCTGTCAAAGAGATGGTAGCATCATGAATAACAGTATGGTTCATTTTTGTCCACGCTCTTATAATCTGCAATGCTTTCCAATACTCTTGTCCTTCTTCCGTATCAAAAGGAATCCAAGCATTTTGCTTTAAGGTTTCAGGTGAGATTTTCTTTCTAAATCTCTCCGCCATTTTCATTCCTTTATCAAACAAACGAGCACCTACACCTCTAGATCCATGATGCGTAACAATCATTGTGTTTCCAGTAGCTTTAGATTGTCCTACAAAAAAGAAGTGGTTACCATCACCTTGCGTACCTAAATGTTTTCTTGCAGTCTGAATCATTTGGTTATCCTTTAAAAACATGTTGTTTTCAAACGCTTCCAATAGCTCTGCAGGAAATCTAAATTGGTCCTCTCTATCTCTACCACCTCCCCCAAAGTGCGTGCTTTGTTCTCCGGCGTCCAACACTTTTTTAGGATCAACTTTTCCTAAATCAGAAAGGAACACTGAACAACAAATATCAGCACTATGCATTCCTGGGTGAATAGCGTTTTTTGTTGCCACTACACCACCTACTGGAATTGTTCCTACCGGTCCTGTTGGGCAAGCATCTGGCATAACCGCACCATTCAGAACAGTTGGTGTTCTTAATACCTCCTTCATGGTGGAAATTACACTGTCAACATTTTCAACTTCTGATTCATTTTCAGCTTTAATGTTGATTTGTAATTTTGCATGTTCTTTCAATAACGGAATGGCTGGTGGAGCTTTAAATTGCTCTAAATATGCGTGCATTTCTTCTTCTGTCAATTCAGTGGAATTGATATGGGCAATTGCTTCCTTGAACCATTTGTCTGGTTCGAATCCCAATTGGATTAATTCTTTACCCGAGATGTTTCTTACTTCTTTCATCTTTTTTTGTTTTGATGATTCAAAGGTTTAAACCTTCTACGCAATTATTTTGCGTAGATAAAAATCAATCTTTAAATTAGTTGAATGGCTCAGAATAAAAATGCATTGATAAGATACAAAACCATTGATAAATGCTTACAAAACAAGTATAGGACATGGACGCTTGAAGATTTAATTGAAGCATGCTCGGAGGCATTAAATGAATATGAAGGACGGGATATAAATGTGAGTAAACGCACTGTGCAATTGGATATTCAATTAATGCGCAGTGATAAGCTAGGATATAATGCTCCAATAGTCGTATATGATAAGAAGTACTATAAGTATGAAGATGAGGATTATTCTATAACAGATATCCCACTTACCGAGAATGACATGAATGTATTGACAGAGACTGTTGAGATGCTGAAACAGTTCAAAGATTTTTCGTTGTTCAATGAGCTCGGAGGAATTATTCAACGATTAGAGGATAAGGTGTATACTGAGAAAACACATCAAAGTGCAATCATCCATTTAGATAAGAATGAAAAATTGAAAGGCCTAGAACATCTAGATGTTCTATATCAGGCTATACTAAAGAAGATTCCTCTGACTATAAATTATCAATCATTTAAAGCGAGAGATGCTGGAGATATGACCTTTCATCCATTTATATTAAAAGAGTTTAACAATCGATGGTTTGTAGTGGGTAAAAGAAAGTCAAAAGAACCGGTCATGACGCTGGCTCTAGATAGAATCAATAGTATAGATTTCAATTTAGGGATTGAATATCTGGAAGAGAGTTTTGATGGAGATGAGTTTTACAAAAACACAATTGGGGTTACTGTAATGCCCGATAAATATTTAATGGAAATTCATTTAAGATTTGATCGATTAAATGCTCCTTACGTTTTAACGAAACCGCTCCATTCCAGTCAAGAGGTATTAGAAAAGCTAGATGATGGCGGTGTCATCGTTAAAATTAATGTTCATCATAATTATGAATTGGAACGCTTGTTATTAGGTTTTGGAGATTCACTCGAAGTTCTGCGTCCAAGAAATATTCGAAGGAGAATTAAGAAGAAATTGGAGGCGGCTTCAGAAATGTATTCAAATAATTAAATCCCAAGGCAGTCATCCTACCTTGGGATTAGTTTTACTTATTTTTCTTTTTACGCTTTTTAGGCATCTTGTCTTTGATTCTTTTTTCATTCGTTTCAATGAACGAAATGAAATCTGAATTAAATCCAAATTGCTTTGCCTTTTTTAAACATTTCAAAGATTTCTTATAGTTCAATTTATGTTCGTGAACTATAGCGCTATCGTACCATAAATTTCCTTTGTCTGATCCTTTAATATTTAAAGCGTATTCTATCAATTTTAATGCGTCATTAAAATCTTCACTCCAAATCATAACACGAATCAAATTAGGAATCACATCCAAAGCATCTGGTTTTACCGATAATGCTTCTTCATAATAGTACCGAGCCGCATCGAAATCTTTTAACTGTTCAGCGTAAATCTTACCCATTAAGCATAAAGCTGTAGGATTTTTATCGTCATAAGAAAGCGCATAATTCAGCGCTTCAATAGTCTCTGGGAGATCATAGGGATAATTGTCCAAAGCTTTAAACAAATAGGTGTTGCTTAAATCGCTCATAATTCTCTTCTTAAGTCGTTTCTTAAATTCTTTTTTAGTTCTTGCCTTTTTGTTTTGAAAGACGCTTTTGATCTTTTAGGTTTAAAATCGCTTCCATGAAACACCTTCACTGGATTACCTCTCTCTAGGGAGTTGTGGTTTTTCCAGGCTTCTTGTGCTTGAGTTTTGGCCGCATTGATTTTCTCTAAATTAAATACCAAGCTTAGCCGCTTTCGCGCAATCTTTTTATTTCTAATCTGAGACCTTTCTTCCGAGCAAGTCGCTGTAAATCCTGTAGGCACATGAGTTGCTCTTACTGCTGTTTCAACTTTATTTACATGTTGCCCACCAGCACCGCCACTTCTGAATGTTTCGTATTTGATGTCGCTGTCTTTAATAGTATCGTTAATTAACGAGCTATCAATTTTCGTTACACCAACAAACCAATTCTTTCGCTTGTGATATTTTCGGTATTTACTTTGACCGATCCATTTAATGGTACCAATCCAGTCATTTAAGAAAATGTCAGATTTATCACCAGAAACGGTTATCACGGCCGAATTTAAAGTGCCGTTTTCAGGGCCTTGCTCACGATGCAAAACATCCATTCGAAGTCCCTCCGCTCGACCCTGATCGAGCAACATCTTCAAAACTTTGGCAACGACCCAGCAGCATTCTGCTGGGCCTTTTCCTGATGTTATTTGAATTATATGTTCCATTATTTATCCATTCTTACAATTTTCGGTTGAAATGTTCCGAGCACATCAATCAAATCAAATTGATTCTGAATGACTTTTTTTATGTTTTTATAAGCCATCGGTGCTTCATCAATTCCACCTCCAATTAGTTCTACATCGTGTTTTTTTAATTCACTCTTAAGAGAAGATTTTGTAAAGGTCTCTTTGCATTTTCTTCGGGAGTACTTGCGTCCAGCACCATGCGAAGCTGAGTTCAAAGAATCAGGATTTCCTTTTCCTCGAACTATGAATCCTGGTGCTGTCATTGAACCGGGAATTATTCCTAATTCTCCTTTAGCAGCCGGAGTGGCTCCTTTTCGGTGAACTACGCGCTTTATACCATCTACTTCTTCTAACCACGCAAAATTGTGATGGTTTTCTATTCTCGCTATTACCTGACTGCCCATGAGTTTTGCAATTCGCGCATGGATATTGTCATGACATGCTTTAGCGTATTCTCCTGCTAGGTTCATGCTTAACCAATATTCCTGACCATCATGCGTGTCCAAATCTAACCAAGCTAGATGTTGTACATTTTTAGGTAATGGACATTGTTTCGTTGCGAGATAAGTGTAGTGTTTGGCAATATTAGCTCCCAAACCTCTTGAACCACTATGTGACAATAAGGCCACATATTCACCACAAGGAAGGTCCCATTCATTCTTGGGATCAGTTATGGTGGCAATACCAAACTCAACAAAGTGATTTCCTCCACCTGAAGTCCCCAATTGTTTGTACGCTTTCCCATGTAAAGATTTAAGCATTGGTATCTCTTGAAATTCGCTTCTTTCAAAGATCGGATGGTCATGTTTTACAGTGTGAGTTTCATTCATACCGAACTTTGTGTGTTCACGAAGGATATTGGTGAAAGCATGTTTTTTACCTTTTAAATAAGACGCTTTCATAGAAAATAAACTCATGCTCATTCTACATCCTATATCTACTCCCACACCATATGGAATGACAGCATTGTCTGTAGCAAGTACTCCTCCAATTGGAAGACCATATCCAGTATGCGCATCAGGCATCAATGCTCCTTTTACCGCAATGGGTAGTTTGAGTGAATCATAAAGCTGAAATATAGCTTGGTCATCAATCTCATTTTCTCCAAAAATTGTAAACGGAACTCTTGTTGTTCTCAATTCATGCAATCTTAGCTCAACTGGTTTCTTAATAGCCTCAACAATTTTGCCCCATACTACATGGTTTTCGTAATCATCTAGATTATCTAGAACCTCCTTAACCTCTCTTAATATTCTATCTTTTTTTTCGCGTTTTCGGTAACGATGTATTTGACCGAGTGCGATGTTTACTGTGTTGTTTTTAGGGAAGCCTATATTTATTAGGTCCTTCCCCTTTAATTTCTTTCCCATAAATCATTTATGTAATTCTTAAATGATGTTTCGGGCGTCCGATTTAGACATAAAAAAACCCGAAACATTTATTTGCTTCGGGTAATCATAAGGTCTTATTTAACGTTATGTATTTTGGAATACCCAAAGCAGTGTCCCACTAGATTCTGAACCTAATGGAGCAAAAGTCGATGTGTTTAATTCTAGCATTGCTTTGGTTTTAAGTAGTTTGTAATATTTTTTTGAGCTCTATCAGTCTCCCCTGATCATGCTCTTGCGAATAAGAAGACGGTATAGATTTAAAAAGGATGCTTTGGTTTTGAAAAAAACTAATAAAAAGCAATAACGAGTCTAATTGATCGTCCCATTTATGTTTATGAGTAGCTCAATATCTTCTTTCAAAAAGTTTGAACTATTCTCAGGGTAGGTCACGAAAAAAGTTAGGCATGCGAAGCATGACAGACTTTACTTTCGGAATTCGTACGGACGAAGGATCGCAAAGCAATCGTTACTTCTTCAAATGACCTTGGTTTCTAAACGTACCCAATTCACGGTGCTTTTTATAAAACACTCTCATTGCTTCAGCAATTTGAAGTTTTTGCTCATCTTCAATTGGAATTGACTTTCCTTGACCAACAATACTTGAAAGTGCTTTGGTCAACTCATTGAAAGGTTCGGGAGTTTTATCAATCCAATCGCTAAATAAATCACCGTTTATTTTTGAGGGTAGCGATCCTAAAATTCCTAAGTCATTCTGGTTGTGCACTAGAATTCCAGCAACAGTTCCCTTATCTAACGTAAGTACCTGATAGAAATAGAGCGTATGATAATCGCGTTGAATGTCTTTCTCTATTTCGCTATAATCTGGGAATTGAGTCTTGGCATTATTCAATATTTCTCCATACGTTTCAATAATACCGGTTGCTATTTCTTTTGTTAATTCAAAATCTTTTTCGAAATCTCCGGTGTTGAATTCTTCCAAATAAAAATGACTCACTCCACGGTGCGTTTCTAATGCAGGAATAAAGAAATACTCATTTCCATTCTTGATCCCTTCATCAAAGAATTCTCCAGATAGCCTTTTCAGTGCGTTATTGAAAATGGCAGTGTGTTCTTTGTTTTCAATTGAAGGATTTAAATCCGCCATTATTCTCCAATAACCTTTGCCAGTCTTCATTTCAGTATAACTCATATGAATATGAATGGATGGATAATATGGGTTTTGAGGATGAATAATTGAGGATAAAGCACTTGCTGAACCAAGCTTCTTCTCCGGATCATCATCGTAATGAACATGTGACACGTTCACAGAAGCACGATTAAAGAAATTCTCATCAGAAGGAACATACCTTTCGCCTCCACCGTGAATTCCTTCATCTCTTAGCCATTGCTGAGATTTAAAGGGAGATTCTCCTGAGACTTTCTGAAGAATATCCACAAACTTCATTTGCAGAAATTTTACAAGATTTGTTGCTTGGTTCGCTTTTTTTGATTTGGCTAAAGTATAATTCATGAGGCCCCTTTAATTTGGATAAAACCGATACCTCAAATTTAACCGAAATTTGACTCAGTTTATTCTTAATAGTATTGAAATGAGATTACCGTAAATAGTGAATTCCTCATTGTACGCAGGAATTTCTCCGCTATCTACCTATATCCGGATGATATGAGCGATCGAAGAAATCGTAACATTCTGGATGCTTTCGCACATAGACTGAAACAAAAGGACATAACAACGTAATTTTACGATCACTTTCTTTGGTAAAATATAAAGCTGCTTTGGCTAACTTAATTCTTTCACCTTGCCCTTTTAGTTCCTCTGAAACATTTGTATTCATGATAAACATGGTATTGCCACGAAACCCATATTGTAGGCGAGCCATAAAATCATCGATGAGTGCCTCGAATTGGTAATTTTTTTATTGAGAGTTATCTCTAAATTCTCCATGGACTAAGAAACGGTTAAAGTAATGTGTTGTTTGAAACAATATGCTTCAAGCTGCTTAAATTTTTGTAAATCATTGTTTTGAGTTTACAAAATTAAGTAACGAACTTTTTGGCATAGTACCTGCATCCTTGCGCGTTGAAAGAGTATATGAATAAGCTTACCTATTTTATAAAACCAATATTCTTCAACAGAATCAGCACCACAAACCAGAGAATCATAAATGTTACAAAGATTGGAGTATAATTGAATTCTTTTCTTTTTTCTCTCTAGGTTCTGGATCTTTCTTAGGTGCTTTGCTATTTACTTTTTTTACTACCATTTGAAGAATTGAGAATTTCTTTACAATAGCAGCCGTTAAGGTGGATATTGCACCGATCCAATAAAAAGTAGAATCATTAACCCCTGAAATAAATTCAAACCAAACAGCGATAAAAGGATAAATGACGACGGTAATGATTACCACATTCATTATAGCTATGAAAGCTCCTTGTGATTCCCAAAAAGGTGTGCCATTGATTTTTCGGTTAGAAAGAACAAAGTACAATATAGCGAACAAATAGGCGCCTGTTTCAGAAACAAGCTCAACAATTAATAACCCTTCAAGACTCAGATAGTCCATTAGATAAAGCGTAATTAGCCCAGTTATATTGATAACTGTCCAAACTCCCGTTAAAGGTGGTAACTTAACCGAATAAGCAGTAAGTAAGCCAATGGCATGACGTAAAAGCATTAGCCAGCCTACAACTATTATGTAAGTGCCATATTCACTTTGGTTCTATACGAGGTATCCGCACGCTATTATTGGTAAAATGAACGAACATAAAGCATCTATAGCTTTAAATACTTTCATTTTATTGGTCTTCTAATACTATGATGTTGATGCGTATGAGCTCCAAAATCTTCCCTGAAAATTCCTTTTTCGTCACTGACGTCGCATCTGAGCCACCCGCTGGCATGAAGGACTTTATTGTCTTCTATAATAATCCCCACGTGGTGAATAGTCCCTTTTGAATTTATGTAGAATTCAAAATCTCCAGGCTGTCTATCTTCAAATTTAATTTCCTCACCAATATGTACTTGCTGACTTGCATCTCTAGGGAGTTGATATCCATGAAGTTTAGCCACTATTTGGGTGAATCCTGAACAATCGATACCATGAATGCTTCGACCACCCCATAAATATGGTGTATTCAGAAAAAGTTTAGCCGTTTCAACAATGCTCTTTTTTGTCTCCGACATTACTGGTGTTTGAACTTCAAATTCAATATTTCCAAGTTTGAATTTGCCCGTCTCATAAAACGGCAAACTTGAACCTATTATTGTTCTCATCATCCCATTTGGGGATTTTACAATTGCATCTGTAACGTCCTGTATATTAGGGGTATGATTTATGTTGGCATCATAATCCTCCTTATTCAAGTATATAAGTTGCTTAAAATCCATATACCCTTCGTACCCATCTGCGCTTACCTTAATTTTTATCCAAGGTCTACCGGTTTCAAGAACTTCAACCAACTCACCTAATAATAACTGAGATACTATTTCAGAAGCATCAGAAGCTGATGAGCGAATAGGGGCTGACGGAACTTGACATATTCCAAACTTTTCAAATTGAAGCATAAGCTAATTTATACTTTTTTAACATTCGAACTTGAATGATCTGAAATAGATATTTATGCTTCCTTGTTTAAAACAAGTTCATAGCTAAACGCAATCAAAAATAATCTCTAAACAATTGATTAATTTTGTTACGAATTTTTTGGCGACCACAGAAATGATTAAAATGAATATACTTTACGATTCCCGCCTTGATTTAATAACGGGAAGATTTAGACTTGTTTTACCTTGTAAGGAGTTATTTACCAGAACTTTATCGTCAAATTCACTCACAAACAAATCATCCAAGTGATGATTTAATGCATTATTCATTGCATGCATTGGAGATATGCAATACCGCCGTTTCGGCCTCAATAAGTGAAGTTCTTTTTGATAATTATCAACAACGAGGCAATACTTCCCGGGAAACCGTGAATGAATTCCTGCTCCGATTATTGAGAGATTGCCCAATTTCGTTCTCGATTGATCTGTCAATTTGAAAGTTTGACTACAATATTTGTCAGAAACCTGCAAATTCAAGTAAAATTTAAAAAAAAATAAATAGAGCTGTTGAGGTTGTTATGGATTTAAGCAAAACCAAAAAAACATCCGCTTAAGGCTTTAAAAGCTATAACAAGCGATCGGACTGCATTCATCATCTGAATAAAACCAAATTCGTGACTAAATTTTGGAATCAATTAAAGCAGTATCACCTTTCATCCTTTAAGCCTCCAAATAAAAATTATACAAATTATTTAATTTAATATCTTTGCGGCTCAAATTTGGAAAATAATGAAAAAACACATCCTTTATTTCATGGTCTATGTATTTGCTTCACAGGCGTTTGCGCAAGATTATAGGTATCAATTTGGAATTGATGGAGGTTATACAAAACCATTATTTTACAGCACTCATCCTTGGGAAATATCAACGCCTGATTTTAATTTTAATTTTGGTATACAGTTTCAGGATCATCTAAATGACAGGTGGCAATTAGACTATGGTATATTTTATAAGAGCATAGCTTACACCCGCACAAACACCTTTGACGAAAACGACACGATTGTAGTTAACCCGGACGATAAGATCGAAAATATTGCCTATCATTTCATTGAGTTACCGATCACTTTTAGATACAATGTACTGAAAGATAGTAAATTTAAATTTTTACCTGGATTTGGAATTCGTCCTGCACTTTCGATCCAAGAACAAACAATCGGGAATTTTGGATTCGGTCTATTCTTATCTATGGCCATGGAATATCAACTGAATGAAAAATGGAAGCTAAGAGTTGATCCGGTCTACACATACAGGTTGCCATTTTGGGGGGATTTTTCCGTCAATTTAGGAATCTACAGATCTATCACGAATATAACAAATACAGCTAACAACGAAACGAAGGATAACGATCTGTTAAAGCGGAATGCTGTTGCTATTACTGCTGGTTATGGTGTTATTGTAGCCTCTTTTCAAATCGGATACGAAAGATTATTTTGGGAGAAGAAAAAAAACTTGCATCAGGCGGCATACGGAAACGTGAATTTTGGTGGATTTAGCTCGTTTGATGAAAGCATTTTCGGCTCTATATTAGGAGGATATTTAATTGGAAATAAAAATAAGTTCCTAGACATATCACTAGGTGTTCTAGCCACAGATGGAAAGACAATTCTTCCTTCAGGTGCATTTGGTTATAGATATCAAAACAATAACGTTCAATTCAGAACGGGTATTGGTTTCATAGAAGGAGTATATGTTGGATTCGCAAGAACTTTTTAAGTTCTTACGTTCATTATGTCAGAAATTTTCACTGAACCCACCCACCCCATTAGAAAGGTCTGAAAAATTGTCTGTTTTAGGTGTTTTGACAAAATTGATTTCATTCAAACTTTATCTTTTGGATTAATTCTAAGGAATCTTCATGGATGTGAAGCCAAAGAAGTATATTAACACTGAATCTCATGCTGTTGGATATGATTAAGAGTTGATAGGGGGAAGCCTTTCAAAAGATCAAAGTATTAAAGTTGGAGCTGAGGAAATAATGGTTATGATATCCGCTTTGATAATAAGGGAAGAATTCTAGAATTAACCATAGTAAATGACTACAAGTGGGAGAATGGAGTAGCACTTACATTCCGTGCATCTAGCAGACTTCGATATAAAAACGAAAAGTTGAGTAGAGTAGTGACGGCGTCTGCTACGAGTTTTGATTTAAATGGAAAAACGATCAATGTTAAAGGACACGCTACTGATGATGCTTATGAATTTGATGCCGATGGAAATTTATCAGCGGTAAATGCCGATAAAGGTGATAGTGTAGATATTGAAGGACAAAATGAAGTTATTAAAGAAGGAACGGAGATTCAATTTGCTTCAGAAAATGGCGCACTTGTAATTGAGAAAATCTTTGTTCAAGATGAGGTTACGGTGAACGTTTATAAGAAAAAAGGAGCGAAAGAAACCGTTGTGAAAGTAGGGAAAAAGATTGTTTTTAGCGAAGGTAAAGTCGTTAAGGCAGGCTAATCAATTTAATAAATAACTTACTCCAGAGGCTGGTCTAATTTTGATCAGCCTTTTTTTCTGCGTTAAACAAACTTCCAGTTTAGTTTTAACTTCCATACCTTTGTTGTTCATGCAAGAAAAAAGGCCATATCAAGACTGGTTACCAATTACCAAAAAGGAATTGGAATACCACGGTTGGGAGGAATTGGATGTTGTTCTCATTTCAGGGGATGCCTATGTAGATCATCCTGCATTCGGACCAGCAGCAGTGGGAAGAATAATTCAAAGTGAGGGTTTGCGTGTGGGAATAATTCCACAGCCGAACTGGAGAGATGACTTGCGTGATTTTAAAAAGTTTGGTGCCCCGAAACTCTTTTTTGGTGTAACCTCTGGTTGTATGGATTCCATGGTGAATCATTATACAGCAGGTAAAAGGAAACGATCAACTGATTCTTATACTCCAGGTGGTGTTGCAGGTTTTAGACCTGATTACGCAACTACAAAGTATTGTCAAATCCTCAAAGATCTTTACCCTGATGTGCCTATTTTATTGGGAGGTATTGAAGCATCCTTAAGAAGGGTTACCCATTATGATTATTGGGCAGATAAACTCTTCCCCACAATACTAGAAGATAGTGGGGCTGATATTTTGGTCTATGGAATGGGGGAACAGCCATTGAGAGACATTATCAATCTCCTTAAAAAAGGAGTTCCTTTTGATTCATTAAGAACAATTCCACAGACCTGCTTTTTACAACCAAAATCCGAAGACTTACCTAAGAACAAGAATTGGGAAGATGTAGCATTGGCCTCTCATGAAGAGTGTTTAGAAGATAAATTGAAGTACGCTTCTAACTTCAAAGTGGTTGAGGTAGAATCGAATAAGTTGAAAGCTAGAAGGATTACCCAGGATATTGGTGAAAACCGATTAGTGATTAATCCTCCTTATAAAACCATGACTGAAAAGGAAATGGACGCCACTTTTGATTTACCATACACTAGACTTCCGCATCCAAAGTATGCTAAACGCGGTGCTATCCCTGCATATGAGATGATTAAGTTCTCCATAAATATGCATCGTGGTTGCTTTGGTGGGTGTAGTTTCTGTACGATCTCAGCACATCAAGGAAAATTCATTGCTTCGCGATCAGAAGAGTCTATCATGAAAGAGGTGGAGCAGGTAACGCAAGATCCAGATTTCAAAGGATACATCTCTGATTTAGGAGGCCCTTCAGCGAACATGTACAAGATGAAAGGGATTGATGAAAGCATATGCGAAAAGTGTGTTTCACCATCCTGTATTCATCCGGTGATATGTTCGAATTTGGATACTACACACAAGCCAATGACTGATCTTTATAAAAAAGTAGATGCTCATCCCAAAGTGAAGAAGGCTTTTGTTGGTTCGGGTATTCGCTATGATTTATTGGTGAAGGATTATAATAAGCAGCTGGACGATACGGATGCAGAGGAATATATGGAGCAGGTGGTGACCCGTCATGTTTCGGGGCGTTTAAAAGTCGCTCCCGAACACACAGCAGATGCTACCTTACGTGTTATGCGAAAACCTTCGTTTAAACATTTTCATAAGTTCAAAGAATCGTACGATAGAATCCAGAAAAAGCATGGGTTAAAACAGCCGTTAATTCCGTACTTCATTTCCTCTCATCCAGGATGCGAAGAAACTGATATGGCCAACTTAGCAGCAGAGACCAAGGATATGGGCTTCCAACTGGAACAGGTGCAAGATTTTACACCTACACCTATGACAGTGGCTACAGTGATCTATTATTCTGGGGTTCATCCGTATACGTTGAAGCCAACTTTTGTACCTAAAACTGCTCAAGAAAAGAAAGACCAACACCGTTTCTTTTTCTGGTACAAACCTGAGAACAAAGACTGGGTGAAAAACAAACTTCTTAAAACTGGGAATAAAGAAACCTACGAAAAGTTGACCGGAAAAGGAGCTGGTAAAGCTTACGGAAATCAGTCCAAAAGAACGGGTGGAGATAATGTTCCGAAGTGGCTGAAAGAGTCGCGAAAGAAGAGGAAAAAGTAATTTATTGAACAACTAAAATCACTCTTCGATTGCAGTTGTCTGCTGCATATCTTTCAAGTTGATTTTCTATTTTGTCTAACTCTTCTTTAGTAATTAACGGCTTGGATTCGCCCATACCCACTGGTGTAAGATTGGAAGTATTTATTTTATGTCTGTGTGATAATTCCAAAATGATTTCTTCCGCCCTACATTGAGAAAGTTTAAGGTTGCCCTCTGCACTTCCAATTGTGCCTTCATGGTATCTCAGTTCGAATGTTAGCTCACTATTTGTTAGTAAAAAATTGACCAACTCCAACATAGCTTGTTCCGCTTCAGGGTATGAAACTCTGCAATCATGTGTACCGATTATTTTTGGACAAATTATTTTGTCTCCACTTTTAAAATTTGAATCCTCAAAAGGTCTTGTATTGAGAATAATCGCATTGAGCAAAAGAGCTTACCGACAGCAGAAATATTGAAAAAAGTAATCCTTTCATAATTTTATATACAGAAAGTTAGGTCCCACTTTGTCTAAAAACTCACCCTCAAATTCCCACCGTAAAAATTATTTCCGAAACTCGGCGTAAAAAACAACTCACCTTTTCGGTTTTTTCTGTCTTTCCATGGATTCCAGTCTTTCAAAGGTTCAAAGTAATACACCGTGTTCACTACAAGCATAGCTAAACCAGCTCCCATAATCACATCTGGAACCCAATGCTTATTTTTCAGCACGCGTAGTGATGCTACTGTAACGCCAATAGAATATCCCGAATACGCTAAAGCGGGCGCTGTGTCTTTGAACTCATTAAAGAGCACTTGACATTGCACAAAGGTCTGAGAGGTGTGTCCAGAAGGGTAAGCCGTAATCGCCCCATTATTTGGTCGCTGTATGCCAAAAGCATATTTCATTCCCAAGGTGAGCGCTCCGTTAATCATCTCAGAAATCAC
Source organism: Crocinitomicaceae bacterium (assembly GCA_022447665.1). GTDB lineage: Bacteria > Bacteroidota > Bacteroidia > Flavobacteriales_D > Crocinitomicaceae > JAKVAQ01. The sequence continues at coordinate 14,226 of JAKVAQ010000028.1, forward strand.
CAAAAATTTTGTTTGATGCCAAGGGGTGTTTTTTGCGGGTATTTTTAGAATATCCGCTCCGTACATTAATGCAGAGGGTGCAAATTGAAGAAAATCATCAGCATGTGTATAGAAGTCATCTTTTACCATAGACCTGGCCATACGTTGTAATCCAAATTTAGCCGAATCACGCATTAAGTCCACACTTATTAAACTCAAGCCAACAGGAGCCCACGCGACATCAAAATAGCTTCCGCGTTTGTTTTGTGACTTTAGAGTGTCCTCAAAAGCATAAGTATTAAATGAGATTGTTATGATTAATATAGAGAGAAGTCTACTCACGACTTAAAGTTAAGCAAGTCTTATTTAATGGGAAAAGATATCGCATAAACTGCTCCGTCTTGAGAATAAAAGTGGAATTCTCCATCTATTTGATCTACAAGGCTTTCAATGAGTTCCAATCCTAAAGCAGTATCTCCATCACGGTCTATTTCTTCAGGAAACCCCTCTCCATTATCCTTGTAAATTAAAGTGTTTTGACCAGGTTCTAATTCCTTAAGTGCAAACGAAAAACTGGCATCTTCTCCCAATTTTGAGCTACAATGCTTATAAAAATTGGTGATTATTTCATTTAGAATAATACCCAAGGGAATTGCATGTTCGGCATCAATTCTCAATTCATCCGGAATATCAAGAGAATATTTAAAATCTTGTTTACCATAAATATCACCGAAATTCTCAATCATTCCTTTTAAGTACTCATTTAGATGAATTTCAGAGTAGGAAGGCTTTTCATAAAGGTTTTTGTGAACCAAGGAAATCGACTCAATTTTACTTTGAATTTCCTGTAATGGCATCTTCGTTTTTGAATCATGAATTTTACTCATTTGAAGGTTAATCAAACTCACAATAATTTGAAGATTGTTTTTTACTCGATGATTTATTTCTTGGAGTAGCACTGAGTTTTCATTGTTTTTGGCTTCAAGTACTCTGTTCTTTTCTTCTAATTCACTTGTTCTCTCTGCGATTAGCTTTTCAAGATTTTGATGACTCGATTGAATTTTTTCTGTTTTAAGGGAGATCTCTTCTTTTTCAGAGAAAAGTTTTGATTCAGAATTTTGATAGATTTTAATCGCAAGGATTATAAAAATAGCATTGGAAACTGCAAAAGTGATAATATTGACTACTCGCGTAAAATATAACCAGCTGAACTCAGATAGCGGAGTTAAATCTAATGGGTTAAAAATACCCACATACAATGTTATGATGGTAAACAAAATTGCACTGTACCCCCAAACTTTTTCACGTTTGGCATCTATTGCTACAAGAATAAAGGTATAAGTAGGGAGGTAGCCAATGTAGAAGAAAGCAGAACAAGACAATAATAATGTTATTCCTGGTCCAATAAGCAGAATCATGGGGATGGCTATTCTTTTCGCAAGTAAGAACTTGCCTTTACTATTGATGTAAAGACCTGTAAGAATGATGACCAATACAGGCAGAAGTAGAAGGGCTTTTTTACCAATTAACGGCCAGTATAATAAGGTTTGGATAAAAGTTGCAAGTGCACCTACGGCCATTCCTTGGTTAAAGAATGAAATGCGATTTCGTTCTTCTATTTGAAGCTCTTCATTTATTCCTAGTTGAGATATGTTCCTCCAAAGAGAAGTCTTTCCTATCATTAACTAACTATATTACTCGAAGTATTGTGCGGTTATTGCAGCGTTGCATTTCTTTTTTTTCTTCTTTCTTGGCATCTTCCATATCCTTTAAAGTATGAATAGGCACTCCGAAACCATAGCCCTTCGCTTGGATCTGATAATCAGGCAAAACAAAGGTTTCAATAAGGTATTCACGTATAACATCTGCTCTTAACTGGGTGAGTTTCAAATTTTCTTTTTCATCAGCCTTAAAATCTGTATGAATTTGCAATTCGCAGAATAGGTTAGGATGAGTTTGAAGAAAGCCTCCAATGATCTGTAATGAAAATCTAGATTTATCGAAATCGATATCTGAACTTGTTTCATTCACGAATGTGATATTAGGACAATAGATTTGATCTCCTGACAAATAAGCCGGTTCTGACATTGATTTATAGTTCTCAATACCACATTGAGAATGACTGACCAAAACACTCATCAGAATAACTAAAAAGCTGAAAATAACTTTCATGGGATCAAATGTACGAAAATCTTAATCCCTTTTTCTAATAAGCGTTTCTAGCCTTTTGTACACATAATGTGCACATTAAATATACCGGCTTATCGCATGAACCAGAATAGCTTTGAGATAAGATTTCTAGAATAAACCTTCTGCATTCTTTTGAGTTAAAACTTTTCTTGAACTCGGGTAATGAATTAAAAACTGGTTAGTATGTATTTTTAGAGAATTCAACTCGGTTAGCATTTGGTTAGCATCAAGTAAAATTGATTTTAACTATAGTTAAACTTGTATTCTCCCACTTTAAAAACTCACAATTAAGGTTATGATTAAGAACTTAAATCTATTTATTTTCCTTGTTTATTTGGGTCAAGTTAATGCTCAAATGACGACTTATGGAACCACGACTGGAACATGCGATTGCTATCAGCTGACAGCTGCTACAACAAATCAAGCGGGTTCAATATGGAGTCCCAATGAAATTAGTCTTGTAAATAGTTTTGATTTAACGTTCAGCGTGAATCTAGGTGACTCAGACGGAGGAGCAGATGGACTTGTATTTGTTTTACGACAATCACCAGGAGATCCAGGAGCTTCTGGAGGTAGTTTAGGTTATGGAGGAATTCTAAACTCAATCGGAGTTGAAATAGACACCTATTATAACGCAGGTAATGGAGATGTAGTGGATGACCATATTGGTATGCATTCAGATGGAGGTGTTACACATGATTTACAGGCGCCTGTGGCACTTCCTAATGTTGAGGATGGTGCCTTTCATGAGTTCCGCGCTACATGGGATCCTACTAGCTTTGAATTAGAAATATTTTTTGACGGCGCTTCAATTTTCACCTATACCAGCGATTTAACGACGACTATTTTTGGTGGAGACCCTATAGTTTATTTTGGATGGACCGCTGGAACTGGTGGAGCCTTTAATGAACAAACTGTATGCTCGTATAGGGCAGTCGACTTTGTAACAGATCATGAAGATGGTTTAGGGGCTATTGAGGCCTGTCCTAATGAGTTAATTTCCTTTACAGATCTTTCTACCAGCGATTTAATTTATAATTCCGAAGATATTATTGAGTGGTTATGGGACTTTGGAGATGGAACTACATCAACACTTGAAAACCCAACGCACGAATATGCAGTTGGCGGAACATACAATATAACGCTGCTAGTAAAGGATATTACAGGGTGTTTTTCGGAAACAACAAGAATTGCGAATATCGAAGGTGTAGATCTAAGTTTAACCATAAGTCAGCCAACGTGTAATGGCTTTAACGATGGGTCTTTAACAGTTAATGTGCCGGGAACCTTAGTAGACCCAACTTTTATTATTACCAATTCTGATGGTGATGTTTTAAACATTGATAATAGTAATTCAGCGAACAGCTTAAGTGAGGGGTGGTATTATGCGGTGGTTGAGGATACCGATGGTTGTGGAAGCGGAATAGATTCATTCTATATTGCAGATCCACCAGAGATTTCAATTGATTTAACTACGGCAGACGCTATTTGTAATGGTGAAGCTAGTGCTTGGGCGCTGGTGGATACCGTTTATGACTATACAGGAGACTACAATATGATTACCTATATATGGAGCCCAAATCCGTTAGATCATGATGGAATCGGAGCAGATTCCATTTGGTCTATTGGCGCGGGAAATTTTACTATTACCATTAATGATGAGAATGGATGTTCGGTTGTTCTTCCGTTTACTATTGAGGAACCAGAGCCGATTGATTTTTCTCAGTTTGGCTCTGAACCAGCTTATTGTCGTCAGTTTGGATATCAATCAGGTAATGGTGTTGTTTTTGCCGCTGCAATAGGAGGTACACCTGATTATACTTATCTATGGACGAATCTTGGAACAGGAGAAACCAGTACTTCTACGACTTGGGGCGGTCTAAATCCTGGTACCTATGAAATTTTGGTGACTGATGATAATGGATGTACACTCACGGAATCTATTCTTCTAGATTCTCTAAACCCTATCGCTGAGTTTAATGCACTTTCGGATGAATTAGATCAGTATTTGACGGGTACATTACCGGTAGAGGTAAGTTTTGAAAATGCTTCCACAAACTTTGCGAATCCTAATAACCCAAATGCAGACACTACTTTCTTTTGGAATTTAGATTTTGACAATACTTCTTGGTTTATTTCGGAAGATTATTTTGAAATTATCGATACAACATACGGTGTAGCAGGTGAGTACAATGTTTGCCTGGTAGCGTTGAATAAAAACGGATGTTCTGATACGACGTGTAAGATAATTACAATTTACGATCCTATAGCCTTGGAAGGGGTGAACATTTTTACGCCTGATGGAGATGGGATAAATGATCTTTTCACTTTCTCTGAAAAAGCTGCTTCTATAGTCGAATTCGATTGTCAAATTTTCAATAGATGGGGAATAAAGGTTGGAGAAATAACTGACATCAATTCAGGATGGGATGGAAATGACTTGAACGGAGATGAATGTACCGATGGTACCTATTTTTACATCTATAACGCCGTCAGTCAAAATGGTACAGAGTTATCCGGGCAAGGGGATTTACAATTGTCAAGGTAAATGACCGTTGACCTAGAAGAGGTAAGGAAATATTCGCTTCCTGTTTTTAGGATAATCTTCGAATTTCTCGTGATACCAATCATGATGATTTTTGGCCCTCGGTACAAGATTAGCAAAGGTCCAAACCGCAAACGTAAGTGCAGGTAAATTCCAAGCCATAATGGCGAATCCGGTCCACTCCAGCACCTCACCAAAAAGGTTAGGAGAGGAAACGTATTTAAATAAAAAACCAGTGGGGATTTTGTATCCTGTTTCTCCCGGTTTACGGAGATTAATTAGGATATGATCTGACTGCCAATTAATGTACATTCCACCAATAAAAAGAGCAATACCCATGATGGTAGTAGGAGCTGTGAGCCATTCATTACCATATCTTTCTGGAGAACTAAGCTCGGCTAAAAAGTAACCATTTAATCCAGCATTCATAAGATTAAATAGAATGGCATTGAGCATTATGACCAAGGGCATTTTCTTCTCGGTTGGCTTAATGCGAATCGGATAAATAATTGTGCGGTTAGCATAATGGAAAATCCAGAAAGAAAATAGAACCCACGCATACCCAGTAAAGGAATTTGAGCCGAAAATTAAAAAGTAAGACATAATGGCTAGTGATGGAAACTCCATAATAATCCAAGCCCATTTATTGTTTACCATTGGTCCCCATGTTGTGGTGGTATGTCTTCCAAATGGTGCTGTTACAAAGAACATCACAACGTGCACTGCGATCGCAATACCCAACCAGAAATAGCAAATGATATTGAACGTTTCTAAACTCATTCTTTCGCTTTTTGCCAATCAAAAAACTCTTTGATTGTATTTTTAATGGGAGAAGAATTTAATTTCAAATCCTTCTTTGCTTTTCTATTAATGATATTGGGATGGCCATTCTTTAAAGCCATGATAGATTCAGTTGTAAAAACTGGAGCACTTTGGGTAATCTTACCCCAAAATTTAACGAAGGGTAATAAGAACTTCATTACACCAAAGCTTAATCGAAACTTAGGCTTTCGTCTACCTGTGATTTCTTTTACAAAACCGGCAATTTCTTTAATCTCATAATACTTATTGGTCAGAAAGTAGGCTTCGCCGTTTTGCCCATGTTCAATGGCGTTAATCATGGCATCGGCAACATCTTTAACGTTCACAAAATTGTACCCTCCGGGAGGTAAAACGGGAATCTTTCCTTTCTTCAAATCAAGAAGCGCCTTACCCATTTCGCTGGGTTTAAAATCATATTCACCAATAATACAACTTGGCCTTACAACACACCCATCAATATCTCCGTTTTTAAATGCTTTAAGCATGATTTGTTCTCCTACTGCTTTGCTATGATCATAGGCGAAATCATTATCTTGCTTATAAGGTCGGTCTTCCTCCATAGGTTCATTGAGTGGAACTTCCATTACGGCATGTGTCGATGAAACATGGATAATCTTCTTTACTTCAGCATCAACAGCACAGGCCAAAACCGTTTTAACCCCTTCGATATTCGTTTTTTTTACGCGACCATCTGGATCTCCGTGAATTGAAATAATAGCAGCACAATGAACAAGGAAATCACAGCCCTTCAAAAATTCTTTCAAGAGTTCTTCATCCAAGATGCTACCTTGAAAGAGTTTTACATCTACTCCATGAAGCCCTCTTTTGTCTGAATTATAGAGCGCATTTACTTCATATCCTCGATGGATTAATTGGCGGCAAACCACATTGCCTAAATGTCCACTGGCTCCTGTTACGGCTACTCTCATTAGGAGATGCTTGATTTACTCTCGCTTCATAAAATTACGAAGGGAATTAGCACCTAAATTTAATGATTTATAGAGAACGGAGTCTTTCTATTAAAACCTTCGGCTAAGATGATCATTGGGCAACTCCTCTTTCAAAACCTCTAAATAGTTGCACCAGTCTTTTGCCAATTTCCCTTTGAGAACTCTAGGAAATTTATGTTGGGATCCATATTTATCCTTAAGCTTAAGAAAATCATAGAATATTTTAGTCGGCAGTATATCAACCTTTATATCTTCCAAAGCAAACGAACGTTCTATATGATAATCAGTATTCAACGATCTCAGTTTTTGATCCAGGTCGTATTTGAAGTTCAATGAATTAATTGGTGAATCGCAGGCAATGTACCAATGATGAATAAAATTTTCAGCAACGGTTTGTTTTCCGCATACGGCAAACTCGTCAATAGTAATGCCCTTTTCTATGGATAACTCCGTAATTGCTTGGGTCATATTGTCTACAGATAAATGTTCTCCACAAAGGCTCAAAAAATGCTTGGTTCTTCCGGTGATCTTGAACTTTAATTTATTGAGATTAGAGAATTTAATGGTGTCTCCAATTAAGTATCTAAATGCTCCTGAGTTTGTGCTAATGAGCAATGCATATTCAACGTTTTCATGAATCTCTGATAGTAAATAGGAGTCTTGGTAGTTTAATAGGTTTCCATCGTTATCAAATGACTCAGAGTTAAAGGGAATGAATTCATAATAAATACCATTATTCAAAATTAACTCAAGTCCGTCCGAATCACAAGGTTGATAAGCGATAAACCCTTCTGAAGCCAAGTAAGTATCTAAGTATACAACACGTTCATCAAATAAGCTATTGAAATTTGAAATATAAGGGTCAAATGAAACACCGCCATGTATATAAAACTTTAAGTTTGGCCAAATGCTGAAGATGTCATCGGTTTCGTAATATTCATTAATTCTTTTAATCAACACTAATATCCAAGAAGGTACACCGCAGATAATACCAATGTCCCATTTTGGAGCATTTCTTACTATTTCTTCTAGTTTTTCTTCCCAATCTTCAATTGCTCTGATTTTCTTGTTCGGTTTGGTAAATGGATTTAACCAACTCGGCACTCTTCCAGTCAAAATTCCACTTAAGTCTCCTTCTTTTTGATCTCTAATTTGGGAAAGGGCCGTACTACCGCCTACGCACAATACCTTTTTTGAATAAAAGTTTGAAGGCAGGTCCATTTTATTCAGCGTTAAGATTTGATTCAGGCATGTTTTCTTTATGCCTTTTATCATTTCTTCTGATACAGGAATTCTTTTGCTGGCTGAATTTGTTGTCCCTGAAGTTAATGCGAAGTTCGAGATTTTTCCAGGCCACGAAACATCTTTTACACCATTTAATGTCTTGTGCCAAAACTTCTGGAACATATAATCATATTGGAAAATTGGAACCCTGTTTCTAAATTCTTGTCGCGGGTCGTCTGATTTTAATATTTCTTCAAAATCATAGGTGGTTCCAAATTCGGTGTTTTGAGCTTTTCCCAGTAAATCAGTTAATGTTCGAAGTTGTTGTTGATCAGCATCCCCCTGATTTAGTTGGTTTTTGTTCTTTTTGTTCTCGGCAATCTTACTTGCCCCTTTGATAAGATTTCCTAGTATTGACATCACTTCAGGTTTTCCCAAAGTTATGGAGGTCAGAGCGTAAGCCTCTTTCTAAAAAATTAATTTAAGATTATGAAAATAAGGCGAAGACTTAACGCTGCCATAACCTATCTCCTTCAAGATCAAGGTTAGTAGGGGAGTTATTCGTAAATAGTTGTCCAGTTCCCAAGCCTTGAGGCATTGGATTTCCTTTTGAATAAGTGTACTGAGCCAAAGCTTTTAGTCCAACATTACTTTCTAAAGCTGAGGTTATCCACCAGCCGATATTTTTCTTTTCTGCTAACTCAATCCATTCATCACTTGCCGTAAATCCGCCCACTAAACTAGGTTTAAGGATAATGAATTGCGGTTGAATAGTTTCCAATAATTGTTCTTTTGTTTTACGCTCTGTAACCCCTATTAATTCTTCATCTAAGGCAATCGGAAATGGTGTTTCACTACAGAGTTTTTTCATTTCATCCCATTGGCCCTGTCTTATGGGTTGCTCAATCGAATGAAGATCAAATACCGAAAGCGCATGAAGTTTATCGAGAGCATCTTCTGGTGAAAAAGCACCGTTAGCATCTACACGTAATTCAATTTGATTTTTATCGAACTTCTTTCTTATTGATTTTAAAATTCCTAATTCGGCTTCAAAATCTATGGCCCCAATTTTCATTTTAATGCACTTGAACCCTAGCTCAAGTTTTTGCTGAAGTTGCTCAAGCATAAACTCTTCACTTCCCATCCAAATCAACCCATTGATTAGAATTGAATCTTTTCCTTGTGAAAAATGATTATCAAAATATTGCTCATTTCCTCCATTTTTTAAATCAAATAAGGCCATTTCTAAGCCAAACCTTATGGAAGGATAGTCGTTTAAATCTTCTAATTTTAGTGTATCAATTTCATTACAGAAATTTTCGAGTTTTTTCTCGTATTCCTCATTCCATTCAGGATTAAGTGTCTTAATTATACTCGCCTCGCCAGTACCTTTCTGATTTGGGTTTTCATCATCCCACACCTTTATGATCCAACTATCTTTTGTTGTTAGAATGCCACGTGATGTTCCACTAGGACGTTTAAATTCGAGTGTATGTTTTTTAAATGAGGCTTTTAGCATTGAAGTTCTAACAATATTAATTCACAAAGGTTGTTGAAATATTTCACTTTTACCTTTAGAAGAGGGTAGAGTTTGTTGTAAATTTACAGGGTGAATATTCCGTCGAAAAATCTCGAAGAACTTGTAGAACATTTTTCCTCCCTCCCAGGGATTGGTAAGAAAACTGCCTTGAGACTTGTTTTAAATCTTTTAAAAAGAGAAGAAGAGGAGTTGCAGAACTTTGCTTCGGCTCTCGGAGAGATTAAGTCGAAAATATCAGCGTGTAAAACATGCGGTAATATTACCGATGCTGATGAATGTGAGATTTGTACGAATCATTCCAGAAGGAGGAATACTATATGTGTAGTAGAGGATATTAGGGATATCATGGCATTAGAATCCACTCAACAGTATTTTGGTCTATACCACGTGTTAGGTGGGGTTATCTCCCCAATGGATGGTATCGGTCCAGCCGATTTGAATATTGATAAGCTTCTTGAGCGTGCTCAAAAGGAGGAGGTTACGGAGATTATTCTTGCACTTTCCGCTTCAATGGAAGGTGATACTACGAATTTCTATTTGTACAGAAAACTTGCAGATTTCCCTGTTGAGGTAACTACCCTATCGAGAGGTGTTGCTGTGGGTACCGAATTACATTATGTGGATGAGTTAACACTCGGAAGATCAATCGTAAATAGAATGCCTTTTGATATGAACCTGACACGTAAATAATCTAATTCTTATATGACTTCGGCTTAAATGACTTATGAATGAAGTCGTAGACAAGAAATATTAAGAGCGTTGAAAGTCCGATCGTCTCATAATTCAAGTCAAATTCGTTAGACTGAAGTAACAAACTTATTAACGGAACAAAAAATGATAAGCCTGCAATAATAAATTGTTGAATAGAATATCTAGTAGCAATTTTCGGAGCTTCCCTTAAGGACTTACGCGTTTGAACTCCACTAAAGAATTCATTAAAAATTACGACATGCAGAGGTAGTGCAAATAAGAAGTTATCTCTAAAAGGTGCTGTCGAAAAGCAGTTTTTTCGAAGTACATTTCATTAAATGGAATATAGCCAAGTACGTCTGCACGTGAAGAGTTGTTAACTAAAAACACCATGAAAATAGAGTAGAAGCCTATTACAAGTATTTGCACAACGCTAAATCCTAGAACTGATTTCAATTCACCATTTTTAAGTTTTGCATAGGTCATTATTGTATTTGGGAGCTTTGGAATCTGTAATAGAAAAATGTAAAAGAGAATTCCCGAAAGATTCCACTCATAGAGCCAAAACCCTAGAAGAGTAATACTACTCGTAATGATAAAGACGAAGTATCCCTTTGTTAAAAGACTCATTTCATACTCAAAGTAGTTAATTTCATTGGAATCTGGAAGACAGAACTAAACTACTTTACTTCCCGCAATTATTAATGTAAAAAGGAATAGATGAGCTCAGGGGTAGTGATTTCATCATTGTTTATGGCGTTTACGATGTCGGGACAATCTTCAAAGTATACACTCAGCCTCTTTTTTTATTCCGAAAATACCTTGGGTAACTCTGGCCATTGTACTTCTGCAGGGGATATGAAAAAAGGGAACGATTATTATGTCGTCGTTATCTTCATCAATTCCAATTCTTTGGTAATAGGTGAGTTTCGTGGATCGTTCTACTACCTTATAAAACTCTCATTGAGAGGATTCATCTATGGCATGTGTGATTTTTAATTTATCGACCCTGGTTGAAACGGCCAATGATATATAGTGTTCGTTATTAATTCCGTATCCCAAAATTTCATTTGGTCCGAATCTTTTCTTGAAGATGAAACGTTCGGATTTAAAAATAACCGGTAGAGTAGAGGTTCTTATTATTTGATTTCGATACACACGAATTTGCCCGAATATGGTATCTTGATTTTGATCTATTACATATCCAGATTGAAACTTTGCATCCTGAGCATATGGAATATTACTTCCAACTATAGCTAGAAAAAATACTGTTAGAATGCCCCTTCTCATTAGTTTATAAGCGAAAAAAGCCCTCACAAGTTGTGAAGGCTTCTCCATATCTAATTCGATTTTAATGTCCTTTTGCAGCAAGATATCTTTCCGCATCTAATGCTGCCATACAGCCTGTTCCAGCGGCTGTAACTGCTTGCCTGTAAGTAAAGTCTGCAGCATCACCTGCAACGAAAACACCGTCTACATTTGTTTTTGAGGTTCCCGCTTCTGCGTATTTAATATATCCCGTATCATGACAATCAATATATTCAGCGAATACATCTGTATTTGGTTTATGACCAATGGCTACGAAGAAACCTGTACAAGGAATTTCTGATGTTTCACCCGTTACGTTGTTCTTCACGCGAACTCCAGTTACACCAGCACCATCACCTAATACTTCTTCTGTTTCAGTATTGTAAAGAATTTCAATGTTTTCAGTGTCTTTCACACGTTGTGCCATAATCTTAGAGGCTCTAAACTCGTCTCTACGAACAAGCATCGTAACTTTGGTACAAAGCTTTGAAAGATAGTGTGCCTCTTCACATGCCGAATCACCAGCACCAACAATCACCGTTTCTTGTCCTTTGTAAAAGAATCCATCACAAACAGCACAAGCGGATACTCCACCGCCCATTTCCAAATATTTCTGCTCTGACTCTAATCCTAAATACTTGGCAGAAGCACCAGTCGCAATGATTACAGTCCCACATAAAAGCTCTTTCGTTCCATCAACGCGAACTTTATGCCCTCCATCAGGATCTGAAAAATCTACGTGATCAACCCATCCAAAGCGAACATCAGTACCAAATCTTTCTGCTTGTTGTTGAAGTTCAACCATCATTGCTGGTCCAGTAATTCCTGAGGGGTATCCTGGGAAGTTTTCTACTTCATTCGTAGTAGTTAGCTGACCACCTGGTTGTTGCCCTTGGTATAGTACCGGTTCCATATTTGCTCTAGCCGCATAAATAGCCGCAGTATAACCTGCAGGGCCAGATCCAATAATTAAGCATTTGATTTTTTCTACTGTATCGCTCATGTTAGATTTTCTTTAAAACAAAGTTATAATTATTGGAGGTCCATTTTTCGATTTTCTTACAGATTTTTTCATCTTTTTATTCGTCAGGATTTCAAGAATAAGCCTCCTATATTTTTTTATGTAGAAATAAGGTAGTACTTTTGCGGCGATAAAAACCCGTGTACCAATGATTGACGAAAGTCTTTTCAAGAAAAAAGAATTATATCCTTTTCAGAAAGAGATTGTAAATCAGATTATTGGCAAATTCAATAAAGAAGGAGCCGATTTCAACCTACTTTTTCAACTTCCTACGGGTGGAGGGAAAACTGTTATTTTCTCAAATATTGCTAGAGAGTATATTCAACGTACAAAAAGAAAGGTTCTAATTCTGACCCATAGAATTGAACTTTGTGTGCAAACTTCAAAGCAATTAGGTGCATTAGGTATTCAAAACAAGGTGATCAACAGTTTGGTGAAAGAATTGGACGATCAATCTCAATTTCAATCATTCACAGCAATGGTTGAAACCCTGAATAACCGTTTGCAAGATGATGCAAAGTTCATTCAAGATGTAGGCCTGGTAATTGTTGATGAGGCACATAATAACTCATTTAGAAAAATATTCCAATACTTTAAAGAGGCCAATATTCTTGGTGTTACTGCAACTCCTTTGAGTTCAAATAAAGCATTGCCGCTTAAGGATAATTATGATGAGTTGATTGTAGGGCACAGCATCAAAGCCCTAATTGAGGAAGGGTATTTATCGAATGCTGAGACCTATACTTACGATGTAAACCTTCACGGATTAAAGGTGGGAATTAACGGGGATTTTACCATTAGTTCTTCAGAAAAAGTATACAGCAATTACTTCATGCAAGAGAAGCTTCTTTTTGCTTACGAGGAAATTAGTGTAGGAAAGAAAACTTTAATCTTTAACGCTGGTATTGATACTTCGAAAGGTGTATATGACCTATTCAAAAGACATAATTATCCTATTCGTCATCTAGACAGTACTTTCTCTGATACCGATAGAAAAGATATTCTAGCTTGGTTTAAGAATACTAAAGGAGCAATACTTACTTCGGTGGGTATTTTGACAACTGGATTTGATGAACCGACTGTAGAAACGATAATTCTAAATAGGGCTACTCGTTCACTTACGCTTTATCACCAGATGATTGGTAGAGGCTCTCGTAAGCTTGTAAATAAGGATGTGTTTACCGTATTAGATTTAGGAAATAACGTAAGACGCTTTGGTTACTGGCAAGAGTTTATCAATTGGCAAGATGCTTTCCAATATCCTGATAGATTTTTAGAGTCGAGACTAAACGAGGAAGACGATTTAACGTTCGAGGCGGACTACGAACTTCCGAGAGACTTAAAAGCAAAGCTTAAACACCCGGAAAAACTAGAAGAGTTCTCTATGAAGGATGTTTATGACAAGTGCATCGATGATGGCTTAAAAGGAAAAGATGCCGTTGACATTTCAATGGATAATCACTTTGAGGTTGTTGCTGAAAATTCAGAAGATATGTTTGATGGACTTCTTCTCTTACAGGATCTTCAAGACGATATTGAACGCAGGCTAAAACACTATACAAAGTGTATTACTAAGGCTACTGATTCATATTTGAACTGGTTAAAAGAAACTTATAATCGCCAGTTATCTCAAAGGATTAGAGCAGAATTACCAGATTAGTATGTTGACCTAAGGGTTACTTTTTTTTCTATCCAACATTAAGTTTAAAATGTCGGATATGAAGAATTTTATTTTAGCTAGCCTTATACTAATTGTAGCTTCCCCATCAAATTCTCAAATCGAAATTCCAATCTATGATTCCTTTGAGGTAATTCCTGAATTGGATAGAACGAAACTTTCATCTTTTGTCGTCTCCGTTCCAAGTTCGTTTAATAGTTCCAAACTAGATTTTCCAGCAATTGACTTATCGAATAAGCGGGTAACAAATGTTAGGTATTATTATTCTGCCAATACAGAAAATCCAACTTTTGCGCAGAATAACTTAAGCAATGAGCGCTATAAAAATCTTATTGCACATTATCCAGATCTTAAAAATACTTCCGTTCAATGGAAAACATATGCACAAACATTATGTGCTGGAAAACCTTGTGTGAATAATCTCTTTCATGGTTTTTTGATAGAATATGAATTGATAAATGAGTCTACAATTGAACCAATAAAAGAAGAACCTTTTCAAATAGGTACAAAGAATCTACCAAATCAAGAGTTTTCGGTAAATATGAAAACCGAACATGTGATTACAGGAACAAAAGGTACACGCGTGCATATACCTTCTTACGCATTCCAATATGATGACGGAACAAAATTTACTGGAAACGCGGTAGTCAATTTGCAGGAGGCAGTTGATCTGGAAGACATTGTTCTTGGCAATATGGAAACCAAGACTGCCAGTGGTGATATGCTAATGAGTAAAGGAATGGTTAATGTTACCGCTCAAGATCAACAAGGTAAAAACTTAGAGTTAAGATCGGATAAAGCTGTAACAGTGGAGCTAACAACAATTTATGACCCTGCCTATTCGCACTACCAGGGAGTGGAAAGAGAAGATGGTTCAATTACATGGACGGATCCTCAAGAGTTTGAGCCAGATGAATTTTTGGGCATGTTTCCAGAGCGTGTTAACAATATAATCAGTGCCAAAGGTACTTTTAGAGTTATTAAGGAGGAGAACGGTTTAATTGATGAAATCCATATTCCTATAAAAGATAAAAGTGTTGAATTTTCGCGCAGTAACTATACCAAGAAAAGGGGCAGGGAAGAAGGATTGAGTAGAAGGGAAAGCAGGGTAGTAGCGAAGTGGTTTGATCAGAATTTTGTGAACATTGATGATATGAGCAGAAGAATCAGAGTTCAGGGAGCCTACTTTCTTAGATTAAGTCTTAAAGCTAACAGAACCGAAAACAATCTAGAGAGCATGCCGATAAACAATGTTTTTCAAATGAAAACTTTAGGCTGGGCAAATATTGATTGTTTATCACGATTTCCTAATGCTAAGAAAATGAGATTTGAAGTTAATAACGTCACTAAAGGAATCTTAGGTATTTCAATTTCTCTAGTCATTCCTTCGATTAACTCCATGATAAAAGGATGGAAGAAGCGGAACGGAAATTATTCCTTTACACATGGGGAGTACGAGGTGAAAGCATTATATCCAGAAGGAGAAGTAGCTTTTGTAGTGGCTACAGGTCAAAAAGACGGAGAGGAATACAGCTCTATTCAAAAGGTAGTTTTTGGAGAGGGAGAGGTACAAGATTTTGAATTTCAGAAACGTGATAAAGATGCTACAAAACGATTGATTAAGGAAGTCTTTAAACAGAGGGCAGACTCTTTATAGATCGTGATTGTAACCAGGTACGATAGTGCCTGGTTACTTTTTTGTCTTTTAAAGTTATGTTATAAATGAGGAGGGTGAGATGAAGAAAATGATGTTCTTAACAATTATGGTGCTAGGATATGGAACTATAAATAGTCAGCCAATAGCTGACGTAAAAATGGATTCAGAATTTATAGGAAAAGATAAAACTGAGAAGATTCACCAGGATTATGCTGGAGATGACGACTGTGATGATTTTATTTAAGGTAAGCTCCGTTCGTTTCTCCTAATTCAACAAGAATATTATCTTGAAGAGTAGTGGCGATATTTAGTCCAACAAAATCTGCTTGAACAGGATATCTTCTATGTGTTCGGTTCACAAGAGTTGCAATCTTTAAGATCTTTACCGGATTTTCCAAAATCCTGTTTACGGCGTAAATCATTGTTTTACCCGAGTTTATTACGTCGTCAACAACAATTACAGGATTGTTCTTTAGTGATTCATCATCTACTGAAATCTGAATACGTTCACCTAATGGATGCTTTTTATTCAATTTTATTTCAAAAAGGTGAACATCCTTTTCTCTGAGCGCATTTAAGTGCGCAACGATTCTTTCGGCTAGAATGTATCCTGTACCCGCAATTCCTCCGATATAAACTTCTTCTTCATTGTAGGTGTTCTCGTGAATTTGATAAGCAATACGCTTCGTTTTTTGCAGGATTTGATCGTTCTGTAATACCGTAGAATTCTCCATAATACAAACTTAAAAAGAATGATTAGCTTAAAGTCTTTGAAGAGGAGTTTTTACGCCATCAACTAAGCTATAACAAGCAAGTTTATCCTTAAATACTGAGGATTTGAAAATGGACTTATTCAATAACATTCGAACACATTCTTGAACTCCTTCAACGATAGATGGGTGAGGGTGAACAAGTTCAGCTAATTCTGAAATACCCTTTTCCATTTTTATCAATAAAGCAACAGCCTGAATAGCACTAGAAGCATGTTCTCCAACGGCACGCATCCCTAAAATCTTCATTTCATCATCATTCGTTACTATGATTTTGAAAAAACCTTGTGTCTTACGCATGGCAATTGCTCTAGCCATTACTGAGTAATCTAGTTTAACGACTTTAACTGGAATATTCTTCTCCATACATTGCTTCTCATTTAAACCTACGGATGCCACTTCTGGCTCGAGAAACATGATCGTACAAACGTTATCATAACTCAATCGGTCATTTTTATCTCCATATAATCGCTCAATCGCATGTCTTGCTTCAATTTCTCCCATATTCACGAGCGCTATTCTTCCAGAGGCGTCACCGACGGCGAAAATATTTGAAATATTCGTTTGAGTATCGTCGTCACCAATGTGTCTTCCTCGTTTACCCATCTTTATTCCTAGCTCTTCCATTCCAATGTTTTCGAGATTTGGTACACGACCAACGGCTAGTAATGCTTTTTCAACACGAATTACTTCTTTTTCGCCATTTCGAGAAATTTCATATTCCACCTCTCCATCAATCATTTCCATACGTTCGAGTTGTGCTTCACTGTGCACCGTTACACCTCTTTTCTCTAAGTTTCTAGCTACAGTTTTAGAGATGTCATCGTCCTCAAAGGGAAGTATCCTGTTGGAACGGTCAATAATATTGACTTTGGTTTTTCCAAAATTTGAGAAAATGGTAGCATATTCACATCCAATAACACCTGCTCCTACAATCACAATGCTTTTCGGAAAGTCTTCTAAATGTTCAATTCCATCTGAAGATAGTATTACCTTCTCATCTACTTCAATATTCGGGAGTTGTCTTGGTCTAGAACCAACAGCTAAAACAATGTTTTCGGCCTCCACTGTCAAATCATCACCCTCTTCTCTTATTACACGAACATGATGGTTGTCAACCATTCGTCCGAATCCTCTTAAATAGGTGAATAGATCAGATCGTTGCGTTTTTAGAAGCTTAATATGACATGAATATTGAAACTTGCGTTCAAAGATGGCTTCGTTTAAGGTTTTCTTCACTTCAGCCCATGATATTTCAAAGTTCTGTCTACCAAGCGAAACGATTGTTTCATTTGCATTTTTTACACGTTGAGATAACTCCCATAAAGTCTTTGAACTTAATGCCCCGTTGTAAACACCAGCACCTCCAACCTTCGCTTTTTCAATCAAACAAACACGTTTACCAAAATCAATAGCGCGCATTGCGGCTGCGTATCCAGATGGTCCACCTCCAATGACTACAACATCATACTTTTCGTTCTCCATTATTTTAAGAGTTTAAAGACATACGTAATATAATAATTTATCTTAAGCACTTATACGTCATTTCAGCTTTCACATTCTTTAACACTAATATGCGCAATAACCCAAGCTTTTCTCTCGTTTTTTAAGTTAAGGAGGAGGAATTGAAGTTGTAAAATAATTGACTTCTTAGAGCGAGGGTGATAAATAATGTATCCTTTTTCATTTTTTATCGTAAGAATATATTTGTTAGTCATTTATTTTATATCTTTCGGGGGTAAAGTAAAGTATTTTTACGTATAGATGTTAATTGGAAACAGTGTCGTTGAAAAGTGTAATGCTCGATATCAAAAGATATTCGGGGATTATAATATCAACGCCGACGGTAAAATATTAGTTTCTCATTTTGGGGAGTTTTCGCAGGATCTTGTGAATTCACTTACTTCGAACATTGAAGAAATGATGTTGGAAGCAGGTGACAAAAAAGGCGTAGTGAAAAGAATGTTCAGCGTACTCGTTGAAGGTCTTCAAAACATACGTATTCACGGTGAGAAAGATGATAATGGCCAGCAAGTTTCTTTCTTAATTGTTCTTAGAGACGAAGAATCATACAAAATCACTTTCGGAAACCTAGTTAAAACCGAAAATATTCAAGGTATCTTGGATAGAATCGATCGTTTGAACGGAATGGAAACGCCTGAAGTGAAAGAACTCTATATGGAGACTTTATCTAACGGAATCATGTCTAATAAAGGCGGTGCAGGTTTAGGTTTTATCACAATGTCTCTTAAGTCTAAAAATAGAATAGATTACATCAATGAAGATGTATCCGATGATTTAGTATTCCTTTCTCAGATCATTATGATCGATAGAATTAAGAAGGACTAAGCCAGTACTTCTTCGTATACCTTTTCGTATTCAGGTAAAATCTTATCCAATTGGTAGTTAAGCGAATGATCGTATGCATTTTGCTTGAATTGCGCTAAATCCTCATCATTGCTTAAGATTTTGAGCGTATTCGTCACCATGTCTTCAATATCGCCTACTTCGCTCAAGAATCCTGAATAGCCATGCTTATTTACTTCTGGTAAACCACCTGCATTAGATGAAATAACTGGAACTCCACTTGCTAGCGCTTCTAGGGCTGCTAAACCAAAACTCTCAGTTTCAGATGGTAGCATAAACAAATCACTGATAGAAAGTAAGTCCGCTGAAGACTGCACATTACCAAGCATTTCAACGTTATGGCAAACCTTGAGTTCACCACATAATTGCTCTATTTTATAACGCTCAGGTCCATCTCCTGCTAGTACCAGTTTTGACGGGACTTTTGCGCTTACTTTTGCAAACACTCTTACGATATCTTCAATTCGCTTAACTCTTCTAAAATTGGAGATGTGAGAAATGATCTTTTCACCATTAGGTGCAATCTCCACTTTCTTACGCTCCAGTCCTTTCGAATTCTCTTTTGTATACATGGAATGCTCTACAAAATTTGGTATAACCTTAATATCCTTTTTGATTCTGAAATGAGTTAATGTATCGTTTTTCAAACTTTCTGAAACTACCGTTACAGCATTTGAATTATTGATTGAAAATGTAATAACTGGCTCAAAACTTGGGTGTTTACCTACTAAAGTAATATCTGTTCCATGCAGAGTCGTTACGAAAGGAATGTCTAGGTCGTGTGTTTTTAATATTTGCTGAGCGAAATAGGCTGCCGATGCATGTGGAATAGCATAATGCACATGCAAAAGGTCTAAATTCTCATAGCGTGCTACATCAACAATTTTACTTGTTAATGCCAATTCATAGGGCTGATAATCAAATAGTGGATAATGAAATGGACGCACTTCATGGTAGCGAATATTCGGATGAAAATTATTTAACCTAACTGGTTGATTGTAAGAAATGAAATGGATTTCATGTCCTTTTCGTGCTAAAGCTTTCCCTAATTCTGTTGCTACCACGCCACTTCCGCCAAAAGTAGGGTAAAGGACTATTCCAATTTTCATTTGCTCTTTTTTGTATAAAATTAATGCTGAATTTTGATTTCAAGCCTAATCTGAACTAATATCCTGCCGCTGTGTAGATAACTTCCTGAATATCTGTTCTTATGTTCTCTTTTAGTATTAACCAGTTTTCAGCATTAGGGTAGACGCGGTTACTCAAGAAAACATACACAATTCCTTTTTCTGGGTCGGCCCAAGTAATCGTTCCAGTAAATCCTGAGTGACCGAAGCTACTTAAAGATACTTTGCCGCAAGTAGGACCACCATCTAACGAACGCACCGGCTTGTCAAATCCTGCGCCTCTGCGGTTTCTAGGGCAGTATTGACAGCCTGTAAACATATCTATTGTTTCAGGATCTAGTACTTGCTCCCCACCATATTCTCCATTATTGATTAGCATATACATTAACGTTGCCAAGTCCATGGCATTAGAGAATAAGCCCGCATGTGAACCAACTCCTCCCTGCATCGCAGCACCAGGATCATGTACATGACCCCAAACCAATTGTTTTCTATAAATCGTATCGTTTTCGGTAGGTGTTATCATCTCTTTATCAAATTTCTTTAGCGGATGATAAGTCATAGTTCTGAGTCCCATCGGCTTGTAGAAGATTGAGTCTACTAGATACTCTAGTTTTGTATCGGTTTCTTTTTCAATGATATATTTCAAAAAATAATAACCAAGATCTGAGTATTTGTAGCGTTTTCTGCGCAAAGGTTCGCGAACTATTCTATTAATAAGTACAGTGTCATAATCTTTGTGGATGTAAAGATTATTTGCAACAATATCGCTATGGGTATTGTCTTGAGAAGTCGCGTAAATACTTGGGTCTGGATTACCATCTTTCAAAGAACTATAGTAAAAAGGTATCCATGAATGTAAACCGGCTTGGTGTGCTAGCATTTCTCGGATAATCATATTCTGATACGGTGTAGAATCAACAAATTCGGGGATATACTTCGTGAGAGAATTATTAATGTCAATAACACCTTCTTTTTGTAGGTGGATTAACGTTATTGTTGTTGCTGCAATTTTTGTAATTGAGGCTAAGTCGTATAGATCACTTCCTTTTACTTCTCTTTCTTTCTCATACGTATGGTGTCCAAAAGACTTATTGTAAAACACATTTCCATCTTTTATTGCAACAATTTGACATCCTGGGAAAGCTTTTTTTCTAATTCCATTTTTAGCGATTTCGTCAATACGAATAAGGTCTTTTGAGTCTATGCCAATTTCCTCTGGTAATACATAACTCAAACGTGTTTTCTTTTCATAATTCAATCCATCACCGGCCATATAGTATTCTGATGCAGTAACTGGAAGTTTGCCTTTTGGATTAATTCCACCAAATATAGCTTGTGCGGCAGCGCGTTGTGTAAACGGAGAATCTTCATAGCCAACAATTAAGGCTTCTGTATTTTCAAATGCGCCAAAAGCCTCTAGAGCATAAGGATTACCAAAAACAACAGTTATTACTTCTTTATCGGTTGATAGTAAATTGTGAATCGCGATACTTTGTCGAGTGATACCAAAATTCGTCCTTGGATTGTTCGTGGTACGATGAAATCCAATGATTATTCGATCATATTCAGTGCATGACTTAATTAGGGCTTCTTCGTCTTTAGAAGATAAAGATCTGGCAATGTTAATTTGATCAAAATCTGCATAAAGACGCATGGTCTCTTCGAACTGGTTTTTCTTGGTAGTACCAATGTTTAGATAAACTGTTTTTTCTAGTTGACCAGTTTTTAATGGGAGTACATCATTATTCTTTAATAATGTGATGGCATTTTTTGCGAGTTTATGATTCAGAGCTTCATATTCTGGTTGATTGATTTCGGCATGGAGTGTTGCGGTATTAACGTCTTTTTGATTTGCTAAACCAGCCCATTCTTTTGCCTTTAAGATCTTGTGACATCTTTGTGTGATTTCTTCCTCTGTGATTTCGCCCTTAGCCAACGCCTCTTTTATCGCAGAAATAGCGTTAGGCACGTCCAGGGGGAAAAGTAATACATCATTTCCAGCAAGCAATGCTTTCACATCTACCTCACCCGGTTCATAATATGAAGAAACACCTTTCATATTTAGTGCATCGGTAAAAATCAATCCTTCAAAACCCAAAGAATCTTTTAATAAACCATCCACAATTTTAGGTGATAAAGTAGATGCTTGATTTTCTGTATTGTCTAACTCAGGGATGTAGAGATGTGCTACCATCATACTGGCAAGTCCTTCGTTAATTAGTTGCTTAAAAGGGTATAGCTCTAGTGAATCAAGTCGGTCATAATCATGAGGGATAATAGGAAGTGATTTGTGGGAGTCCTTATCTGTGTCACCATGGCCTGGGAAATGCTTGCCACAGGCTAGAACTTTATGCTTTTGCATCCCAACCATATAAGCGACACCTAAGTTTCCAACGTTTTCTTTTACCTCACCAAAAGATCGATTATTAATCACTGGATTTTTAGGATTATTGTTCACATCGATTACTGGAGCAAAATTGATATGAATTCCCATTGCATTGCATTGCTTTCCAATTTGAGATCCCATTTCTTCTATCAACACTTCATCTTGTATAGCGCCCAGTAACATTTGTCTTGGATACTTGATGGTAGAATCCAATCGCATAGCCAATCCCCATTCACCATCAATCGCCACAAATAAGGGTACCTCGCTTTTATGTTGCAAATAATTGGTCATCTTGGCCTGTTTCAAAGGAGAGCCTTTAAAGAAGATAACGCCTCCAATATGCTGTTCTTCAACAAGAGTTGAAAGTTCAGCTAAATGATTTTCATCTTTATTTGAGTAAGCTGCAACCATAAAAAGCTGACCAATTTTTTCATCCAAATTCATGGTGCCGATAATCGAATCAGCCCAAGGTGAATCTTGAGAAATGAATTCTGGTGTTGAAGAGTTTCCTGAAATATTGTCAGTTTGTGCAATGCTCAAATTACAACAAAACAAAAAAGCGGTTAAAACACTGATATATAGTGATTTGAATTTGGTATTATTGTTTGGTTTAAACTTCATTGAACGTGCTTTACTGACCAGATTTACAAAGTTATATTTGAAACCATGCATAAATCTTGCCATGGCACATGTTTTGTCCACATGTATAGGTGAATAGATATGGGGAATACTTGGCTAAATTCTGACAAGAATTCCGGTTGAATCTCCTTATCTTTGTTTAGAACCTATTGCACAGAATTGTAGCATGAATTGGAATAAGTTTTCATTGTTTAAACTGCCGAATAAGCACAAGCGCTTCGAGTATACGCCGAGGTATTATGATGAGCGTAAAGAAGCTTTGGAGAAAAAGATAAAGCAGTACAATACAGAAGCTGTGGCTGAAGATGAGGTCAAAATGCGCAGAGAGGTAAACTTCAGGGAAAATGTAAGTGATCGTTGGAGTAATTCCGAGTTTAGGAGAAAAAACAAAAGAGCAAACCTTCGCTTACTGATTATTTTGGTGGCCGTCTTAGGTGTTTTCTATGTTCTATTCACTCAAATTGATTTTGAATCTTTAAGTCAAGTAGGGAAATAGTATGAGTGAAGTAATAAAGCTTTTGCCCGATCATATTGCGAATCAAATCGCTGCTGGAGAAGTAGTGCAACGCCCTGCGTCTGTTTTAAAAGAGTTGGTTGAAAATTCAATTGATGCAGGTTCTTCTTTGATTCAAATTCATGTGAAGGATGGAGGGAAAACACTTGTTCACGTTATAGATAATGGTTGTGGTATGTCCGAAGTAGATGCTCGCATGAGTTTCGAACGTCATGCTACAAGTAAAATAAAAAAGGCAGACGACCTTTTTGAATTGAGCACTAAAGGATTCAGAGGTGAAGCGTTGGCCTCTATTGCTGCAATTGCACACGTTACTTTGAAAACGCGTTTGCATGATGAAGAATTAGGAACGGAGATCATCAATGAAGGTTCTAAGATTACTCAGCAAGAACCTACTTCATGTCAAGCAGGTACTTCCATTGCGGTTAAAAATTTATTCTTTAATGTCCCAGCAAGGAGAAATTTCTTAGGGCAAAATAATACGGAGTATAGAAAGGTTCTGGATGAGTTTCATAGAATAGCATTAGCACATCCCGATGTTGAATTCATTCTACAACATAATGGCGATGAGATTTATAATTTAAAAAAGTCGAATCTGAGACAACGAATCGTTCAGATTTTTGGGAAGAATTATAACCAGCGTTTGGTACCAATTAACGAAGAAACTGATATTGTTAAAATTACCGGTTATGTCGTTAAACCAGAATATGCTAAGAATTCGAAAGACCAAACCTTCTTTTTTGTCAATAATAGATTTTTTAAAGACCGCTATTTTCATCATGCGGTAATGAATGCTTATGAAGGACTAATTCCATCCGGTAAGCATGTGAGTTACTTCCTGTTTTTTGATGTGCCTACAAAAAGTATTGATGTAAACGTGCATCCAACAAAAACAGAAATCAAATTTGAAGAAAATCGACCTATTTACGCTATCCTACGAAGTAGCGTAAAGCAAGGACTAGGACAATACAATATTGCGCCTACTATTGATTTTGATCCGGAGCTTGGTTTTAATCCGCCTCCTCTTAAAAAAGGTGAAACGGTAGCGGTTCCAGAAGTGAAATTCAATCCAGATTATAATCCTTTTAAGTCGACAGAGAATACACCGAGTAAATCAGGGACTACAGGAGCTATTTCTTCTAAAGGGTTTTCAAAATTAGTTCCAGATCAAGATGCTTGGGAGAATTTTTACGGAGATGCAAAAGAAGAAGAAGAGAATCAAGTAACAGGTTTTGATGAAGAGACAGAAGATAGTCTAACCATTACTTCTGAATTTGAAGAGAAGGAAGTTGCGGTAGAGCGCAAGCAACCGATTCAAATTAATGCCAAGTACATTTTATCTGCCGTAAAAAGTGGGTTTATTTTGATCGATCAATATCGCGCCCATTTTCGAATAAGATATGATGAAATGACCGAAAGTGAGGTTTCTGTGAAATCACAAAAACTTTTGTTTCCAGAATATTTGGAAATAGATAAATTCGAAACTTCGTTTTGGCTGGAGATCATCCCCGAATTGGAGAAAATTGGCTTTGAATTAAAGCAAACTGAAGAACAATTAGAAATTATTGCTGTTCCAATAGCAGCGGGACTAAAGAACCCGAAAAAACTTTTGGAAGAAATAGCACTAGAGTATCACCAAAGTGAGCAAATAGAAAATACTGGAGTAGAGGAAATGATAAGATTATCGGCAGCATCTGCTTTGGCTAGAAAAGG
Organism: Crocinitomicaceae bacterium; assembly: GCA_022447665.1. Lineage (GTDB taxonomy): Bacteria > Bacteroidota > Bacteroidia > Flavobacteriales_D > Crocinitomicaceae > JAKVAQ01. The sequence goes on from JAKVAQ010000028.1 coordinate 39,349, forward strand.
AGGAGAGCTATTAACAACTGAAGAAATGAATTATGTCATTGACACATTGTTTGCCTCTTCTTCACCTCAAATTGCTCCAAATGGGAAGAAAATTATAGAAACAATTACGCTAGAAGAAATAGCAAAACGATTTAGTTAAGAGTATGTTCGGACAAATCTTTAATAATATGCCGCCCGTGGTCAAGAACCTCTTGATCATTAATGTCCTTTTCTTTTTGGCGACAATAGTGATGCAGAATCAGGAAATTTTTCTGATCCAAGAATTGGGTATGCACTACATAGATTCTCCAATTTTTAAACCTTATCAAATTGCAACGCATTTCTTTATGCATGCGGATTTATTCCACATATTCTTTAATATGTTTGCGCTAGTTGTGTTTGGAAGCCATTTGGAACGTCAATGGGGTCCGAAAAGGTTCCTAATGTTCTACTTTATTACTGCCATAGGAGCTACGTTCTTGCATACCCTAGTGCAAGGAATAGAAATATACAGAATTACTGATACATTTTTTCCTGTAATGAACGATGTGTCATTAACTCAAGCAGATTACGTAAAAGTAACTACTCTTTTGTACACACCTTCTGTGGGAGCGTCTGGAGCAGTGTATGGATTAATTATGGCCTTCGCTATGCTTTTTCCGAATACACAATTTCAATTGCTTTTTCCTCCGATTCCTATCAAGGCAAAATGGTTAGCAGTAGGATTAGGAGTGTTAGCATTATATCAGGGATTTAAAAATGCCGAAGGGGATTCAGTAGCACATTTTGCGCACTTAGGAGGAATGCTCTTTGGATTTATTATGATTAAACTTTGGCAACGCAATAGAAATCAATTCTATTAAACAATGGCACAAGAAAGTATACCAGCATATATTCGTACACGCATCCGTAGGGCCGGGATAATAGGGCAACTTATTGCTGTTAACGTTTTGGTATTTATGACAGTGGGTGTGCTCAATGTATTGGGGATATTATTTCTCTCAAATAATCTTGCCGCTAAATTTACCGTCTGGTTATCAGCCCCTGGCGATCCAGTTGATCTTCTTTACAGACCATGGTCAATTATTACACAGCTCTTCATGCATGCGAATTTTATACACCTGCTCTTTAATATGATAGGTTTGTATTTTGTGGGTAGATTATTCGTTCAATTTTTTGGTGAGAAAAGACTTTTGTCTACCTATTTAGCAGGAGGTATATTTGGATACTTATTGCACGTAATTGGATATCAGTTTATTCCTTATTTTCAGTTAAATACGGCTGCTAACGTTGTGGGGGCGTCCGGTTCAATTTTTGCCATTTTTGCGGCGGTAGGTTTTTATAAGCCAGGCTTAAAAGTTCGTTTGTTTGGACTCCTTGAAGTCCCATTGATTTTCATTTTCCTTCCTTATTTACTTTATGAGTTTTTTAGTATTACCAGGGTTGATAATGTGGCACGTCTTGCGCACTTAGGAGGAGCAATCTTTGGAGGCTTATCCATTATTAATTTACATTCTCCTAAACAGTTTATGAACCGAATTGATAGAATTGTTTCATTTGATTTTAAAAGTTTATTTAGGCGAAAGAAGAAATTAAAAGTGCAAAAGGGTGGCGCTAGTTACATGACAGATCATGAATATAATCAGCAGAAATACGATGATGAGGAGCGAACAAATGCCATATTAGACAAAATTTCGAAGAAGGGGTACGAAGGGTTGTCAAAGAAGGAAAAGGAATTTCTTTTTAAACAGAGCAAAAAGAACAATCCCGACGCTTAATGAAGAAAATACTACTCGGACTTCTTCTCTTTATTAATATCTGTGCTGCGGGCTTTTTAATCGGAGCTTACCTTGCCACGCACTTTTCTCCCAACTCACTACCTTATGTTTATTTTCTAGGTTTGGCGTATCCTTATATTTTATATGCTAATCTCATATTTGTAGTGATTTGGCTATTTCTTAAGAGAAAATACGCTCTTATTTCTGGATTAACAATCCTAATTGGATTTAACCATTTACTCAACTTCTATGCTTTTACTTCTGGGGGAAATGATCTGGAAAAATCGGTTAAATTCTGCTCCTATAATGTTAAGATATTTAATCTATATGACACGGAAAATAGAATTAAGACGCGAGATGAGTGTTTTAGCTTTTTAGAAGAAATTGGTGCGGATGTGTATTGTTTTCAAGAGTTTTACAATCAAGAGCAACCTTCAGATTTTGAAACAAAATCGATTCTATTAGAAAAGCTTGGCTTTGATAATGTTCATGAAGGATACACTCATAAATTACGAGGTGATCGATATTTTGGATTGGCCACTATTTCGAAATATCCTATTGTAGATAAAGGGGAGATTTTCTTTGACAATGATGCCAATAACTTCTGTATATATTCGGATATTTTAGTGGAAGCTGAAACTTTGAGAGTATACAATGCACATTTAGGTTCTATTCGATTTCAAAATGATGACTATCAAGTCTTTGGTGATGAGTTACATGAAAATGCGTATATCAAAAAAGAAGCAGGTCAGCAAATTTTGTCGCGTCTTAAACAAGCCTTCGAAAAAAGAGCGGTTCAAGCAGAGGAGGTAGCTACTCATATTGCCGAGTCACCCCATTCAGTAGTCCTTTGTATGGATTTAAATGATACTCCAATATCATATGCATACCAACAATTTACGGCAGAATTGAATGATGCATTTTTGAATTCAGGTTGGGGTACTGGTAAAACGTATATAGGTAAAATGCCGTCAAATAGGATTGATTATATCTTCTATTCAGATGATTTGGAGAGCAATAACTTTACTACAGAACAAGTAGAATTTAGTGATCATAAGCCAATTACTTGTGAAATAGGATTACCTTAGGTATGATATTTGCAAGCAACTGCGATAGTATTTATGCGTTTTAAATAATATGAAAGCTTTCTTAACCTCGGTATTTGTTTTATTCACTATAGTATCCTTTTCACAAGAAAAACCTTGTAATCAACTTCCTGTAACGCCAGATGTTAAGGCGAGCTTTGATGTAGCATTGAAGGATAGTATTGAAAATAAGCTGCCTGAAAGACTTGATGTAAAAGGTACGGAAACAGCCAGTTTTAAACTACAAGTTACCTGTGAAGGAGAAGTGAAATATTGCATTTATGAGTCGGGTGATATGGGGGAAGACTATCAAAAGGTTGTTATTGCAGAAGCGAGCACAATAGCTTGGATAGGAGGAAAGAAAGAAGGAAAATCAGTTACCTCCAATTTGTACATTGAGTGCACAATCGATATAGGAGTAGTTTCAGTTCGAGTTCTTTAGAACTTAAAGGAATACTGTAAAACGGAGCTTCTTAACGGTTCAATTTTTAACGGTCTTAGCGAATAAGTTTCATTCATCAAGTTTTTTATAACCAATGAAAATTTGTGTTGGGTTTCTTTGCCAAATTGGTAAGAAACTCTCAAATCCATTATTATATTACCTTGCTGATTTTCTTCATAAAAATTAGTGTACAGGATAGCAGGGAGTGATCCACCGGATGAAACTGTAGCGTCTTCGAAATCAGCAATGGCGTTATCTAAATTCTCTAACTTCGAAAAATATTTAAAGGTATAACCAGCGGTGAAACCTTTATAACTCATTTCAACATCGGCTTTGAATGAATGTTTATAGCGATACTTTAGAATATTTGTTGTTGAATCGTAACTCGTATTTCTAAAACTAAATTCTTTTGGGTTTCCTGGATTAAAGTCTTCAGCAAAAATTAAGTCTGGTTCCAAAGTAATCGGAATGATATAATTATAACCTAGAGCATGTCTGAATTGAAAATTCTTTCCAATATCTCCTTGTCCGTTTAGTGTCACATCAAAACCTTTTACTTGTGACCTCCCAGTATTCACGAACTTAAATCCAGCTAACGGATCACCACCTAAAAAGTCAGGGTTTTCATCCCAAAATCCGAAGAGATACTCAATTGTGTTTTCAAATTCTTGGATGAACGCTGCAACATCTAACTGACCAAAATAATTTCCGATTTTATAACCTTGATTCACACCAACTTCAGCATTCCAGCTTCGTTCCGGCTGCAAATCAGGATTTTCGAATACCCCTATTAGACCTACTGAAGTAGAAATGTACCTTTCCGTGATAGTCGGGAATCTATAGCCTTGTCCGTATGAAGCTCTTAAGAAAGTCGCTTGCGTCAATTTTAGGTTTGCGCCAGTTCTAAAAATTGGATTCCATGCAGTAATGGTATCGTTCAACTGAAAATATTCCCCTCGAACACCTATTGAAAAGTTCAAAGCATCAAAGAATTTCTTGTGAATTTCTGCATAACCTGAGAGATTATTCAGGTAATGCGTGGAGTCTGCAGAGTTCCTATAAAGTGAAGCAATGGTACTGGTGTACTGGTTTGAAACTCCACCAATAAAATCAAAAGACTGAGCCTTTAGATGATTGAATTCTTTTTTGAATTGATAGTCTGCATAAAGTACCTGTGTGAAGTTACTCTGGTTATTAGACATGTCATTGTCCGTATATAAATAACGAGTTCTCAAGCTATGCTTCACACCTATATCCGAATAAAACTCGATATAAGGGTCTACATTAAATATGGTCTGTTCTTGCTGCAATACAGCTCCTGGATAAGCGCGGTAAATCCCTGAAGTATCATCAAGCCAAGCCAAGACCAAGTTGGTGTTGTTGTACATCCCATTACCATTGATCCCGTATTGAAGTCCTTTAATTTTCTCCGAACGATGGCGAAGGTTAAAGTTTAAACGATAGCGCTGCGAAGCCATTTCTTCATTGGTGTATTCAATGTAGGTAGTGTCGAAAACGAATGGACCAACGATAGGGCCTCCCATGTAACCGTGATCGAAATTTACATTACCTCCAATAACCAGGTCCGTATTTTTTTTAATGATTCTACTATGCAAGAAATTTACACCATGAATGTAAGGGTAGTCATCACCCCACCAATGCGCAGAATCATCCTCGGGTTGAGAATAGAAACCAGAATAGACGTTGATTTTTGTTTGAGGTTTTGCTTTGGGATAAGCAGTACGAATGTGGATAGCTCCGCTTAATGCAGAAGCTCCCGATAGGACAGAAGAGGCGCCTTTCACTACCTCAATCTGTTCAATGTTCTCGACCGGAATAAAATTCCACTCTGGACGTCCGGCATCACCAGAAAGCATTGGCATATCATCTACCAAAACCGAAACTTTACTTCCCACACCGAAAGTAAAACCACTTCCTCCTCTAATTTGAGGCTCACCATCCATAATGTTCAGCCCTGGGGTTTGATCTAGGATTGATTCAATACTTCGAGTATTCTTATCTTCTATTAAGGCAGGTTTTAATATTTCCACAGAATAAGTAAGTTCTTCGACTTTCTGATCGAATTTACCTGCGATTACATCCACTTTTTGCAAGGTCTTCGAATGCATTACAATTCGAAGTTCTAGATTTTCGCCCTTTCCGAGATTTACATCTATAGTGTCATTTAGCATTCCGGTGAACTTTACAATGAGTGTATGTTCACCTTCTGGTAAATCGAGTTTAAATTTCCCATCAATGTCTGAAACCGCTCCAATGGAAGGATCGGTCTTCAAAATTACATAGGCACCAATAATAGTTTCTTGAGAAACAGAATCGATTATGGTTCCTGATACGCGACTTTGACAAAGCCCCGTAAAGGATGCGAGTAAAAATAACGAGAATACTAAGCGCACTAAAGTTGAATTTTACCAGAAATAACTTTACCGTTCATTATCACATTGTATACATAAACTCCGGTTGGAGCTTGTACGTCATGTGTAGATATTTCATCAGATAACTGAGAGTGATAAATCACTTGTCCATTCAAATTGTATAAATTGAAAGTCGCATTCTCAAAAGAACTCAAGCTTAATTCTATCATACCATTTAAGTTCTTGATATTGAATTTCAACTCATCAGTATCAATACCTGCGGCAGAAGTAACTATTATTTCTACTTCGTTTGACACGATTGTTTCTGTCCCGAAATCACTCTCACAAACCACATAATAAGTGCCAAGTGTAGAGAAGTTAGGAATATAAGTTGTTCCAGTTTCAGCTGTTCCAAATGAAGTGTATCCTGACCCTGATGTAGTAGTATATTTCCATTCTCTTGAAGCTGCTGCACTCGGTGATTCTGTAGCAGTAAGCGTTGCTCCATCTTCATCTAATAAGATAGTTTGTGAGGCTGCAGGAGAAATAACTACAGAGTTTGCAGCTGGATCAGTAACAAAAATGGTGACTTCTTCAGAAATTTGAACTTCAGCACCCCATGTGCTCTCGCAAATAACAAAGTAAGTTCCTGCCGTAGCAAAATTTGGAGTGTAGGTTAACCCAGTTTCAGCAGAGGCAAAAGAAGTATAACCTGAACCTGAAGTAGTGGTGTATTTCCACTCTCTCGAATCAGCAGCTATTGGTGTCTCAGTTGCTGTTAGTTCGTCTCCATCTGTACTCTCATCAAGGAACTGATCAGCAGAAGGAGCAATGCTTACTTCCTTATTGTAGATTAATTCTAAGTCATCCAATAATAAAACACTTCCATCAGTAGAAACTGTACTGTCACCCGCGGCACAAACTGCTAGGAAGTGAGTTGGAGCATCAGCTGAATAATAAGTAAATGGAACGGAAAATCTAGTCCATGTACTTGTAGTCCCTGTAATATCATAACGCGCTTTCCCAATCCAATGCGATGCAGGAGGTGAGTCTACTGGTAATTTACCCTCAGCCGAATTATCATGTAGTAATACCTCTACTTTACCAACATCAGAACCGGCAGGAGTGTATTGAAACCATCCCACCAAACTATCAGGCCTATCAGTACATTCAGTATTCCATAAACCATCAGTATCATCTGTAAAAACATAACCGTCTTCTGGATCTGTAGTTGGTGCCGCAACTCTACCATTCGTCATGGTTCCGTTTACAGGTGTCCAGAAATACGTATCTGTTCTCAACTCTGCAGAATAAGATCCACTATGCGCATCAGTTGATTGAAAAAGGACCACAGGACTTAGGGCTGAAACTCCAGTTCCTGTTTTTAAAGAGGACCAGTTCACAGGTTCAAAGTTTGGACCGGAACCTTCCCAATCTTCAAATCCACCATTTTCAAAATTTATTTGCGCAAAGGAAAAAGCTCCAAAAAATGAAGTAAGGAGTAAAAGGTTTTTCATTCTAATAAGGTTAGTATAGTGGGCACTAAGATATAAAATAGCACCGACTAAAAAAATAGGGCTATTTCCTTCCGAAATCAGCAGGTATTTCGCCCCAAGCCTTTGTTTCCCACTTAAGGAGAGGGTTCTTGAAAGCGTTACTTTTTAGCCATTTTTCTGCTCTGAAAATAAGCTCTTTCAATTTGTTTGAAGGCTCTCTTTTAGTTTTACACTTTCCGTTCATTACCCATCCCATAGCTATTCTCGAGTCGGAATAAATAGGCAGAGTTTTCATCTTAGGGTCTTTGTGGTTGTTCAAATAGGCTAAGGCATGCACTAATGCCAAGAATTCTCCAATGTTATTGGTTCCGCCTTTATGAGGACCCACATGAAAAACCTGATCCTTGCTAAAGGTCCACACCCCCTGATACTCCATGATACCTTTTCCATTTGCCGCGGCATCAACTGCCAAACTTAATTCAATTGGATCACCTATTAATTTGCGCTCATTTTCAGTTAGATCGCGTGTCTTTTTATAATCTCCATCTTTATAATTATCAGGATGATCATTAAAAGCTTTTTCAGCTAATTGTTTACTACCAAAAGTTTTATAGATCGGTTTTTCGACACCTTTTATGTTCTGAAGAACTTCATTCCAATCTGTATAAATCCCGGGTGACTTACCACGCCATACGACATAATAATAGGACTTTTTCTTAGAACTACTTTCAACAGAATCTGGATCTTTAAGTGCTTTTCTGGCTTCATCTAAAGTTTTGAAAGACTTGAATTTAGCGTTCGGGTAGCCTTTGATTTGTTCTTGGCATTTATCCCAACTATCATAGATTCCAGGTAAGTGACCTTCCCAAACGACGTAAAACTTAGATTTACCTTTTTTCATTGATCAAAAATACAATTTCATAGAAATCTGGTTTTCATTCGTAGAAAACTTTGGCGATATGGGAAACAAAAAGTGAAAAAAATGTTTCCAATGTATAGTTCTTATTAATTTTGCATGCATGAATGAAAAGAAAAGGGAGATAGTTACGCAAGCAACCGAAGTGTATATGCGCTTGGGAATCAAGAGTGTGACTATGGATGAGATGGCGCGTCAGTTAGGTGTTTCTAAAAAGACATTATATCAACATGTTAGTGATAAAAATGATTTGGTGATGCAATGCATTCATTTAAATCATGCTGCAGAAGAGCGCGTCATAGAGGAAATATTAAGTACCCATACTGATGCAATCGATCAGTTAGTTGCCATTACTTCATTTGTGGCCAAGCAATTACAAATGATTCATCCTTCTATCATTTTTGATTTGAATAAATATCACCCTTCGGTGGTGAAGAAAATGAACTGTCATAAGGAAGAGTTTGTTGGAGGTACTATCAAATCAAATCTTGAATTAGGAATAAACCAAGGAGTTTACAGAGAGAATTTGAATGCGGATATTATTGCAATGATGCACATGGCAACTATTGATTTACTTATGAGTGGATCAATGCAACGTGCTTCACATATGAAACCAGAAGAGGTTTACTCAGAATTTGTTCGATATCACATTAGAGGAATCGCGAGTGAAAAAGGATTAAAACATCTCCACGAACTTGTAAAAAAAGAACCCCAGTTATTAGCCGGATTATAATTAGAACTATGAAAAAAGTGTATTTGTTAATGATCGGATTTCTGACCTTCAATTCATTTGGTCAAGATACCGAGTCATTTAGTTTACAGGCAGCCGAAGAATACGGTGTAAACAATAATGACAAAATGAAAAATGTATTACTCGACTACGAAGTTGCTCGAAAGCGAGTTTGGGAAACTACCGCAATTGGTTTGCCTCAGGTAAGTGCAGAAGGTAGTTTTCAAGACTTTATTGATATTCCTGTATCAGTTGTTGAGGCAAATTTATTCAATCCATTAGCGCCAGAAGGTGATCTCCTTGAATTTCAAATGGGACAGCGCTACACGACTTCATTAACGTTCAATGTTAATCAGTTGATTTTTGACGGGTCGTATGTCGTAGGACTAAAGTTCGCTAATTTCTGGATGGAAATGAGTTCTAATAATATCGAAAGAACTAAAGCTGATATTAAAACGATGGTTCGTGAAGGGTACTATAACGTGCTCGTGGCGCAAGAGAATTTAAGTCTCATGGATTCAATCTTACTTTCTACAGAAGAGCTGGAGAGAGAGAACCAAATTCTTTTAGAGAACAAAGTGATTCTCCAGGAAGATGCTGATCAAATTACCTTAACGCTTAACCGTATTAAAATGAATAAGCAAGTTGCTGAGCGCCAATTAGAAATTGCCAAAAACTTGCTTAAACTACAAATGGGGTATGATTTAGAAAAGGACATTGAAGTGAGTGAAACTCTAGATGATGTACTCGGTGAAATACTTCTTGGCGCAGGAGCAGGAGAAGGTAACGCAGTGACCAACAATATGAATTACCAAATGATGCTTGATCAGCAACGTTTGGATGAGTTTAGCTTAATGAATGAAAAGGCGGCATACTATCCTTCAGTTGGAGCATTCCTATCACATTCTCAAAACGCGTTTAGAAATGAATTTAATTTCTTTAATGACGGTCAATGGTACCCAACTACAGTTTGGGGCGTTGCTGTACAAATTCCTATTACCACTTCAGGTCAAAAGGTAATGCGTGTGCAACAAGCAGAAATCAAGTTAGAACAAGATCAAAATACCCTTAATGATTTAGAAAGATCTCTTGAATTTCAAGAGCTTCAGCTAAAAGCGGAATTTCAAAATGCGGTTGATCAAATGAATTTTGAAAAACAAAACATAGCATTGGCACATTTCATATACGAACAATCATTAAAAAGAAAAGAAATAGGAGCTGTTTCCTCGTTTGATGTAACACAAAAACAGAATCAGCTACTCCAAGCAGAAGGTGCTTATATCGGAAGTGTGCTTCAGCTTTTAAATATTAAAATCCAGTTAGACAAATTATACAGTAAATAAGCTTAATACCCAGAAAATGAAAAAAGTTAATAAAATAGCAATAGTTGCAGGTTTAGGCCTAGTAATGATCTCCTGCGGAGGAGAGGCTCCCGAAGAGAATTCAGACCTGACAGCTTTGATTGCAAAAAGAGATTCACTTAAAACGATTATCGCAGAAGTGAATGCTCAAATAGAATCTATGGATACTACTACCGTTTCATACAATCCAATGGTAAGTGTTGAAGGAATAGAGGTTCGCGCTTTTGAGCATAAAATTGAAGTCCAAGGAGCTGTCGAAACAGACAAGAACGCGATGATTAATGCCGAGGCAAGTGGTACGATTAGAAGAGTACATGTTGTTGAGGGACAAAAAGTATCACAAGGACAAGCCTTAATCACGATTGATGCGGCAATTCTAGCTTCTCAAATAGACGAGGTAGAAACGCAACTTGAACTTGCCAATTACATGTTTGAAAAACAGCAAAAATTGATGGAGCAAGGATTAGGAACGGAGATGGAGTATGAGCAAGCAAAATCTCAGAAAAAATCTTTAGAAAGCACAATCAAAACAATGAAGAGCCAACAAGGCAAAACAGTCGTACGCGCGCCTTTCTCAGGAACGGTTGATCAAGTAATGGTGAGCCTTGGAGAAATGGCAGCCCCTGGTGTTCCGTTATTAAGATTAGTTGATAATGCGAATGTGAAAATAACGGCATCATTGTCTGAGAACCTTTTGGGTAGTGTAAGTGAAGGTACACCTGTAGAGCTTAATTTCCCAGCTTTAAATGATACTACAATTTATTCTTCTGTTACTAGCCGAGGTAATTTTATTGATCCTGTGAACAGAACATTTAGAATTCGCGTGGATATCAAAAAGAACAAATTACTTCTACCAAACCAATTGGCCAAGGTTCGTGTAACTGATTTCAAAAAGAAGGATGCTACAGTAATCAATTCTCAGGCTATCATTCAGGACACACAGAATAACAATTATGTCTATGTAATTGCTGATAAAACCGAAGAGGGCTATACAGTGGAGAAAGTCTTTGTAGAAGTCTTGTCAAAGTACAAAGGTAAAGCGTGCGTGGAGCCAATCAATGGAGAATTATCACCTGAAGCAAAAATTGTAGTAGATGGAGCTAAGGGTATCACAGAAGCTGATATAGTAACTATTCAATAAGCATAGAATGAGCGGAATAGAGAATCAAAAAGAATTCGGCCTATCGACCTGGGCGGTGAAAAACCGTAAAATGGTCTACTTAATTATTGCATTAATTGTAATAATGGGAGCCGGGGCATATTCGAGTATGCCAAAAGAGAATTTTCCTGAACTTCAAATACCAGAGATTTATGTTGGTGTTGCGTATCCGGGAAACTCGCCTGAAATTATTGCAGATAAGATTACTGATCCTATTGAGAAGGAGCTTAATTCCATTAAAAATGTAGATGAGATAAAATCGCATTCAATTGATGGCTTCGCCTCAATTCAAGTAAAGTTTGACTTTAAGGTAACGGCCAAACAGGCCTTGCAGGATGTGAAGGATGCTGTAGATAAAGCACGTTCTTCAAAAGGATTCCCGCAAGATTTACCGGTAGAGCCAAATATTTTCGAAATGGATGTTTCGGAAATGCCAATCATGAACATTAACCTTTCGGGAGATTACTCCATTGTTCAGCTGAATGAATACGCAGAGGAGTTAGAAGATTTGATAGAGGATCTTCAGGAGATTTCGGAAGTAGATATTCGAGGAACCCAGGAGCAGGAAATGCAAATACTGGTAGATCCAAAGAAGGCTGAAGCCGTCGATGTTTCTTTCAATGACATACAAGGTGCTATTGCCAACGAAAACGTTACGATGTCTGGTGGTGAATACCTTGATGGAACAACGAAAAGAACCTTGCAAATTGAGGGGAAATTCGTTTCTGCCGAGGAGATTGAGAATGTTATTGTTAAGCAAGAGGATTACAAACCTGTTTATTTGCGTGATATAGCTACCGTTTCATTTGCTGATGCAGATACTACTTCTTACGCACGAGAGCGTGGACAAACAGTAGTTATGCTGGATGTGAAAAAGCGCAGTGGGCAGAACCTCTTGGATGCTTCTGAAAAGATAAATCAACTATTGATCGATGTTAGGGATCAAAAATTAATCCCTGATGGAGTGAATATTTCAGTAACCAACGATCAATCAGGGCAAACACGTGAAATGGTGTCTAACCTTGAAAACTCGATCATCTTTGGGGTTATCCTTGTGGTTGGTGTACTTCTATTCTTCTTAGGAATAAGAAACTCATTATTCGTAGGTGTGGCCATTCCGCTATCTATGTTTATGTCCTTCTTAATCCTAAATTCAATGGGGGTTACCTTGAACGTAATGGTGCTTTTCTCTTTAGTACTGGCCTTGGGTATGCTGGTGGATAATGGAATTGTGGTTGTGGAGAACGTTCAACGATTGATGGAGGAAGGTGTAGATAGCTTCACAGCGGCCCGTAAAGGGGTAGGTGAAATTGCTTGGCCAATTATTGCCTCGACCGCTACAACTCTAGGTGCATTTATTCCTTTAGCATTATGGCCAGGATTAATGGGTGAGTTCATGAAATACTTACCAATTACATTAATCATCGTTCTTGGCTCATCATTATTTGTAGCCTTGGTTATCAATCCGGTATTGGTAGCTATGTATATGAAAGTGGAGCAAGAAGGTAGTAGTAAAAAACGACCAATAATCACTTCAATCGTATTTATTGCTTTAGGGCTATTAACACTTCCTGCTTCAACAGGGTGGGGTAACTTATTTATTTTAATAGGTCTGCTAATTATACTCACAATTTTTGCGTTGAATCCCGCTACTCGCTGGTTCCAAAAGAAATTTTTACCAGTATTAGAACGAATCTATGAGAAAGTACTAAAGTTTTCATTGGTAAGAAGCAGGCCAATTCTGTTCTTTATCGGAATGATCTTTTTGTTCATTTTCTCGATTGCTATCGTTGGTGTTTTTGCTCCAAAAGTCTTGTTCTTCCCTGAGAACCAGCCAAAGTATGTGAATATTTTTATCCAACATCCTATCGGAACCGATATCAAGGAAACGAATAAAACAACTTTGGAAGTGGAAAGAATCCTATCAGAAGAAATCCTAACGAAGGAAATAGCTGACACGGTTAATAAGCCTTTTAAAGATTGGATTATTCAATCAATCATCGCACAAGTAGGGGAAGGAACATCTGATCCGGCTCAAGGAGTGCAAATGGGTAATACACCGCATAAGGGAAGGGTAACGATCAACTTCGCTGAGTTTAAGGATAGAGGAAAATATGATACTAGAGATCTAATGGAGAAAATCTCTGACGGTTTACGTAATCGTTTCCCGGCAGATGTCCAAATAACTGTAGATAAGAATAACGATGGACCTCCTACTTCTCCTCCAATTAATGTTGAGATATTTGGGAATATTGAATATGACTCATTAATTGCTGAGGCAGATAGAATGCGTCTTTTCTTAGATCGTAAAAATGTCTCGGGAGTTGATAAATTGAAGCTTGATGTGGAGACTGGGAAGCCAGAATTAAAAATTGAAATTGATCGTGAAAAAGCACGATTATTCAATACTTCAACAGGGCAAATTGGTAACGCTATACGTACAGCGTTATTCGGATCTGACATCTCTACCTATAAGGTTGGTGATGAAACCTATGACATTGTAGTTCGTTTTGATAAGGATAATCGAAATGATTTAGATGCACTTCTTGATCAACGATTAATTTTCAGAAACAATAAAGGACAAATGTTGCGTATTCCTGTGCGTTCTTTAATTAAGGAACCAGAGCCAACAAATACATATAGTTCGGTTGTTCATAAAGACCTAGTACCAATGGTAACAATCTTCTCAGGTGTTACTGAAGGGGCTAACCCAAATGAGGTTGTAGAGGAGTTGAAGGCGTTAATGTTGGAATATGAGGATCTCTATGATATTAATCCTGCAATAGGATACAAATTCACGGGAGAGCAAGAGGAACAAGCAAAAGAGATGGCATTTTTACAAAATGCCCTATTCATTGCTGTATTTATTATTTTAATGGTAATTGTAGGTCAATTCAACGCCTTTTCTACACCAGCTATTATTATGTTCGCGGTGGTCTTCTCACTGATCGGAGTATTTTTAGGATTGGTTGTATTCCAGATGGATTTCGTAATCATCATGACCATGATTGGTATAATATCACTCGCCGGGGTCGTAGTGAACAATGCCATTGTATTAATTGATTACACCAACTTAATTAGAAAGCGTAGAAGAGAGGAGTTAGGCTTAGGTGAATTTGAGCAACTTCCAATGGAGGAAATTAAATCAGCTATTGTACAAGCAGGAAAAACGAGGTTACGTCCGGTATTACTTACGGCCATTACTACAGTTCTTGGATTAATACCATTGGCCGTAGGGTTGAACATTGATTTTACTACCTTATTAACGGAGTACGATGCAAACTTCTACATGGGTGGTGATAATACCATGTTCTTTGGGCCAATGTCGTGGACTATAATTTTTGGATTGTCATTCGCGACTTTCTTGACACTGATTATTATTCCTATTATGTATTTGATATTCTACAAATTCAAATTGTGGATTTATCGAATTACTGGTGGAAAAATGAGATCAAACATATAATTTTAAAGCCCCGTTTTGCGGGGCTTTTTTATTGCTTTATCTTTGATGAATGCGAAACATATTTTTGTTTTTCTTAGTGACTCTTTTTGGAGGTCAGAGTAATGCTCAAGACAGTCTTCTCCAACTTAAAACTGCTGTTTCATTGTCTTTTGAAGCGAATCAGGGAGTTCAATATGGAAGACGGTACAATACGCTTTCAGATCAATCTGACATAATCAATGGGAGAAGCTACGGAGTTAACTTAGGTTATCATACTTTGTTTCATCTAAATACATACAACCGTCTAGGTTTTGGAGTAGAGTTAACAGCAGCTTCAATACAGAGTCAAATCAATTTTAGAAATGCATATAATGTCCCGAACCCTACCGGGCAATATTATGATTTAGGTAAAATCAATAGCTTTTATTTAGCAACTGATTTGCCCTTGTATTATCAAAATGCCATGCGTTTTAAAACCGGTGAACTAGCACTAAGTCTCGGAACAAAAATTAGAATTATTCCTTTTATTGGCAATGCGGGTAATCAATCTCGAGAATTTGAAGTTGATTATGACGACGCTAACTATAACTTTAACAATGTTTTTAATGTGGATTATGGCATGGAGCTGAGTAGAGTGGTGGTTTTCTATAATTTACGGGTGAATTATACGAGGTTCTTGGAGAATAGTAGAGGACTTTCTTTCTTTACTTCAGTTTCTGTAGGAGGATTTAATAATTGGATTGATGTCTATTATTCGAACATGGACAATTATGAAAATGGAACCTTTTATGAGTATGAAGGAGAGAGTCGATTATACCTTAAATTAGCTATGTCTCATTTGAGTTTTGGGGTTTCATATCTCTGGTAAATCGTTTTAAAATAAGAGCTACATAGATTGGCACGAAGGTTGTTAATTTTTTGTTAACACAAAGCCTATATCTATGATCGCACATAGCCTAATGGGGATACTCTTATTGAGTGTCCCCTTTATTTCTAGTTCTCAATCTTACGAAAGAAACTACCTAAGAAATTATAAATCCCCTGAATTCAAATATAGAGCTTGGAACATCGGTTCGACAGGAGGCAACATGTTGAGGATTGCTCACACTGATCAATTTACAAGAGTTAATTTGAATGGCCGGTCTACATTCTTCTACAGAACGAATAAACATATTTATCAAGGAGATGGTGATATTGAGTTAAATGAATCGCTCATACTTTGGACTAATAATTTGAACTCTTTTGAACATCGAACCAGTCTGAGAACCTCGACTTTTAATCGATTCTATACTCGTAAGAACTTTTTCTATGGAGTGCATGGCGTCGGAAGCCTAAGTTTGAGAAATAGTTCTGCAGCTGACGCATTTAATAATACTATTAGAACGAGAAACTATTCAATCAATTATGAGTTGAATTTATCATTTGGTTATGGCAGATTGGAGCCTGTGCATTATGCCAGACGTGCGATGGACATTACCAAAGTTTTTGAAAAAGAACTTATTTCTGAGGCTATATCCGAATCAGAATTGGATGAACTTAGTCATGCAGTTACTAGAGCTCTGAACATTAGAAAATTCGATTACCGGAAAAGAAATATTCTGCAGTTGGAAATGCTAGATTCTGCTATTACAAGTTTCGGAAAAGTAAAGAATAAAGATGCAAAGTACTATGGGAATTTAAATGACTTAATTCGATACAATTTTGTGTTTGATAGATTTTCTGGATTAAGACATGAATACGGATTAATCACTGATATTGATTATCAAAGACTGGTATTTGTCGACTCTGTAATTGATGTTAGTGAAATACTAAGACCTTTAGTTTTTGTGAATTTTTCTAATCATATCCCTAACTCATATTCATTTCAAAATAACTTTCTAATTTCAGCTTGTTTTGGTCTTGAAAGTATCCAAGATTTTGGCCCCCAATCCTTTGATGAATGGTATAGTAATTTGACGTTTGGACATCAATTTGGTTTTTACCCCAATACAAGGACACATCTGGATGTCTCTAATTATGTTTCCTCCTCATTTACAGATGAAGGCATGGGACTAAATATTTTCTCACAACTTCGAGCGTATTTTTTCATTTCACCTAGATTGCGATTAGATCTTTATGCTATTATTAATTTAGTTGGAGATTATGAAAATAGTGGACTAAGAACGTTGAATGTACCAAGTGATTTTTTTGATGCCAACCAAATCTTTCAGTTTTCTGGAGGATTAAGGTATTCTCTATTTTAGTTTATGGATAAGAGGTGCATGCTATAAATTACTTCAGAACCATGTTTTGTAGCCTATTCTTATCAAACAAATAACTAAATTTACGCTATGGATACTGTGAAAATGAGAATTGGCGGTGTTCCCGAACACTACAACCTACCAATTCATTTAGCAAAGGAAGCAGGTGCTTTTTCCAAACGTGGAATCGATCTAGAGTGGACTGATTTTGGAGGAGGTACAGGTCAAATGACTAAGGCTTTGCGCGACAACGAAGTAGATATTTGTATTCTGCTTACAGAAGGTATTATTGCCGATATCATTAAGGGCAATAATGCTAAAATTATTTCTGAATACGTATTAACACCGCTTACATGGGGTGTACACACAGGTGTTGATAATCCTTTACAAGATTACCGCGATATATACGACAAGAAATATGCGATTTCACGCTATGGTTCAGGTTCTCATTTAATGGCTATTGTTGACGCTGAAAGTAATGGACATGAATTAAAGCACGAGCAGTTCCATGTCATTAAGAATATTGACGGTGCCTTGCCATCATTAGCCTCTAACGAAACAGATGTTTTTTATTGGGAAAAGTATACCACCAAGCCTTATGTAGATGAAGGTAAACTAAGACGCATAGGCCAATACAGAACACCTTGGCCTTGTTTCGTTATTGCTGCCAGAGAAGATATTCTTCAAAAGCATCCGGACCATATTATTCGATTACTTCGAGTAATTCATGACCAATGCGATCGTTTTATGGAGAATATAGATGCTCCCGCAATTGTATCAAGTCGTTATGGCTTGCAACTTAAAGATGCCGAACGTTGGTACAATTCCACGGAATGGGCTATTCATGGTTGGGTTTCTGATAAGATGATAGAAAACGTGATCTACCACCTAAGAACAGCAGACATTATTGATGCTGAACAAACGGTACCGGAACTTATTTGGAAAAGGAATTAAACCCTTCCAGTAAGTAAACAAACGTAATCTTCCGAAACGTGTACGGGCTTAATTGAAAGAGTTTTATCTCCTTCGACATGCCGTATATATTCTACCATAAATTCAAAAAGACTATAGATTCTAATCTCTAGGTTTTCGTTGATTTTTTGCACAAAAATTAATCGTCCGTGAGCGTCCAAGATTAAAATCTTTGATTCATCTGAAAACAAGCAGAATTCTTCTTTAGAAAGTTTGATTTCCATTAGACAGCTAGTTTTAATGACTCAATGCTTTCATTCATTAATACTTCCTGATTAAAAGTATCTGCGCTTTGGATGTAGGCGATGTTCCTCTCTTGCTTTGCGCCTAATTTCTTTTTTTCAATTTCTGCAGAGTATCCGAAATTCACTGCAGAACATCCATGAGATTTTGCTTTTTTAATACTTTCCCAAAGTAAATTTCTGTAAGCGTTAAACTCAAAGTTTTTCTCATAGTCTAAACCAATTAATACTGGGTTATATTGATCACGGTTCCATTCGCAAATGATCATTCCCAATAAATGATCTTCCGCCCTAGAGTACAATTCAATTATTTCCCAATCATCCGATTTTGCAACATATTCAAAAAATAGTTTTGGAACTTTAAAGGTGTTTAGAGATAGATTTTTGCTTGATACGTTCGAATATAGGTCGTACCATTTCGATATTTGATTTGGATCCTTATTGACTTTTGAATATATGATGTCTTGAGCGGATAAAATATTATCACGAAAGTGTTTTCGATTTCTTTTGCCAAGTGAAATGATAAACTCATCAATCTCTATATCTTGAAGGTTCAAGGTGTTTGAATTAGGTAAACTTGATTTAAAAAAACCTAAATCAACCATTAAATGATCCATGTCAGGGTCGTTAGCAACCATATCTCTGAGCATGATTGAGTTGCTCTCCTCCTCCTTCTGTATATTCTCAAGTTCCTTAATCAAAAGATTTAGTGCCTTCAGCTTTACTTGTTTCATTGTACATTTCAGGAATAAGTGATTCCCTTCTGTTAAAGGAGTACCAAGCATTGTCACTTTACTAGTCATGAAATAGGGAACATCTTTTCTAACCTCCTCTAATTCTATAGAAATTTCGGTTGGAGAAAGAAGGTCTTCCTTTAGCAGAGAAGTTGTAATGAAGGTTGAAAGGATAACATTGTCCGAATTGTCTGTTATCAGAAGGTATTTCATGTTCCAGTTATTTTCAATCCTAGCGTTGTTAGAATAAACATTTTGAAGTCCTCTGAGTGCACTGTAGTTAAAAGAACTCCTTTTTCCAATGGTGCTATCCCATTTTTCTATCCACTCATCTTTTAGTGAATCAAATAAATGAACTTTTAGGTTATGATTACTTAAATGTGGAATGGCCTTTTCAGAGACGAATTTTTCTTCAGGTAATTTCATTTTGAATGCTCTGTAAACTTTTTCAATTGGAAATTCTTCTTCCGATAGGGCGAGGTGATAATTCGTTTCCAAGTCTACGACCATTTTTTCTATCTGTTCGAAACTGTGCACTGCTGTTATGGTGAATCTTACACCTGTATTTTTTATTGGTACGGCAGGAAAAATTCCTAGATTTAAATAGTGTCCATTACTCATCATTTTTTCTATGATATTGTATGCCACTGAAGGAATTGAAGTACCAATAAAGAATATAGGTGAATCTTTTTCTGATAGATTTGGGAGACGAGCTTTTTCAAGAAGAAGATGGGTGTATAAAATGTTGTCCTTTAACTTTTTCTGAAATTTTTTAATTTCTCCATTCAGATGAAGGTCGGCAGCTGCGTTTGCAGCTCCTAGTCCAGCTGGCTGCATCGGTCCTGAAGTAATCATTGGTCCACCACACTTCATTATTAATTCGGCCCATTCTTTTTTACCACAGATTATCGCTCCTCCTCCCGAAGCAAATGCCTTGTTTAAAGATGTGCCTACTATTATTTTCTCTGTAATATCAATTTCGCTTAATACGTAACCCTGACCTCGTTCTCCGAAACAACTCATGGCATGAGCATCATCAATGTAAAGGTTAAAACTAGGATACTTATCCAGAAGATCATTGATTTCATGAATTGGAGCCTTGTCTCCATACATTGAATAAATCCCGTCTGCCATATACCAAATACGCTCATAATTTTCTCGTTCTTCATCGAGAATTTTCTCTAGTGCTTCAAGATTATTATGCCTTATTATCCTGACAGTTGTACCTTTTGCTTTACAATTTTGAACGGCCATTTGTACAGAATTATGAACTTGATGATCGAGTACTATTAGGTCATTTGAACTAGTAATTACAGGTATTGCAGCAAGATGCCCAAGAGTGGTGGTAGGAGTGACAACAGTATGTCCGCCAAATATTTTATCCAGTTTTTGAGTTAACTCTTGATATATACCTAGGCTCAAATATGCTCTTGAAGATGAAAATTGTGTTCCAAATCGATCAATTGCATCTATTGAGTTCTTTTTTAATGACGAATGAAATTCTAAACCTAAATAACTACAAGAGGCAAAATTCACTACATCCTTGTTCGCAATTAATAAGCGGTTATCACGGATAACTTCATTTTGGGTATGTAGATGCGCGATGTTCTTAGATTTAGCATAATCTGCGATGCCTGATACTGTTTCAATAATTGAAGCCATAATTTTATTTTTTTATAGTTCAAAGTTCCACCTATTAAATCGCTAATTCTTCAGTATTAAATCTGAAAAAAAGGATAAAATAATAAGAGTTTTTCTTAAGTGTAAAAACCTATGTCGATTAATTTTAAAAGACTATCTTAGTTGATTGTGATGTCAGAAATGAAGTTGTTTGAGGATGAGCATGTTAGGTTTGAGAATATCGATGGTATAATGAGATGCACTTTTTTAAATGGTCCCATTACACTTGAGATTGCTAAAACTATAGTAAAGGAAAGGCTTAAGTTTTTCGATGGTACATCCTACCCAATAATCATTACAGATGTCGGTATCAAGTCAATTAAAAGTGAAGCCAGGCAGTTCCTTTCTTCAGACGAAGCTTTGGTAGGGATAAAGGCTTCAGCGATGGTAGCAAAAAATATGTTTGCTAAACATCTGGCAAATTTCTTTGTGAAAATCAATGTTATAAAACCAAAAATCCCGACGCAAATATTTATGAATGAGGATGCTGCGGTTCAATGGTTAGAACAGTTTAAGAATTAAAATCCATCCTTAGCTTTGAACAAATTGGGGAAAGTATTTGAAAATAAGTACGTCCGATATGAAGTTATTGAAGGAATACTTTGGGCGACTTATAAAGAAGGTCCTATAACTTTAGAGGCAGCAAAAGTTTTAGTCGAAGAAAGACTAAGGCTTTCCGAAGGAAATTCTTACCCTTTGCTTATTAGAGATTTCGGTTTAAAGTCGATCAAAGGAGATGCACGTGATTTTTTTGTTATCAACAGATTACGCAATTCAAGGATTGAAGTCTTCTGCTTTAGTTACGGATAATATTTTTGGTAAGCATCTCGCAAACTTTTTTGTCAAAATTAATGTTGTTAAGCCAAAAATTCCAACGCGTATCTTTTCAAAAGAAGACGATGCCTTGGAATGGCTTAAATGATTTTTATAATCTTTCTCTAAAACTAAATTTCAATTAAATGAGTTGTTTACCGAATCATGGATAAAGTCTATCAAAACGAACACGTTCGCTTCGAACTAAGTAATGGAATAGTTAAAGGAACTTTTCTTAAAGGCCCGGTGACGCTCGATGTTACAAAAATGATTGTAAACGAACGGTTAAATTTCTCAGATGGGAATACTTATCCTATCATAATTATCGATGCGGGCATAGGTTCAATAAAGAGTGAGGCTAGAAAATACCTCTCATCAGAGAAGGCCAAGAGGGAATTTCTGCATTGGCAATATTGGCGAAATCAAGCTTTACCAAGCATATGGCAATTTTTTTTCTACGTATTTCTGCTTATAAAGCGTACATTCCTTTACGTATATTTTCAGATGAAAACGAAGCTATAATTTGGCTTTCCCAGTATAAATAGTTTTTCTAAATTCCTTTGGGGGATTAATATTTATATTTGGGAAAGATTGCTTACAATATGTCAGACAAAGACCAAATAAACAGAATATCTGAACTTCTTCTTGAGTATTCTGCCGGTAACTACAGTTTTAAGGCCGAGATAGGAGAAGATTTAAACGAGCTCGATATGATTATCTCGGGCATTAATATGCTCGGAGAGGAGTTGGAATCTTCTAACGTTTCCACGGAATATTTCTCAAGTATTTTTAACGCTGTTTCTGATCTTGTAATTATTATCGATAAAAATGATGAGGTAAAAGACGCTAACGAAGCCTTTTCTAAGTTCTTTTCATCTAAAGATTTTAACTATAAAGAGACACTTGATGCAGTTCTTGAGAATTCTGGAAATTCTCTGAAATCAATAAAAGCCAAGCTTGAGAATAAAAGACTCTATCAGTTCGAAACTTGGTTAAGAAATGATCATGTAAGAATAGATGTTGTCGCTTTAGTTTCAAAAATTATAAATCGTTTTGATGAATTCGAAGGGTATTTGTTCAGCTTCAGAGATGTAAGTGCTGAAAAAGAAAGTGAGAAGGCAGTATTGAAGGCAATCTTCATAACACAGCAGAATGAGCAAAAACGTGTGGCAGATGATCTTCATGATTCCTTGGGTCAGGAGCTTTCTATGACCAAACTAATGTTAAGTCATTTAAAGAAAGAAGTTGGGGAAGAAGAAAAAGCCCTTAAACTTGTGAATACCTGTTCCGAAATTATGGAGGGATCAATAAAGCATTTACGAGAGATCTGCTTTAATCTTATGCCGGGGGTCCTTAACAGAGGTGGATTAGGGATAGCGCTGAAGGATCTTGTTTCTCGATTAGAACGACAAAATGACTTTAAGACGATCATTGCGCTTCCAGATATTCCGAGAATTGATCCTGAACTAGAAGTGGCTATTTATCGTATTGCACAGGAGTTTATCAATAATATGATTAAGCATTCTAATGCTGACGAATTAGAATTAACGCTTGACTTTAAAGAGAATGAATCAATAAAAATCCACCTTAAAGATAATGGTCAAGGCTTTAATATGCAAGAGCTTGAAAAAGTGGGCGAGAATCGAGGATACTCAAATCTTAAGAGTAAAACACAAGCTTTTAACGGAGAACTCGTTTACAAAAGTGAGATAGGTAAAGGCACTTTCATTATCTTAGATTTTCCGTTATGACCCAAAACAGAAAAAAAATACTTGTTTTATTGGTGGATGACCATAAACTCGTGCGCACAGGTATCCGCTTTACGTTAGAGCAATCGAATATTCGAGAAGAAATCGATAGAATTGATGAAGCAGAAAATGGAGAAATGGCTGTTAAAATGGACTTTCTCTCGAATTATGATCTCATTTTTATGGATATCAATATGCCATTCAAGGATGGAATAAAAACGACTGCAGAAATCAAGAACCAGAATAAAAATGCTAAGATCATAGCTTTGTCCATGATCAATGATCAATTTGAGATTCGAAGCATGTTGAAAGCAGGTGCGTCTGGTTATTTATTAAAGGATACTGGATCTGAGGTACTTGAGGCCTGTGTGAGAAAAGTCTTGGATGGAGGTAATTATTTCTCTAACGATGTAGCCCTTACATTAATGGAGCCAAGTAACCTAGACCTAATGGATGCTGACCGTTTAAAACCAGGTTCACTTAAGTTAAAAGAATCTGGTCTAACAAAGCGAGAGTTAGAAGTACTTACATTGATTGCTAAAGAGTATACAAACGAAGAAATTTCGGATAAGCTCTCGCTGTCCAAACGAACGGTAGACTCTCACCGTCAGAATATTCTTAGAAAAACGGACGCAAAGAATACTGCTGGACTAATTAAGTTCGCTTTTCGCCTCGGCATTATATAAACGTTAATTTTCTAAGAAATTCAGGTTTTATTTAACATGTCTAATGTTTAGTAAAAAATCGTTAAGGCACTGATTATCTTGTTTTTATTGGTTTTTTCAGAGCCTTTTTTTTCTAAAGGCAGGTATAAATACCTATGTGTTTTTTCTGGTATTTAGGTGTTTAAGCGGTTGTTTTCTGAGTGATTATATAAGATCTTTAAACAAGTAAAAAATTGATTCCAAACGAATGAAACCTGTCATCTACCTTTTAGAAGAACAAACCCATCAGACTGGTTCCCGGATAATAAAAGCACTCGCCGACAAATTATTAAAGGGCGTGATAGAATATGATTTTACAATCAGGCAATTAAATTTATCAAGAGATTTCGTTAACGTATTTGAAAATGAATTTGGTACTCTAGGTTTCTTTTGCCATGAGGATGATCGTTATTCGCCAAAAAGATTGATCCAATTTATGGAGGAGGAAGGATGTAATATGATATTTTGTACATCCACATTAAAGGGCAGTATTAAGGAATCATATGATGCTTTACCGTTCTCCGCCTATGTCTTAAAAGAAGTTTCTTCTATTTTCTCTCCAATGGTAGATATAGAAACATTGGTGGATTATAGGGCAGAGAAATTAGCAGAGCGTGTAGAATTTTATCTGGATGACCTTAAAGATGAACGATCTAATAACATGCGATTGCGTAGTATGGTTATTTAGGCGCCTTATGCATATCCAAAGTCCATTCCATTATCTCGAAAATTAAGTCAATATCCAAATCTTTATTAGGGTCAATATAAAGTAGCTTAACAAATTTTCTATTTTCTTGAATTAGTTTTGGATGCTGTAGTTTATAGCCTCCCATAATACCAATGTAAGGGATGTTAGATTTTTTATCTTTCCGTAAATAACAAAACATCTTTCCGTTCAAATAGAAAAAAGGAAGTTTGTATTTCCATTCCGGAGTCATGCCTTCGTCAAGTCCTAAGATGATCTCTTTTAGCGCCAAAAAACACCCTCTATTCGGTTCTTCTTGATCCCAATAAAAATTGTCTAAAGCTGTTAAATCGTCTGTCATTTATGCGTTACTAAACCCTATTATTTCCTAAAGATAGCGAGATTTCTGTCATCTTGTCACCAAAATTGAATTGGCATATTCATTGAAAAAGGAAGATCAGAACCAAAAATTAAATTAAAATGGCAAGTAAAGGAACAGTTAATGTACAAACGGAGAATATATTTCCGCTGATCAAAAAGTTCTTATACAGCGATCACGAAATATTTCTAAGAGAATTAATCTCAAATGCAGTGGATGCAACTTCAAAATTGAAAGTATTAGCGTCAGCCGGAGAATATAAAGGTGAATTAGGTGATACTAAAGTTGAAGTTATCCTAGATAAAGAAGCTAGAACTTTAACGGTAAAAGATAAAGGGATTGGATTAACTGAAGAGGAAATTCATAAATACATAAATCAAATAGCATTTTCTGGAGCTGAAGAGTTTGTGAAACAATACGAAGGAAAAGAAGGTGCTGAGCAAATCATTGGGCACTTTGGTTTAGGCTTCTATTCAGCTTTCATGGTTTCGGATTCTGTTCAAATTAGAACGTTATCACATAAGGAAGGTTCAGAAGCGGTAATGTGGGAGAGTAATGGAACGCCTGAATTTGAAATCACTCCAATAGAAAAAGAAGATCGAGGTACTGAAATAGTACTTTTCATTGCAGAGGATTCACTAGAATTCTTAGAAAAGCCTAGAATTGATGGTATTCTTAATAAGTACTGTAAGTTCTTACCTGTTGAGATCAAATTCGGAACGCGAACCATTAAGCAAGATGACCCTTCAGGTGAAAAAGACGAGAATGAAAATGTAAAGCAAGTTGATGTTGAGGTAGATAATATTATCAATAACCCTAAACCTGCATGGTCAAAATCTCCAAGTGACTTATCGAATGAGGATTATAAAGGATTTTACAGAGAGCTATATCCGATGTCAATGGATGAGCCTTTATTCCACATTCACTTAAATGTGGATTATCCTTTCAACTTGACTGGTATTCTGTACTTCCCAAAATTGAAAGAAGGTATTGAAGTTCAAAAGAACAAGATTCAATTATACTCGAACCAAGTATTTATTACGGATTCTGTAGAAGAGATTGTACCTGAGTTCTTAACGCTTTTACATGGGGTTATTGATTCGCCAGATATTCCTTTAAATGTTTCACGTTCTTACTTACAGGCAGATGGAAATGTGAAAAAGATTTCTTCACATATCACCAAAAAAGTAGCGGATAAATTAGCCGCTATGTTTAAGAAAGATCGCGAAGATTTCCAGGCGAAATGGGATGATTTAAAGGTCTTTGTGGAATACGGAATGTTAACGGAAGATAAGTTCTACGATAAAGCGGAGAAATTTACTTTACTGAAGACTACAAAGAACGAGTACTTTACAATCGAGGAATTCACAGAGAAGGTGAAACCGCTTCAAACAGATAAGGACGAGAAAGTAGTAATGCTTTATACGAATTCTGTTGAGGAACAACATCACTTAATTAAGGCAGCCGAAGATAGAGGTTTTGAAGTGCTGATTTGCGATAGTCCTTTATCACCACATTACCTACAAAAACTAGAGTCAAAATTAGACAAGGTAAGTTTCGCTCGTGTTGATGCTGACACGTTAGATAACTTGATTAAAAAAGATGAAGAGATTCCATCTAAGCTAACGGAGCAGGATGAAGAGAAACTAAAGCCAATTTTTGAAGAGGTTGTAAGCACTGATAAGTTTACGGTTCAGTTCGCAGCAATGTCAGAAAAGGATGCGCCAGTGTCAATTACACAACCAGAATTCATTAGAAGAATGATGGAGCAACAACGTTTGGGTAATGGAGGAATGATGGGAGCATTTCCTGAAATGTACAACCTTGTTGTAAATACTAACCATGATGCTGTAGGTTCTATTTTAAAAAAACAGAAACACAACAAGCAAAAGTTGGCAAAACAACTGACTGATTTAGCGCTGTTAAGTCATGGATTGTTGAAAGGAGAAGAACTCACAAAGTTCATTAATAGAAGTGTAGACTTAATTAAGTAGACTTTTTATATATCAATTTCAAAGAACGTCTGTCATTTATGGCAGGCGTTTTTTATTCATGTATTTTTGCATTGTGATTTATAAGGATATTCTCAATCAAGGTGCAACGGCAAGGAAGTCGAACAAGAAATTAGCCGCGAAGCTCAAGAAGTCAAAGCCTAAGAACTTGGATGGGGTTGTGCATGATTTACACGAAGAGGTTTTTGACGAGATTGATTGTTTAGCATGTGCCAATTGTTGCAAAACCACAAGCCCAGGTATTCATGATCGAGATGTTGATCGATTAGCGAAACACCTTAAGGTCAAGCCTTCAAAGCTCATTGAAGATTATATGGAAATGGATAGTGACGGAGAATATGTATTTCGTTCAGCACCTTGTCCATTTTTAGGAGCAGATAACTATTGTTCAGTTTATGAGGCTCGTCCGCTGGCTTGTAGAGAATATCCCCACACAAACAGAAAGCGTTTTTACCAAGTATTAGATTTATCTGTTAAGAATACTGATATTTGCCCAGCAGTGGTGAGGGTTTTTGAGGGAATACAAGAAAAGATGAACTTAAAGGTTTAAGCAGACTTAACCTCCATTCTCCCCAATTTCTTCAGCATTCCAAAATGCTTGCCTACAGCATTAAAAAAGCTTCCGTTTGATACGTAAGGTAAGCCAAATTCCTCAGCCGTTTTCTTTACAATCGGTGCAATTTTCTTGTAATGTATATGAGAAATATTTGGAAATAAGTGATGCTCAATTTGATTCGTAAGTCCACCTAAATACCAATACAATAATTTACTTTTCTGAGCAAAGTTTGCCGTAGTTAAGAGTTGGTGCACCATACGTTCGTTGTCAATTTTTCCTTCAGCATTTGGTGTAGGGAATTCAACATCTGGCATTACATGAGCACTTTGGAAAACGATAGAAATCGCAAATCCTGTAACAAACTGCATGGTTAAGAAAGCACAAACGATCGCCCAAGTTGGCGCTGCAGAAAAAATCAATGGCAATACGAGCACTAATGTAAAGAAGTTTAATTTCAGAAGAATGATCTTTAAGAGGTAACTCCTGTAATTCTTTTTTCCTTGAATTAAACCCATTTTATAATAACGATTAAGGCTCATAAAGTCTTTCGTTGTGATCCACGAAATGGTAAGCAAGCCATAAAAGAACCATGCATAAAGGTGCTGGTATCTGTGCAACTTATTTTTTGGAGCGTTTGGCGAGAACCTTAGAAATAATGGTGGAGCAGCAATGTCTTCGTCATGATCTTCAATATTGGTATAGCTATGGTGCAGTACATTATGCTGTAGTCGCCACATTTCTTTACTTGCTCCAGTGAAAATTATGGTGTTCGCCATCAAGGTATTGAACCATTTTTTCTTTGAGTAAGAACCATGAATAGCATCATGCATGATACCCATTCCAATACCTCCCATGCCTATTCCAGCAATGATGTATAACAAGAAAATAATCCAAGGGCTAGAGATCGGCGCTAAAATGATCAATGCTAATGGGGTTAAGAACAACAAAAGCATCGTAATGGATTTAAATACCATCTGATTGCTTCCGTATTTACTAATACTATTACTCTTGAAATACTCTGCAACACGCTTTTTAACCGTTGCCGCAAAATCCTCCTTTTGAGATCTCGAAAATGATAAGTTTTTGATAATAAGTTTTTTAAGTCCGTTGTGTATGATAATGCGGGGACATTGGATCTTACACATTAGTAAAGTTACCTTTTTAACCCCACATTTCAGTTTGTTTTTTCACTTATAATAACGTATTTAAACTTCTATTGTTGCACTTCTATATGTTTCGCTTTTATTAAATCCAAACGAAGATTTCCTAAACTTCCGATATGCGTGTGATCGAGCATTTTATTTGCAGTATAAGTCCCTGATTCAATTTCATTTCCAACTTGTTTATAGGCCTCTCTGAAGCTCTGTCCTTGAATTACTAATTCATTCAATCGTTCAACGCTATACATATCATCGTACATGTCATTTTCTTTCACTTGAGACTTAATTTCAATGTGTTGAAGCATGTAGTAGGTAACTTCCAAATTCTGTTTTACACTATCTAAACCATTCATAAAAGCCTCTTTTAATTGTTGAAAATCCCGATGATAACCAGAAGTGAGGTTATTGGTAATCCATCCTATTTCTGCTGGTAAATTTTGAATTTGATTTGATTTAGCGCGAACGAGTTCAAAGACATCAGGATTATGCTTGTGTGGCATAATGCTGGAGCCTGTAGTTAAATGTTTCGGGAAACCTATAAACCCAAAATTTTGACACATGTACAAGCAAATATCTGATGATAATTTGGACAAGGTCCCAGATATGGAAGCCAAGGCAAAGGCCACACTTTTTTCCAGTTTTCCACGACTCATTTGCGCCGCTACAGAATTCACCTTTAGTTCGCTAAAGCCCAATAGTTCTGTTGTTCGTTCTCGATCAATGGGAAATGATGAACCAAAACCAGCCGCCGAACCAAGTGGATTTTGATCGGCAATTTTCAAGGCTGCATTAACGAACTGAAGGTCATCAATTAAACATTCAGCATATGCACTAAACCACAAACCAAAAGATGAAGGCATGGCCACTTGTGTATGTGTATAGCCCGGTAAAATTTCTTCTTTATGTGTTTCGGCAAGATCCATAAGAGTATTGAATAGTGAACTAATCAACTCCTTTATTTCTTGAAGTTCATCCTTAGCATATAGGTGTAGGTCTACAAGAACTTGATCATTTCGTGATCGTGCGGTATGGATTTTCTTTCCGCATTCACCAACCATCTCAGTTAAAGCAAATTCAACTTTTGAGTGAACATCCTCAAATTCTTCTTCAATGGTAAACGATCCGCTTGCCACTTCTTTTAGTAGTTTATCAAGAGCTGGGATGATTAAGGCAATCTCTTCATCCGTAATAATTTTGATTTCATTTAGCATTCTTGCATGAGCAATGCTTCCTTGAATATCATATTTAGCAAGCTTTAAATCCAATTCACGGTCATTCCCTACCGTAAAGTCGAGAATTAACGCTTCTGTTGTTGTTCCTTTATTCCAAAGTTTCATTTTAGTATTTCTTTAAGTAGTTCAGTATAAGTTTTAATGCCTTCTTCAATTTCATCCACATAAATGAACTCATCCGCTTTATGTGATCGAAGAGATGATCCTGGTCCAATTTTTACAGAGGGGCAGGTCAAATTCGCTTGGTCAGACAGGGTAGGGGATCCATAGGTTTCAATTCCTAAATTCTCTGCCCCTGTTACTATTGGGTGGTCCAATGAAATTCCAGATGAATTCAATCGAAATGATCGTGCTTTTAATTTTGATTCAGTTGCTTGATCAATAATCTCAAAGAGTTCTTGATTTGAATAGCATTCATTTACGCGAACGTCAATAACGAAATTACAAGTTGATGGTACTACGTTATGGGCCGTTCCCGCCGTGATTTGTGTGCAGGTTATTTTAACTGGGCCTAGAAGATCTGAGACCCGATCTAAGATTAGTTCCTTTAGCGACTGGATATCATTCATAGCGATCTCAATTGGGTTCACAGTATTTGTATGTGCGACATGGCCCGCTATTCCATTGGAACAAGCGTCAATTACCATTAATCCTTTTTCTGCTACCGCCAGCTTGAGATTAGTAGGCTCACCTACAATAGCAAAGGAAATATCCGGTAAAGTAGGTAGTAAGCTTCGAATCCCTTTCTCTCCCGAATTTTCTTCCTCAGCAGTTGCCGCAAAAATGAGATTGTATTTTAAATTCTTCTCAGCATAGAAGAACTTGAAAGTTTCCAGGAGCGCGACAAGACACCCGCCAGCATCATTGCTGCCCAAACCAAAGAGTTTTCCTTCACTGATTTTAGGAACGAATGGATCTAGAGTATACCCTTTATTTGGTTTCACAGTATCATGATGTGAGTTCAATAAAATAGATGGTTTAGAAGGGTCATAATTTAGGTTTTTGGCCCAAACATTATTGTGGATTCGTTGGCAATAAATACCATTATCAACCAGTTCCTTTTCTAGAATTTTAGCGGTTCCATCTTCTTCACCAGAAAAAGAGGGCGTAACGATTAATTTTGTTAATATCTCTAGTGCTTCCATGGCCTTAATTAATTAGGGTGGTTTTCGGATTATTTTTATTGATTAAGTAGTCCGTATTTCCTATGATTACTGACTTTACCTTATTTTTTATGGCACTGAATCCGCTACTTAGTTTCGGGATCATTCCGTCTTTGATCTTTCCACTATTTTTAAGTGAGTCAAAGTCAAGTTTTGAGAGGTTCTCAATAAGGGTTTTTGGATCATGTATGTCAGTAAACACACCCTTGTGCTCAAAGCAATAGATTAATGAAACATCATGGTTATCGGCCATGGCTTCACTTAATTTTGCCGCAATGGCGTCTGCATTTGTATTCAATAATTGACCATTGCCATCATGCGTGATAGAGGAAATTACGAGTGTTTGGTCCGCTTCAAGTATGGAATTAGTTGCCTTAGAGTTTACTTTAGTGATGTCTCCAACTAAACCAAAATCAAACTCTGTATTAGTTCGCTTCTCAGCCTTGATTAAATTCAAATCAGCACCACAAACACCCAAAGCGTTGCATCCTAAACTTTGAAGTTTTGCAACAATAGATTTGTTGACTAAGCCTGCGTAAACCATAACAGCAATCTCTAACATGGGCTTATCCGTAATACGTCGCCCATCAATAAACTTTGAGTCGATATTCAGCATTTCTGCAACTTCACTCGCTTTTTTACCACCTCCGTGCACCAATATCTTCTTCCCTTCAATTTTAGAGAAAGCAAACAACGCCTTTTCTAATTCGGCTTCATTGGCAGTAACCTTTCCCCCAATCTTTACAATAATTAGCTTCTTATTCATTTTCTAGGATTGTTTTGAGTACTGCTTGTGCAGCATAGGTTCGATTGTTAGCTTGCTCAAGCACCAAGGATTTTTCATTTTCAATGACTTCATCTGTGGCCACTACATTTCGTCGGATTGGAAGACAATGCATGAAACTTGCATTATTGGTTAGTTCCATTTTCTCTTCTGTCATGGTCCAGTTGTCATCTTGAATGATGGCCCCATAATTATCAAAGGCTGACCAGTTTTTTACGTAAACAAAATCGGCATCTTCCAAAGCCTTTTCTTGGTCGTATTCTATGGTTGCGCCCGTTGTGAATTCCTTTGAAAGCTCCAGTCCTTTTGGGTGTGTAATTGTTAAATCAAATCCTGCTCCTAAGGCCCATTCTGCAAAAGAATTAGCAACGGCTTGTGGCAGAGCCTTTGGATGCGGAGCCCAAGACAAGACAACCTTAGGTTTTTCATTTTCCTTGAATTCATTAATTGTCATTAAATCGGCCAAAGACTGAAGTGGATGACGTATGGCACTTTCCAAAGACACAATGGGGACCTTGCTTTCATTGATGAAATGAGATAACATCTTTTCTTGATAGTCTTCCTTCAAATTCTTCAGTCCTGCAAAGCTTCGTATTCCAATAATGTCGCAGTATTGACCAAGAACTTGAACCGCATCTTTGATGTGCTCCTGTGTATTCCCATTCATAGTAGCCCCATCTTCAAACTCTAGTTTCCATCCATCATTATCGAAGTTCATGACAAGTGTTTGCATCCCTAGATTCTGGGCGGCTTTTTGAGTGCTCAATCGAGTTCGTAAACTGGCGTTGAAAAATATAAGCCCTAGCGTTTTTCCTTTTCCCAGGGAAATGTGTTCTAAAGGATTCTCTTTTAATGATAGCCCCGATTGTATGAGCTTTTCGAGTTTGTCAACGTCCTTAAGCGATGTGAAGTTCTTCATGTTTTAAAATTTTGGAGAGCACATCAAGAAAAACTTGAAGCTCTGATTGATTAATGTTTAATGGAGGGAGAATTCGTAAAAGATTTGGATTCATAGACCCTCCTGTGAAAATGTGATGTTCAAAAAGAAGTGTTTTACGCAGTTCAGCAACCGGAAATTCAAATTCAAGTCCAAGCATTAATCCTCGTCCTTTGATCTTGAAATTGCCCGGGATATTTTCCAATTCTTTAATGAACCATTCCGAAAGTTCTGCGGCGTTTTTCATTAATTCTTCTTGGTTTAGAATGTCTAAAACCGCCTTAATTGCAGCACATGCCAAATAGTTTCCACCAAAGGTGGTTCCGAGCA
>JAKVAQ010000029.1 GCA_022447665.1 Crocinitomicaceae bacterium
GGCTATAACATGGTGATATTTTCAATTACCGTAGAATCACAGCCATTCGCTCCTGTTAAAACTGTAGTTAACGATACATCTGCCGTAATCGCTGAAGTTGAGCCGTTGGCAAAGGTGTAGTTATCTCCCTCACATACATCAACATCAATAGTATTGGTAATTGGCAATAACATGGTAATGTTTTCTATCACTGTTGAATCACAACCATTCGCTCCTGTTAGAACCGTGGTCAATGATACATCTGCTGTAATCGCTGAAGTTGAACCATCAGCAAAGGTATGAGTGTCTCCCTCACAAACATTTGTATCTATAGTATTTGTAACCGGATCGTTAACGATGATAGTTAAAGTAGTATCTGTAGCACATTCTCCAACAGCAGGTGTAAAAGAATATGATGTGGTTGTTGTATTATCCAGTGCAGGCGACCATGCACCCGTTACTCCATTCGTTGATGTTAAAGGTAACGGCGAAAGAAAATCTCCTGAACAAATCGCTGAAACAGGATCAAAAGCAGGGGCTGTAGGAACTGGACCTTGAACTATCGTTGCCGTTAAAGTGGTATCGCAACTCGCGTCAGTAATATCAACCACAGTAATAGCATACGTACCATCTGGCTGACTACTCCAAGTATATGTTCCTGCCACAACATCATTAAATTCTAAAGTTCCTTCGATATCAACATCATAAAGGGAAGACCCAGCAATTATGAATTCAATCTCTCCATCATCAATCCCATCACAAGTTTCATCCGTTACATTAACTTCCACTTCCAGATCACAACAAATCTCAATATTAAAGAACAAAGGACCTATAATATCGGCGCATAACAAATTAGCATTTGACTCCGCTGTTGCCCACGAACCAGTGCCGCCCATTTCAGTAATTACTGAAGCTTCATCAGTATTCACAGCATATACATTGTAAATCCCTGTACTACCTATTCCATAATCGGTCTCATCAAATATTCCAGTTGTATTTGTTGCTACAATATTTCCTGTAGCCACATTGACCAATACGTATAGCTGCTCATATCCCGCTCCAGTATAAAAACTACTAGCACTCACTTCAATCGAGTCACCAGCGCAAATATCAGTTGGCGTGCAGTCAATAATGGTATATACTCTAGGACCTATAACATCAGCGCAAGAAGCTAGAGCATTAGCTAGTGCGGTTGCCCAAGATCCAGCGCCACTCATTTCAGCAATTATTGCTGGATCTTCGGTGTTTACGGCATAAACCTCATAATCTCCTAAACTGCCTGCACCGTAATCCGCATCGGTAAAGGTTCCGGAAGTATTGGTTGCGACAATGTTTCCAGTTCCAGCATCCACTAATATGTACAATTGCTGAGAAGATCCTCCTGTATAAAACCCAGAGGCTGATTCAGATATCACATCGCCATCACAAATAGTCGTTTGTGCCGAAGCAATAGAAATACCAAAAAGAACTAGAAGAAATAGAATACTTTTCATAGATAATCAGTTTAATGAGGTGATTACAATTAGGTATTAATCCCAAGTTCCAGCGTCGGCATCACAACATGACGATACTATAATTTCTATTTCATCTGTGGTATTATCACAATCTCCTATGGCCTCTACAACCACCGTAGTCGTAGCAGAAACTGAAGGAATTGTAACCGCATCTCCTAATAAAGGACCTGATGCACCACCATCCCATGTCCAAGAGTATGTATTTCCAGGAATATCCGGCACAGATAAAGAAATATCATCTCCAATACATGCCGTTATAGATGCCCCCTCAATGATCTCAACTACAGCAACTCCTGCATCTGCGCTAAACGTGTACGAACAAACATCTCCAGCATAACCGTCAATCATTAGGTAATATTCATCACCAGGAACCATTGGTGTGAAGCTTAAACTATAACTCCCTGGCGCCATTGGATTACTCGGTGCGCAGTCAACACTTGTTAATGAAGTACATGATGTTCCTGAAAAGATTTCAAATTGGACCCCGTCTCCATTGGCGCAGTCAGTAATATCAACGTCAATATCTACCGATGTACCACTTGCTGTGAAGCTCACAAAGGAGTTATTGTTTATCGAGTACCCACATGCCGTTGGAACTGGAGTAGCACTATAAATTGGTAAGGTTGTACCACAATAACCAGAGAAATCACAAATTGTAGGGGCTGAAGCACAATCGTCACCAGCTAGTTCGCCGCATGAAACCGGAGGCGTTGGTCCAAATGTAAGTGACGCCGAATTAAAAGTTTCGGACCATGACCAACCATTTTCAACACATATTTGCCATGTACCATCGGCATTAATTGTTCCATTATTTAGCACCCCAAAGTCCATATCCGGTGTATAACTTCCAGCATATGGATTCGGTTCTGTTCGAATAGAATTCGTCGCACTCATATCAAAACAAACCGAACCAAAATCGGAGCTAAAATCACCATTTTCATAAGATAAATACACTGTTGAACCATCTGGGGCAACTAGTGTAATTATTGCATTTGCCGGACCTCCAAATGTCATGTCTAAACACACTTCTGTAAGTCCAGTTACGGCATCAATGACTCCTACACCGGAAACAGTAATATCAAAACATGTAGTCGTGCTTCCAGCTATTGGAGCCGAAGTAGAATTTGTAAATGTTTGTCCGAAAACTGTTGTTGCCGTGCAACTAAGAATAATCAATAACTTTTTCATGCCTTACTTATTTCTTACTAGTTTTCTATAATTAACCACATCTATCTCGAGTCCATTAACAACGATCGTTTCAAAGCCCAGAGAATAATACAATCCTGCTACCCAGAGTTTATTTTCAGGAGGTATGTTACTAGTTATATTGAAAGTGTATAAATCTCGATTTTTCACAACAGAAACTTCAGTAATCGCTGTATTCTGCAGCAATACTTCTTTCATGCTCGAAACAAGATTGATATCGGCATCAGTTTGAAAGCTGAAATTAAAAGGCCCGTTTTTATCAGTACCGGAATAGTATGGAGTACTCACATATATAGAGGCGTTGTGCGTTAGTTCTTTTGTAGGAAAGTTTCTAGTAATATATACCATTCTTTCCTCATTCCCTTGTGAGAATGATACGCCAAAGGTTAATAAACCCAGGGCAATCAATAAAAGCTTCATAATGAAACGAGTTAATTGAGTAAAATGAAATAAAATATAAAAGGTGGGGGTAAGGGTATAGGCTATCCCTTAATATAGACTTTGAGTCTATTCACAAGATGAAAACCGAAGTGAACCTCCAGGACATCTTCTATGAAATTCAATAGACTGAAATTTTTCATTGGCGCTAATATATACATTTATTTTTCGTGTTAAAATATATTCAGCCAAAAATATTACTGTTAAATTTTTAATAGATTGGATTCCTAGAGCTTGATTTCAAAGAATATGTTTTATTTCAAATTCCTTTAAACTCAAACGTTTTAGACAATTTCACTTAGCTCAAAAATTGAAATATTAACGTGCAAAAAATGTGGAGCAGCCGAGATGTTGATAATAGAAAAGGGTCATTTTTATGCTGTTCTCCTTGTTGCCGATCCAAATCCAAACAGAAAACGACCTCAATATAAAGTTGTTGTTTAGAAACAAAAAATCCCGGACTAAAAAGCCCGGGATTCGATATATGTTGTCGTTCCACTCTATCCATGAACAAGCGCGGGAAGAGTAGATCGTCTGGGTTGACTACATCATTGGCATTCCACCACCCATACCTCCTCCTGGAGGCATCATTGGCTCCTCAGATGGGATTTCAGAAATAACACATTCAGTAGTCAATAACATTGAAGCAATTGACGCTGCATTTTCTATAGCAATTCTAGTCACTTTTGTTGGATCAATCACACCAGCGTCGTACATTTTTTCAAATTTCTCTGTACGTGCATTGTAACCAAAGTCAGCTTTTCCTTCTTCAACTTTTTGCACTACTACTGCACCTTCTCCACCAGCATTTCGAACGATTTGACGTAAAGGCTCTTCGATTGCCCTTCTTACGATTGCAATTCCAGTATCCTCATCAAAGTTTGCTCCTTCTAATTTCGATAAAGCTTTCTTTGCTCGAATCAAAGCAACTCCACCACCAGGTACAATTCCTTCTTCTACCGCAGCTCTTGTCGCCGAAAGCGCATCATCAACTCTATCCTTCTTCTCTTTCATTTCAACTTCCGTAGCAGCACCAACATAAAGTACAGCAACTCCGCCAGAAAGCTTCGCTAAACGCTCTTGTAATTTTTCTCTATCGTAATCAGAAGTTGTAGATTCAATTTGTGCCTTAATTTGACCTACGCGATCTTTAATAGCAGTTTTCTTACCACTTCCGTTAACTACTGTTGTATTATCCTTATCGATATCTATTTTCTCAGCAGTACCTAACATGTCAAGTGTTGTATTCTCTAATGTGAAACCTCTTTCTTCAGAAATCACCTGACCACCTGTTAAGATTGCGATATCCTCTAACATTGCTTTTCTTCTATCACCAAATCCTGGAGCTTTAACTGCAGCAACTTTTAAACCTGCTTTAAGACGGTTAATTACTAAAGTTGCTAAAGCGTTTCCATCAACATCTTCCGCAATAATTAATAAAGGTCTGTTTGATTGAGCAACCGGCTCTAACACAGGAAGAATTTCTTGAATGTTTGAGATCTTTTTATCGTAGATTAAGATGTATGGATTCTCTAATTCAGCAACCATCTTTTCAGAGTTGGTTACAAAATATGGAGACAGGTATCCTCTATCGAATTGCATACCCTCAACAGTTTTCACTTCTGTAGCTGTTCCTTTTGCTTCTTCAACAGTAATAACTCCTTCATTACCTACAACCTTCATTGCCTCAGCAATTAAAGAACCAATAGTTTCATCGTTGTTTGCTGAAATCGTGGCTACCTGCTTAATTTTATCATTATCGGAACCTACTTTCTTTGAAGACTTTGCAAGATTCTCAACGATAGCGGCTACTGCCTTGTCAATTCCTCTTTTTAAGTCCATTGGATTTGCTCCAGCCGCTAAGTTTTTTAAACCATCATTGATGATTGCTTGCGCTAGTACTGTAGCCGTTGTAGTTCCATCACCCGCAATGTCAGCAGTTTTAGATGCTACTTCTTTTACCATTTGAGCCCCCATGTTTTCTACTTGGTCTTCAAGCTCAATTTCTTTTGCTACTGTAACACCATCTTTAGTAATGTGCGGTGCCCCAAATTTTTTATCAATAATTACATTTCTACCTTTTGGTCCTAATGTAATTTTAACTGCATTCGCTAGCGCGTCAACTCCTCTTTTCAAGCGGTCTCTAGCGTCTACGTCAAATGTAATTTCTTTTGCCATTTTTTATTTTTTTAAAATCAATTAAACAATACCATAGATATCGGCCTCTTTCATGATTAAGTATGACTTTCCGTCAAGCTTAATTTCTGTACCAGAGTACTGGCCATAAAGAACTTTGTCTCCTTTTTTAACTGTCATTGGCTCATCTTTTTTACCAGGGCCTACAGCTACAACCTTACCTTGTAAAGGCTTTTCTTTTGCTGTATCAGGAATAATGATTCCTCCAGCTGTTTTTGCTTCTGCCGGTGCCGGTTCAATCAACACTCTATCAGCTAATGGTTTTAACATTGTAATTTAATTTTAGGTTTAACAATTCAAATACGGATATGGCTTTTCATAATTTGTGCCATTTGGCATTTGACATGATTCTCTGTCATATTTTCATTGAAGCCCGGAAAATTTGGGCATAAAAAAATGCCAGTATGTGACATACTGGCATTTCAAAATTCTTCGTTTTTAACTATCCTTCTACTGGAGGCATTTGAACCGGAGCAGTTCCTCCACCAGTTTCTTCACTTCCAGGAATAATTTCTTCTGCATTCGTATCGAATTCTTCTAATTGATCTCCAGGATTAGCTACTCCAGTATCCTGACCAATAGCCATGAATAAGCAAATAGCTGCAATAGCGATTGCCATTCCCCAAGTACCTTTTTCTAAGATATCTGTAGCACGCTTTGCGCCACCAAGTTGAACAGCTGAACCGAATTCAGTATTTAATCCTCCACCTTTTGGATTTTGTACAAGAATGAATAAGATAATTCCTACACATCCAATGATTATTAAAATTGTAAAAAGTAATTCCATCTCTAGTCTTCTTTATCCGCTTTTAATGCACGGATTTTCTCAATTTGGGTTGCAAAGTAAGTCTTTTTTTCTGGATATACCAAAATTAAACGACGGTAAGTTTCTATTGCTTTGTTGTAATTCTTTTGTAGTAAATGAATCTTGGCAAGTGTTTCTGTCACAAGACTCTCCTGCTCTTCCAGACTTTGCTTCGCAGTTTTCACTGGATTATAAAAGTCTTTATCTGGTTTGGCAATCTTTGGCTCGGCTTCAATAAACTTGTCTAAAAGGTCGTTAATATCGGATTTACTGAGCTTTGAAGATTTCTTAGTTTCTTTTTTTAATTGAAGAATGACCTCTTCTTTCGCTTCTTTCTTTTCTTCGATTTGAGCCTCTTCTTTAGGTAAGCGTCCCTCCTTTTTTAACTTCAACCATTCAACGAAAGAAAGACTCTCTGGATCAATATCTTCAGTTAATTTTTCTTCAATGACTTCTTCCCTTTCAATACGCTCTTCTTCCAACCCACCTAACTCTTTCGAAATATCATACACAGGTATTTCATACTCCAGTTTAGGAAGCGCCTCTTCTTTCTCCTCCTCAGCTATATCATCAACTACTTCTTGATCTGCAGCAAGATCCTCTGATTCTGGAGTTTCTTCCTCAACAACCATCTCTTCTGATTCCTCTACTTCATTTTCCTTTGTTTGAAGCTCAATTTTTTCTTCTTTCTTCTCTTCAAGAATTTCTTCTGAATGTAAGAATTCATATAGGTATTCTCTGTCAGCAACAAAGTTCGCAGAGGATTCTAGCTCTTTTTCTAGATCAGTAGAATGAAAATTTGTTTTTGCTTTTAAAAGTAAAAATCTAAGGGATGAGGCGTAAGGATATTTCTCTACCGCTTCTTCTAAGCCTTGAATTTCCTCTTTCGCAACCAAATTAGGATTCGAAATTAACTCCCCTAAACGCTTTGCATCGATTACCATTCGCTAGAGAGTTTGTTGACGATATCTTGTGAGAGACGTCCATTAATATCTTCCAAGAGTTGTTCTTCTACTGAACTCAATTGTAAAGAGGCATTATAATTGGAAAATTGACGGAAGTTTTGTCTAAAACTTTGTTTTTCGTTGACGTTATTAATTACAGTGACCGCAATAGTAACCTCTAATTGATTTAGAGCAGCGTTTTCATCGGATTGCACTGCTGCAGGACTGGTTTGATACCCTACTATTTTACCTGAAATCTCAATATCAGCTTCACTCTTTTTTAAGTTCAGCTTTGTTCTCGAAAGCATGTAATCTCTTAAAAACTCGGTGAATGAAATCCCATATCCAGCGGGAGCATTTGAAGCTTCCTCTTCAAATACTTCTACCGAAAAGGTTTCCCCTTCAATACTTCCATCGAGCATTCCATAACTCACATCACAACTCGGAAGAAGTAATACAAAAAGGCCGATTAACCAACAGAATTTCATGATTTTAAAACGCTCAATAATTATTTTTATTTCAGGTCGTATTCTTTAATTTTTCGGTACAACGTTCTTTCAGAAATACCCAATTCCTTGGCGGCATATTTACGTTTCCCCCTATGCTTATCTAAAGCTTTAATGATTAGTTCTTTTTCACGATCTTCTAATGAAAGTGACTCCTCAACTTCAATATGCTCTTCGTAATGTTCAGTAGCGTATGGGGTCGCTTCAAAACTTTGTGCTTCATCTGCCTTCGGTTGCAACAATCTACTATCACCTCCTTCACTATCAATATCGTGATAAAGTTTTTGAATAATCGCCGTTTTATCTTCGCCACTTAATCCTCCTCCGTCACTTTGAACAACGCGCAACACCATTTTCTTCAACTCGATAATATCCTTTCTCATATCAAAGAGTACCTTATACAATAGGTCTCTTTCATTGATATTTTCTTTCTCCTGAGTTGATCGTAAAACCGGCAGGTTCGTTGCGGTATAATCGGGTAAATAACCATGTAAAATTGTTCCAGAAATTAGACGTTCACTTTCAATTACTGAAACTTGTTCCGTCACATTTTTTAATTGACGAATGTTTCCTGGCCAGTTATAATTACTGAGCATTTGAATGGCATCTTCCGACAATTTAATTGGCGGCATACGATAAGTTTCACCGAAGTCAGAGGCGAATTTCCTAAACAATAAGTGTACATCTTCTTTTCGGTCTCTCAAGGCCGGTAGTTGGATTGGCACAGTAGATAAACGATAGAACAAATCTTCTCTAAACTTACCTACAGCAATAGCTTCTTGCATGTTCACGTTGGTTGCTGCTACCACCCTAACATCTGTTTTAATGGGTTTAGATGAACCTACACGAATAAACTCTCCCGTTTCCAAAACACGAAGCAGTCTAACTTGAGTTTGCAAAGGTAATTCTGCCACCTCATCCAAGAAAATTGTTCCCTTATCTGCTTCCTCAAAATAACCTTTACGTTGACCTTGTGCCCCTGTAAATGAACCTTTTTCATGGCCGAATAATTCGGAATCAATGGTTCCTTCTGGAATTGCACCACAGTTAACAGCGATATAGGAGCCGTGTTTTCTACTACTGAGGTTGTGAATCACCTTAGGCATTACTTCTTTACCCGTTCCCGATTCTCCAGTGATTAATACTGAAATATCAGTAGGCGCCACTTGCATCGCAACATTCAACGCACGGTTTAATCCAGGTGCATTTCCTATTATTCCAAATCGTTGTTTTACTGCTTGTAATTCCAT
The DNA here is from genome assembly GCA_022447665.1 of Crocinitomicaceae bacterium. Taxonomy (GTDB): domain Bacteria; phylum Bacteroidota; class Bacteroidia; order Flavobacteriales_D; family Crocinitomicaceae; genus JAKVAQ01. The sequence continues at coordinate 8,839 of JAKVAQ010000029.1, forward strand.
ATCCTAAGATTTTACAATTTTACCTAGGAGCGAGCCTGGTGTATAATCTGTAATTTCTACATCAACATAATCACCTGGCTTGGCATCTTCTTTTGGGAAAATCACCGAAACATTTCCGGAATTTCTACCCACGTAATCATCTTCACTTTTTTTCGAAAATCCTTCAATTAAAACACGTTGTACTTTACCTACTTCATTTTTATTGAACTCATTTGATAATTTGTGCTGAAGGTCGATTACTTCTTGAAGTCTTCTCTTTTTAGTTTCTAGAGGAATATCATCTTCAAACTTCCTTTCTGCTAAAGTTTTTGGACGTTCAGAATAAAAGAACATGTATGAGAATTGGAATTTCACTTCTTCCATTAAACTCAAGGTATCTTGATGTTCTTCTTCTGTTTCACCACAAAATCCGGTAATGATATCGGTGGAAATAGAGCAATCAGGAATTATTCTATTTATTGCCGCTATTCTATCCATATACCACTCCCTTGTATATCCACGATTCATTCGTTTCAAAACATCAGAATTCCCTGATTGTACTGGTAAATGAATGTAATTACAAATATTCTCATACTTGGCAATAACCTCAAGCACATCGTCCGTCATATCTTTAGGGTGCGAGGTTGAAAAGCGTACTCTTAAATCAGGATTCACTTGAGCAACCATTTCCATGAGCTGCGCGAAGTTCACAGTTGGCTTTTCCGGATCAATGATTTCACCTTTCTTGGAGACGTTCCATCTATAAGAGTCTACATTTTGTCCAAGTAGCGTTACCTCTCTATATCCTGCCTCAAAAATTTCTGTTGCTTCTTTTACAATAGACTCAGGGTCTCTACTCCTTTCTCGTCCTCTTGTAAAAGGAACTACACAAAACGAGCACATATTATCACATCCACGCATGATTGATATGAATCCTGTAACACCTTTTTTATCCAAGCGCACAGGAGCAATATCTGCATATGTCTCTTCTCGAGAAAGAAGAACATTTACGGCTTTTTGACCTCCCTCTACCTCTTCGATAAGTCCTGGCAACGCCCTGTAGGCATCTGGCCCTGCAACGATATCCACTAATTTTTCCTCTTCAAGAAATTTTTGCTTTAATCGTTCAGCCATGCAGCCAAGCACCCCAATCATTAATGATGGGTTTTGTTTCTTTCTCTTATTGTATTGCTTTAATCTATTTCTTACCCTTTGTTCTGCGTTCTCACGGATAGAACATGTATTGATTAGCACTAGGTCTGCCTCTTCTGAATTGTTAGTGGTATCAAACCCATTCTCCGCCAAAATGGAGGCAACAACCTCTGAATCAGAGAAATTCATTTGACAACCATAGCTTTCAAGGAATAGTTTTTTGGAATTCTCTTTCTTCCCTTCCACCATTGTAGCCTGACCTTGCAAGGCCTCGTCGATTACTTTACCTTCTTCCATTTATCCTAAAAATTGGGAAGCAAAGTTACTGGAATTTACCAATATGACAATATGTCAGCCGATACTTTTAAGAAAACTTAAGAATCCTAGTATTGATAAAGGATACGTTGATTTCCTATACGACCTGATTCTGAAGTCACTTGTATAATATAAACTCCTGACTCCAAAGCTAAATCAAGAAACGAAATAGAGGTCTCATTTTGAATACTTGTTATTAATGCACCTGTGATAGAAAACAATTGAATGGATTTTACATTTTCCGCATTCACAAAAACTTCATTATTGGTTGGATTAGGATACACTGAAAACGAGAGGGAATTATCTATAAAACCAGCATCTGCTCTATTTTCATGGATTACTGCAATTCCATCTAAATCAAAACCACCACTTTCAAAAGCTGTTGGATAAGGATCATTTATGATGTCCCCATCAGCATCAACGGAACCATAAGCTGGATCTATCGAACCTACCACATCAATGATTCGAACAAAGTTGATACTATCTACATTGATATCTGTTGAATCAGTTAATTCTTCTAAGTCAAATGGGGTACCGTATCCTTGAATGTACTTTCCTGCAAGGTTATTGATCAAAGTAGGATCAGTACTTCCGAAACCTCCGGTTTGAACAGAGGCATCAACATTACTTGTGGAAGGAAAACGGACAAAATTAACTCCATTTGTACTCACCTCAACATGACCTAACTCTAAGAATGTGTGGCTAAATCCGTTTTCAAAAACAGCGAAATCTGGACCAGTACCGTTCATAATAGGGTGTTCAAAGCTTAATGTTATTTGCCCACCATCTCCTAATGAAACAATATCCGCGCTAGTGCCTTCTGCAGCAAAGAGTGCTTCATCGGCAGTTCCAAAAGATGCATCTATACTTGACACTACGGCCGTGTCCTGCTTACCTGGGTTAAAAGAGATTACTTGAGTCGCCCAATTCACAATTATTGATGAGTCCTTAAAAATAGCATCTGTTCCAGCGGTATTTGCAGCTCCAGGAAATTGAGCCATTAGCGTGATAGGGTATAATAAAATTAAGGTAATTATATTTTTCATGATTTTATAATTGTATTTGCGTTTAGTCCCACTTCAAAAACTCCGATTTGGGAACCTGTATAGTCCATAATAAAGATCTCCGAGATAGAAGTATACCCGTTAAGATCAAATAGATAAGTTATTTCTGTTTGAGGATCATAGTGAAAACCTCCAAAAGTTTCGATGACATCTAAAGAAACAGAATAAGTTTCATCAACTGCATCTGTTATCATATTCAATCGTCGAACCTGATCAGCGTCCGAGTCATAGAAATATAGATTTTCATCAACAATTTGAAAGCTAGAATAATTAACGTCCCATTTAAAGATTTCCTCACCTGTTAAGGCGTTGATCTTTAGAAAAGATGGATCTATATCCGAATAATTACCATTAGATCTTAAGTAGATAAAATCAGCATCATTTACCACAAGAGAAACTGAATTTATTGGACATGGATAAGTGTCTACAACCTCTTCAGAAATGGCATCAATAACCGATATAGTGGAATCATATATTGGAAAGTTTAGCCCTCCAGAATTCGGAACATAAATACGATCATTCAAGTATACAATCGCGTCCGGATTATCCCCTACTTCAATAAATTTTAGCACTTCATAGGTGTTTAAATCTATGATTGCCACAGTACCATCGAAATTAGCTATGTAGGCTTTAGTTACATCATCGTTAACTGTAACTCTTCGAGGCTCACGCGCATTTGTTCCATCAAACATTGGTATTTGAGCTACTGATTTAAGTGTTGAAGCATTTAATATTTCAACCTGACTACTCACATCAACGCATATGATGATATACTTTTGACCGTCTTTTTCATACATGATCATGTCATTAGCGGTATCACCGAGACCTCGGCCATTTTCTGCTAGGAAGACATTGTTAAATACTTCACCTGTCTCGAGATCATAATAAGCCAAGGACGAATTATTTGCATTGAATAATCCTTCACATAAAATAATGAGTCCGTTATCATACTGACCTGCGCTAATTGGAGGCTCAGGTTCCTTAATACAGCTCATGAAAGTAATGGCCAACGATATGTAAATCAATAGATTTCTCACGAACCTAGATTATATGTTAAGCGAAACTGAAAATGACGACCAAAGGTTGGGAAACTCTTTATTACTTCATAGTTTTTCCCTAAAATATTCATGATCTTGGCTTCAACTTCAATATGATTAATTCCAAAATCCAATTTTTTTCTGATTCCAAAGTTCCAATCAATAAAGGAAGGTAAATAAGTATCAATTGATACATAGCTCAGTGTATATCTCACTCCATTATATATCATGGTTGAATTTATACTTAACTTTTTGAACTCCAATTCTGCACTATAATTTGCAGCATAAAATGGGATATATGCCAATTGATCATTCTGGAAGCTAAATTTTTCCTCAGTTACATCTTTCGCCTGTAAAAGACTGTGAGAAGTATTTAAGTTCAATGTCATTCTTTTCAACGGGATACGCATAGACGAACCAATATCAATTCCAACCGCCACAGTTTCTCCTACATTTTGAATACTCCAATTGAATAAGTCTTTAGATGGTACAGCTAAGATTTTATTTTTAGTGTGGGTGTAGTGAACATCCATGGTTCCTTGCCATTGAACTTCAGGGAACCGAATACTTTTCTGAATTCCTAGATTAAATAAATTGGCATCTTCAGGTTGTAGACCAGGATTCCCTACCTGATTGTAAAAGAGTTCATTAAAACTAGGTAAACGGTAAGTGTTTTTATAAAAAACTCGAGTTTTGAAACTCGCTTTTTTGTCCCATAAATATGAAAGCCCCACATATGGGCTAAGTTTAAAAAAATCTTGTCGATCCCCTTCCTGATTATCTTGAAAAATAATTTGTGAAATTAAGTTACCTGATACCTTTAATCTCTTAATACTTTTCCGAATCCCAGCTACAGCAGTATTTGTAAAACGTGTCGGATTTGAATCAAAACTAGCTCCCTCTAAATGAGCGAAAGTAAAGTCCGTACTGAGCGTAATATCATCAGCAAGTAAATTACTAAAGTCTCGCGTAAATGTGAGACCTGAAGCACCAACATTTTGACGATAGGTAGCTTCATAGAAACCCGCTTGGTTCAGAAAAAACTCATCTAAATAACGCGTGTAATGTTGGTTATAGTTTGCATAAGCGAACATATTCCATTTTTCAGAAAGTTCGTGCTTTAATCGTGCTGAAGCGCCATACCCGTCCTGATATAAATATTGATCGTTAAAAGGGTTGTATAAGGTCACTGCTCCAGGCAACTCTTGATCAATTCTACTTCCTCCTACATCAAATGCGAAAGAAGTTTTCGAGGTGATATATGAAAGATTAAATCTCCCGTTCATTCCTAATAATGCTGTGTTTTGTCTGGTTTCTGGTTGAACATCACCAGCCACAGACTCAAGCAAAAAAGGAAACTGACCATTCCCATGACGAAGGCTTCCTAATAGTCCCATTGACCAGTTGGAATTGAGCGGAAGGTTGAAACAAACACTTTCATTGTAACTATTCACGGTCGTTAAAATGAGATCTACCCCAGCCTTAGGGGATTGTGGATGACTTGTAAAAATTGAATTAATTGCGAGGATAGTCGCTGGTAAATAGGCCGTTGCTGGAACAAGTCGATCAACAGGTTCTCCAATGGAAAAGATTAGGTTCTGAACTCCAAAAATTAACTGATTTTTCAAGTCTACACTACCAACCTGAAAATTCTGAATCAGTCTTGAATCGGAAAGAATTGATGTATGACCACCTCCAAGCGTTCTATAATTAATGGTTTGAATACCGCCATTACCACCGTAGTCTTTAAGCTGCACACTCGGTATTATTTTTACTGCATCTCCTACAGAAGTAGCTCCAAATAAATCGATTGTTCTTTTCTCGATACGGAAAGCGGGTTGAATGGGTCTTCCAAAGTTGATTAAAACCATGGAATCTTGATGATAAACATCTACGTCCTTGAGGACTTTTGTTGTGTCTTGAGAAAATGCCTTCTGGCCGATCCCTAATAGGATCAACCAGAAGACTGAAAATATAATTCTGTTCATGCGAAACATTACTGTTTCACGAAACGGTTTTGTAGCGTCGCATTTTCTGTTTTTACAACTATGATGTAAGAACCTTTTGCTAGTGCTTCAACATTTAATATTGTTTGCGCTTTATTAGGCTGCGCAGAAAGAACAAGTTCTCCAGTTAGCCCAAAAACTTCAACTGTTTCTATAATAGACGCTGCGTTTAAATATAGATTATCAATCGTAGGGTTCGGGTAAATAGAGAATGAAATTTCCTCTTCATCAATACTAACAGTGCTAATAGCAGCTTCTGGAATACTAGGCGGTCTATTTGGTGAGAAGTCAGTATATGAACATCCAAACCAATCGCCATTAGATAAAGTTGTTGTTATTCCCGTATTTTCGTACCATCCTCCAGCATTTGTTGCTGACCAAGTTCCCCAAAAATTAGGAGTCCCACCAATTCCCTCTAAAGATAAATAGGTAATATCATTCAAGAAACCTCCTATATCGACAGTAAAAGAAGGTTCTTCAGCGGCAATTGTATTTAGAGCATCTTCTCCAGTTGCTGTACCGTCAAATAAATAGCCAAAAGCATACGATTCTCCCAATTGAGATTCATTAAAATCAATTACAATAACCGCTGAATCAGCTCCTGTACCATACCATTCTGTAACATCTGACTTGATAAACTCAGCTGAGTCTAATGCCGCAACAGGGTAAAATGGTCTTCTTGGCTCCCATGCTTCGTATGAGCATCCAAACCAATCTCCAGGATTTACAGTTGTTGAAAGTCCGGCGTTTAAAGTCCAATCCGAAAGATTTGTTCCAGACCATGTTCCCCAGTGATAAGGTGTAGCGGCTATTCCGGCAAGGGTATTAAAATAAATATCATTTAAGAAAGTTCCTGCATCAACAGATACGTTAACATCTGCAGTCGCAATATCTGTTAGCATTGTTGCTCCATCAGTAGTTCCATCAAATAGGTATCCCCAAGAATAAACTTGCTGAGGATCAAAAGCACCCCCCACAAAATCCACAACTAAAACAGCTGAGTCCGCTCCAGTTCCAATCCAATATTGAACATCATCCGCTGACCATTTTTTAGAATCATAAGCTGCATATTGTTCACCTGGTTCAATCGCTGGAGCAAAATCAGTATAAGAACAACCGTACCAATCTTGGTTAGCTAGTTCTTCATCAATTCCAGAATTCATAGCCCATGCCGTACTTGCTGTTCTTGACCATGTCCCCCAAAAATCTGGTGAGCTACCAATACCTGCATGCGAGTTGTAAGTGATGTCATTTAAAAATGCTCCCATGTCAATGTCAAAGCCAGGATCATCTGCTGCGATTGCTGACAACATATCTCCTCCTGTTGTAGTTACCGAGGCATCAAATAAATATCCCCAAGCATAGGAAGAATCAGCAGATCCATCTTGAAAATCTATCACACAATAGGCGGTATCAGGACCGGAACCTATATAGTAAATAATATCATCAGGGGTTAATTGTGCGTTTGCAGAGAAAGCACCAAACGCTAGTGCTAATGAACATAAAATCCTTTTCATTTTTTAAATTTTTAGTTTATGAAAAGGGAAAAAACAAAGAGTAGGAAGAACCATAAAGTTCCTCACTAAACTACGCCTTTATCCCGAAAGCTTGTTTGTGAAAATTGGCAGGTCTTCTGACTCACACCTTACTTTAACACCTTCCCTTTCAATTGAAAAGTGGTTACTGTTAAAGCTGTTAGTGTTTACAGCTGCGGGAACAGTCTAGGATTCTCACCTAATTCCCTTTTAATTCCGTGAAACACGGAAACCAAAATTCGATGCAAAGATAGGGATTTGATTCTATCCTCAAAATTTCAACAAAATAGGTAGTCGTTTTAAGAAAAATTAAGTTAAAGAATCCTTTCAGATTGTAGTAATAACAATACTTAACAAAAACCACCCTTTCCCATTAATACATTGTAATAAAACAAAAAAAAGAAGCAAATTTCACTCATTTTAGTCTGTGGTCAATTGATTCTTAGCTGCCAAAAAAGCAAGTCAAAAAAGGACGAAATTGTCAGGAATAGTCAAGAAGACGTGCTTGATAAGGAAACTTTAAACAGTATCCTGGATTCACTCAGAACTGTCAAACACACAGAACTTGACACGATGTATTTGAATTATTCTCACCCCAATGATAAATTCAGATCAGAACTGAAGAATCGAGACTATTATAAAGTCAATGGATTGGAAATAAAAAGGAAGATTGTAGGTCACTTTACCATTGAGGATTTTTTAGCAAGGGATGAATATTATGCTGAATACTTAAAAAGTCCATACCCTGAATTTGAACAGTATTGGTTGATTGATAGGGAAGTTTTGTATATGATGCTTTCGCTGATTGAGGAATTAGACCAAGGCGGGTATGATAGAACGGGATTTCACATACGAAATTCACATCGACATCCAAAATTAAACACCCAAGTACAAGGCGCAAAATACAGTCAACATATGTTTGGAAAAGCGATTGACATTGGAATTGAGGATATTGATAGGGATGGTGATTGGGATCAAGATGATAAATCTGTCGTTTATGAAATGTTGCAGGATATCGTAGGTAACAAAGGAGGATCAGGACTCACCCGGACACCATGAGTTTACATTTTGATTGCAGAGGTTTCAAAGCGCGGTGGGATTGGCCGTGAGTTAAGTAAATTGAGAATGAGAGGGAGAGCGGAGAACAGCGAGTAATGCATCTATTTCTTTAATAAAGTCGTTTCATTTTTGTGAGACGATTTTTTTTGGTTTTAGCAGTAATGATTTCAGGGCTGGGATGTTCTCAATGCGATAGCTTAGAACTTGAATTAATTGGACTAAACCCAACTTGTTTTGGGTTTTGCGACGGAAACGTGGATGCTATCGTATCAGGGTCACATGGACCGTTTTCAATAGTGCAATTAAATGAAGACGGTCTGATTATGCCCTATACACCTCTCGCTTACGAACATTGTGCTGGTTGGTATTTTGTAACCGCCACAGATTCTTTGGGCTGCATCCAAGAGGATTCGATTCTACTTGTCGAACCCGCCAAAATCACAATTGAAGCGATCATCACCGAACCTGGTTTACCTCCGACTTGCGATGGATCGATTTTAATTGATACTGTTTATGGATATCAAGGTGATTACTCATCGATAGGATATTATTGGAGTTCAGGACTAAGTGGGATTGGAGAAAATGAGGCGACTGACCTATGCAATGATTTTTATAGCTTGACTATTAATGATGAATTTGGATGCAGCATTACCGCAGATTTTGCTCTTGGATATGCATCCATAGAGCAACACGATAATCTGAGTATCGATTTATTTCCTAACCCAACAATAAACTATTTAAACTTGAGTATTTCTGCTGGTAGCTCTGCTCGCGCCCAGATCCAACTGATTGATTTGAGTGGGAGAATTGTAAGTCTACTCTTTAATGGTGACATCAGCCCAGGAGAAAACAACTTTAGTTTTGACCTTAGTGATGTAGAGGCTGGAAACTATTTTCTTAGCATTGAGATCGAGGAACAAGAAAGAATTATAGAAAAAGTGGTTATTCAATAAATCAACTTTACGGCCTAATAGCTTATCTTCGCGGACTATGAAATTCTTTGTATATTTATTAATTTTTATTTGGTTTTCACTTTTTGGTTACATGATCTTTAGAAAAGTAAATGCTCCACAAAACACCAATGAAATAGAACTTATTTCTGAAGCCATAAACCAAACGGATTCCATCCCGCTAACTTCAGTTGATCTTTTTGAAAAAAATGTAGGCGGTAACTATACTGATGTTCCTATGTGCATCATTGAAACTAAAGATTATGGATATGCGATTTGTGGATAAAGTACGTCTTTTACAAAAGGAAATTATGATGCCTTCTTAATGAAATTTGACTCTACAGGCATTTTTGAGTGGGGACAAAGATTTGGAGGAAAAAGTACTGAATCAGCTTATGAAGTAATTGAAAAGAAGAATGGAGGATATATTTTAACAGGAGTAAGTCGCTCCTATGATGAAAATAACACGTATGACATTATGATTGTTAGCACCCGAAGCGATAGCTCAATAGAATGGGAAAAAGTAATGGGTGGATACAATGATGATTACGGCACTGATTTACTTGAGTTAGAAGATGGAAATATAATGGTAACCGGCTATAGTTACGGCTATGGTCAAGGAGCTGATGATGTATTTCTAATGAAATTGAAACCTACAGGTGATACTTTATGGACCAAAATTTATGCTGGCGATGTAAATGAACATTCTTACAGTGTTAGCCAGGCGGATTCTTCGGGCTTTCTCATAACTGGCTTTACCAAAAGTTTCACTAACGGAAATTATGATGCTTATGTGTTAAAAACTGATTTATCAGGAAATCTGAACTGGTCATATGTTTATGACAATGATTATCATGACCGAGCAAGAACTCTTGAAAAAACTGATGATGGTTATCTAGTAGCAGGAAGTTACCAGACAGAGGAAAACGGAACAATGGACTTGATGCTTTTTAAAATTGACTATGATGGTAATCTTCTATGGGTAAAAACTTACGGTACTCCATTAGACGAAATGGCCAATTATATGAGCTTAACAGAAGATGGCGGCACTTTAATTATTGGTTCCTCAAACACAGATGAAATGGAAAATGGATCAGACATGATTGTTATTAGAACAAATGAATTTGGAGACACACTTTGGACGGGATTGTGGGGAGATTCAGATATCAGAGAATTGGGCACTTCAGGGATAGAAACAAATAAAGAACAAATAGTATTCACTGGCGTTGATGGAAAAGACTTACAAATTCTATTAAAAAAAATAGAGCCAACAGGTTTTAGTCCTGAGGAAAGAAAAAATACTGCGATTGTCGTTTCTGAACCGAATTTTCATAGGGATTCAGCGTCTTCTATTGTAACATCAGGAATAGAAGAAAGAAACATATGGAGTAATTCACACTTTACACCAAAAGAAGACGAAAAGAGCAATTAGGCCGCCCAACCTTCTTTATCCAAACTCCTGTATTGAATTGCTTCAGCCAGATGCTGTGGAAGGATCTTTTCAGAATTCTCCATATCAGCGATAGTTCGTGAGACTTTTAAAATTCTTGCATAAGAACGGGCGCTAAGACCCAAGCGATCCATAGCGTTTTTTAATATTGCTTTCCCTGTCTCACAAATTTCACAATGTTCTTCAATGAGCTTAGCTGTTAGTTGTGCGTTATAATGTACTCCATTCACATTCTTGAAACGCTCTTCCTGAACCGACCTCGTCTTCACCACACGAAGTCTGATTTCCTTACTTGCCTCGCCTTTCGTTTTATTCGTCAACTCGTCAAACTCCACAACTGGAACTTCGATGTGAAGATCTATTCTATCCATTAAGGGACCAGATATCTTGTTCAAATAGCGTTTAACCATGTATTCCGGGTCTGCATTTGGATCATTCGGGTCGTAAAAATTACCTGAAGGCGAAGGGTTCATGGAAGCCACTAACATAAAACCTGCAGGATATTGAACAGACATTTTTGCCCTTGAAATAGACACGACTCTATCTTCTAAGGGTTGACGCATTACCTCGAGTACTTGTCTTTTATATTCAGGCAATTCATCTAAAAAGAGAATTCCATTATGCGCCAATGAAATTTCACCAGGTTTAGGGTTAGAGCCCCCGCCAACTAATGCAACATCAGAGACAGTATGGTGCGGAGATCTAAAAGGTCGATTCATAACTAATCCAGAATTTGCACCAACCAATCCAGCAACAGAATGAATTTTAGTTGTTTCTAGAGCTTCATCAACTGTTAATGAAGGTAGAATCGAAGGCAATCGCTTCGCCAGCATGGTTTTACCGGAACCTGGAGGTCCTACAAGTAAAATATTGTGTCCGCCTGCAGCTGCAATTTCCAACGCCCGCTTTACATTCTCCTGTCCTTTAACATCAGAAAAGTCAATAGCATAACTCTCTGCATTCTCACAGTCAACATTGACATCATAAGAAGTAGGTGAAATTTCCTTTTCACCATTAAGTAAATCAACGACCTCTGTGATATCTTCTACTCCGTATATAGATAAACCTTCTACAATACTAACTTCATTTGCATTTTGCTTTGGAAGAATAAAGCCTTTATAACCCATTTCTTTTGCTTTAATCGCAATAGGCAGCGCTCCCTTAATTGGTCTCAATCCTCCATCTAAGGACAATTCGCCCATGATTAAATAATCACTAACATCTGTTTGAATTTGATTACTTGCCGCCAGGATCCCCACGGCTATAGTTAGATCATAAGCAGAACCTTCTTTTCGAATATCCGCTGGTGCCATATTCACAGTAACTTCTTTCCTAGGAAACTTAAATCCCGAATTCGCAAAGGCGGCTTTAATTCTTTGATGACTTTCTTTTACCGCACTATCGGGCAATCCGACCAAAAAAAAGTTTATTCCTTTTCCAATATTTATTTCAACAGTAATTGGAATTGCCTCAATTCCATACACCGCACAACCATAGGTTTTCACTAACATATTACACTAAGTTTACTTAATCTACCGGGACGAATATAAGAAATTGATTATTTTTTCGTCTTTATTTTGATTACTTTTTAATCTATTTATTTCCTAGATACCTTTATATTTGCGAAAAGACCATTATGGAAACCCCAGAAAATCAAGACAATCAACCAAACGTTGTAAACCAGCAAGAGGTAAAGAAAATGTCCAATAAACAAATGATCGGAATAGCACTTGGTGTGCTGGCCTTAGTTTGTTTAGTCGCCTTTATAGCACAAAACTGGAGAAGAGTTGGTGTTGAATTTCTTTTTTGGCGATTTCAAATTCGTTTGATTTTCTTGATCATTATTTCTGCCTTTTTAGGGGGAGCAATGACGCTTTCGTTTATGATTTATCGTAAGCGTAAGAAAAAGAAAAAGAAGTAGTTAAGTGCTAAAAGACACCTAGTTTTATGCATTAACAAATTCTTAACATCTTTTGGTATACCATTTGTTTCTTACCTGTTGGAAGAATGGAGAGCAATGAAAATACTACCCTTGTTTTCTAAGCACTTTATTAAACTTCCATTATATTTACGAATTGTTGAACAGTACAAAATTGTTGATTATGAAAATCAAACTACTACTCTTGTTTTTACTTACTGCCGGTGCATTGAATGCTCAAAACTGTTTGGAAGAATGGAGAAAAGCATTTGAAAAACAAGGTGCGTATTCAGTTTCTGATGACATGCACAGAAAAGTATATATTGCTTTTGAGGACGAAGGTGAAGTCTACTGCGTTGAAGGAAAAGTAAGAGTTGAAAACGGAAAAATTGTTTCTGTATTCTTAATGTTCGAAGATGGAACTTACGAATTAATGGACATGAAAATTACTAACCCTGCTGGTTCAGCTCCTGGAATTACAAATGGTATTTCAGAAGAGTGCATCAACGAAGAAGGGGAACATTTCCACGTAATCTTTGTAGAGAAACTTAAGCCGCCTAAAAAGAAGTACAAGACTGTAGGTGGTCCTGGAGGAGGTTAATCCTCAACTATAAAATTAAAAAGCCCGCTTATCAGCGGGCTTTTTTTTATTTCGTGAAACTAAATCAATTAGGGAGTGATGAGCTTAAAACCAATTCCATGAATATTCTCAATACTCACATTCTCATCTGCCTTTAAGTATTTTCTAAGCTTAGTAATAAAAACGTCTAGCGACCGGCCTACAAAATAGTCATCTTGACCCCAAACAGCATTTAGAACAATATCTCGAGGAAGCACTTTATTTGCATTTTGAACCAGTAGAAGTAAAATTTTAGATTCTTTTTTTGTCAATTTCTTAGTCTCGCCATCTCCATACAACAGGGTGAAGTTTTCACTATCATATGATATACTACCAATATTAAAGGTGGTCACTTCCTCCTCTTGAGCAAGATTCACTCGTTTCAATAATGCTTTTACGCGAAGTAAAAACTCTTCCGTGCTAAATGGCTTCGTGAGGTAGTCATCTCCTCCAGCTTTAAGTCCAGCAATTTTATCTTCAGTTTGATTTTTTGCGGTAAGAAAAAGAATTGGAATTTCCGTATTTACCTTTCGAATATCTTCAGCCAACGTTAAGCCATCCTTCTTTGGCATCATTACATCGAAAATACACATGTGAAATTTGTCCTCGTTAAATCTCTTTAATGCATCTACACCATTGGTGGCCAAGGTAACTTTATAACCTTGGTCAGTCAATTGGTCCTGTACTACAAAACCTAAGTTAAAGTCATCTTCTACCAATAATATCTTAATATCCATAGTGCTAATTTATTCGTTATTCTCAGCTTTAGGGAGCGCAATTGTAAAAACACTTCCCTTTCCTGTGCTACTTTTAACAGTGATTCCCCCACCAAGCTCCTCCAGGATTGTTTTCACGTAATAAAGTCCTAATCCAAAACCTTTAACATCGTGCAAATTCCCCGTTGGAACTCTGTAAAACTTATCAAATATGTGTCGCTGATTTTCTTTTGAAATGCCCTTACCATTATCCTTAAAGGCAATCTGTATTTTGTTCTTGGTTTTATTCTCAAATATTCTGAGCTGGATTGAAGGTGCCTTCTCACAGTACTTCACTGCATTATCCAAAAGATTATAAATTACATTAGTTACGTGAACGACATCACCTTTAATCAAATGATCTTCCGTATCCTTAATCAGCTCAATTGTTCCTCCTCGTTCTTCTAACTGATTGAATTCTATATTCGCCTTTGCTTCTTCTAAAATTTCATACACATCAATCACCTCTGTTTTTAGCTTAATCTCCTTTTTGTCAAGCTTAGCAACGTTCAATACACGCTCTACTTGTTGTTCAAGACGCTTATTTTCCTTGTAAATGATACCGGCATAACGCAGTAGTTTATCGAAATCAGCCTCTTTATCTAGGTTTAACAATGTTTCACTAGAAATTCTAATTGTAGCAATGGGAGTTTTGAGCTCGTGCGTCATGTTATTGATAAAATCATTTTTGATCTCACTTAACTTCTTTTGCCTAACAATCACCGAAATTGAATATCCAAAGAAGAACAGCACAAGGAGTATAATCGTAAATAGATAATACCAAGGCGTTACTTCTCCAGGTTGTTGTTCTATAGTAACACTCTCCATTTCCGGAAAAACAACCGAAAAATAATGAACATCAGAACCCAATTTAAGTTGTAATTCTTCATTTGCGATTTCTGCATCTTCCGCGTCAGATCGACTTATAAAAGAGGAGTCCTCTGTATAATCGATAAGGTTTCCGTAGACAATGCTGTCGGACCAGCAATCATAAATACCGTATTGAAAATCTTGCTTAATATCAAAGTTGTAAAACTCCCTTTTTAGCATCGACTCCAATAAATAAGGGTGCAGGGTATCTTGTAGTTCTACTGTAAAATAATTTGAGGAGATCTGTTTTACCGCCCCATAATTATCACCTGGCTGATTATTAATACGTTGAATTTCATCCCCAACATTTTTCAGTGCCAAGGTCACTTTGTCCGTAAATTGTCGAGAATTAAGACTGTCTTGCCTGTTCTGAATGGCAATATTCGTCTCTTGATAATCAATATTCTTTTTGATCCAATAAAGCTGAATGGCAAGAATTCCAATGATGGAAAAAATTCCAAGTATAACAACTGTGTTAATTCTTCTCTTGCTCATTCAGACTTAAATTTAGTGGATTCTTTGAATGAAAATTTGAGAATAACAAATAATTAAGAATTCTAATAGACGACCGTTGTGATATCTTCTGACTCATTACCGGTTCTATCTCTGGCCCAAACACGAATTTTATTTTTACCTTTTTTCAAGTGTATTTTGCTGCGTTCATCTAAAGGAATAACATACTTACGCTTCTTCTTCATGTACTTCATTAGCACCCAATTACCGTTAATATAGGCCTTATATCGGGTAACACCAGATAGGTTATCATTGATGTTTAGTTCAAGTGTACGGTATTTCGTGATTGTCTTGTTTTCTGCATAATCCAATTTCTTAATTAAAGGCGATACCGTATCCATAACCATTACGAATTCACCGAAATTTCTAGACTTGGCTTCAACCCAACCATCAATATAATCTCCTCCCAAAAATGATAAATATCCCTTGTTCGTATATAAACCGATACCTAGTTTATAATCGGCAATACCTTGAATTGAATCAGGCACTTTCATACGAACATCAAAATACTTCTGCACTGGAATTGAATATTCACTAAAAACGTGCTTAGGGGTTAAATATCTTGAATTTGAATCTACTCGATATCTTTTCTGTAAAGGCTCATAAAAACTACCTTTCTCCATTAAGAGCTGAAAATTTGGATAAAGTACCACATTCACTGAATCCGGGAAATAATAATCATCCCCATTATCAAACGGATTTGGTTTTAACTCTCCTCTGGCATCGCCAATTTTAAACGTAATGGTGTTTTTATTCCCATGAACATCAACAGCAGTAAAACGATAATTACCCTTTACTCTATCCCAGGGCACCAGACCATTATGCACAGGGTACATTGGCATTTCATTTACCGGAGTGATGTAGTTCTTGTGAATGTTGCGTCTGTTCTGCTTGAACTCAAAATAATCTTTATGCGAATTAATAAATCGATTAACACTAAAGATCATATACTCGGATATTTGCTCGTGAATTAGATTGTCTTCTTGATATAAATACGTGTGATGAACTCCGCAAACGTTCCTAGCACCATCTAATTTATCAGTGGTATGAAAACCAAATGCTAAGAAACCATTCTCGGTCATTAAATCACTTACATCAATTGGATTATTCTCATTTATAATCCAATTTCCATTGAGCAATGCGCATTTATAATATTTACTTCTTCCCGGAATCATGTATCCATTCCTATCTACTGCATAAACTTTTACACCAGATAAAGTAGGCTTTGTTTTGTCTTGAATCATGTCGCGGTAACACTTGAACTTAAGAGGATTTAGAACATGCTCCGTCTCTGTTTCTCTAATCTCAAAATGTAAATGAGGCGCTAAAGACCCACCAGTATTTCCAGAATAGGCAATAAGCTCACCCCTTTTCACATAAACTGAGTCTGCAAGTACATTCTCGTCCAACACCCAAGACTCATTTTTCAATTGCTTGGCGTAAACCAAAGAATCAACCTTTTTAGGCCATTTAGAAATGTGTGCATACACGCTCGTTAATCCATTGGGGTGATCTACATAAATGGCCAAACCATAGCCCCAAGGCGACACCTTAATTCGAGAAATATAGCCTTCTTCTACGGATCTTAATTTATACCCTTCTCCCCCATTTGTTTTAATGTCCAGACCGGTGTGCCAATGATTAGACCTCATTTCACAAAAATTTCCAGAAAGAATTAAAGGAATATCCATCGGACTTCCCAAATCTATCCCCTCGTAATCTATTTCCTTGGGAACATAATCATGGGCCAAAGAAGAATTGGCGATAAGTAGAATAAAAAAAACGAACAAAATTCGCATAAATAGGTCTTTAGGTTCAATAGTCCAAAAATAATGCCCTCTCCCCTCAGGTTAACAGCTAGTTTAGCATCTTATCCATGTTTGTCTTTTAATAATTCAAGATCAATTTCTTTGAATATATAACCATCCTTCTTACTTTTGTTTTGGTTCTGAAACCGCTTACACTATGTCTAATTCAGAGGAGTTGTTAGAAAAATTAGCAGGTAAAATTACCTCATTAACGGAGCGTTATAAATCGTTGAATGCTTCATTAAACTCATCGCAAGAAGAATTAGCTCAGGTAAAAGAGGAAAACTCTCGTTTACAGTCTAAAATTGAAGAACAATCTAATTCAATTAAAAATTTGAATTCTGAACTGGAAGAAGCTAAAAACAATGTTGCTTCAAATTCAGACAATGAAAGACTTGAAGAAAGAGTGAACCAGCTGGTAAACGAAATTGATGAATGTATTTCGTTATTGAAAGAAGGATAAGATGGATAAGTTAGCACTGAAAATAATTATTGCAGGTAGAACTTACCCTCTCACGATAAAGAAGGAAGAGGAAAACGCTATTAAGGC
Organism: Crocinitomicaceae bacterium; assembly: GCA_022447665.1. Lineage (GTDB taxonomy): Bacteria > Bacteroidota > Bacteroidia > Flavobacteriales_D > Crocinitomicaceae > JAKVAQ01. Next base: position 26,419 of record JAKVAQ010000029.1, read on the forward strand.
TGCTGCTGATAAAATCAATAGCAACATTAAGAAATTACAAGGTAGTTATGCCGTTAAGGATATGCAAGATTTGCTGGCCATGACGGCTTTACAGCTTGCTATTCAAAAAAATAGCAATAGCGATTCTCCTTCTGTTCCATCCAACGATTCGATCAACGAAACGATTCAACAACTTATCAGCGAAATTGACAAGACACTTTAAGTCTTGACACGTATGTTGAATTTATGCCCTCAAGAGGGTAAGAACTAAAAATTTATGGATATTGTAAGTATAGTTATTGGTGCCGTAATAGGACTAGTAGTTGGCGCGATAATAATTTTCCTACTTCAAAAAACAGCCTTAAAATCAAAAGCAGATGCTATTCTAAAAGAAGCTGAAGTTGAGGGAGAGGCGATGAAGAAAGAGAAAATTATTCAAGCAAAAGAGAAGTTTCTCCAATTAAAAGAAGACCACGAAAAGGCAGTAAGAAGCCGTGAAAGAAGTTTGCAGAGTCAAGAGGACAAAGCAAAGAGTAAAGAGAAAAACCTAAATCAAAAAATTGAGCAAACGAACCGTAAGCAAAAAGACATTGATCGATTAAAGCAAAACGTTTCGGAACAATTGGATTTGGTTGAGGCGAAAAAGGCTGAATTAGATAAACACCACCAAAAGGCGGTAAATGAACTTTCAAAAATCTCTGGACTTTCAGTTGACGAAGCAAAACAAAGTCTAATGAAGACTCTTGTTGATGAGGCCAGAACTGATGCCATGGCTCATATTAAGGAGGTTGTTGATGAAGCTAAGGTTAACGCTTCTAAAGAGGCGAAGAAAATCGTAATCCAATCAATTCAGCGTGTTGCTACTGAGCAAGCGATTGAAAACTCTGTTTCAATTTTCAATATTGAATCGGACGAAATGAAAGGTAGAATTATTGGTAGAGAAGGGCGTAACATCCGAGCATTAGAAGCTGCTACTGGGGTTGAAATTATTGTAGATGATACTCCCGAAGCTATTATCCTTTCTTGTTTTGATCCGATTAGAAGAGAGATTGCAAGATTATCGCTTCATCAATTGGTTTCAGACGGTAGAATTCACCCGGCGAGAATTGAGGAGGTTGTTTCCAAGACCAAGAAAAAATTAAACGAAGAAATCATTGAAACAGGAAGAAGAACCTGTATTGATTTAGGTATTCATGGTCTAAATTCAGAGTTAATGAGAATGGTGGGTAGAATGAAATACCGTTCTTCTTACGGACAGAACTTGTTGCAGCATAGCCGCGAGGTTGCCAACCTTTGTGCTATTATGGCATCTGAATTAGGATTGAATGTTAAGGCGGCTAAAAGAGCTGGTCTTCTACATGATATTGGAAAAGTTCCAGATGAAGAGCCAGAATTGCCTCACGCAATTTTAGGGATGAAGTTGGCGGAGAAACATGGCGAAAAAGCGCATATCTGCAACGCTATTGGTGCTCACCACGACGAAATCGAAATGACATCGTTAATCTCTCCAATTGTTCAAGTTTGTGATGCCATTTCAGGTGCACGCCCTGGTGCTCGTAGAGAAATTGCAGAATCATACATCAAGCGTATCAAAGAACTTGAGTCAGTTGCTTTAGGATTTGACGGCGTAGTTAAATCATATGCAATTCAGGCAGGTAGAGAATTACGTGTAATGGTTGAAAGTGAAAAAGTAAATGACCAAAGAGCTGACGAGCTTTCATTTATTATTTCGCAGAAGATTCAAAATGAAATGACCTACCCTGGACAAGTTAAAGTGACGGTAATACGCGAAAGCCGGGCCGTGCATTATGCCAAGTAATCTTTCCAAAGAAGAACTAAGTACCATTATTCAATGGGACGTCAAGAATTGGAGTAAAGCACTCGATTTTTGGGAAAAGCATGCCGACATCAAACCTGACATGAAGGTTTTGGCGCTGGGAGAAAGAGAAGGAGGGCTCAGCCTTTATTTTGCTAAGAAAGGATGCGAAGTCGTTTGCTCTGATTATAATCCAATGCCAGATTCCACCCAAAAAATGCATGAAGACAAGGGAGTATCGAATAAAATCTCTTATGCTAAGGTGGATATGAAAGCTATAGATTTCGAAGATAATTCCTTTGACTTAGTTGTATTTAAATCAGTTATTGGAGCCCTGGGCAATAAAGAAGACCAGTTAAAGGCTATCAAAGAAATTGCGCGTGTACTGAAGCCAGGTGGCAAGTTCTTGTTTGCTGAAAATGCAGAGGGCAGCAGACTTCATACATACTTGAGAAAAAGATTCATTAAGTGGGGAGAGGGCTGGCGCTATATCCCTTATAAGGAACTTGAAGAGTGGAAGAAAGAATTCTCGTCTGGCGAATACGCACATTATGGATTTCACGCTTTGTTCGGCAGATCTGAAAGACAACGAAGAATCCTAAGTGTTTGGGATGCTACGTCAAACTGGATGACTCCAAAAAAATGGCGTTATATTCATTTTGGAGCTTTTGTGAAATAATAATTCAATCCTCCTGAAACAAACACCTCATGAGCGTTAAACGATCCTAAACCAACTGTTTCACCGTACGTTGGAATACTTGAATAACCATAGGTTAAGGTTGACTTAAAGCTTAAATTATAAGATAAGAACAAGTCAAAACCAACTCCTGCTCTAACCCTCCAATAATTACTGTTGGCATCCTTGAAGTCGATATCCGGATATCTATTTACACCATAATCGGTAAAACTCCCTGTAATTAAAGCCACATAAACATTGGATTTGGAATAGGTTATTGAACGGTTCAAATAATAATCGAACCCTACAATTGCAAATAAATTCACGCTCTTTGAGCGTACGAGTCTAAATTGATTGTTTACACCAATTTTGAAATGTTCAAATTTCGTTTCTCCTAAAGTTCTTACCGTATCACCTACATTTTCAAGAGTTTGATAATTGCTAACCTCATCCACAAGAAAAGTAGAATAACCTCCATTTAACTCAGCTGTATATTTACTCATGATGTTAAAGCCCAAATTCAAGGTAAATTCATGCATATTCCTCGAATCAAAATACGTTGAGTCTACTAGGGTATTTCTTAGTGCATTCCTATTGATTATAGCTGCACGAGGAGAGTAGTTAACTCCTAAATTCACAATAAGATTGTCTTGCGCAAAAGTAGCACTGCTTATGAGAGCAAATATGAATAAAAGCCTAAGTTTCATATTCCTTGATTAGGTAATAAACACCATACATAATATCCGTTGTATGAAGAATTTGAAGTTGATCTGGCGATACTTTATTAATCTGATCCCTGACATCCTCATCAATATAATACGTTGGAAAAATATGGTGCTTTATGTCTTGCAGTTGAAATGTTTCGTCTATGAGTTTTAACCCTAGAAGATAATTCTTACAATACACCATCAATTCTTCAGGCTTCATTTTATAATACTCCTCTTCTTTAATTCCTAAGAGCATTAAATTCTCCTCCTTATTGGTTTGATAAGATATATCAGATATGCGGTGAATAACCGGATCATTCATCAATCGCCAATAACTTGCAATTTTCTTAAAGGGTTTATCAGATCCTAATAATAAATGAATGTAATCACGGCGAAAAGGTGTGATATCAATGTTATGATCGCTTGATTTAATCGATCTTACCTCAGAAACAGAAGTAAGTATTACTCGATCTGCTTCGAAATTAGTTTCATCACTTAGCAAACGAACTTTAACACCAACCTCAAGCCTCGTAATTTTAGACGATAAATTAAACTCAACTCTGCCTGTAGCATCCAGAAGTTCTTTTAATCTATTGGTTAATTCTGGAGAACCCTTTTTGGGATACAAGTTGTTCTTTCCAAACACCTTCGTCGTTAAATAAGGACGCTCCTTAACCTCGCGAGCAAAACCACTTTTAAAAGTGGCCAAGGATTTTAAGATATACTTGTAAGAATCTACACTTTGTTTTGCAGAATAAGGGAGGTTAATCACCTTCCCGATAAAAGTGGGTTTAGTTTCAAATGGAGCAAGGACAACACCTAACTCCTCCTGAATAAAATCGTAAGCCTCCGGAGAATAGGACCAAATATGACAACCACACTCAATTTCATGCCCTTTTGGAGAATAATCAGAGTACCAGGCCCCTCCTAGTCTATCATTTAAATCATAAAATTGAATGCGAATACTTGGATCTTTTATAAGCATCATATACGCCTTCATCATTGAAAGCGGACTAGTACCAATAAATGCTATTTCCTTATTATTTGCCAAGCTCTGTAACTATAAATTCAAAAATCCGATCTGTAGCCTTACCATCCCACAATGGAGGAATTTCTCCTCTTTTTGCATTTCCAGCCTTCGCCTCTTCAACTTTTTCCAAGATTAACTCTGTATCAAATCCCATAAGTTGGTTTGTGCCTATCGTTATAGTGGATGGGCGCTCAGTATTTTCTCGAACGGTTAAACAAGGAACTTGATAAAAAGTGGTTTCCTCTTGAATTCCACCACTATCAGTAATCACCATAAATGATTCTTTCGTTAGGCGCTGAAACGAACAATAATCCATTGGTTCAGATATGATTAAATTCCCCAGACTAATAAGCTCATCGTAAATGCCGTACTCTTTTGATTTCTTCACTGTTCTTGGATGAATAGGGAAAACAACTTTAAAGTCTCTTCCTAAACCTTTGATTAATGAAATCAACTTCTTTAATCCTTCGAGATCATCCACATTCGAAGGACGATGCATGGTCATCAAAATAAACTTCTTGGGTTCTAACGCAAGGTCAGATAATATACTGCAGGCGTTGATTTTATCCTGAAAAGCCACAATGGTATCAATCATTGTGTTTCCAACATAAGCGATTCTATCATCACTTACCCCTTCATTTTTAAGGTTATCAAGTCCACTTTGTTCGGTTACCAATAAAATATCAGCTATTTCATCAGTTAAAATTCTATTTATTTCTTCCGGCATTTCTCGGTCAAACGAACGTAAACCACTTTCAATATGAGCAAACTTAATATTCATTTTATTCGCCGCCAATGCGGTTGCGAAAGTTGAGTTCACATCACCAGGTACCATGATAAGATCTGGTGTATATTCTTTACAAATCTCTTCAAGCTTCATCATAATTTCACCCATTTGAGAAGCAGGAGATTTTGACTCCAAATCCAACATAAAATCTGGCGCCATATTAAATTGCTCGAAGAAAATCTTGGACATTTTATTGTCATAATGCTGACCAGTGTGAAGGATTTTCATTTCGATTTGATCGGCATACGCCTCATGCAACCGTCTAAATTGGGTAATCTTAATGAAGTTCGGACGCGTTCCTACGACAACAAGAATTTTCTTTTTCATGATATCTATCCAAAGTTGTTTTCAAAGATAAATTTTTAAACCTCCCTTTTTCAATCATTCACCTATTGATATTAAGAATGAAGTATTAGTTATTTGGGAATTTTTCACAAAGTAGGGCCTCTTTTTGGCCTAACTTTGCTATTTAATAGAGATGCTCAAGAAACTGCTTAAATCTGACTACCTTAAAAATTCCCTAACCTTAGTTATCGGAATTGGCCTTGCTCAGACTATTCCAGTATTATTACAGCCAATTTTGCGGAGGATGTTCACGGCAGAAGAATTTGGTGTTTTCGCTGTATATTTTAGCATCGTCTCTACCCTTGCCATTGTTGCCAATTTTAAATATGTGCAAGTTGTAGTAATTCCAAAAGAAGATAAAACTTCGTTAAACTTATTATCGGGCACCCTAATCTTAATAGCACTGTTTTCCTTGCTAACCTTTTTCGTCTCTTTCTTTTGGGGTGAAGCAATAGTTGATTTAACAGGAATTACGTCTAGTGTAAAACCCTGGCTACTATTTGTCCCGTTAGGTGTATTCTTTGTTTCAAGTTCTCAAGTACTTAATGCCTGGTTGACGAGGAAAAAATCGTTCAAAAAGATAGCAAGCAATAAACTCGCACGTCGAAGCAGTGAAGGTTTAGCTCATCTTAGTTTCGGTGGGTTGAAAATTCCAGGAGGAGTTATTCTTGGCTCTTTGGTAGGTGACTTCGTAAACTTTTTAGTTTCCGTTTTTCAATTCAAGAGAACAGAGGGATCGTTTAAAGAAGTGAGTAAAAAAGGGATGAAGTCCGCTTTGCTTCGGTATAAAGAATTCCCATTGTACAATCTAATTCCAACTTTATTGGATACGATTAGTTTGTTTTTACCAGTGCTAATTATTTCGAGTACTTATAGTGATGAAATCACCGGCCAATATGACCTTAGTCGTCAAATACTTGCCCTTCCTTTAGCGTTAATTTCAATGGCTCTCTCGCAGGTTCTTTTGCAACATTTATCTGAGAAATCTACCTCTAAACAACCCATACTTCCAACTATTAGAAGAAACTTTTTAGGATTGGCCCTGGCAGGAGTTTTCGGAATTTTGATTTTTTATCCCTTCAGCACTCCAATATTCTCTTTCGTGTTTGGAGAAGAATGGGCAAAAGCAGGAGAAATCACATCAATCTTGGTGTTCTCTTATGCCTTAAAATTTGCCATCATGCCTTTGACAGTGACATTCGTTGCAATTGAAAAAATTAAAATCACAAGTATTTGGCAAATCACCTATTTTGGCTTAATAAGTTGTCTTCTACTATTTGATTCAATTTCGCTAAACGATTTCTTGCTTTACTACGTATTAATAGATATTGGCGCCTACACCCTATATTTTGTTCTCATATATTTTGCGGCAAAGCGACATGATGATTTTTTGACAGTTGAATGATTAAAACTTTTAAATAAACTAAAAAGACGGGTAAGATTTAACTTTACCTTCACGTTTTTTTAGCCTAGACTACCTTTTCATGAGAGATTTTTTAAAATCCCATACGCTATTTTCTACCTATTCGGTCATTTTCTTAGGCCTGATTTATGGTGTTCTGGTTACGTCAGGAACAACCTATTTAGGCTATCTACTCACATTTTACGGTACATTTTTAGTCTCTTATTTTGCTTTTAATAAGGTAATGCCGAAAAAAGAAATTAAACTAAAATTTCTGAGTAAGAGACCACAGGTGAGTATACACTGGATACTGATTCCATTTTTGGTATTCATGGTAATACATTTAATCCTGGAAGGAGGCTCTCCTGCTATTTCAGCATATTTCAGCACCACTCCGGAAGAAGCTGCCCTTATTCGCGAAAACATATTACAGGATTTACCTTCTATTTTTGGTTATATCTCTAGCATTGCTATAAAAGCGGCCATACCTTTTTTACTCCTTTACTTATTATTGAAAGAACAAAAACTTCTGTATTGGATCTTATTTATTGTAGCTTCTTTCTATGCTTTTTCGCTCATGCAAAAGAGCTTTATAGTTGCAATATTACTACCTGCACTTATTTACGCTTTAGTAAAAAGGAAATTCTTTTATAGCATTAAATACATAGGAGTAATAGCTCTCACTATTATTAGTCTTACGAAAATCGCTAACCCGGGTAAGTTGGTGCCCGTAAAAGATGACTCAATTGGACTTAATGATGTTGTGATAGAGGTTGAGGAGGAACCTGTGGTATCGGATGCACCTTCAGGTGGCAGTGTTGAACTCAAACCATCTGGGACTCGAATAGGAAATATTCTTTATGGTATTCAGCGCAGAGTTTTTGTGGTCCCGGGTGAAGTGGTTTCAGGCTGGTTTGATAATGTTCCCGAAAAGAAACCCTTCCTTTATGGAGACGGGTATCGTCTTCTTGCTATGTTGAAGGGAAATCAAAGACGCGCTTATTCAATTGAATTATACCCGCTACTAAAACCGCAGAACGCACAAAAAGGGTTGAAAGGAACGGTAAACGCCGCAAGTTTTATGTATGACTATGTAAACTTTGGAGTATACGGACTTATTTTTTCTGGAATAATTTTGTCTTTATTGTTTGTTTTCGTCGAGCGACTTTTCCAATCAAATTTTGAACTCAAATTGAGTTTAAATTTATACCCTATTTTGATTCTAAGCTCTAGTGCGCTCACTACTCTATTATTTTCAGGAGGATGGGCATTTTTATTGCTTTTCAACTTTCTATTTTTAAATGACGACCAAAAAACTGAATCTTAATGTGTGGCATTAGTGGAGTAGTCAATAAAAAAGACCAAGAAGTTGACCGAGATATTCTAAAAAATATGAATGATTCCATTGAACACCGTGGACCTGATGGTGAGGGAATGTTCTTTGGAAAAAACTTTGCTTTTGGTCATCGGAGACTATCCATTATCGATCTTTCAAACGCAGGTCATCAACCGATGCAATACCGTCATTTGACAATTACATATAACGGTGAAATCTATAACTATATTGAAATTAGATCCGAGCTAATTGAACTAGGATATAATTTTAAAAGCGAGTCAGACACCGAAGTAATTCTTGCCTCGTACCTTGAATGGGGGAGTACATGTGTAGAGCGATTTAATGGGATGTGGGCTTTTGTGATTTTCGATGAGAAAAAAAACGAATTATTCTGCTCAAGGGATAGATTTGGAATTAAACCATTCTATTATTTAGAAACTGATGATCAATTCATTTTTGGCTCTGAAATTAAGCAAATTCTGCCCTTTCTTAAAAAAGTATCAATAAATGAACGTGTCTTGTTAGATTATTTAATCACTGGACTTGAAGAATGTGATGATGAGTGTTTTTTTTCATCGATTAAAAAACTTCCAGGATCATATAATTTAATTTACAACCTAATTGATCATTCTTTTAAGCAAGAGAGATACTATTCTATCACTACCAATAAGGAACTCGATAAACTCCCCGAAAAAGAAGCTTCTGAAACTTACCTGAAGGCTTTAATTAAGGCCACAAGACTTAGAATGAGGTCGGATGTGAAGGTCGGAACGTGTCTAAGTGGAGGATTAGACAGTTCTACAATCGCAGCCATATCATCGGAAATTTACAACGAAGATTCGAACGAGAAGTTTAACGGAATTCATGCTAAATCATCAGAAAAGGCATCAGATGAAAGTATGTACGCCAAACAAGTTTCAGAACACTGCAATCTTAATTTGAACACAATTCAACCGACCAAAGAAGAATTCAAAGACTTAATAGATGAGGTTGTATACACACAGGAAGAACCTTTCGGTTCTCCTTCGATTTTCATGCAATACCTTGTCATGAAAAAAGCGCGTGCAGAAAATTGTATAGTACTTTTAGATGGTCAAGGAGGAGACGAAACTCTATTAGGTTATGAGAAATATTATCCCGCATATATCAAGTCTATAAATGGGTTAGCCAAGATCAAAGCCTGGCGTCAATCTGCTGAAAACTCAAAATTGAGTAAAGTAGATGTATTCAAATTCTATTTCTACTTTACCAGATATAATTTAAGGTTAAAACGACTAAAACGTAGGTTTCGATTTATTAAAGCACATCATTTACAGAAGTTTCAATCGAGCGCTTTAAAAAACTTATCAGAGAATTATGCCAACTTACTTGACCTTCAAAAAACCGAAATTGAATCTACTCAATTACCTCACCTTCTGAAATATGAAGACAAAAATTCAATGCGTAATTCAATAGAGACTAGGTTACCTTTTATTGATTACGAAGTTTTGGAAACTGCACTAAGCATTAACAATAAGCTCAAAATTAAAAATGGCTGGTCAAAACATATCCTGAGAAAAGCTATCGAAAAAAAACTACCGGAATCTGTAGTTTGGAGAAAAAACAAATTAGGTTTTAATGCTCCGGAAAAAACTTGGCTCGATGAAATAGAATCGGATATGGAGGATACAATACAGCAATCAAAGCTATTGAATAATTATATCGATTTCGACAATTTAACTTTCAAGAGTCTTAACCTTAGAACAAAATGGAGATTATTCAATATTGCCAAATGGGAGCAGATATACCATGTGAATCTTGATTAATAGAGACCTCCAAAATATTTATTCTCATTTAGTTTAAAGTCCCCATATTTGCCCGATAGAATTTCCATTATCTTCCGTCGGTCATTCGTCCAAAAAATATCGGAAATGTGAATCGCACATTGTTCTTCAACCTCTGAAAGAAAATAATAATTCACTGTAATTGCTTTAATACGTTTGGATTTGAATTCAGAATAATTTTGAAACGATGAAGGACTTAGTAAAACCAGGTTACGGGTTGAATCAGGCTGTCCAAAATGATTAAAAATTGATGCCTCATTATATGAATTAATAAGTTTTATTTCAATACTTTCGATAATCTTTTCTGACTCAAAACTCCATCCAAAAAAGTAAGCTCCTGAAAAATCTACTGTTATTGGAAATTTATACGTCATTTGAATTCTATTCATCCCACTAACCGCATCAGTTTTCAACACACTATTTTCTTGCAATGAAACGGATTTCTCAGGCTCTATTACTGAATTTATATAACCGCTAATTCTCTCTTTTATTGGATCAACTTTTAACCATAAAAGAGGAAATTCTATCCCGTTATTTATCATTATCATTTGTACAGAATCAACCTCTATCTCATTATATTCCACAAAGTACTTCTGGTCATAAGGCGAATCATAGTTGGTAGGGTCAATAAACAATGTCTCGACTACTTTACTATTATAACTTGACTCCAATCTAAGAGAATAAATATCATTATTGAAAAAAGTAGGACCACCAATTATATTCTGGTAAAGTACATCTCCATACTTGTGTATTGCAAATCTATCTTTCAAGATTTCCTGGCGATAATCAAAAATCTCTCTCAAACCCTCATTATTCTTATAAAAGAGAATACTCGTTAAAATCATTTGATTGTAAACAAAATAATGCAAGGGTTCTAAATTTTTTTTCTCTACCATATAATACGTCCATGAATAATCTCTTAGAAAAAATTCTTGACCAAGATTATTTATCGCATTAACTCCCCTTATGAAGTTCGAATGATAGCTTTCATTAGGCAAAACAAGTTTAAAATACAGTAGGGCGTTTAAAGAGAGTAATTGATGATTATGGATAAAATTATTATCTGCCAATTTGCCCTGACCATCATAGGTGTTAGTTAAAAACCAAGAGCAAGAATCATTAAACTCGAGGGATAAACCACCTTCATGATAAGGTTGTGTAACGGCATTCATAGCTCCAATGGCCTCGTCGAGGTAATCTGATTGGTCAAAAATCTCATACCCAAGTAAGAAACCTACTGCAATTGTTGCATTACACTGAGCAGATTTCCATTTTACCCCAGAGTTTGCTGTATAATCCAATGGATAGTAATAAATCACTCCGAAATCTGATTTTTCACGCTCCTTAAAATCTAGAAGTAAATTCAACAACAATTCACCCTTCCTTAAGAGGTCTGGTCGATTCTGTGTTAATCCTAAATATAAATACGTTACAGCTCCTTTACCCATTTTAAAAGGATGTTCAAGAATACCATTTTCGAATGTGGAAAATAATGCCTCGTCTTCAGGGTCTGTATCCCATATGAAAGGTATAAACAATCTTTCTTTTTCAGTCAATTCGATAGTCTTAGCCCTAGCTGAAACAGATAACAAACACAGAGTTACAACAAAGACAGACTTAAATATTACTCCTCTCAAACCCAGCGATAATTGATATACTTCTCTTTTCTCGACCTTTTCCTTTTTATACAAATCTAGTTGTATGAAAGGATTTTCAATAAAGATTAGTTAGCAAATTACTAGAAAACTCTTCGTAATTTAACTTAGTTTTGCTTCTACAAACCGACGGACATGAAAATTGCACATCTTACCAGTGTTCATGCTGCTGCTGATGTAAGGATATTTGTTAAAGAGTGTTCTAGCCTAGCAAGAGCAGGAAACGATGTCTACTATGTTGTTCCTAACTCCGAATCTGGAGTAGTAAATGGGGTCCAAATTATTTCCTTTAAAACAGAAAGAAGAGGCAGAATTAAGAGGATGTGGAAGACTGTTAATGAAGTTTACGAAAAAGCTTTAGAATTGGATGCCGATGTTTACCATCTGCATGATCCAGAATTACTGAGAATTGGAACTAAACTCAAAAAGAAAGGTAAGCACGTAATTTACGATGCTCATGAAGACTTACCTAGGCAAATATTAGCGAAACAATACATTCCGAAAATCATTAGAAAAACTTTAAGTGTATTTGCTGAAAAAACCGAGAATAGAAAGGCTAAAAAACTGTCTGCAATTGTTGCCGCAACTCCTTTTATTAGAGAGCGTTTTAAAAAAGTAAATCCCAATACAATTGATGTCAACAACTATCCTATTCTAGAAGAGTTAATACAAGAAATCGACTACCTTGATAAAACCGAAAACAACATTTGTTACGTAGGCGGGATTACTGAGATTAGGGGGATTCTTGAACTGATAGAATCGACGAATGAAGCTCAATGTAAATTAATTCTTGCTGGAATTTTCTCACCTAAAGAGTTAGAAGAAAAAGCTAAATCCACCCCCGGTTGGAAGAATGTAGATTTTCTAGGAATGGTTGATAGAAAAGAGATATCCAACATTTACAAAAACTCAAAAGCCGGAATTGTTACACTCTACCCAACGATTAATTATCTAGATTCATTGCCAATTAAAATGTTCGAATATATGGTTGCCGGATTACCTGTGGTTGCTTCAAACTTTCCTTACTGGATAGATATCGTTGAAAAAAACGAAGCGGGAATTTGTGTGGATCCAAAAAATCCTAATGAAATAGCTAAGGCTGTTAAACATATTTTTAATGACCCCTACAAAGCAAAAGTCATGGGTGAAAAAGGGAAGAAATTGGTTCTTGAAAAATACAATTGGAAAAACGAGGAGTCAAAACTTCTTCAATTGTATGAATCATTAAAATAATGCCTGATACAAATAAAAATAAACAACAACTGCTTTCTAACCTTTCGGTTTTTGCTTTTGCCGCGCTATTTATTCAATTACCATTTTATCAACGATTTATTCCGATCACGATAGGTGTTTGGATATTGTTATCCATTCTAAACGCTGTAGTCAATAAGATTAGACCCCGCTTCAATCTATCTTTAGTATTGAGCATATTCCTTTACGGGTTAATTGCTTTGAGTGGCTTTTGGAGTGAAAATAAAACCGTATATCAATTCGATCTTGAGGTTAAAATGAGCTTGGCCATAATCCCTCTCATATTTGTCTTTACCAACTATAGCACTAAGCAAATCCGAACTCTGGTTTTTGCAGTTATTTTTGGATTGATCAGTTGTTATTTTTTTTTGACAGGAAAAGCAATTTTAAACACCCTCAAAACAGGTCAGGTTAGTAACATGTTCTATGTTAATCTTAGCACAATTCTGCACCCATCTTATCTCTCATACTATGCGAATTTGGGTTTACTGATCTTAATTCTTGATTATATTAAACCAACTCTCTCTCTTTTTCAAAAAAAATGGCCATATCTTATTCTTATTGGTTTACTTTTTATTTTCTCAACTCTTCTACTTTCAAAAAATGGATTATTCACCTCAGGAGTATTGATTCTTATATTGATCTCCTATTGGCTAGTTAAAAAGAAGTTTATTGTAGTTTTTCTAATACTTGGGTCTATGGCAGGCACCTTTGTTTTAGCCTTTACCAGTTCGGAAATGGTAAAAAATAGATTCACCGAATTAGTCGCAGGTATAGATCAAACAGAACACGATAGTAAAGAGATCTACTCAACAGGAATTCGAATAAAAGTATGGGAAATAGCCTATGAAGCTTCAATTAAAAACCCTTTTTTAGGTTATGGGGCTGGAGACACGAAAGATGTTTTAGTTGAGGAATACGATAAAGTTGGGTTTTCTGAAGCCTTGATAAGAAGACTAAATGCTCATAATCAATTTTTACAAATAACCCTTTCGAATGGAATCATTGGACTCACGATACTAGCATCCATTCTTCTGACACCAATGTTCTCCTGGAAAAGGCTCAATTGGTTTGCTATTTCCTTTGGAATAACGACAGCAATATTCTTTACGACCGAATCTGTTCTTGAAACGCAAGCCGGTGTTCTAGGGTTCACACTTTTTCTATGTTTATTGAACCACGACACCTTCCGAAAATCAGACTCTATTTCTTGAGGCCAATTTTGCGAAATAACTTTTTTACCATTCTTTTCCACGTTGAGTCTTCATGGTTAAAAGAATCTGTAACAGAAACATAATAATTGAACAGTTTTAGATCTTTAGGTCCAACTGTTTGGAAGCGTGCGTTTACATTCGTTGTACTAAACCCCCAATCAAATTTCAAACAATAATTTAGTACTTCAGAAGTCATGATTAAATTTACATTCTCTTTTTTATCCTGAATTTCCCTCAAACCTCGACCAACGGAGAACTTTACTGTTTTATTCAAATCAGGTAAATAAATTTTCACAGGATAAAAAGAGATCGCTATTCGTACAATTAGATCCTTCTTTATCTTATCTACCAATTTAGAGGCGTTCTCCGACATTTCTTCAAATGAAGCAGAGACAGTTCGTCTAGTGTTTTCTATAGAGATATTTGAATAATCTATCATATACTTCTCAATACTGGACGAATTATCATGTGATTCTCCAACAATATTGACTTCACCAGGATATAAAACCAATGGTTTTATGTTTTGCTCAGATATAAATCTATCGACTCTATCAATAGTATTGATAGCATCATTCATATAAAAATTCTCTTCATGCGAAAACCAAACGAAACTTGCGATAGGCATAAAAATACTTGGTTTAAACGTATCAATTTGCAACTGCATTTGATTGTATTTTCTTTGCACAGCAGCCTCACGTTGGTCTTTTTCATCTATGTTACCATATTTGCACGCATATCCGAATTGAGTCATCAAAACATCGATCTGACCAACAATTTTACTCACCCGTGAAATCTTTTCAGGTGTGTTTAAGACACAATCATTGGTATTGAGATATGTGAACTCCTCTGTTTTCACATATAACCAAGAATCATGACCAAATGGAGTATTGATAATGGAAAAATCTTTAGCCAACTCATATTCTTTATTTGGTTCTAACTCTATCACCTCCTTAAATCCTTGTTTTTCGCAATATTCAACAACTTTTCTATCATTCGTTTTATGATAAAGCACTGTGATATTCTTTTTTATCTCGGCCGGAATCTTTTTAATATTTGGTGGAAAAAAATGGTCCGGATGCTCGTGCGAAAACCATATATGCGTGATTCTTGAGAAATCTTCGAAAGTAAACTTTGTTGTAGCCAGTAAAGACCATCCTTCTTGGAATACACTTCCCTCAATCCATGGATCAGTAATTAAATTCACTTCTCCCTTAGAGAAGATTACTGAAGCGTGATTAACCATTTCTATTTTCATACTGCAAAAAAAGTAAAGATACAATTAACAGAAGTACCAATGATTCTCTTAATTCTACAAAGTAAATTGCGAAACTAAGGTTTCACAAGGAATTCAAAATGTGAATTCACTATTTCTTTTTGAACAATATACTCTTATTAAAAAAGTTCAAAAATCACTGATAAATAAGGGATTTGAACGAACTTAAACGCATATTAATTCTCATCTTTGTTAACTTAATATTATTTGAATGAAAAAAGTTCTTGTGTTAGCACCACATACCGATGATGGAGAGTTTGGTTGCGGAGGCACTATCAATAAACTGGTTGAGGAAGGAAATGAAGTATATTATGTGGCTTTTTCGGCTTGTGAACAGTCGGTACTTCCACAATTTCCCTCTGATATTCTAATCACTGAAGTCAAAGCAGCTACAAAAGTATTGGGTATTAAACCTGAGCACTTAATCCTTAAAGATTACGAAGTAAGAACCTTCAACTATAGACGACAAGACATACTTGATGACATCATAAAGCTAAGAACAGAGATTCAACCAGATCTCGTTTTTATACCGGCTTTGACAGACATCCATCAAGACCATAAAACAGTTGCTGAAGAGGCATTGAGAGCATTCAAATTCACCTCAATACTTTCTTACGAAATGCCTTGGAATAATATTTCGTTCCAGACTTCATGTTTTTACAAATTAAGCGATGATAATATTGATGTTAAAATTCAGGCATTAAAGAAATACGAATCACAGGCTCATCGCCCATACTCGAGCGAGCATTTCATTAAATCATTGGCAACGGTAAGAGGTGTGCAAATCAGCACTAAATACGCTGAAACATTCGAAGTTATTCGCTGGATAAACTAAAATGGAAATCAATATCCAAGACATATTGAGTAAAATTGACTACGAAGCTTATCACGGCGATAAGAACCTAGTAGTCAACGAAATTAAAAGTCTTAACCAAGAAATAAGTAAGCACTCTATTTTTTGGTGTTCTGATAAATACATCGAGTCAGCCCTGAGTCATACAGAAGGCTTAGTCATCGTATCTAAAAGTTCGGCTGAAGTGTTTTTAAGTAAAGATCGGCATCCAAATTTACTTGTAGTTCAAAACCCGAGATTGACTTTCCAAAAAGTATTGGCAGAGTTTTTTGCCCCTAAAATTGCCTATGGAGTCATTGCTAAGTCAGCTCATATCCATGAATCCTGTGAATACAATGAAACGAATATTTATCTCGGAGAAAATGTTGTAATTGAAGAAGGCGTTACACTAGGAGACAATGTAGCCATTGACCACAACACAGTCATAAAATCTGGTACAATTATCCATAACAACGTTTTCATAGGTGCCAATAACACTATTGGTGGGGGAGGTTTTGGTTATGAAAAAGACGAAAATGGAGACAATGTTCTAATCCCTCATATTGGTTACGTTGAAATAAAAAATGGTGTTGAAATAGGAAACAATGTATGTATCGACCGCGGTGTTTTGGGCCCCACATTAATTCATGAAAATGTTAAAGTAGATAACCTTGTGCATATTGCTCACGGCGTTGAAATTGGCAAGAACTCACTAATCATTGCGAATAGCATGATTGCTGGTAGCGCTAAGATTGGGGAAAACGTTTGGGTATCGCCATCTTCCTCTATCATACAAAAAGCAGAGGTGGGCAATGATGCATTAGTAGGTATGGGAAGTGTGGTGTTGAAAAATGTAGATGAGAGTACCATAGTTGCTGGAGTTCCTGCAAAAAACATCAAGAATAAAAAATGATTTCTGTTGTAATTCCTTGCCGAAACGAGGAAAAACATATCGCAAATTGTGTTGATGCCATTTATCAAAGTAAATTCGATTCGCAAACAGAACTAGAAGTTCTCGTTGTTGATGGCTTAAGTGATGATGGTACACTAGAAGTACTTAAAACCCTCTGCAAAAAATACCCTACCCTTCGTGTAATCAAAAATGAAAAACAGGTCGCACCCGTAGCTTTTAACCTAGGTATTCAAGAATCGCAAGGTGAGTTTGTACAAATTGTTGGAGCCCGTCAAATTATCTCTGAAAACTACTTAGAGGGAGCCAAGAGAACCTTGGTCGAGATGGAAGATGTTTGGTGTGTAGGTGGCGCTGTTGAAAATATTTACGAGAACGATGCAAGTTTGTTCATTGGACTCGCCATGGCTTCTCCTTTTGGAGTTGGCGGTTCAAATTTCCGAGCACTAAAAAAATCTACCTACACTGATACTATAGGCACTCCAATGTATCGGAAATCTACCTTTGATAAGATTGGATTATTCGATGATTCTCTAGTCCGAAATCAAGATGATGAGTTAAACTATCGTCTTACCAAGGCAGGAGGAAAAATATATTTGAATGCGGATATCCTAATCAAATACTATGTTAGAGCCAGCTTTGGAAAACTATTCCGCCAATATTTTCAATACGGCTATTGGAAAGTTTTTGTAGGTAAAAAGCATAAAGCATTCACAAATATTCGTCAACTAATACCCCTCATATTTGTGCTAGGACTAATTTTTGGCGCTGTTTTATCGTTAATTATCCCGAACTTCTGGTACCTCTACACTCTAGGATTGGCACTCTATACAATGGGAGCATTGATGTTTGGAATGAAAGCAGCGAAGCAGGATGCAGGAAAAGGTTTCAACGTCGCTATTGTATTCCCCGTATTACATATTAGTTATGGCTGGGGCTATCTGAGAGGAATTATCGATTTCTTTATTCTTCAGAAAAACCCAAATGAAAAAAGTAAAGCTCTTACACGATAAATGATGAAAGTACTGACCATACTCGGGGCTCGACCTCAATTCATAAAAGCAGCAGCTGTGAGCCGAGCTTTCGCTCAATACGATGAAATTGAAGAGGTGATTGTACACACAGGGCAACACTTTGATGCGAATATGAGCGATGTGTTCTTTGAAGAGCTCAAAATTCCTAGACCTTCATACAATTTAGACATCAATAGCCTCAATCATGGCGCCATGACAGGTAGAATGCTTGAAGGAATTGAAGAAATCATTCTGAAGGAAAAGCCTGACTGGGTAATGGTTTATGGAGACACTAACTCAACCATTGCAGGAGCCTTGGCCGCAAAAAAACTTCACGTTAAAGTGGCACATGTAGAAGCCGGATTAAGAAGCTTCAATATGGCAATGCCGGAAGAAATAAATCGAATATTAACAGACCGTATTTCTGATATCTTATTTTGTCCTACCGATCCAGCTATTCGTAATTTGAATAAAGAAGGTTATGAAAACCTTGAGAATAAAATTGTGAAAAATGGAGATGTAATGCAGGATGCCGCAATATTCTATAGCGATATGAGTAAAGCACCTGATTTTTCAATTGCAGACAAGTTCATCTTAATGACGTTACATAGAGCTGAAAACACGGATAATCTAGAGCGATTAAAGAATATTGTTGAGGCAGCAAATGAAATTCACGAAGAAATTCCGGTTGTTTTGCTTACCCATCCTAGAACAAAGAAAATTCTGGAACGTGAAGGTATTGAACTTAATGTGCAGGCTGAAGATCCGGTTGGATATCTTGAAATGATTCACCTTCTAAAGAACTGCATTTTGGTAATGACGGATAGCGGTGGTTTACAAAAAGAAGCTTTCTTTTTTGCTAAAAATTGCGTTACTATGCGTGACGAAACTGAGTGGGTTGAGTTAGTAGAAAACGGATTTAACAAGCTGGGCGGAGCAGATATGGCTAAAATAACTGCTGCCGTTCATGAACTTTTAATGCGTGAAAACGATTTTAATATCGATCTTTATGGTCAAGGAAAAGCAAGCAAAATAATTGCAGAAACATTAATAGCAGGATAAATACATTGACATGATACCTTTTTCACCACCTAGAACTGACGAAAAAACTGTAGAAGCAGTAACAGAAGTTTTACTTTCTGGCTGGATAACGACTGGTCCAAAAACAAAACTATTTGAGCAAAAAATTACGGATTACATTGGATGTAGAAAAACAATCTGTTTCAATTCGGCTACAGCTGGAATGGAGTTAATATTGCGCTGGTTTGGCATTCAAGAAGGTGATGAAGTAATTGTACCTGCCTATACCTACTGTTCTACCGGTAATATTGTATTGCATTGTGGCGCAACCCCAGTAATGGTGGATATCGATAAAAAAGATTTCAATATATCGGTGGAGGAAATTAAGAAACATATTACCCCACGAACAAAGGCTATAATTCCTGTAGATATTTCTGGATTCCCTTGTGACTATGATGAAATAATGGCCTTAGCACAAGATCCTGAGGTTGTGAAAATGTTTGCACCAAGAACACCTGAACAAGAGGCGTTAGGTAGAATATTAGTGATGTCTGACGCAGCGCACAGTATCGGAGCGATGTATAAGGGCAAAATGCAGGGAGCCAATACCGATGTATCTGTTTTCTCATTCCATGCAGTTAAAAACCTCACTACTGGCGAAGGCGGTGGCGTTTGTATGAATTTCCCAGAGCAAATTGATTGTGATGAACTTTATGCAATTCTCAACAGAAAATCATTGCACGGTCAGTCTAAAGATGCACTTGCTAAAACCCAAAAAGGAAATTGGCGCTATGACATTGTTGAACCTGGATACAAGTGTAATATGATGGACCTTCAGGCTGCAATTGGCTTAGTTGAATTAGACAGATATGAGGATACTTTAGAGCGTAGATCTGAAATTTTTGAATTCTACACCGAAACTTTAAAAGATAAGCCTTGGGCAATAATCCCTCCTTCAGTAACGAACGAAAAAATCACTTCATACCACCTCTATTTATTAAGAATTGATGGTGCAACCGAAGACCAGCGAGATCAAATCATTCAAAAAATATTTGACCAAGATGTTTCAGTGAATGTTCACTTTATTCCGCTCCCAATGCATACAGCATACAAAGAGCGTGGCTATAAAATAGACGATTATCCTGAATCTTACGCGAAGTACTCAAACGTGATTACACTGCCGGTTTATTACAATCTCACTGACGATAATTTAAGAACAATTACCTCTGCTGTAATCAAGGCAGTTGAAGAAGTAATGGGATAAATGTATCTCTTCGCTAAACGCATATTTGACATCCTCTCTTCACTTGTTGTGATTGCCTTATTTAGTTGGCTATTTGGATTACTCATTCTTATCATCACCTTAACAAGTAAAGGAGGACCTTTTTACGAGCAAATTCGCGTAGGAAAGAATGGAAAAGAATTCAAACTATTGAAGTTTCGCAGTATGCGTGTGAATTCTGACAAAGAAGGGCAAATTACCATTGGAGCAGATAAACGCATTACCCCAATTGGAAAATTTATTCGCCGTTCTAAACTTGACGAACTTCCTCAACTCTTCAACATTCTACTTGGCGAAATGAGCGTGGTAGGCCCACGTCCAGAAGTACCTAAATATGTTGAGCTATACTCTCCTGAACAGCTAAAGGTGTTGGATGTAAAACCCGGTCTAACTGATCTTGCTTCACTCAAATACATAAAAGAACAAGAATTGCTAGGAAAAGCAGAAGACCCTCATAAAACTTACGTTGAAGAAATCATGCCGGCCAAACTCGCCTTGAATCTTGAATACATTTCTAAGCGTGGTTTTTGGTTCGACATTAAGCTGATTTTCCAGACTATTTTTGGAATATTCAAATAAATTAGGGCATTGAACCTGCAACCTGCGGTGTATTGAGCCTGTCGAAATATCGAAATGCCGACTAATTAATTCAGAGATTTAATTGATATCTTCTCGACTCCGCTCGAAGTCCAAATCTTTTTATTGAACTGTTAACAAAATGTGAGAAGAAGAATTGCTTCAAATTATGAAGCTCAGTGCTTTGCTCGTATTTTCGTGTAAAATATAAACCTGTGGCAAAATCCAAAGCAAAGGAGACCCCTTTAATGAAGCAATACAACCAAATCAAGGGCAAATACCCTGATGCTTTGTTATTGTTTCGTGTAGGAGATTTTTATGAAACTTTTGGAGATGACGCTGTAAAAGCTTCTAAGATCCTAAATATAATTCTTACCAAACGTGCGAATGGTTCAGCTTCAGAAATTGCCTTAGCAGGTTTTCCGCACCATTCACTTGATACCTATTTACCAAAACTGGTAAGAGCGGGTGAACGGGTGGCTATTTGTGATCAATTAGAAGATCCAAAAACCACCAAAAAAATCGTAAAAAGAGGAGTAACTGAACTAGTAACTCCAGGTGTTACCTATAACGATAAGGTGCTCGAAGGAAAAGAGAATAATTTCCTTTGCGGACTTCATTTTGAAACGATTAAAGGCAAACTAAGAGTTGGTGCTTCGTTCTTAGACATCAGTACAGGAGAGTTTTTAGTTGCTGAAGGAACGACCGAATACATCAACAAACTTATTCAAGGATTTCAGCCGAAAGAAATTCTATATCAAAAAGGTAAAAACAAAATCTACGACGAGCATTTTGCCCATAAGATTTATACTTATCGTTTAGACGATTGGGTATTTACCATTGATTTTGCCAAAGAGAATTTAGAAAAGCATTTTGCGGTTAAATCACTTAAAGGTTTTGGAATTGACAAACTAGAATTAGCTGCCATTGCGGGCTCTGTTGTTTTGCATTATTTGAATGAAACACAACACGACAAAACGGCGCACATCAAAAATATTTCTCGAATTGAAGAGGAGAAATATATGTGGCTAGATCGCTTTACCATCAGGAATCTAGAGTTACTTTATTCTGCCAATGACAATGCCACTACTCTAGTGGATATTCTTGATCAAACGATCACTCCTCCGGGAAGTAGAATGATGCGCCGATGGATGGTATTACCCTTGAAAGATCTTGCTCCGATTCAAGAGCGCCACGCAATTGTTAGTCATTTCTTAGATCATCGGGATCAAAGTGATGAAATCCAAATGCAACTGAAGGAGATTGGTGATCTTGAACGTATCATTTCAAAAGTTGCTACTACACGTATCAACCCAAAAGAAATAGTTCAGTTAAAAAGAGCATTAAACGCGGTTATTCCGATTAAAGCCCTTTGCGAGA
This sequence comes from Crocinitomicaceae bacterium, assembly GCA_022447665.1. Lineage (GTDB taxonomy): Bacteria > Bacteroidota > Bacteroidia > Flavobacteriales_D > Crocinitomicaceae > JAKVAQ01. The sequence continues at coordinate 48,726 of JAKVAQ010000029.1, forward strand.
AATCAAAGCATAAGCAATTAACCCTGCTAACCGACGCCTTGAATCCTTGCGAAAAACTTATTGCCCGAATTGAAGAGGAATTACTTCCAGACCCAGCCATTGCAGTAGCGAAAGGATTTGTAATTAACGATGGGGTAAATGCCGAATTGGATGAACTACGTGAGATTCTCACCAATGGGAAGCAATATCTTGAAAACCTTAAAGATCGCGAATCAGAAGCAACAGGAATTCCAAGTTTGAAAATTGGCTTTAATAACGTTTTCGGTTATTACATTGAGGTTAGAAACTCACATAAAGACAAAGTTCCAGAAAAATGGATTCGAAAACAAACTTTGGTTAATGCCGAGCGCTACATCACCGAAGAACTTAAAACTTACGAAGCAAAAATCTTAGGTGCTGAAGAGAAAATTCATGCACTTGAAACCCAACTCCTGAATGATTTGATATTCGGGATGGCCGATTTCATTGCACCAATTCAGCATAACGCACATTTGTTGGCAAAACTAGACTGCCTAATTGCCTTTGCTGAAGTTGCCTACAATAACCATTATGTTGCCCCAGAAATGGACGATAGCTTGGTCATTGATATTAAAGAAGGGCGTCACCCAGTAATTGAAAAGCAGCTACCAATGGGTGAAGAGTATATTTCAAACGATGTTTTCCTAGACAATAGCTCTCAACAAATCATCATGATTACCGGTCCTAACATGTCTGGTAAATCAGCTATCCTTCGTCAAACAGCGCTTATATCGTTAATGGCACAAATTGGTTCTTTTGTACCGGCGAAAACAGCACGCTTAGGTTTGATAGATAAAATATTTACCCGTGTTGGTGCTTCAGATAATATTTCCTCTGGTGAATCTACTTTCATGGTTGAAATGAATGAAACAGCGAGTATTCTGAATAACCTCTCTGAGCGCAGTCTAATTATTTTAGACGAAATTGGTAGAGGAACCTCAACATATGATGGGATTTCAATTGCTTGGGCGATCACAGAATACCTCCACGAAAATAATAAGGCGCAACCAAAAACATTATTCGCAACACACTATCATGAATTGAATGAAATGACCAATTCATTCAACCGCATTAAGAACTATAATGTAGCCATCAAAGAAATCGGTAATAAGGTCATCTTTATTCGAAAATTAGTTCCAGGCGGTTCAGCCCATAGCTTTGGTATTCATGTAGCAAAAATGGCGGGGATGCCGAACCAGGTTCTAGACAAAGCTGAACAAATTCTTACACAACTAGAAAAATCTCATAGTTCAGAGCTACAACCAAAAAATGGTAAGAAAAAGAAGAAAGTAGTTGCGGCTGTAAATGGAGATGACTCCGGAGAAATGCAATTAAGCTTTTTTCAACTTGACGATCCTGTTTTGCTTCAGATACGTGATGAAATCGAAAATATTGATATCAATACACTTACGCCCGTAGAAGCACTTATGAAATTGAACGATATTAAGAAGTATATGGGGGTTAAATAACACTTTATACCCCTTCAATCTCAGTATCTAGAGCACTGCAAATCAAAATGTGTGAAATTCACCATTCGACCAGCCAAATAAGGCGTTCATCTAAAAACACCTCCTACTACACACCTTTTATGGCCGTTTCTTGTATATTAAGAGCGATGAATGTCCAAAATCATTCTAAATATTTTATAACATTCTGTGTTTTAATCTTGTCTTTTTCTTGGCATTCTGAAGCATTGTCTCAGAAAAAAACCGACACTCTAATTATAGATCTTGAGTGGGTAGAAAAAGTTATAACCGATGAGACCAAAACAGCCCAAGAGGTTGATGAAACACTTGGTGGTTCTGAAGGATGGAATTGGTATGCGATAAGCGAGTATCAGTACCAGTTTATACAAAATCTATTCATAGAAAGAGCGGAATCTTCGCTAACGATGGAAGAAAAATACAACTGGTACTCATACATCAGAATGCATTCTCAATACTTTTCAAGAATCGGTGAGACCGTTATCTACTACGAAAAAATGATTGCCATTGCTAATGTATTGGAAGACACACTTAAAATAAATAGAACCTATTTCGACCTTGCGTATTTCTACAATAAGAATAATATGCTGGATGAAAGCCTCGAATGGATGAAGGCTTCAATGCAATTAACCAAACCTTTAGAAGATCAAGGACACTTTCGGGTTGCAGCTTTTTGGTATGGATTTTACTTAACCAATTATGCCTGGCTTACCAAAGATCATTCGCTTCAAGACTCTGCGGTATATTACATTTCTAACGCGTACAACAATCTGAAAAGAACGAATACCTACGACGGAGAAACCATAATTATTTATACCATGGCCTTGGCAAGAGCCGATAGACGAGAAGAAGCCATTAAAATTTCCAAATATGGATACAGAACAGCAACGGTTAGAAATGACCTTCTCTACATGGAACGGTTTGCTCGTCAAACGGCAGATTATTATCTAGGCTTAGGGGAAAAAGATAGTTCTATTCGATACTATCAATTGGCCGCTATTGAAGATCAAAAAATCAATGGAGACAATCCCCAAATGGTTTCGCTTCGAAATCCCAAGTATAAAATTCACCTTCACAAGATTTACGGTGTCCTTCAATACTACGACAAGTTTGACATGTTTGAAGATCTTGTTCATGTAATGGATCAGGCTTTGACAATTGCCAAAACTGATAGTCCAGAACTTCAAATGGAATATAATCACATGGCCATAGAATACTATGCTAGAGCTGGTGAAACTGATAAAGCGCTTCAAGCAAGTAGGGTCTACGCGAACCTCTCCGATAGCCTCCACAGAGTAGAGGTAAACAAATATACCGAAGCACACAGTGCCCATGCACATGCCCAAATTTCAATGACCAAGGAACAAGCCGCCAAAGAAAAGGAAGCTTTAGATCTAATTAACGAAAAAGAAAACGAACGTCAAAGCACAGTGTTTATAGCACTATCCTCAGGTATAGCTGGTCTAGGATTGTTTTTAGGCATTGTATTTAATCGGTTCAGAAAAACCCAAAAACAAAAGAAAGTCATAGAAGAGCAGAAGCTAATGGTAGACAAATCTTTTAAAGAACTTGAGACCAAAAACAAAGAAATTCTCTCCTCTATTGCATACGCGAAAAGAATTCAATCGGCTATTTTACCTCCAGATGAAATATTAGCGAAGCACCTTTCGGATGCCTTTGTTCTTTATAAACCAAAGGATATTGTTGCAGGGGATTTTTATTGGTTAGAGCAAAAAGACGACGTTACCCTATTTGCTGCGGCCGATTGCACGGGACACGGCGTTCCTGGAGCTATGGTTTCTGTCGTTTGTAATAATGGTCTTAACCGTTCTGTACGAGAGCATAATATCACAGACCCTGGGGCAGTGCTCAATAAAACAAGAGACATCGTAATTGCAGAGTTCGAAAAATCCAATGACGATGTTTATGATGGAATGGATATTGCCGTTTGTGCGTTAGAAGAAAAAACGCAAGATGGGTCGCGAAAATTAAAATTTGCTGGAGCCTTTAACCCGCTATGGATCGTTCGAAACGGAAGTGGAAAAGTAGAAGAAATTAAGGCGGACAAACAACCTATAGGTCAATATGACTTCGAACATAAGCCGTTCACTACACATGAAACAGTGCTTAATGAGGGTGATACACTTTATGTTTTTAGCGATGGATATGCTGATCAATTTGGGGGACCAAGAGCAAAAAAACTACGTGCTCAAGGACTTCAAAAGCTTTTTCTGGAAATTGTCTCTCTGCCCATGGAAGAGCAGCGTAAAAGACTCAACTCTTTCTTTGAAGAATGGAAAGGTAATCTAGAGCAGATCGATGATATTTGCGTGATGGGCGTGAGAATATAAATTCGAACAAACATCTAAGCAGTTTACCCTGCCTTGCCTTCAGTCCAGCTTTCGGCGGCCGAAGGAGCGGAGTCGAAGGGTGAAAGGAGAGCGAGCACTGCTCGCGAAGGACCGAGCGCCGTCTGATTAAGACGGGAATAAGCAAGGCTGTAGAATATAACAGACTGGTGCCTCAGGCGATGTGCTGAGGCTCTCGAAGTAGATTCGAGGAACGAGAATTGTCTCGAAGGCATTATCCTTAAAAAGTTTATACTTAAGATCCGGTACTTCGACGGGCTCAGCATCCTGTATTTTTTTATGTTGATCCTCAACTCCGGTCCCTTCTGAGCGAAGTCGAAGGGCTCGGACACCAAAATCATTTAAATCTCACTTGGTTTTTGGACAACTTAACTTAAAATTTCCCGTACTCACTAAGAAGGTGTTGCATAGCAACATCGCCTACCCTACCTTAGTTTTATGCAGAAATGGAGCCCTAGCCTAATCATTCTTCTTGGAATTGTATTTATAGTACTTAGTGCCGTATTGCCCGACGAAAAAGAAATTTCAGATTCGAAAAGTCTTCCTACAGGAATTATTTTGGACTCCATGGAGAATCAAGTAATGCTCAATTACGAAAACAATGAACCAGTAGAATTCTTCTCCGACATCTTCACACCTGTATGCAATACAGGAGAATGTTTACCTGTAAAAATCAAACTCTATTGGGATTTAAAGGGAGAATACAAGCGTTTCGAAATGCCAGAAGGGGAGATTCTCACAAAGCTAGACCATGTTCCATTTGATAGGTATGATTATGATTTATTGGATGAAATTTTAAATCGTGAAGATGACCCTAGAACGGCAGAGTTCAAAGAATATATTGATGACCCAGTGAAACAGAATAAGGACAACGATGGGGATGGCGATGTCAGTTATTCGGAACCTTCACCGAGTATGTCAAGCAGCAAGTTTATTTACATGGACAAACATGATATGGTAGATGGAATTACAGGCTTTACTCTACCCGAACAAGAAGATAAATTTGTGCCTGGAGCATTATACACTTCTTATACGCTGTGGGGGCTAGCCAATGATCCTAAAAAGCTAATGCTTGAGTTTGGACAAGAACACTTATTCGTCAAGTATGCAAATACAATACTTTCAAAAGGCGACCGAGATCTTCGTAAAGATGTAACAGATTATTTGACCACCTTACATGAAGAACCAAACGGTCATGCCAATATGATCGCAACTTATATCGACACCTGTGATTATGAACGTTTCCCAAAACTGATTCCCAAACTCCTTAAACAAATTTATTTTAAAGAAACAGATTTAGACACCATTTGCTACGCTCAACATAAAGCGTATTTCAGAACGCGTGATTTTGACACGAAAACTAGCTTACTCTCAAAATGGACGTCATCATATACTTGCGATTATATCCTAAGTGATATTGCTGCATACTTAATCTTTGATAGAACTTACGTGTCTCCCGCTGCAGATATGTTTGATAACAAAAGCTCTTGGCCCTCAGATGTTGCGCCACGTTTAATAATTCTAGCTGAAAACCTAGAGAGTTCCCGACCAAATTCCGATAAAGATTACCTCTTAAAAATGATGATGAATCATGAGGATAAAATGACCCCCGAGCAGTACATTAGAGTTCAAGAACTATCAGCTGAAATAGGTCCTGACGAATAAACTTTTCTACCTTAGATCTGTTAATTGAAGTGTATGCTATATTTCTGGTTCCGAAGAGATTTAAGACTCAATGATAATACGGGTTTAAATGCCGCTTTAAAGATTGGTAAAAAGGTACAACCCATCTTTATTTTTGATAAAAAAATATTGAATGAATTGCCTAAAGAAGATGCGCGTGTTTCATTCATTCACAAACACCTTGAAAAGATTAATTCAGAACTTGAGCCCTATCAATCTTCAGTTAGAATTGAAATCGGAAATCCGGCAGACGTTTGGAAAAAAATACTGGCTGAAGGAGAAGTTGAAGGGCTTTACTTTAACCATGATTATGAACCTTACGCCATGGAGCGTGACGAGGTAATCACCAATTTGTTTGAAGGGAAAAAGCTTACCGTTAAATCATTTAAAGACCATGTGTTTTTTGAAAAGGATGAAGTGGTAAAAGATGATGGAAAACCTTACACAGTATTTACCCCATACAAAAGAAAGTGGTTAAAGAAATATGCAGAGATTGATAATAGTCCTGAACCAAATGAAGAGGCGCTACGGGAAAACTTTGCTAAATCAAATTATAAGGCGCCATCGCATGAAGAAATTGGCTTTGTCCCAGCAAAATTGATTGCCCCTGATTTTGAATTGAAGTTTGTAAAGGATTATGACAAGCATAGAGATTTTCCTGGAAAGAATCATACGACGCACATTGGTCATCATTTACGTTTTGGTACCGTCAGTGTGCGAGCAGTTGTGGAATATGGAAATAAAAAAAACGAGACCTTTTTAAGTGAAATCGTTTGGCGCGACTTCTTCTCTCAGATCTTATGGCATTTTCCGCATGTGGTAACTGAGAACTTCAGAGCGAAGTATAATGGTATCGCCTGGAGAAAAAATCACGAAGATTTTAAAAAGTGGTGCGAAGGTAAAACGGGCTACCCGATTGTAGACGCTGGCATGCGTGAGCTGAATGAAACGGGATTTATGCACAATAGGGTGCGAATGATTACCGCCAGCTTTTTGGTAAAGCACTTACTAATTGACTGGCGTTGGGGAGAAGCTTACTTCGCAGAAAAGCTTTTAGATTTTGATTTGGCTTCAAATAACGGGAACTGGCAGTGGGTAGCCGGAACGGGCTGTGACGCATCACCTTATTTTAGAGTGTTCAATCCAGAATCACAACAACAAAAGTTTGATAAGCAAGGCGAATACATTCGTAAATGGGTGCCTGAATTTGATTCCTTGGATTACCCAGCGCCTATGGTGGAGCATAAATTTGCCAGAGAGCGTGCCATTAGCACATATAAAGAAGGTATTGCACTCGTTAATGAGGCGTTAAATTAATTGCTTGATTCACATTTAAAACTAAATTTATCTCATGTCACGAATTTTAATCACCGGTGGATCAGGACTTATTGGTAAAGCACTCACAAAAGCTTTATTGGATAAAGGATATTCAGTGCGAATCTTATCGCGATCAAAAAAAACCGATACTGACCGTATTGATTATAAGACATGGAATATTGAGCAGGGAATTCTTGAAGAAGGCACTTTGGATGGTGTTGAGCATATTATTCATTTAGCCGGGGCCAATGTGGCCGATAAACGCTGGTCTGATGCTTATAAAAAAGTAATGCACGATAGCCGAGTAAAGTCTGCTGAACTATTATTGAATAATCTTCCAGAAAATCATGGTATAAAGTCCTTTATTACCGCAAGTGGAATTAATTATTACGGAACGCCAACTTCTGAAAATATATATTCAGAAACTGATCCTGCTGGGAGTGATTATTTAGCACAGTTAACTGTTGCCTGGGAGGCAGTGGCCGATAAGTTTAACGGCCGTGTTGTGAAATTGAGAACACCTGTTGTATTGAGCACAAAGGGGGGGGCACTCCCAAAAATTGCTAAACCTGTAAAAATGGGAATTGGATCTCCACTCGGTTCTGGAAAACAATATGTGCCTTGGGTACATATGAATGACTTGGTTAAGGCTTATCTATTTGCGCTAGAAAATGATATCACCGGTCCGTTTAATGTAGTTGCCGATGAGCATTTAAGCAATGCTGATTTTACAAAAAAAATAGCGACTCATTTAGGCAAGAAACTTTGGGCGCCGAAAGTCCCAGCATTTGTTTTGAATTTAATCTTGGGTAGTGAACGTGCTCAGATAGTGCTTGAAGGATCTCGTGCCAATGGTGAGCTGATTAAAAGCAAAGGATTCGTTTATGATCATCCGATCCTCGATTTGAAGGATTTTGAATGGGGGTAGGGCTAAAAATTCCTAGTCCTTTTGAGAACTGAAGAGTTTGTACGATATACCTGCATTAACAAATATTCCAGGCTGAACGTTGTAATCAAAGCCAGTGCTTGCTTTATTCCATAACTCAATCAATCCTCCTATAGAGCCAAACACAGCAAACTTCTTAGAGAGATCATAGGTTAATTTGGGTCCAGCGAATATATTTACATGAGGCGCGTTATTTTGGAACCCCTTTTCAAACAGTATAGAGTCATGTCTATCTACAAATCTATACCATTGCCATAGGAGTTGGGACTCCGCTCCGCTGGATTTGCAATCCTGCGTAACAAACCAAGTTATCGTGGATTTCCAATCCACAATTAAACCGTTTTCAATTGAGGAGTCAAACACACCACTTGCTCTAAAACACTTTCTTCACCCAAATAATTACTCGCTGAAGAATACTTCCAGTCTTCAATTTTGGTAACATAACCCTCCTCTAATGGGTTGTTATGAATATATTGAATATTTTCCCAAACGAATTTTTCGGAGTATAATTCAATAGCATGATTTCCCGCCTGCCAAACCTTAAAGTTTTTGTGCTTTTTAGTCTTATTCGCCTCTGAATTGAACAGCGTAAGAAAATATTCGCGTCTCGATTCTGGATAATTCTCAATATTAAAAATCAATTGTTTTGAGGTGTGCTTTTTAAAATCCCTGATCACATCTTTTAATTCGAAACCTTCATTTGTATTCACAATTAAATGCAAATGATTTGTCATTAGACAAAAGGCATAAACGTTAAGTCCTTTGTTTTCAATGCAGTATTTTAAAGAATCAATTATTAAATCCTTATTCCGTTTTCTTGTGAAAACATCTGCCCAACCAACAATCGTCATGGTTAGGTAATAGGACCCATCTGTCTTAATATTTTGCTTTTCACCTTGTTTGATGATTCTAATTTATTAAAAGCGCGATATACGGAATTACAAATCCCTGAAATTTTGGACCTTTTTCCGAAGGCTTACAAATCCAGCGCAGCATTTACTCAAACTCCAATTCCGAAAACGGATCGAAAGAATTCATTGGATTAATTTCCGTTACGGTTCTATTTTCAACCCGCATTGTTCTGCTCGGAAATTGTTCCATAATAGACATATCATGCGTTGCCATTAAAACAGAAGTTCCCTCTTTTGAAATGGCCATTAATACCGCCATAACTTCACGAGAAGTTTCAGGATCAAGATTTCCTGTTGGCTCATCGGCCAAAATAAATTCTGGCTTATTGATTAACGCACGTGCTATAGATACACGTTGCTGCTCACCCCCCGAGAGTTGGAAAGGCATTTTATCACCCTTATGGTCTAATCCAACTAGACTTAATACTTCCTCACCGCGTTTCTTAATCTCCGCTTTCTTTTTCCAGCCAGTAGAACGCATTACGAATTCTAGATTCTCTGCAACTGTTCTGTCCGTTAATAATTGAAAGTCTTGGAATACAATACCCAACTTACGACGTAAGTCAGGAATTTGCTTTCGCGTGAGTGTATGAATATCAAACCCTGCCACCTGACCCTCTCCCTTAGCCAAAGGAATATCGCCGTAAAGCATTTTTAGCAAACTTGATTTTCCTGTACCGGTTTTTCCAATTAAATAAACGAACTCCCCTTTCTCCAAGTGGATATTGATATTGTCTAAAACAATACCCTCGTTTTGTTCAACGGCTCCGTCGGTAATCCAGAATATATTCTTCTCGTCTGACATTGGAGTAAAAGTAGATGATTTTTAAAAACGAGTTCAAAAACAAGTCAAGTAAATACCAACAAAGACACGTTTATTTAATTTTTTTTTGAAAAACACCAACCCTTCATTTTTAGGATTTGTAATTGGGGAAATGATTAAAACTATTTATTATGAAAATTAAAAGATTATTTTTCCTTGTAGCCCTAGTCGGAGGGTTATCTATGGTAGTCGAATCTTGTGTTAAAGATCCTATTGAGGTAGTAGTAACACCAGAAGATTCAACAGATGTTGGAAGTGGAGGAATTGATGATTCAACTGGAACAGGTGGATCAGGCGGTTCTGGTGTTGGAACAGATTCTACAGGTACTGGCGGAACAGGTGGTTCTGGTGGATCCGGTGGAGGAACTGACTCAACTGGTACTGGCGGAACAGGAGGAACTGGTGGTTCTGGTGGTGGAACTGATTCAACTGGATTCCCAACTGATTCATTAGGATAGAGAAAAAAATCTCTATTTCACCAACCTTTTAAATTCGACACATGTAATTTAAAGTGTCGGTCCGTGCAAAAGAAGTTAAAACCAGAAGCCTATTTGAGAATAACAACTTAATTTTCAACGGTAACTGGATTTAATTCTGTGGGCAAACTTGAAGACAAATTTAGAAAAGGCGATAAGCGCGCTTTTGACGAACTATACGGTATGTATAGCCAAGCTATGTATGCCGTATGTCTTCGGTACGCCAAAACGCAGGATACTGCAGCGGACATAATGCAAGATGCATTTATTAAGATTTATAAGAATAGAAAAAAGTACGATCCGAAATACCCTATAGCCGCCTGGATTAAGCGCATCGTCATTAACGAAGCCATTAACCATTACAAGGCAGAACTCAAATTTGTCCCCGCAAAAGATGAGTATTTCGAGGAGCCTGAGTCTATTCAAACCAATGTAGACGGAGAAGAGTTGAGAAGGATGTTAAAATTAGCGTTGAATGAGATTTCTTTAGGTTGCAGAACGATTTTTAATCTGTACACCTTCGATAATCTTACACATAAAGAAATTGCTCAGCATTTGGGTATTACGGAGAGTACCTCCAAAACACAATACATGAAAGCAAAGAAGTTAATTCAAGCTTTCTTAAACGAAAAGGGAATTACAAGATCTCAATTTGTACATGGGGAAAGAGTTTAAAAATATCGAAGACCTATACACGAGCACCCTTGCCGATGAGCAAGTAGCTGTTCCTGCTTCAATAAAAGCTGGAATTGACAAGGGGATTGCCAGCGGTAAATGGTGGAGATTAGGTGCTTTATTCTTCCTATTAATAGGATTGAGTGTTGGCGCCTTCTATATTTTTGGACCGGACAAAACAGGAAATGAAATCGCTAAGAACACTAATTCGCTTCACGTACAAGAAAATATTAGCAAGAACCAAAACTCAATTACTGGTTCACCTGAAACAGAAACGAATTCAACATCAGTTTCATATACTGAAGAGGATGACAACAATATGATGAGCGCAACTTCAATTGATGAAGGTTCAGCATTAACGAATAGAACGGAAAATATTTCTACTACGAACTCAACGAGTTCATCTACCTCAAGTACTATTAGCACTGCAAGTTCAAGAACTCAAAATACATCAACTGAGAATTCAGAAACTTCATCAAGTAATCTATCTTCGGAGCCTCCTAATACTATGAATTCGACCCCTCCGGTAAATAATGAGGAATTGATCAAAGAAGCTATGAGCATGAATACAGACAATATTAATAGCACTGAAAACCCAAGTACCTCAGAAAATACTGGAACTCGAAATAACGAGACAAATAATACTTTAAACCTTTCTACCAACGAAGGCTCAAACACATTCATTACAAAAGAAAAAGACATGAGTAAAATGGGAATTCTTCCTATTCAAAATTTACCTGCTCGATATGATAAAATCAATATTAGCTATACGCCTCCTTCAATTGATCCTAAGCCTGCAAAAAGAGAAATAAATGGTTTCTGGATGGTGCATGGAGGACTAGGGTACATGGTAAATAAAGCAGTTCTTTCCAATGAATTTCAAGCAACTGGTTCAGATGCTGTAGGTACATATGACGAAAGAAATACCTTAGGCATTAACCTTTCAGGGGGATATTATTTTGGTAAAAAAGTCGGAGTAAAAACTGGATTTAGCACCTACCAATTAAAAGAAGACTTCTCTTATTCTGAGTCTGAATGGCAACATACTACTGACTCCACTTACGTAGCTGATTGGGATTATATTTTAGATTCAACAGGTACTGCTATAGATAGCACCGATGTTGGTTATTATGTTTCTTCGCTAGACTCCAACTACGTTAACATCGCCAACTTTAATGGAACAAATTCACTACGTGTAATTTCAATTCCATTCTACCTTTCATACATGTTTAAAGTAAAAGACTTTATGATTGAACCTGAAATCTATGGTTCATACAATTTGATTAGAAATCAAACAGGAACTATTGCACCAAACGGTGTTTCTATCAACTATGATCAGAATTCACCGGTGTATAAACGAAGCTTCTTTTCTTTAGGGGTAGGGTTAAACCTTCACTACTCACTTGGGAATCATGTATTGCTAAGTGGGTATGGAAGGCTTCAAAGACCAATGGGTAATCTTTTCATGGGTTCTTTCTCTAAAACCTTAACCACTTATTCATTCGGTGGAGGAATCTCATTTATATTTTAAGAATTCCAGGCCTAAATGATCGTTATTTAACAAGGCCAATAAAATAATTGACTCAGGCTATTTCCTTTCCTACTTTTGCCGAAACCTATTTAACAAATTATGAGAAAAATTTACACTATTGCGTCTGCAATATTATTTACAATAACAAGTTCAATTGGACTTAGCCAAACAACGTATTCATACACAGGAGCGACGGATAATTATATTGTTCCAGCTGGGATTACGACAATTAGCATTGAAGCTAAAGGAAGTGTCGGTTCAAATGGATCGTCAGGTGGAGTTGGTGGTTCAGGAGCTACCATGTATGGTGAATTTACAGTTGCTCCGGGAGATGTTTTAGAAGTTTATGCCGGTGGAAATACTGGTGCCGCTCAACACGGTGGAGATGGTTCTTACGTATACAATACAACAACTGCTACACTACTAATTGTTGCTGGAGGTGGTGGCGGAAGCGGATGGACACATGCTGGACCAGGAGCTCCTATTACAGAGGGTGGTACTAATGTAAGTCCTTCTTCATCATTCGGAGACGGAACACCCGGTGTTGGTGGAAACGGTGGAATTGCAGGAACAGGTTCTTGGGGAACTGGCGGTGGCGGAGGCTGGCTTACAGCAGGAACTGATGGAGGTGAAACTGTAGGTGGTGCAGCGCCTTGCAGAGGTAGTGCAGGAAGTACATATGCTGGTGGTGCTGGTGGAGGCTATTCTGGCGGTGCCGGAGTTGCCATGGCCAGTGGCTGGGGAACTAGATCTGGCGGTGCTGGAGGTTCGTACAATGCAGGTACAGCTCAAGTTAATGTTGCCGCTTCTAACACTGGTTTAGGTGAAGTTACCATTGACGAACTTTGCTCGGGCTTAATTACAACGGTTTCTTCGGATTCAGTTTGTGATGGTGAAGAAGTAATTTTATATGCTGAATCACCTGGAACAGGAACAATTACTTGGTCTGGTAGTATTGCAGATAGTGTTGCTTTTGTTCCTTCTTTAGGAATGACAACATATACTGCTACTAGTGATGATGTTAATGATTGCCCTTTCTCAATTGATATTTATTCATTCGCTATACCTACTGTAGAAGCAGGTACGGATGAAAATTTATGCGGGGGAGATTCAGTTGCACTAAGTGGAACAGGAACGGCAAATGTTTTTGATTGGTCAGGTGGTATTACTGACGGTGATTACTTCACACCTTCTGCTGGAACTACGAAATATTATTTAACTGGCGCTATTGATTCAACTGGGTGTTCTGCTATAGACAGTGTAAATGTTACAATGACTGTAGTTAATACAACTGTGACTAGTTCGCCTAGTGACTTGACATCCAATCAAGCTGGAGCGACTTATCAGTGGGTGAGCTGTCCTAGCTATAGTGATATATCAGGTGAAACTAGCCAATCGTTTGCTCCATCCAGCAACGGTGCTTATGCAGTAATTGTATCAATTAATGGTTGTACAGATACTTCAGATTGTACTTCATTCATGAACAATGTTGGAATTGAAGATAACCCTGATGCTATTATAGCTATATACCCTAACCCAAGTACAGGTCAATTCTCAATTGCCTTAACAGGTGCATTTGAATATGTAGTGTACAATACTGCTGGTGAAGAAATCTTTAGAGGTGTTGGAAATGACGTTGAGAACGTTGACATGAGCAAATATGCCGACGGACAATATGTACTTCAAATAACACAAGAAGACAAGGTCTACAACGAAATAATAATTAAACAATAAATGGAAAAGCCGACTCAATTGAGTCGGCTTTTTTCTTTAAAGGTTGTTGCCATTTAGAATGGATTTTCTGTAGGTTCCCAAAGTTCTATTTTGTTGCCCTCAGGATCCATTATATGTAAGAACTTACCGTATTCAAATGTTTCTATTTCATCGCAAATGGTAAAGCCTGCCGCACGCAATTCCTTTTCTAGTGACACCAAATCGTGCACCCGATAATTTACCATAAACTGGGCCTTGGAAGGATCAAAATATTTTGATTTTTTGTCGAAAGTACTCCACTGTAAATAGTCTTTTAAATCCGTGTTTTCACTATTACGCGATTCGAACATAGCACCATATTCATTGGTATCAAAACCTAGGTTATCACGGTACCAATCTTTCATTTTATCGGGATCATCACATTTAATAAAAATGCCGCCAACGCCTGTTACTTTTTTCATGAGAATTTATCTTATCCTTTGAACCTAAATTAGGTATAAATTTTATCTTTAGAAATATGGAAGACATTCGAAAAAGAGCTATTGCGCTCGTTGTGGGCATTATTGTAGGCGCCATTGTAATGGCCATTCTTCAAGGCCTCGCCTATAGATTTTTATTGGATTTTGATATCAGAAATATTTCTTCGTTAGATGCTTCAGAAGCGCCAGTCTTAGCCTTAATAGCGCTAGCAGTTTCTTATACCTTTGGTGCTTGGTCTGCCATTGCAACAGGGTTAAAAATCTCTGGTGGTTGGCGTTTTATCGCTGTATTGATCGGTGGATTATTTTTAATCGGCGCTTTATTAAATTACCTCAGCATTCCATATCCATTCTGGTTCTTATTGGTATTGATTCCAGCCGTAGTTGTTGGTATCGCTATTCCTATTAGAAGGATGAAGGATTAATCTTTTAAATAAATCGTTTTTTGATTCACGAAGGCCATTAATCCGTTTTTGGCTAACTCTCTTCCGTAGCCCGAGTTTTTAACTCCTCCAAAAGGAATTCTAGGGTCTGATTTTACAATGGAATTAATAAATACAGCTCCTTCATTAAACTCGCTAGCACGGGCTCGAACCGCATCGGTTGAAGAAGTATAGATTGATACACCTAAACCAAACTTAGAGTTATTGGTGAGCGCTATGGCCTCATCCAAATCTTTCACTTTAATCGCAGCAGTAACTGGCCCAAAAAGTTCTTCATCAAAAGCTGGCATTCCCGGGGCAACATCATTTAAAATGGTGTATTTATACATTGCCCCACTTCGTTCATTTCCGTAATAAAGCTTCGCTCCTTTTTTAATCGATTCCTTTACCTGAGCTTCTAATTCTTCGGCTAAATCTTTGCGCGCCATTGGTGCCAACTTCGTATTCTTCCAGTTCGGATCTCCAGTTGAAAATTCCTGGACTTTGGCCTTTAACTTCTTTAGAAAAGTATCGTGAATATCTTCTTGAATCATTAAGCGTTTTGCCGAAACACAACTCTGTCCAGAATTCAAATATCTCCCCACAATAAAATCATCCACTGCCCTATCAATATCACAATCATTCAATACTATGAAAGCAGAATTACCGCCTAACTCCAACAAACTAGGCTTCAGATATTTCCCCGCCAAGGCCGCCACCGATCTACCCGCAGCTTCACTTCCGGTCAACGAAACGCCATTCACTTTATCATTGGCCAATACTTCCTCTACTTGTTTGGCAGAAATCAATAGCGTAGCAAAAACACCCTCTTTTGTCACATTAAAAATCTCTTCCAATGCAACAGCACAACCGGCTACATTCGAGGCATGCTTGAGTAAAACCCCATTACCCGCAATTAAGGTAGGAATTGCAAAGCGGAACACTTGCCAAAACGGAAAATTCCATGGCATTACCCCAAGAATATTTCCAAGTGGATCATAATCTATCCCTGAATATTTAGCGTCAGTTTTTATCTCCTCAGGCTGAAGCATCTCCTCCGAAACCTCCATGTAATAATCACAAAGCAACGCGCATTTCTCAATCTCTGCAATGGATTCACTCTTTAACTTCCCCATTTCGGCTGTCATTAAAGTGGCGAAGCGTTCTTTATTTTCTAATAAGTGATTTTTTACAGCGGCAATTAGCTTGAATCTTTCTTTAACAGATTTTAGCTCCCAAGATTTTTGATTTTTTGCCACATCATCAATGGCGTCATTCATTTCCTGCTTTGAGAAAATATCGTAAGAATTGATTTCTTCCCCTGTAAAAGGGTTAATCGATTTTAGTGGCATTTTACTTATTTAAAAACTCCTCTAAAATACTCATATAAGTTTCTAATCCCAATAAATGAGGAACTTCAGAGTGACCGGCATTTTCAACACGATGCGCTTCTTTATAATTTCCAGAATGGTTACCATAAATCAGTTCTCCATTTTCAATTTCTATGTAATCGTCCGCTACACCGTGCATCCACATTAATTCCGCATCTACATCTTTAATTTTTTCAGCATTTTCAAAACGTAAATTGGTAATGTAACTCGGATCAACATTAATAATCGTAGAGGTATTCGAGAGGTTCTCGACTGAAGCCAAAGGTGCCTCTAAAATAATCTTTGTTGGTTTAAAATCACTCCTATATGCCGCGCGGTCAATTACCGGAATACATCCTAAACTAAACCCGTAATAAAAGGTCTTATTCTGATCAGCTCCTTGATCTTTTAACCAGGTAATACAGGCATCAACATCCTCTTCTAAACTATTGACATCTGAACTTCCTTCGCTCATACCATATCCGCGGTAGTCCATCATTAACACCCCGTAGTGATGCTTTTCGGTTAAGTTGGCAAGAATACTCACTCTATTCCAGTACGTGTCCATATGAAGGGCTTGGCCATGACAATATAAAATGATTGAATCACTTGCTAAATTGGCCAAGTCACCAATGTAAACGCAATAGATATTGTACGTTTCGCCTGTAGATTCATCAAAAGAAGGAACCGTAAATAATGTACGCTGCTCAGGTGCTATGGTAAATGAATCTGGAATTTCAATGTCCCATGTATTCTCATACGCATCGAATTGATATTCATCCAACCGTTCTGAAGGAAAGGCTAACCCATCCAAATTATTAGGTTTTTTACAAGAAAAAAGACCAACAAATAATGCTATAATTAATATTCCCTCTCTCATTTCTCTCTATTTATAAACCAACGACAACCTACATAAACACCAGTAGCACCGTAACTACCAGTAAGACTTTTGTACGGAATAAATGCGGTAGAATTATCCAAATTAATCCCTAAAAACTTGAACTCAGTAGTTAATTGCCAATTCCCTTTCTTCCCTTTTACAACATGACCTATTTGCGGACTAAACAACCAATGATGTGCTTGGTCCTGCTCTAATGCCATGGTTGAAGTAAGTTCAAAATAATTGTTGATTCCTGTGTAGAAATAATTACGTCTTTCTCCGTAATTCCAATAGGCATTTAAATCCAGTACAGGCCAGAACGAAGCCTTATTTTCTGACATGCCAAAGACAAATTGGAAGGATGGACTAACAGAAAGATTTGGAATAAAACGATCTTGCTCCAAAAATTGGTAAGTAGCTCCCCCACTAACATGAATATTATTGAAATATAAAGATGTAGCATTAATTCCCCCAAATACGGTTAGGTTAGTATCTAACCCATAACCTACCTCAGCATCTAACATAGGAATTGGTATTGTTAAACCTCCAAATCCAATCGCCGGTCCACCGAAATTAAATCCCGCAGTGATTTCTCCTTTATCTAACGGCTCTACAAAGCGCGATGCAGTACAAGAGCCTATTAAAAAGGCCATTAATGCAAAAATTACTATGTACTTTCCTTTAACAAACATTGATACAAAAATATGTAATTAACTCTGGAATTACTATTAACATTGAATAATTTATTATGCAAGAATAATAAAAAGCCCTAAAAAGTAGTTTCAAGGTTAAGTTTTGAATACCCTACACGTCTTACAACAAGTGAGTCCTTTAATTGTTAAATTTATAGGTGTATGAAGAAGACGGAAAAATCCAATAAGAAACGAGGGTTTGTATTTACCCCTTTTGAGCAAGGCGATCAATCTCCATTTGAACGCTTGTTTGATATTTTTATGGAACTCATTACCTATACCTCAGGTGATGTTTACGAGACCTTGGACTGGATGTATGAGCTGGACAAAGAGTATAATCTTTTCACGGCAGATTATACCATGGATGATTTCATTGAAGATTTAAAGAAAAGAGGTTTCATTAGAGATGATGATGATAAAAAAGGTGGTTTAGCTATCACTTCAAAAACAGAGCGCTCGATTAGAAAAAATGCATTGAACCAAATTTTTGGAAAAATGAAAAAAGGGCGTTCCGGAAATCATCGAACAAATTACATTGGTAAGGGCGACGAACAAACGGGAGAGTTTAGGGGATATCAATTTGGCGATAACCTGGCAAACATTTCATTGACTGAGAGTTTAAAGAACGCTCAAATCAACCATGGAATTGGAGAGTTTCAAATCACTCAAAATGATTTGGTGGTCGAAGAAACGAACTTCAAAGCACAGATGAGTACGGTACTCATGATTGACATTAGTCACTCCATGATTTTGTACGGAGAAGATAGAATTACACCAGCTAAAAAAGTAGCCATGGCATTGGCTGAGTTGATTACTACTAGATACCCGAAAGACACTCTCGATATTATTGTTTTCGGAAATGACTCTTGGCCAATTAAACTGAAAGACTTGCCTTACTTACAAGTTGGACCTTACCATACCAATACGGTTGCAGGACTTCAATTGGCCATGGATATTTTGAGAAGAAAACGAAATACCAACAAGCAGATTTTTATGATTACCGATGGTAAGCCAAGCTGCTTAAGAATGCCCGATGGTCAATACTATAAAAACAGTTTTGGCCTAGACGATTTTATTACTGAGAAGTGTTACAACCAAGCACGTCAAGCACGAAAATTACGCATTCCAATTACCACATTTATGATTGCTCAGGATGAATACTTGCAAGAATTTGTGGCGCGTTTTACTGAAGAAAACCAAGGAAAAGCTTTTTACACAGGATTGCAAGGTTTAGGTGAAATGATTTTTGAAGATTACGAAACGAATAGAAAAAAGAGAATTAATGGATAATACCAAGATTAAAACCTTCGGTGAATTAAAAAAAGCGGGATATACGCATCAACCAATCAAAGATGAGTTGAGAAAAAACTTGCTTGAAAAATTATCAAAGAAAGAAGATATTTTCCCTGAGTTTTGGGGTTATGAAGATACCGTTGTGCCTCAAGTAGAACGTGCAATTTTATCTAAACACAACATCAACTTTTTAGGATTAAGAGGACAAGCAAAAACGAAAATGGCACGTGCCTTAACGCGTTTAATGGATGAGTATATTCCGGTAGTAGAAGGATCTGAAATTAACGATGATCCCTTTTCGCCGATCTCTAAATATGCTGTTGATTTGTTGGCCGAAAAAGGTGATGACACGCCTATTTCATGGGTGCATAGAGACGAGCGTTTCTTCGAGAAACTAGCTACACCTGATGTAACGGTGGCAGATTTGATTGGAGATATTGATCCAATTAAAGCAGCTACATTGAAGTTGAGTTATTCAGATGAACGCGTTTTACATTATGGAATGATTCCTAGGGCAAACCGTTCAATTTTCGTGATTAACGAATTACCGGATTTGCAAGCCAGAATTCAGGTTTCTCTTTTTAATATTCTTCAAGAAGGTGATATACAAATTCGCGGATTCAAATTGAGAATGCCGTTGGATCTACAATTCATTTTCACGGCCAATCCTGAAGATTACACAAACCGTGGAAGTATTGTAACACCATTGAAAGATAGGATTGGATCACAGATCATTACACATTATCCAAAATCTATTGAGATTGCCAAAGAAATTACATCTCAAGAATCAACGAAGCTAGACGAAAAGTCGGTTGGTATTCACGTACCTGAATTGGCGAAAGACTTAATTGAACAAATAAGTTTTGAAGCAAGGAAAAGTGATTATGTTGATGTAAAAAGTGGTGTAAGTGCGCGTACGAGTATAACGGCTTATGAAAACTTATTGAGTACCGCTGAGTTAAGAGCGATTATGGCGGGCGAGAAAAGTACAGCTATTCGTTTATCGGATTTTGTTGGAATTATACCAGCGATTACGGGTAAAGTAGAATTGGTGTACGAGGGAGAGCAGGAAGGCGCAGAGCGTGTGGCGGCGATTCTTTTGAACGATGCAATTAAGTCGTTATTTGTAAAATATTATCCCGAAATTAAAAAACTCGAGCGTCAAGCCACTGTATCGCCTTACCAAGACATTTTAGATTGGTTTTACAACAACGATTCATTTGAATTATTGGATGAATTTTCGGATGCAGAATACCAGAAAGAATTGACCAAGATTAAGCCGTTGGACAATTTAGTAGCGACATACCAGCCTGAAATTGCGAAGGATGATTTGAATTTTGCAAAAGAATTTGTGCTGTGGGCTCTGGTAGAATACAAGAAGCTATCGAAGCAACGCACCGATGAAGGCTATGAGTATTTGGACAGAATGAAGTCGTTTTAGGATTTAGGTCATTGAAGGGAGTCGAAGTGTCCGGTACTTAAGTTTGGATACTGAGCCTGTCGAAGGCTCATTTCAATGTTTAATTTATTTCCCCCTTTGGAGAGGGACTAAGGGGGAGGATTCTTACTTTAAACCCGTGGAGTTCCTAAATCTACTTAAACCAATTATTAATGCCCTATTTTTTTGGCTGCCCCGGTGAACCGGCGGGTTTTCCGCACTCGCTTTTTTATTCCTTCGTCGTAAAAAGAGCTCAAACAATTGCTGCAACCCCTGGCAGAAAATCTTGCACAGAAAAATATCAAGTTCCACTTTATTCAGCTATAACCCATAGTTTTATTACCTTTAATTTATAGGGAATAAAACCCATTAATGGGTTTTATTCAATTGTTAGCGATAATTAAAACTGAAGAATGAAATTCAACTTTTTCAAATCAAACAAGAAGAATTTAACTCCAAACAAAAAGGAGGAAGTTGATGACATGGGATTTACAAAGAGAGAATTAGAAGAATATGATAAGCACGTAGATTTTTACTACACAAACATTATCAATGCACTAATTCTTTATACCTACAATGAAAAAGAATTAGATAAAATGGCTCCTGTTTTAATAGATCCTCTAACTGAATTATATGAAGAATTAGATTATGCATTTACGCCAATTTTGTTTAAAACAGTTTTTAAGAACAACTTGATTGACAATCAGCTAAAAGACATTCTGTTAGAATTCAAAACTAAAGTTGACAACATACCAAATGAAATATGGGACTGGGAATTCTTAGACAATAACGAAACCTGGTTATCTATAAGAAGAGAAGCCAACGAAATACTTGATAAACTTGAGGTCAAATCGAGAACATATAATACTGATTACACCAATATTATCTCGAATGAAGGAGATGAAATATTTAAAGGAAAGAAAATAAAAAATCGCTAACAATGTATATGAAATCATAGCCGCCAAACGGCAGGCTACGCTTCATATACTAATCGTTATGATGAATTTGAAACAATATGGATGATGATAAAGAATAGAATAAAAATTCTTCCTGTTCACAACGGGGTAATGCCTTTCACATTTGATGACAAAGGAAATTTCTATAACATTGAAGAAAAAGAAATTAGTGCCGAGGAACTTATCAATATGGATCTAGATGATTTCAAAAAGATCCGAAATCTTGTTGTCTACAATCCTTCTTTGGAAAGAATCAATACTATTCCTCTTGTAGAAATGGACGACCACATCAGAAAGATTCATAACATCAGCATGCCAAATGAAAATCCCAGATTTCTATTTTTGCAAGGAGATGATATAATTATAACGACGGACTATAATAGATGCTACACTATTAATCCTAAGGGGGAAATAATTAACTTTCTTGGGACCGAAGAAAAAAACGATCATAATTTTTTTAGTTCATTTTTTAGGATTTCTAGTGGTGAAGTTATTTGTATCACAAAAGGTAAAAAAGACAGAAATCGCTACATACTTGCAATAAGTATGGAAGCGCTTCCTTCATTTCATTCTACATCAGAATTTGAAACATCATATCTACAAGATTGCTGGATCTACAACGAACTTATTGAAGGAAACGAAAACAAGGAATTATTTCCTAATAAAATGAAATTTCTAAACGGGGAGGATAA
Organism: Crocinitomicaceae bacterium; assembly: GCA_022447665.1. Lineage (GTDB taxonomy): Bacteria > Bacteroidota > Bacteroidia > Flavobacteriales_D > Crocinitomicaceae > JAKVAQ01. The sequence goes on from JAKVAQ010000029.1 coordinate 70,894, forward strand.
AATAAAGTTACTCACCTTTATTGAGCAGCGTGAAAATGACCTGAAAGATAGTTGGGATTTGAACTTAGGATCTCGGTTTATTCCAAATAATCTTCAATTACTTCAAGCTTTTGAGCTTTCGAACAATCGAATTTTACTATCTGCATTTACGGATTCCGAAAGTAAGTCTTCCTATCCCGACAAACATACACTTTACTTTTTCTTTATCCTAGATAAATTCACAGGTGAGGTCTTGGATGAAATAGCACCATATGACACTAGCATATATAAGAATGTAAATTACTTGATAGCCGAAGACAAGATAAACAGTCGGTTTTTATTTAAGAGTGAGAAAGCACTTTATCAAATATCTAAAGATGGTGTACTAAGTCAATTAATATCTCTCAAAGGCAGGAATTACGCAAAGTTCAGGAAACTAAACTTAGTTGGAAACACTGGAGAGCATACTTATTTCCATTACCGAAATAAATCTGACTATAATAACTATGAAATGCTTGCCATTAAACTTGGAAACTCGGCTAGCGAGATTAACGAAAACATTCTGGAATTTTCGAAAAACTGGAAAGAACCATCATAACAAAACCTAAACTGCATTAAAACGCAGTTTAGCCACACCGTTAGCAATAATTGAAACAAGAATATGGAACATTTTTTCGAAAAGTACCCAGAATATAAGATTACAACCATCCCCAATGAGCAAGTTATTCAAAAATACACCGAACTTCTTCCAGAAGATTTAATACAGTTTTGGAAAGATTATGGTTTTGGGACTTTTATGGATGGATATCTTCGCTTTGTAAATCCTAATGACTATATAGATTTTTTAAATGAATCTGTAAACGTTTATTTAGAACCTACTATCGTATTTGCAACAACTGCCTTGGGTGATTTTTACTTATGGGAAAAAGAAAGAATTAAAATTGTTAACTATAGAAAGGGTTGGTCTGCTGTGGTTGGTAGCAAATTTGGCTTATTTATGGAATTCAGGTTGACAGATAAAGAATTTTTATATAAAAAAGTAGATGCCTCTGTTTATTGGAAGGCCATAAAAGAAATTAACCCTCCTGCATTTAATGAATGCTTGGGATACGAACCAATGCTCGCATTGGGTGGAAGCGAAAAAATTGAAAATCTAAAGTGTGTTAAAATGAACGAACATTTAGAATTCATCTACCAAACCATTGGAGAAATTGAATAGAAAAATATTGCTAACAAAACCTAAACTGTATTAAAACACAGCTTAGCCAAATCGTTAAAAACATAATTACTTACCACAAACACCTTACTAAAGGTGTTTTTTTATGTCAAAAATTTAAGTATAACCGACATCGT
>JAKVAQ010000003.1 GCA_022447665.1 Crocinitomicaceae bacterium
TGTTATAGACGTCCACCGGGAAGAAAAAAACACGTTGATGGTCAAAACTTTGAAGACATCTATTACACGGTTCGTGTAGGAGATGCTTGGGGTGAATCAGCGATTATTGACAAATCTTCAGGTTACGTAAATAAAGAGGTAAATGAAGGTAAAAACCATACCGCGCCAGTTAGCGTTTCGGCTGATGGAATGACACTTTATATTTATAAAGAAAATGGTATTTGGAAAAGTGAGAAAAACGAATCTGGTCAATGGGGTATTCCAAAAAGAATGAACCAGAATGTGAACATTGGTGAAGCTACTCCAAGTATTTTTGTTACTCAAGATGAAAGTGAAATGTTCATTGTTGGTCTAAATGCTGATGATGGATTCGGAGGTAGAGATATTTACTACTCAAAGAAAAACGAGAATGGATCATGGAGCAAACCTGAGAACTTAGGTCCAACTATTAATACGGAATATGACGAAGATGCTCCATATTTTTCTAAAGATGGTAAAACGCTTTATTTCGCATCTAAAGGCCACAACACAATGGGTGGTTTCGACATCTTTAAAACTGAAAGAGATGAAAATGGTAACTGGAGTGATCCTGTAAATATAGGGGCGCCTGTGAACTCTTCTGGAGATGATATTTTCTATGTAGAGAATTCGGAAGGTACTTTGGCTTACTATTCTTCAATGCGTCCAGGTTCTTTCGGATATATGGATATCTATACGGCTAAATACGGTTGTAAAAATATTCCTACAACAAACGTTAAAGGTTATGCCGTTTTCTCTGAAAATAACCTTCCTGTAAACGGTGTAATAAAAATCACCAATAAAGAGACTGGTGAAGAAATGGGAACATTTTCTACAAACCCTAAAACTGGAAAGTACGAAATGGCCTTACCACCTGAACAAACTTATTTATTAGAGTTAGTTATCGCTCAAAGCCGTTACACTAAAATTCGTCCGCATGTTGAAGAATTCTTCATTCCTAAGCAATGTGAGACATACAACCTTTATCAAGAGATTACAATTGAGTATCTATACGATGAGTCTGGTCAAGAATACGCTTCGAAAGCAACTTTTAAGAACGCAATGTTCGATATTGAATCTGAGATTGAAGAAAAATATGGTGTTAGCGATTTCTCAGGATCAGTAGGCGCTATTGATTTCGTTTCAGGTATTGGTGGAGAAGTTTCTCATTCTGGAACTTCGAATGCAGAAGGAATTGAAGTATGGTTAATGAATACTAATCATCAAGTGCTTAGAATTGATGAAACTGATGCGAATGGTAAGTTTTCGTTTGAGCATATTGACACAACTCAGGAGTACATTCTTTTATTTAATCAAGATGATGCCAATGCGAGCTACAAGAGCCTGTTAGGGGGGAATGAAAACAACCTTAACTTAACTGGTAACGTTTACAATTTCTCGAATGAAACTAACACGAATAGAGCATCACAAAAAATCTACCTTTCGAACACTCAAAAAGTGGTAGCCAATATTGTAACTACCGGCGATAATGGTAAATACGAATTAGCGGCAAACTCATCTAATCCATTCGAAGTTGAAGACGTTAACAACAATGTTACCTTCTCTTACAACTTAGATAATTCAGATGCAGAAATTACTTATTCGGCATTTATACACACAATTGATCCTAATAATACTGAGCTAACCTACACGGAAGAAGTAGATATTATTGAACTGAAAGAAATGGTAGAGGATTCTACTGGTGGTTCAGGATCGGGAAGCGAACTTCAGTTATTTGCAGATTTGCTGTTCGATTTTGATAAGCACTTTCTTAGAGATAAAAGTGAAAACATACTTGATAACCTTTATAACTTCATGAAAGAAAATAAAGAAGTTACTATTCGTCTTGAAGGACATACAGACTGGTTTGGTTCTGAACCTTACAACGATAAATTATCTAAGCGTAGAGCTCTCGCAGCACACAAATACTTAATTGATAAAGGTATTGCTGCAAATCGCATAAGTAATGCATGGTTTGGGGAAACAAGGGAAAAAGTTCCTAATGCTTATCCAGATGGAGCGGATAATCCTGAAAACCGTCAGCTTAACCGTCGTGTTGAAATTAAGATTGAAGTTCCAGAAATGGCAGACTTATATCTATCTTTGCAATAACATAATTGCAAGAATTTCATGAACTTAAATCTAAAGCGTCCACTCGCTTTCTTTGATCTAGAAACAACTGGACTTGATATCTCAGCAGATCGTATAATTGAAATTGCCATTCACAAGGTAATGCCGAATGGCAACGAAGACAAACTAGTACTTCGTATTAATCCTGAGATGAATATTCCGGCAGACTCCACCGCCATACATGGAATTACAGATTATGATGTAAAAGATGCACCGACCTTTAAGGAAGAAGCTCAAAACATTATTACATTTATTGGAAATGCTGATTTAGCGGGATATAACTCCAATAGATTTGATGTTCCCTTTCTACTTGAAGAACTCTACCGAAACGATTTTGAGCTTGACATGAGCGATCGGAAAAGCATTGACGTACAAACCATTTTCCATAAAATGGAACAACGAACCTTAGAGGCTGCACTCAAGTTCTATTGTAAAAAAGAATTGAAAAACGCGCATAATGCACATGCAGATGCCTTTGCTACCTACGAGGTTTTAAAAGGACAACTGGAAATGTATGAAAATCTTGAAAATGATGTTGATGCATTAGAGGCCTTTACACACCAAGGACAGAATAGAAAGATTGATTTCGTAGGACGTTTGGCTTTGAATGATAAGGGAGAAATGATATATAATTTCGGTAAGAATTCAGGTAAGACAATTGCACAAGTATTAAAGTCTGAACCAGGGTACCATAAATGGATCATTGATAACAACTTCCCTACCTACACTAAAAAAGTCCTTGAAAAAGAAGTAAATAGAATCAAAAGTACAAATAATCAAGGCGGAAGTATCGAGAATAAATTAGACGCTTTAAAGAAAAAATTCAACAACTAGTATGAAAATCATTTGTATAGGACGTAATTATAGCGAACATGCTAAAGAAATGAACGCGGCTGTTCCAACACAACCAATGTTCTTTTTAAAACCAGATACAGCGCTGAATAGAGAAAATAAATTCTACATTCCTAGCTTCTCAAATAATGTGCATTATGAACTAGAAATTGTAGTGAAAATATCAAAAGTAGGAAAGAGTATTGACCCGAAGTTTGCGCATAAATACTACAACGAATTTACATTGGGAATTGATTTTACAGCTAGAGATCTTCAGGCCAAATGCAAAGAAAAAGGACATCCTTGGGAAATTGCGAAGGGATTTGATAATTCGGCATTTCTGGCTTCTGAGACTTTTAACAAAGAAGATTACGACCTAAACAATCTGAATTTTGAACTTCTAAAGAATAATGAAAGTGTTCAAAAAGGAAGTAGTTCAGACATGATTTTTAAGATTGATGAGCTTATAGCATACGTGAGTAAGTTTATCACTTTAAAACAAGGAGATCTGCTGTTTACAGGGACTCCAAGTGGTGTAGGTCAGATTGTTCAAGGCGATCAATTAATTGGAAAACTAGAAGACAAAAAGGCGTTTGAACTAGCCGTACTCTAAAGAATTCCTAGGAAATATTAGAATTATCTTTGGTGTTTTTAATTTTTTTATTATAATTTTGCCCCCAATTAAGGCAAACACGTTTAATCAATTGTAAATTAAAAGAAACGCTATTATGAAAAAGACATTTAAAATGTTAGCACTTGCATTTGTTGCATCTGCATTTATGGTATCATGCGGTGGAGATGACGCTGCAGAAGCTTTAACTGACGCTCTTAACGAGGCAGTTGAAGAAGTAAACGAAGAAATCGAAGAAGTTGCTGAAGAAATCGAAGAAGTAGTTGAGGAAGCAGATACTGCTAACGCTGACGCTATGGCTTGCGAAGAAGGAGCTTGCGAAGATGGTGCTTGTGAAGGTGGAGACACTGAAGAAGCTCACTAAGAAATTTAGTTTCGAAAAAGAAGGCTACCCATTGGGTAGCCTTTTTTGTTTTACGTGGGATTATGATTAATTTTGTGTATGCCTCAAATTCCAGAACATTTAGCCAATCTCGAAGCATGGGAGTCGAGCAGAAGAAGGTTCGTAAAATCGGTCTTATTGGCAGGGGTAGCATTGCAAATACCAATATTCACGTCTTGTTCTAATATTACATTCAAAGGAAATGTAAAAGTTTCTGACGAACAAGCGAGCATTCTTAACCTCGTACTAAATAAACTTTGGCCTGATGATGGAAATGGTCCAAGTATCAAAGACCTCAATACCCAAAATTACATACTCAACTTATTACTCCAAGAAGAGAAGCATAAGTATCACAATAAATTTATTGTTGAAGGAATTGATTGGGCCAATGAAACTTCCAAAGAAAACTTAAAGGCCGATATACTGAATTTAAGTTCCGATGAGCTAGATAAACTCATGGAAATAATGATTGAGGATGAATATGGGAGTAAATGGTGTTCGGTTCTCATCACCTATACCTATGAGTCACTTATACTCGATCCAGAATATGGAGCCCAACCAAATGAAGTTGGTTGGACCTGGTTAGGTCATACACCAGGAAGTCCAAGACCAGATAGTTCAAATAACTACGACGCACTTTTTAAAATGGTGAATGATGAAGTATGATGTATGTGTAGTAGGCAGTGGAGCCGGTGCCGGACCAGTTATATACGAATTGAGTAAGGCTGGCTTTAATGTTGTTGTGCTCGAAAAAGGACCGTGGTTCAACACCGAGCACTTCTCAAAAGATGAAATGGTGGCTACCCGTCGTGATTTATACAAATCGGATTTAGAGGGAGAATTTCATGTTGTTGAGTCAAAGAATGATGCAGGAGAATGGGAAGCCAAAACAACACAAGCGAGTGGAAAATCTTATTGGAATGGTAACTGTGTGGGAGGATCTTCCAATTTTATGAGTGCCTATTTCCATCGCCTAAAACCGAACGATTTTAAACTTGCTTCTACTTATCCGGATACATACGAGGGATCTAATACAGTTGATTGGCCTATATCTTACGACGATTTAGAGCCATATTATGCAAAAGTAGAGACCGAGATAGGCGTTTCAGGTAAGGTTGTACCTCATAAAGCCTTAGAACCTCGCTCTACAGAAGACTTTCCATATCCCCCATTAGGCACGAATGTGTTCGGAGAATGGGTAAAGGAAGCGGCAAAAGAAGAAAATGTACAAACCTTTCCTGCACCACGTGGAATTATTTCATCACCTAAAGGAAAAAGGAAAGCTTGTTATCACTCCAATTACTGTGGAAGTTTTGGTTGTAGTTCAGATGCCAAAGGAAGCAGCCGTGCTGCACTATTAGATCAAGCTATTGAAACAGGAAATTGTAAAATTATACCGCATGCTAAAGTATTCCATTTAGATTGTGGTGATGGTGAAGAAATCCAACGTGCAAAATATTATGATTCTTCAGGCGAGAAGAATATTGTTGAAGCCAGACTCTTTGTAGTGGCCTGTCAAGCCGTAGAAACCTCGAGATTACTATTAATGTCGAAAAGTGATAAATTCCCTAATGGACTTGCCAATAATAGCGGAAACGTAGGTAAAAACCTTCTTTTTGCTGGAGGAGGTGCAGGTTCGGGGATTTTTGACTTGAATAAACTTGACGAAGACAAACGTAAGAAGTTTGATATTCCATTGACTTTCGTAAATCAAGCCACACAAGATTTCTATGAAATCGATGACGAAGAGTTCGGACCTGTGACTAAAGGTGGAACAATAGATTTCTTAATTGAACACTCAGCTCCAATGCCAAAATTAATACGTCAAAAACGTGACGAGAATGGCAAGCTACTTTATGGTTCAGCGTTAAAATCCAAAATTCACGATTCTTTTCGCAACAAAAAACGTGTTCGTTTTGAGGTTTTTAACGATTGGATACCTAATGATGACTCCTTTATAAAGCTTAGCGAGGAACATGTTGATAAATGGGGCGATCCGGTTGGACATATTCGTATTGGTTACCTCGACGAAATGATTCGTGTGGGTAAATACATTGCAAAAAAAGCTACGCGTATTCTATTCCATACTGGAGCAAGAGATTTACAATTTACTATTTCAGGTGCTCCACCTCGAAATTTAATGGCTGGAGGGTGTCGTTTCGGTACTGATCCTAAGACCAGTGTTTTGGATGCTAATTGTCAGGCGCATGAAGTGAATAATCTTTACGTTACCGATGCAAGCTTTATGCCTACTGGAGGAAGCGTTCCATACACGTTCACAATATATGCGAATTCTTTTCGTGTGGCAGATAAGATTATAGAAAGACTTAATAGCGAAGCTTAATTGGAAGCTAAAAAACATATTCTTGTTGTTCCTCAATGGTACCCTAATAAAACAGATATTCAATTAGGTGGATTTATTCAACAACAAGCTCGACTTATTTCCAGTGACTTTGAGGTGACAGTCCTCTACCCTCACCCTCTTCATGATGCGCATAAGGATTTTGACTGCGAAGTGAAAATTGAAGAAAGTGTTCGAGAAATTCGTGTTTACTACAAACAAGATCAAGGGATATTAAGGCGATTGAAGAACTTTAGCCGTTTCAAAAAAGCACTTTCTATTGGACTCAAACAAATAGAAACTCCAATTGACTTATGTCATTTGCATGTTCCAATGCGTTCGGGGTTAATTTTAGAGCAAATAGAAAAAGATATACCTGTAGTTGTCACATCTCACTGGTCTGGTCATTTAAATGGAGAGTATGATAACTTACCAGCGAAAGAAAGGAAACTCTATTTAACGGCTTTGAAGCGCGCGAAGAAAATAACTTCTGTTAGTGAAGATCTACAAAAAGCCTTAACTAAAAATACAGGGGCAAGGTCTTCCGTCATTCCAAATCCAATATTTGGTACTCCTACTCCTTATCCATCAAATGAAAAAGGGGTAAAGATTTTGACGGTTGGTGACCTAAACAATCAAACAAAAAACTACATTGGATTATTAGAGAGTTTCTCGAAAGCTTTGAAGAAGAATGAAAATTTATTCTTAGATATAATTGGGGATGGTCCGGATAGAAAAATGATTCTTCATAAAATATCTAAACTAGGATTAGAAGAAAAAGTAAAACTTCTAGGACGCATGTCTCAAAGCGAGGTACAAGAACGTTTTAAAGATTATCACTTTTTCGTGAATAATTCAATTACGGAAACGTTTGGTATGGCTATCGCTGAAGCAATCGCAAATGGACGACCTGTAGTTTGTACAGCAAGTGGTGGCCCCAATCATTTTATTCGTAAAGAAAACGGATTACTAATCCCATTGGGTGAAACTGCCGCATACGTCGCAGCAATAAACAAAATGACCGATAACTACCTTAATTACAATCCCACTGAAATCAGTAATAGTATTCTCGCAATTTATGGAGAAAATAAGGTTAAGGAAGAATGGTGTTCTCTTTATAAATCAATCTTATAATGATTAGAAAGGTAAAGGAAAGCGATGCTCCTGCAATATGTGAAATGTACAATCACTATATCCGTGAAACGGTAATTACATTTGAAGAGGTTGAGCTAACATCAGCCGAAATGCTGGAAAGAATTCGCAAAGTAAAAGATAAGTTCTTTTGGTTGGTATATGAGGAAGACGGAAAGATTTTGGGTTATGCCTATGCCAATACGTGGAGAGAACGAGTGGCCTATCGCTATTCAATAGAAACAAGTGTATATGTGGCTCCAAAAGCAAAAGGAAAAGGGATTGGAAAAATGCTTTATAAGGATTTGCTCAACCTGCTTAAAGAAGGAGGCTTTAAACAAATTATTGGAGGAATCACTTTGCCCAATAAACCCTCAGAAAAATTCCATGAATACTTCGGGTTTAAAAAAGTTGCCCATTTTAGTAAAGTAGGATTGAAATTTGACCAATGGCATGACGTTGGTTTTTGGCAGCTAGATTTTTCTGAGGAATAAATGCAAAAAAGAACAATCAATATACTCTTGTGGGCCTTTGGAGGACTCGTGTATTTGTATATTCTAATTCGATGCTTCACGCTTGAACCTTTTATAGATGAAATTTGGAATTTTCACCTTTACGTAAAAACTGGAGATTACAATCCATTCACGGCACATTTAGATGCGAATAACCACTTCATTTCTACATTCTTAAACCGGTTATCCTTTTTAATATTTGGAGATAATTTTATAGCAATGAGGTTGGTTGAGTCGGCCTTCTTTATTCTGTTTTTCAATTATTTAATGAAGATCAGATCAATCATGAAAAACAAAAAACTAGGAGCATTCTTAGTTTTAACGCTTTGCTCCATTTTCTTTATTAATTCTTTCTTTTCACTTGCAAGAGGTTACGGGATATCACTGGCCTTATTAACTGGGGCGATTTTTCATTTAATAGAGTATGCAAATCACTTCAAGTTAAAGGACATTCTCTTTATATCTGTATTTGGTAGCTTAGCCATTTGGTCAAACCTTGCCTTTATACCAATAATTGGTTTAGTCTTTCTTTTGGGAATTCTCATCTCTATTCAAAACAAAGATTTTAAATCCATATTTCTCTTAATTCTCATTGGGGGAATCCCTTATTTTGCCGGCGCTATTCATGCTTTAGAATTAAAGGCCGCAGGAGAACTTTACATCGGAGGTAAAACTGGATTTTATTCTGATGTAATCCTTAATTTACCGAATGAATTACTCGGTTTTGAAGGAGTATGGATGTTCTTGGTTTGGGGATTTTTAACCGGGATTTTTATCTTCTTAAACCTCAAGAAAATTTCATGGAATAAGAACAGTGGGATTATTTTAATTCTTTTTATTTCAACCTTATTCAGTGCGATTTTAATGCATGTATTTATGGGGATCAACTATCCGCAGAACAGAGTTGCCATTCACTTCATTCTATTAGGTGTTTTAAGCTTCTATTTTTTGCTTGATATGGGAGAAAAATTTTGGATTGTTGGAGTATACCCTTTTACAATATTCCTACTGCATTCCTTGACCCATTTCAACTTTAGCTATTCAGCGCCATGGCAGCAGAATGTATTGATGCGAAATGATATCACGATAATTGAAAACGAACAACGAAACCAGGAAGAATTATTCACCCTCTCAAGTCCATTTAGTTTTAAATCATACGTTCATTATTTTAATTACGACAACCCTTTCCGTATGAATGTCCCTCAATGGAAGGATTTCCCTAGCGAAACGGCAGATTACCTTATAACGACATATAATCAAGCTGGCGTAAATCAGGGTTTATACGATACTGTTTATACCAACCCTATATCCGGTGTAACTATTTTTGAAAGGTCAGAAAAAGTCTTATGGAAACCACTAGCGAATATCCAAGTGCCTCCAATAAGTTCTAGAGATTCGCTTATTTCCATATTAAAACTGGACTTACAACCCGAAAGCAACATGATGAAAGTATCCTATACTGGTAATCTTCAAACAAATGACGAAGCGGCTATTGGTTTCTTGGTGATAAATATCTCAAATGAGGCTGAGGTTTTTGGTGAAGAGTTTATAATGCTAGATCGATACTTTAATAACTTCTCTGCTTATAGGCAGTTAGAAATAGCTCACTACTTTAATAAACTTCCTAAGGAAACCATAGACGTTGAAGTTTACCTCCTTAATATAAGTAGGAGTGAATGGAATCTAGAAGATTTTAAGATTAGCCTAAGTCAGACTAATTAAATAAGAATTTATTTGGAGAAATGTGATTCTCCTTAACAGCATACATAACTATACCAGCAGTATTCTTAACACCAAGTTTACCCATGATGTTTTTACGGTGTGTATTGATGGTATGATTACTTAAAAATAGCTTTTCGGAGATTTGCTTATTGGTCCACCCTTCAGCGATCATTGTTATTATTTCGATTTCTCTTTCTGAAAGCACTATTGGTTCACATGAAAGTTCCATTTCACCTAAGCCCTTCACGTCAATACCCTCTTTTTGAATCGTCTTAATGATATTTCCGCAGAAGAAACGATTCCCTGATGCCGTTTGAACCACAGCGTCTTTAATCTCTTCAATAGAGCAATTCTTTTTTACGTGAGAGATGATACCTGCTTTAACAGCATTGATAACTGTAGTTGCTGACTGTGTTGGGGTAATCGCAACCACATTCATTTTAGAGGCTAACTCCATGATTTTTGGAACAACATCTATCGAAAATTCATCTGAAGTATAGTCGATTAAAACGACATCTGGTTGAAAGGTTCCAACCTGGCTAATTAACTCTTGGGCGTCTCTCGCTTCGCTTACAATCTGAACATCAGTACCTTTGAATACAGATCGCAATCCTATTCGCACCAACTCGTTGTTATCTGCTATAATAAGATTGATCATTGTGTTTATTTAGATTAAATATAAATAACGTTACAAAGATAACACTCATCTCCTAAAAATCCATGCGAAAGAGATTAAGATTTCATTAACTAAATATCTTGAATCGAGGTCCAAATTTAATACCTCCTGATATCCAGCGACCTACACTGGTGTTCCACTGAAAAGCAATTTCAAAAGACCAATTAAATCCATTGCGCTGAATCCTATTTATGCCAACAGGAATGTATAAATTATAATACTCCCAGGAGTCTTCTACAGGACCAACAGAGTTATATAATCCAACATAAGGAGTAGCTCTTTGTGGCCCTCTACCCAGGGGGTGAAAACGTCCGCCAAATGTAAAACCAACATTCTCTGCGGTCAAATGATAACCTATGCCGCCCTCAATGGCAAAATTTGGTTGGATAAAATAATCATAGGTTAATGCTCCTAAACCAACCGGACCAAAGGCATAAACTTGAACGGCAGAAGGATATTTATTACGCGGATTCACATCCTTGATTTTATCCTTGATCTTCTCTCCAATTTGTGCATTTACAAATCCCGAGAATATAATGAAAAGTATAGCTATTGTTTTGCGCATGTTCAAGATGATAACGCAAAATTGAGATTAGGTACTAAAATTTCATGCTTACCGCAATACTTGGCATAATAGGTAATTGATATACCTTTTCATTAGTAACACGATTTACATAAAAAATATTTTGACGGCTGTATAAGTTGGTTACACCTCCAATAAATTCCCATTTGATATTTTCATACTTTTTAGATTCCAACGACTTCTTCAAGTTCACATCAAATCTGTGATAAGTTGGGAGACGTCCGTTATTTCCATTATCGAAAATAAAGGTTAGGTCGCTTGCATTTCCTGTTGTATAATCCGCATCTATTGATCCAATAACTGGTTCTTCGTATACTCCTAAAGTTTGGTTGAAAGGAAGACCAGAACCTAAGTTCCAACGTGCACTTACTTCCCAACTCTCATCTTTACCAAATTTGTAAGTTGAAATGAAGTTAATGTTGTGTCTTCTATCAAAAACAGGAGGGTAAGATTGGAAACCATCCCAACGCGTTACTTTACCTAAAGAGTATACTGCCCAAACATAAAGCTTTCTTCCAGTATAACTAAATACTACGTCTCCACCAAAGGCTCTTCCACTCTCAATAATGAAGTCCTTCTTAAATACATCTGGTTGATCAAAGTTCTCCGCGTTATCGTCAAATATCTTGTTGTTATTAATGTTTGATAGCTGCGTAAACCATTTATAGTATCCCTCAAACTCTAATGCAAATTCATCGTTTAAATCTATCTCCAAACCACCAATCGCATGCCACGCCTTCTGGAGCCCGTTGAAAATTTCTCTTTCCTCACCATTTTCCTGTACAAACTCATCTGGAATGTTAGAAGGTGCAGTAATGAATCCATAGAATAAGTTCACTACATCTTGGTCAGAAGTTGTACTAGTAAAGTTTTGCGTGTAGTAACCACCAGCTGCCTTAAAACGAACCGTTTCTAATGCATTAAACTTCATACTTAAACGAGGTTCAGCAGTAATTTGCCCTACCGAAGAGTACCCTTGGAAACGCACGCTCGGTTCAATTACGAATCTTCTGTTTTCAGTCACATGACGGTAGCTCACATAAGCACCTGCTTCTATAGTATTGTTTCTTTGCTCAATAAGTCTATTAACAGAGTTAAATGTTGCAAAGTCCGTTTGAAAGTAGTTAAAACCAAACCCATAATCTAACTTACTCTTTCCTGGTAGGTGATAGGTAAAATCGAATGCCATTTCTCCCCCTAAGATTCCTGATGTCCTGTCTTGGAGGTTTTCCTCACTTAAGGTAATATCGTAGCGCGAGAAGTTAATTCTACCCTTCATGAAAAGCTCTGAATTTTGAGGAACGAATAAAAAGTTTGTACCTCCTCCGTAACTGTTCCAATTAAGGTTTGAAACTGCTTGGTAGGTTACCTGGTCGTTAAAAGAGAACCCAAAAACAGAGAATTTATTTGCAGCATCGCCTTTCATTGTTACCTTTCCGTATAAATCCCAAAAGTTAAAAGGTAATCCCTCTCCATCATTTATGTAAGGGTATAATGCTTTTGAAGTCTCTTCTAGTAAAGATGCTTTACCTGAGACTACAAATGAAATATCGTTATTTTTTGAAAGTGGACCTTCCAGTAATAAACTTGAAGTAAAAGGAGAAATCCCAACCATTCCAGCTAATCTTTTCGAGTTTCCATCTCTATATGAGATATCCATTATGGATGAAATTCTACCTCCATACTTGGCATTAAAACCTCCAGTATAAATGTCAGCACCTTTAATTAAATCTGTTTCAAAAACTGAGAAAAATCCGATAGAGTGAAATGGGTTATAAATCGTCATTCCATCAAGTAGAATTTTATTTTGGATTGGGGTACCACCTCGCACATATACCTGACCACCTTGGTCACCTGTTGATACTACACCTGGAACCGTTTGGAAATATCCTGCAATATCGGACACACCACCTGTTACTGGTACTCTAGAAATATCTTCCGTTGTAATCTTTACTACTGAGATTCCTGGATCAACTAAGTTTTCTTCTCTTTTATGGTCAATTAAAACAGTACCCAATGTTTTTGAAGGTTTCAAAGCAATTTTTAGGTCAACTATTTTATTGTTTTCCACAACAATATCCTCCGAGTAATCTTCGTATTGCGGTAATGAAATTTTAACGGTGTAATTTCCTGCAGGTACATTTGGAATAGAAAATAATCCATCGAAATCTGTTCCGGCAAATAGGTCTGTTCCAATAATGGCAATCTTCGCGAATGGAACGCCATTCCCATCATCTTGATTCGTAATTACTCCTCGAACCGTACCTTGCGAAAACGACTGAAATCCAATCATTAAGAAGGTAATAACTAATAAAACTTGTCTCATGGTGTCACTTAATGGCCCAAATATACGCTTAATAAAGGGCTTGACCTAGAAATTGCGTACTTGCTTATTTAAGTGTATTGATTTGTTGATGAGTGGTTTTCAAACTTGAATGAAAACAACAAGGTCATTGTAAATCATCAATAATAAGTTCCTGAGAATTCTTTCTTGCTTGCTTCTTTCTGGCCTCTTTGTCTTTTTCACAATACCAACTATAGTTAGCACCACTCCCAACAGAATCATGTAAAAAGGATAGAAGAATATGATTCCATTCACCCAGCCTCCAGTTAACCAAGCCAAACAGGCTACAAGGAATATTATTCCCCCAAGTAATTCGCTTTTTATACCATACTTGGCTAAACCAAATAAATCACTTGATTTCGATTGAGCATCACGAAGTTCTTTCCTTAATTTTTGATCTCTGAGCATCTCAGTATTCTCGATAAAATGCTCACATTCGATATCGAAGTCTGCATGTTCTTCTGTCAAGGAACACACTAGGCCTTTTTGTGGGTTAAATTGTCGTTTTGTACAATTGGTACAAAACTTCAAATGGTCTTATCGGGTCATGGGAGAAAGGTAATTAAAAATAAATTACCCAATAATACGATGCACCAATTCTTTCATTAATTCCGCATCTGGAATACCACTAGCTGTAACACCTTTTGCATGCATATCAAATTCACGCAGAATAGAAAACACTTGGGATATTTTCTTCGGAGGATGCTTCCTTTTATGCGTTAGTAATTGCTTAGCAACAAAAGGATGAACGCCAACTTTAGAAGCTATTTGACGTGGATCATCCGTCTTTAAGAAATGTGTTTTAAATAGACGCTGGTAGAGGGTATGAAGATTTGCAAGCACTACCGTAATATGCGTGGCTTTAGGATTGCGTTCAAAGTAATGTACAATTTGATAAGCCTTTTGGACTTCTTTTTCAAGCACTGCGTTCACTAGTTCAAAGACATTAAAATCTTTCGAAATCCCAATATGTTCCTCAATGTGCTTTTCATTGATTTGTGTTCCTGCTGGAACCAAAATAAAAAGCTTCTCTAATTCATTAGAAATACGGGCAAGATCATTGCCAACATGCTCACAAATTAGGGCAACTGCCTTATCAGTAATCACATAATCTTTCTCCTTCAAATATCCTTTTACCCATTCCGGAAGCTTATAATCCTTGATTTGTTCGGATTCAAAAATTGTAGCTGACTTGGATAAAAGCTTAAAGACCTTAGTCCTTTTATCGAACTTTTTATACTTGTAGGCGAATATTAGAATGGTTGTTGCGGAAGGCGATTCAAAATACTTTTCAAAAACTTCCCATTGACTAGAAGTTCTGTATTCCTGCGCCTCCTTCACTATAATCACTTGTCGTTCAGCCATCATTGGTAAGCGAACGGCTGCATCAACAACGCTTATAGGAGGTGTATCTTTTGCGTAAAAAATAGTTTGATTGAAATCTCTTTCTCCTTCATCAAGGATGTTTTTGGCAGCGAAATCAACAATCAAATCAATGAAGTATGGCTCTGCCCCATGCAATAAATAAATGGGCTTAACCTCAGCACTTTTTAATTGTTTTATGACACCGGTATGATTCAATCTGTTTTACTTTTTTCTAAAGAACATTCTAATCGGAACCCCTTCAAAATCAAATCTCTCACGAAACTTATTCTCTAAATAACGTTTATAAGGATCTTTAATATATTGTGGTAAGTTACAGAAAAAAGCAAAGGCTGGTGCGTGTGTTGGTAGTTGAGTAGCGTACTTAATTTTTACAAACTTACCTTTCACAGATGGTGGTGGATTTAGTTCTACAACTTCCTGCACAAATTCGTTTAATCTCGCCGTTTGTACTTTTTGAGTTCTGCTATCATAAACCTTCATGGCAGTCTCTAAAGCCTTGTGTAATCTTTGTTTTGTTATAGTCGAGGTAAAAAGAATTGGAACATCTCTAAATGGGGCCAATTGCTCACGAATTTTATCTTCATACTCAATTGATGACATGGTCTCTTTTTCAACTAGATCCCACTTATTAACTAATACAACGACTCCTTTACGGTTTTTCTCAATTACATAAAAGATACTGAGGTCCTGTTTCTGAATTCCCTGTGTAGCATCAATCATAAAAATACATACATCCGAGTATTCAATACTTCTTACTGAACGCACCACAGAATAGAATTCAAGATCTTCATGAACTTTACTTCTCTTTCTAATTCCAGCCGTATCAATCAATACAAAGTCAAATCCGAATAACTTATATCGGGTATTGATCGAATCTCTGGTAGTTCCAGAAATCGGCGTAACAATATTTCTCTCCTCACCAGTAATGGCATTGATGAATGATGATTTACCGACATTTGGCTTACCTACAACGGCAATTTTCGGAACACCTGTTAGGTCTTCTTCATCAACTTCAGGATCAAATTTGTCAATTAATGCATCGAGTAAATCACCAGTACCGGCACCATTGTTAGCAGAAAGTGTGTGTAACTCGCCAAAGCCCATCGAATAAAACTCTGCCGCGTCAGGAATGCGCACTGGTGTATCCACCTTATTCGCAATCACCATTACTGGTTTATTGGTTCTTCGTAAAATATCTGCTACGGCTTCATCTAAATCGGTAACCCCCACGGTAACATCGACCATGAATAAGATTACTGAAGCTTCTTCAATTGCAATTAATACTTGCTTTGCTATTTCTCCTTCAAATATATCATCAGAACCTTGGACATAGCCTCCTGTATCTACGACACTAAATTCTACACCATTCCACTCTGCCTTACCGTAAATTCTATCGCGTGTAACACCACTTTTTTCCTCTACAATAGCCGTACGCGATTCCGTAAGCCTATTAAACAGGGTAGATTTTCCCACATTTGGGCGACCAACTATTGCAACAAGATTAGACATGGTTTAATAATTTAATGCAGGGACAAAGGTAGTGTTAAAGGGTGATTTATTAGTATCCGAAAGATTCTAATTTTCGATCGTTACTTCTCCAGTTCTCATCCACCTTAACGCGAAGTTCAATAAACACTTTCTTTTCAATGAATTTCTCAATGAGCTGCCGGGACTTAATACCGACGTGTTTAATCTTTTTTCCTTGGTGCCCGATGATAATTCCTTTTTGTGAATTTCGCTCCACAAATATTGTAGCCATAATTCTAACAATGTCCTCTTCTTCTTTATAAGAATCGACTACAACCTGCGTAGCATAGGGGATTTCTTTTTTATACGTTTCAAAGATCTTTTCACGTATCATTTCAGATATGAAAAAACGAAGGGGTCTATCCGTTAAATCTTCCTTATCAAAATAAGGAGGGCTTTCAGGTAATGTGGTGTGGATAAATTCCCAGATAGGCTCCAAACCAAATCCTTCTAATGCGGAGATAGGAAAAACATTTGAGTTTGGAAGTTCGTTTTTCCAATGAGCAATTTTCTCCTCGAGTAATTCCTGATTCCCTTGATCTATTTTATTGAGTAAAACCAAAACTGGGATACTTGTCTTTTTAAGTCTTTCTAGGGTTCTTTCATGATTTACCTTAGTTTCATAAATGTCAGTTACAAAAAGTATGATATCAGCGTCTTTCATGGCTGAATTGACAAATCCCATCATATTTTCATGTAGCTTGTAATTAGGATCGAGTACCCCAGGAGTATCAGAAAAGACAATTTGATAATCATCCGAATTCACAATACCAGTAATTCTATGTCTCGTTGTTTGTGACTTCGAGGTAATAATAGATAGTCTCTCCCCTACCAATTGATTCATCAAAGTAGATTTCCCTACATTGGGCGAACCAATAATGTTTACAAAGCCGGACTTATGTGCCATGGTGCAAATTTAATCTATTTCAATTACGCACAAACCTTATTTTTTTAATGAAATAAATTTTATTCCTAAAGTAACTTGGCCGTTCGTAAGATATAATTTTCCTCTTAAGTAGAACGTGCTACATTTGGCGTATCAAATGCAATAAATAAATTATGAAAAGACTTTACAAATCTATTTTAGCCATATGCTTTATGGGTTCTGTGAGTGCGATGGCACAAACAACGACCTATAGCTACACTGGTAGCCTGCAAACTTACACCGTACCTGCCGGTGTTACTTCCATTGAAATATCATGCACCGGTGCTCAAGGCGGAGATGGAAATCCTGGAATTCCAGGAAACGGAGCCAATATGACCGGGACCTTCAGCGTTACACCTGGAGAAGACTTGACAATTATGGTAGGACAAAAAGGGCTTACCGGAGATTTCGTCGGCGGTGGTGGTGGAGGAAGTTTCGTTTGGAACTCTTCTGATGTTCTATTAATTGCTGCTGGTGGCGGTGGCGGAGGTGGTCGATCAGACACTGGTGATAATACTCATATTGATGGAATTGACGCTACTACAACCGCAGTTGGAACAAATGGAAATGGACAATTAGCAGGTGCAGGAACATCTGAAGAAGGAGGCACAATACCCCCTGGAACAGTAGGTGATTCCAGATATGCTTCGGGTGGAGCAGGATGGAATTCTGATGGAAATGACGGCTCTTTACACGGGTGTTCCACAAATTCACTTGGCGGCCATCGTCCACTAGATGGCGGTGCTGGAGGAACAGGTGGAGGAAGTGCAGGTGCAGGAGGCTACGGCGGCGGCGGTGGCGGAAACGCTAGATGCGGTGCCGTTGGCGGCGGCGGAGGAGGAGGTTACTCCGGTGGCGGTGCTGGTGGTGAAGTTGTAGGAAACCGTTACGATGGTGGCGGTGGAGGAGGTTCCTTTAATTCGGGAACTGATCAAGTAAACACTGCTGGTGTTGGAACTGCGGATGGAGAAATTGTAATTACAGTTGTTTGTACTGGATTAGTTACTTCTTCTGAAAGTGATACACTTTGTGATGGTGATATGGTAACATTGTCTGCCTCTTCTGCAGGAACAGGAACTGTGACTTGGGACATGGGCGTTACTGATGGAGTTGCATTTACTCCTCCAGTAGGATTAAACACTTATACCGCGACATCAACTGATCCAGGTGATTGTGATCTAGTCATTGAAATTTTGGTGGGAGAAATTCCAACGGTTGATGCCGGTTCAGATGTAAATATTTGTGAAGGTGATTCTGTGCTATTAGACTCTGACGGTACGGCTGAAACCTATACTTGGAGTGGTGGCGCGCCTGATAGTGTTTGGTTCACCCCTTCGGCAGGTACAACAATATATACATTAACAGGTGAAATAGATTTAACCGGATGTTCAGCTACAGATGACGTAAGTGTCGCTTATAATGTAATCAACCTAGCAGTTTCTTATAGTGGTGGAACCTTAACCTCGGGTACTTCAGGTGCCACATATCAATGGGTTACTTGTCCTGGACTGGACCCAGTAACAGGAGCAACTTCACAAGATTTCACTCCAGTGAATAATGGGGATTACGCAGTAATAATCGATTTAAACTCTTGTATTGATACTTCTGATTGTACAACAATCGCTGATTTAGGTGTTGAATCTTTCGTAGGAAACTCTGCTATATTGGCTTACCCTAATCCAACAGAATCTTTCGTTACTATTAACACTGGAGGAATTCAATATGAAACAATCAAAGTCTATGCTTTAGATGGTAAATGCGTTCTAGAGATACCAACAAACGGTAAAGAACAACTTGATATTGATCTTACTGAACTAAATACGGGAATATACCTTTTGGAAGCACAAGGAGAAAAAACATCCCAAACAATTAAGATTACAAAAAAGTAAATTAACCTTCAAGAAACAGAAAGCCCTGCCCATAAATTGGTGTAGGGCTTTTTTTATTGGGGTCAAAATCATGAGTGAAAAACTGTCCGTTGATAAAAGAAATTGGTCATTCACAAAGATTTGCCCCACGAGAAACCACCTTTCTTACCTTTGAGTGTAGTTATAACAGAGATTTAAAAAATTCATGGTTGAATGAGAGCATCCCTATCTAGACGCTAAATGTTTAGGTAGGGATTTTTATTTCACTGAGATTACATCTAAATTTGTGATATAAAACAGACTAGATGAAATACAATCTCAGCGAAATTTCAGACTTGATAAAGGATAGAAGAACCATTTATCCTGAATTTTATTCCGACAGAAAAATCCACAAAGAACAAGTAGAGACTATACTTAACAATGCCATTTGGGCACCTAACCATGGATCTACTCAGCCTTGGCAATTTCATGTGTTCATGGACGATGGACGTAAGCGTTTAGCGAATTTCTTATCAGAATTATACCTAAACAAAACAAGGCCAGAAGACGTTAAAGAAATAAAGCTTAATAAGCTTAAGAATAGACCATTAATGGCTGGAGCAGTGATCGCTGTATCTTTAAAAAGGAGTGAAGAAGAAAGAATTCCCGAGCTTGAAGAAATAGAAGCTGTTGCGTGTGCAATTCAGAATATGTACTTAACATGCACCGCTTGGGGATTAGGAGCTTTTTGGTCGTCTCCTAAGTTGATATATGGTCAGGAAATGAATGAATTTTTAGAAATTGGAGAGAAGGACAAGTGTTTGGCTCTTTTTTACGTTGGCTACGTTAAGGAAGACTATGAATGGCCAAAAGGGCAACGTAGACCTATAGAATATTTTACAACATGGCACGAACAAGAATAGGCAATTTTGGATTGGTAAACTACCGGGAACATCCGACGCAGAAAAATTACTGGGTTTTTAATTTCATGTCAGAATCTGAGGCGAATCTATTTGAAGAAATTTTAAATCGTGAAAAGATTTGGTTTGAGAAGGACGAAGATGAGGTTCAAGCTGGACGAACGTTTTTATTTGGCGTTAAAAGGGATGATTTTTCGCGAGCACAAAGAGCCAACTTTGAAGTGGCTGCAAAACACAGAAAGCCATTAATCACCAACAAAATTTTACGTTATTCACTACTTATTATCTTCTTTGGATTTTTGAGCTTGGCAATAATTGGATATGTAAAAAGTTAACTTAACTAGGTTTTTATACCCTATTTTAAAAGTGTGTAACCGCCTTACTTTGTTTACATGAAACGATTTTTAATACTTATCATCATTCTATCTTCCACTGCGAGTTTCGCTCAGGAAGGCAGCACTCTTTTTGGTATTCAGTATAAACCAATAATTCCAAACAGGATCATAGGAACCTTTGAACAAGATTTTAGTGCCGACCAACTAACATCTAGTATACGACAGCGTATTGGACATTCTTACGGAATGATGATTCGTCATGGCTTCACCGATATGTTTTCTCTTGAAGTGGGGTTAAACTATAACTTTAGAAAATTTGGACTAGACTGGGCGGTTCAGGACTCTGGATACTCAGCGGTCAGTGATGTTCGAGTCGTGAGTTATGAAATGCCTGTAATGGGGCTAGTATTCATACAGCTTGGGAAACAATTTTGGATGGACGCTGCTATCGGAAGCAGTATTACCTTCTTCTCTTCGGATGTTCAAGTTTTTGAACCTATAAATGTAGGAGAATACTTCCTTCAAGAGGGAGCGTATAATAGTAAAATACAAGGAGCTTTCTTAGCCAATCTCGGATTTGAGTATAGGACTAAGAAGTCAGGGTTCTTTCATTTAGGCGCTTCTTATCACTTGCCTTATGCTCCCATAATGAACTGGGCCATGAGTTATGAGCATACTTCTGGGCAATCGCTATCAGTACAAACGCTGCGTGGGTCCTATTTAACCTTGGATTTTCGTTATTTCTTACCTGAAAACAAAGATGACTAAAGCAAGCCTCATCGATTTTCTAAAAAAAGAAATCACAGAAAAAATTGAAGCCGTTTTATCAGAGCTCAATGGAATTCAAAAAGCTAAGGCTTCGGAAACTAAAAGCAGTGCTGGCGATAAATATGAAACAAGCCGTGAGATGATGCGCTTTGAAGAGGAAAAAGCCAATACCCAACTCTCAAAGCTTCGACAACAACTGCATCAATTAAAACAGATCAATCCTACTCAAACCCATGACACCATACAATTCGGAAGTCTAGTGGTTACAAGTGAATCTACTTTTCTAATGGGCATTCCAGTAGGGAAAGTAAATTTCCAAGATCAAGAGGTTTTCGCTATCTCATTAGCCTCTCCAATGGGACAAAATTTTCTGAAGAAACAAGTTGGAGATGAGATATCTATGAATAATTTAACATATAAAATCACAGAAATAAACTGATTTTCAGATAAATTCTGAATTATTCATGTACTTTAGCACTTTATTATTAATTATTTCAGAATGGCTAAAGGAACAGTAAAGTTCTTCAACGACACAAAAGGATTTGGATTTATAGTTGAAGAAGGAACCAACAAAGAGCACTTTGTGCATGTATCAGGATTAATCGACGAGATTAAAGAAGGTGATGAAGTTGAGTTCGAATTAAAAGAAGGAAGAAAAGGCTTAAACGCAATTGACGTAAAAGTCGTTTAGATAAACTTTATTTTTTTGAATGTCCCGAGTTAACAATGTTGGCTCGGGATTTTTTTATTCAGCCTTGATTGGTTCTTTTACATGACCAAACAATTCGTAATACTTGATTGCCTTAGCCACATTTTCAGGAACATCATTTTCCCACGACATATCTCCTTTTCTAATCTTACTCAACACATGATCTGAAAGAATATGGAGTAAATCATTATCAAAATGTTCTATACAAGCAACCTTATCGGACGCTTTCATAAACTGGAAAAGTCCTGCTAATTTTTCAGGAACTTTAAAATTATCTGCCGTATAAAGGTCATCCGATTCTGGATTAATCGCTGGATAAACAAACATTTTAACGTTGTGTCCAAACCCTCTACCAAAAGCCTCTAACAAACCTCCATTTAAGGTATCGTAGTATTTCTCCTCAAAAATAGTTTGAAGGTTATAAACCCCTAAAAGCACTCCAATCTTTTTACCTCTTGTTATACCTGATAGGTATTCGATCATTTTATAATGCTTAAGGTAGTTCGAGATCATCACGGTATGCCCCATTGAACCTAATAATTCGGCTCTATCAATAAAATCTTTAGCGGAAATTTTTCCCTCTGCTGTTAGATCTTTAAGTGTTAATTCTAGTAAGATCGTAGTGTTGTCCTGATCCACTTCCTCCTCTTGGAAGTATTGTGACGACCCATTCTCAATCATATCGACATGGATCTTTGTCATTGGACGGAAACGACCTCTCATGAGCAGCACATTCTTTTTGTAAAGCGCCGTACTAGGCTGTAGTACCTTTCCTGTTTGGTCAAACATAGTTGCATCTGTGCACCCTCTTTTTACCAAATTCAGCGCTAGTATTCTATTGTCAACATGTCCTAAATCTGGACCCGAAGCACGAATCATATCAATCTCCATACGCTCACGCGGAAGACGGTGCGTTAACGCATCCAAGAATTCATCGATATTGGTTTGAGCGAAATAACATGCATAAATTAAGTTAACACCAAGAATACCTAATGCCTCTTGCTGTCGTTTGTTACTATTATCATGCATTTTTACGTGAATAATCACTTCATTCGGCTCTGCACCAACTTCATGTTGGAATCTTAGACCTAACCACCCTTGACCTTGATTAGTCTTGTGATAGTTCAACGACTCTACAGTATTTGCAAATGCGAAAAAACGACTTGTTTTACCTCTTTCCGTTAACGTCTCGTGAATTGTTGAGTATTCTTTGTCAAGCATTTGTTCAAGACGCTCTTCACAGACATATCGTTTACATTCTCCGTATAAGGTATCCGACATTTTCATGTCATACGCTGAATGCGTGTATGCAATCGTTCCCGAGGAACCACCCGCCTTAAAAAAATTCGCTGCTACCTCTTGCCCAGCTCCAATCTCTGCGAATGAACCATAAATATCTGGATTCAAATTTACTTTTAATGCTCTTTCTTCTGTTGTGAGTCTTCTGCCCTCGCTCATGCTTTCAAAAATGGTACCACGTAAAATTAATCAACTTTACGCAAAAACTGAGGAATATTCGACGAAATAAGGGGTTTCTAATACTATTTCTTAAAAAATTCATCTGCTTTCTTCTTCGCCATCATTTTCATGAAAGAAAAACGGTACGTAAAGCCTGCTTCTGCGAACCAATGATCAGCAGAAAAACCATCGATTACTCCGCCATAAAAATCTAACACGAAGTCACGACCAATATTTACAGAAAGTCCAGCATCAACAACATATTCACCCCATTGAAATTCATAGTTTCCTTCGGCAAAAATTGTAGTTTTCCCGAGGTTATATGAAACATTGAAGATTGCAGGAAATACAGGACCGTTTCCAAAGCCCGGATAAACTAATCCAAAGTTCATTAAAATGTCAAGTTTTCCAAAATCATTTAAAGTAGCCAAAATAAACTCTGCCCCGTAGTTATTTTGCCCCATACTTTCACGCCTAAATTTAACACGTGACTGCAGCGCCATAGTAGGTACCCATTTTCTCCCTTTTAAGAATGAGTATCTAACACCTAGTAAAGGTGAATTCATGCTTCCATCTGAAACAGTATTGTCAAAAGTAGCGTCATAAGCCTTGAACGACTCATGCGTAAATGTGGTATTGATTTCCAGATTATTTGAAAGACCAATTTTAATATCAGTTGGAACAAACATTCGATTGGTGTAACTTCCATCAAATAACGGATCATTCCATCGTTGAAATCTATAACCGCTTTGTACTTGAAGGGTCACAAATCCACAGGTTAAAGCAGACATGGAATTTCCGGGTCTATCAGATCGAACATCTCCAATTAAATTGTCGATGAATTTATCTGTATTAAAATTGAACTGTGCTTGTGCATATATGCCCAAAAATAGGGCAAAGGTTAGTGTCGCAATTCTTACCATAGGTCAAAGATAGTGGAATAATCGTGCCAGTATTAATCAATCAATGAAAGTCCAATTCGCTTACGATCTACCTCAACACTCACCACC
Organism: Crocinitomicaceae bacterium; assembly: GCA_022447665.1. Lineage (GTDB taxonomy): Bacteria > Bacteroidota > Bacteroidia > Flavobacteriales_D > Crocinitomicaceae > JAKVAQ01. The sequence goes on from JAKVAQ010000003.1 coordinate 24,187, forward strand.
TTGCATTCTACATGTTCATCAATAGAAATGAAGTCTGCCGGGTTTTGCACATACTCTTTCGATAGTTTGGTTTTATGAATCAATCCATTCTCTTTAATCCCTATATTCACAAAGGCTCCAAAGTCAGTAACGTTGGTCACAATTCCCGTAACTTTCATGCCTGTTTTTAAATCTTCAATGGTTTTTAAGCCAGCTGCAAATTCCAATATCTTCGCTTTTTTTCTTGGGTCTAATCCTGGCTTTCTGAGTTCTTTAAAAATATCTTCTCGCGTGAACTCTCCAACTGAATCTTCTTTACCTGCAAGCTTCTCCAATTGATCAATCAATTCGTCATTCTTAATCACGTCAACAACCTTGTGACCAAGTTTCTTTGCGAGTCCTTCCACGTACGAGTAGTGCTCTGGATGAACAGCGGTATTATCTAAAGGATTTTCACTTTCTCTCACTCTTAAGAATCCAGCAGATTGTTCAAAAGCACTTGCGCCTAAACGATCTACCTTTTTTAGTTCGGCTCTTGAAGAAAATGCCCCGTTTTTTTGACGGTAGTCCACAATATTCTCAGCTAACTTGGGACCTAATCCGGCAACGTAATTCAATAAATATTTGCTCGCGGTATTTAGATTAACACCGACCTTGTTAACCGAATTCACCACTACTCTGTCTAGGGCATCTTGCAACTTATTTTGATTTACATCATGCTGGTACTGTCCCACTCCCAGAGACTTTGGATCAATTTTCACCAACTCAGCCATAGGATCCATTAATCTTCTTCCTATTGATACAGCTCCTCTAACGGTCACATCATATTGCCCAAATTCTTCACGCGCAATTTTTGAAGCAGAGTAAATCGAAGCTCCATCCTCACGCACTACAAACACCTCAACATCCCTCGAAAAACGCATGTGCTTAATCATGTTCTCTGTTTCCCTACTTGCTGTTCCATCTCCTATGGCAATGACATCAATGTTATAAGATTCAACCAACTGATAAATCTTAGACTTGGCCTCCGACATCTTCTTTTGAGGAGAATGTGGATAAATATTTTCGTTATGCTTTAAATCTCCTTCTTCGTTCAAGCAAACCAGTTTACAACCAGATTTAAAACCCGGATCTAAGGCTAAAACACGCTTCGAACCAATCGGCGCAGCCATGAGCAAGTTCTTCAAATTCTTTGCAAAATTCTGTATGGACTTATCATCCGCTAATTCTTTAAAATGATTTTTAGTTTCTGTTTGCAATGTTGGTTGCAGTAACCGCTTGTAGGCATCTTTTAAACACTTCTGCAATAGGTCTGCCGCCTCGTTATTCTTCTTTACAAAAAAACGATTTAGCCAATTCAATACATAATCAGTATTGGGCTCAATTTTGTATTTGATAATACCTTCATCTGCCGCTCTCAAAATGGCCAGCATTCGATACGAAGGAACATTCGAAAGACGTTGCGTTAAAGAAAAATAGTCTTTGTATTTCTCTCCTTCGCTTTCTTTTCCTTTTACCAATTTTGTTGTGATGACACCATGCTCAAAAAATGATTGACGTAGTTTATCCCTGACAATTTCATTTTCACTCACCCATTCCGCAACAATGTAACAAGCACCTTCTAAAGCTTCATCCGGTTCAGGATAATCTTGTTTTAAAAAACGTTCCGCCCAGTATTCAGGATCACCTTCTTGCTGCTTCATGATCATTCCAGCTAGGGCTCCTAGTCCTGCTTTTAAAGCCTTTTCAGCTTTTGATTGACGCTTGGTTTTGAAAGGGTGATAAATATCTTCCAGTTTGTTCGGATCAAAGCAATCTTCAATCTTCTCCTCTAACTGAGTAGTTAATTGTCCTTTCTCAGAAATAGCCGATTTTATAAATTCTTTTCGCTTTAATAATTCATCATAACGTTGCATCAAAACTTGAATCGCATCAATTTTCTCCTCATCTAAATTCCCTGTTCTATCCTTTCTATACCTAGCAATAAAGGGAGTTGTTGCTCCTTCATTAAATAAGGCGATCACGTTATTTACGCGTTTACCTTCAATACTTGTTTGACGTGCGATATATTCGGATTGTGTCATTAAATGAATTTCCGGCAAAAGTAAGAAATTGTCTACTTTTGTCCCTACATGAATATCATGAAGTATGAGGCTACATCACTTCTTTTTTTCAGTCTTTTGTTTTTTGAGTTTTTACTCTCTGTCTCAAGACATCCTGGATTCCGCAGAATACCGAAGAACGTACAATAGCAAATGGCAAGCCTTTCAACCAAAACTGGGATATATTGTTCCTAAAAAACTGGAGTTTCAAAATTTTATGACTCCTGAAAATAGCACTGGTCTATTAAGTGCAGGAATTAGAATAGGAGGACCGAACAATTATGCAGAAGATGGAGCAGCATTGGGATTTGAATATTATATACCTTCTACCTGGAGTGATTTAAATGACAACCAGTATAAACTTCAAGGTTTTCGCTTTGAACTACCAATTATCCCGATAGCAGGTAACACGCTTGCTGCACTTAAGCAATTTAAATATTTTCAGTACGCCTTACCGATCAATATTTACTATGGTATTGGAAGCATGTACTTAAAAGATGACCAGTTAAAATACAAGAATTTCTTCTTCGACCTTAGCGCTTCTTTCTATCCAAGAATTGTATTATTTGACCGTTTAATGATCAGCTCAATTTTTGATTTCTCTTGGGATATTACCGGAAGAAAATGGAAACCCAAACAAGACGAAGGTGATTTTGATTTAGGTTTTAAAAGAACGGGATATTCATATCACCTTTCGGTTGCTTGGATATTTTTAAATAAATCTGGATACGTTAGAATCTATTAATATGAAAACATTAATTCTGTATATCATATCGTTTCTTTTCTTGTCCTGGAATATTTGTTTAGGCCAAGTAAAATTAATTCTTCCTCATTCGGCATACCAAGCACCAACTCACTGCATTATAGGTGAAGAGGAGGTAGTAACTTTTCAGTTGGATTATGCATCTTCTTACTGTAAATTCGATTTGGCCACTGGAGAACTTATTACTTCAGGAGCTTCTAAAGAATACCCTTCAGTGGTTGAAAAAAACGTATTCAATAAAACATATCCTGAAATTTATGATGATGAGGCGTCTATGTTTTCTTCCGCTCCAGAGGAAGTATCTTACATGAACATCTCATGGAAAGACAGAGATAACGAAATAAAAATATTTAAAAAAGAGGGGAAAATAACCTCAGATGATTCAGAGCAAAAACTCGACAGTAAAATTGTTCATTTTTGTGATGAAAACTTCGATAATATTCGTTACCTATCTGTTAGTCCAGACCAACAATACATAGGTATCTCCGTTGGTCTTCTTGTGTATGTTTTTAAATGTGCGGACGGGGCTAAAATTTGGGAATCAGAAAAAATAAAATCCTTTAAAAAGGCACCAGAATTTCGTTTGCTTGATGATGACATCATTGTTTTACCTGAACACCCGGAGACTAAGCAGGCATTTCAAGCGACCTGGTTTGATTATTCAGAAAATAAAGTAAATACTTCTTCGGCATCTATAACAAATAGTATGTTCGTAGGAGAATATCAAGCACTTCACTATTTTACTTTTGCTACTGGAGACCCTGCTTCTGGAGATATTGAAACAACCCAATACATTAATTTAAAAAATGGGGAGTTCAGCGAGCCTAAAAAATCTACTTATCGTGAAAGATATCTAATAGGATATCATGTGCTAAATGAGGTGCTGCCAAATGAAATCAGCAAAGAAGCTTTTGAAAGGTTTGACGAAAATTATACGCAGTATACCAGCATGTGGAATTACTTCGATTTATATTATTCTTTTCTCGGCAATTTAAGAGAGTATGACCAATGGCTTTATGAAGAATACGAAAGACAAGGAATTGAAGACGATGAAATAGTAAAAACTAAGCTAACCCCTATGACATTGCCTCCACGTTTTTTTACTGAAAACGACTTCAAGCTATCCTATAGTGAAGACAATTACTATGAATCAGAGGACGTAGATCTATATCGTAAAACAGAGATGATTTATGTTTATTACGGAAAAGCTACTTTAAAAACTTATCGAGATCTTTTATTTGCGGACGATAATTTTACGAAAGGAAAAGAAATAGTTTTTTGGAACTCAGAGAAACCACCTCATGAAGCCAAAGTAAAACTGGTAGTAACCTCAAACGGAACTCCGATTTTTTTAACGCACGATAATTACTTTTTCTCTACCAAAGACGTAAAAGACTTTCTAGCCTTTTCTGTTGATGGGAAACGATTTAGCTTTGAACAGTTTGATCTTGTTTATAATCGACCAGACATAATTCTTGATAGACTTGGTTATGCAGACCAAGCATTGATTGATGCCTACAGAGCTGCTTATCTCAAACGAATTGAAAAAATGGGATTTACGGAGGAAATGTTAAAACCTACGTTTAATATACCAACATGTGAAGTACTCAATTTAGCTGAAATCCCGAAAACAGTTTCTGATAAGGAACTTGCCTTAAATATATCAGGCCATGATGCTCAAGAAAACTTAAAATATCTAAGAATTTGGAATAACAATGTTCCTGTTTTCGGAAGAGACGGTATAAGACTTAAGAATGAAAAATCCTTTTCAAAAGAAATAAACATACCGCTTCAAAAAGGAAAGAACAATATAGAACTAGCCGTCATGAATGCTGTTGGTGCTGAAAGCTATAAAGTCAAATTCTCGGTCAACTGTTCTGAAGGTAAAGAAAAACCCGATTTATACTTTGTCTCTATTGGTACGAGTAAATATGAGGATTCAAAATATGATCTGAACTATGCTGCCAAGGATGCTAAAGATGTTTACGACTTATTTTCTCGAGAAAATTCGATTTATGGAAGCACAAAGGGATTGTTGCTGAGAGACGAAGATGTCAAAAAAGACGTGACTAATGAAATTGCGGAATTTCTCTCTGATGCTGAAATTGATGATCAAGTAATCCTTTTTATTGCTGGACATGGAGTTTTAGATCAAGATTTGAATTATGTATTAGCAACCCATGATATGGATTTTAGAAATCCAGCAGAAAAAGGAATCCCTTATGAAAGGATTGAAGAAATTCTGGATAATCTTAAACCGCTGAAAAAAGTTCTACTTCTTGACGCCTGCCATGGTGGCGAAATAGATAAAGATGATGTTAGCTTAACGTTTGACAATAAAAGTAACGAAGACGATGGTGCCATAAAATTCAGGTCGGTTGGAAATTCTGTAAATAAAAAAATGGGACTTAATAGTGCTTTTGATCTTAGCAAGCAACTGTTTATTGATATGCGCAAAGGAACAGGAGCAACTGTTATTTCATCTTCTGGCGGATTTGAGTTCGCAATTGAAGGTGATGAATGGAATAATGGTTTGTTCACTTATTGTTTGTTAAAAGGATTAAAGGACGAAAAAGCTGATATTGATAGGGATGGCAACATATTTCTATCCGAATTACAGGCTTACGTTATTAAAGAAGTATCAAGCTTATCGAATAACCAGCAAATACCTACATCAAGAAGAGCCAACGATTTAATGAATATTCGTATTTGGTAAAACCCTAAGTTATGTCAGAAGCCTTGAAAGATTTAAAAGTTGTTGAGCTCGCTACAGTTTTAGCGGGCCCCTCGGTAGGATTGTTTTTTTCAGAACAAGGCAGTGAGGTAATTAAGATTGAGCATCCTACGAGAGGTGATGTAACACGTTCATGGAAATTAGGAACAGAGGACGCAGGCGCTAATGTTTCAGCTTATTTCTCTTCTGTGAATTACAAGAAGATTTACGAAAAAGCTGATTTGAAAACTGAAGAAGGCATTCAGAAGATATATGATTTATTGAATGATGCGGATGTTCTCTTGACCAATTTTAAAAAAGGGGGTGATGTAAAGTTTGGACTAGATTATGCCACTTTGAAAACAAAGTTTCCTCAGTTAATATTGGGAGAGATTAATGGGTTTGGAGAAGATTCTGATCGTGTTGCTTATGATTTGATTCTTCAGGCGGAATCTGGATTTATGTCAATGAATGGACAACCAGATTCTATTCCAACTAAAATGCCTGTGGCCTTAATAGATGTGTTGGCCGGACATCAGTTGAAAGAAGGATTGCTAGTCGCATTATTGAACCGAGGAAAATCAGGAAAAGGCTGTAAAGTATCCGTTTCGCTATATGATTCTGCTTTGGCTTCTCTGGTGAACCAGGCCAGTAATTATCTAATGGCTGATCATATACCTCAGCGAATGGGAAGTAATCATCCTAATATTGCACCATACGGAGAACTATTCAAAACCAAAGATGGGAAAGACATCACCTTCGCCATTGGAAGTGATAAACAATTTCAGAGCCTTTGTACCATTTTAGGAAATGAGGATTTAGCTGTAGATTCTAGGTTCTCAAACAATCTAGTAAGAGTAAAGAATAGAGTTGAGTTGAAAAACGAAATTGCTTTGATGACCGCTAATTTTGATAGCGCCATTATGCTTAGTGCCTGTCTTGAAAAATTCGTGCCAGCTGCGCAAATCAAGAATCTAGAAGAAGTGTTCAAAGCTAAAGAAGCACAAGACGTTATTCTTAATGAAGAAATTGATGGGCTTGCAACAAAGCGTGTGAAAAGCGTGGTATATAAGATTACTCAATAAGGCTTCTCGACTCTGGACCCTCCTAAGCAGACTCGAAGACCAGCATTCTGATTTAAAAAAGAAGAATTCTAGGTCACTGAGCCTGTCGAAGTGCCGGATCAATAGAAAAACACCAAAACGCCTACAACCACCGCGCCCATGGCGGCCACTAAAACTGATGCCGCCATAATATCTTTTACCTTTCCAATAACGGGATCCCTTTCAGGGTGAAGTTTATCAATCAACTTTTCCAACGCCGTATTAATAAGTTCAAGGCTGATAACAATCACTATAGTAAGAATTAACACCACCAATTTCATTGGAGATAGTCCAACAATAATTCCTGCAGTAATAACACATATCGCTGCAATTAAGTGAATAATTAAGTGCGGTTCTGATCCAAAAACAGATAGCCCTCTAAAGGCGTGGCTAAAGCTTTTAATTCTATTTTTTAGTGACCATTTGGACATGTATCAAAGATATATTAATCAAAGGGATGAAAAGTCACGCAAAAAAGAAAAATTCCTATTCCAATGAGAGCACAAAGAATAAATAAATTGATGCAATTATAGAATACCCTACTAAGAAACTTCTTTCCATCAAAAACTTCAAACACGACTTTGCTTCCTCCAAATTCTCAATAGCACAGGCGCCACCATCAACCCAATCAATCCACCAGCAATAGCCGTTGCTATCAAGTCTCCAAAACTTTGAATACCACGTATGAGAACGATAAAAACCATGACACCACCGACCGTTGAATAGTATTTAAGTCTTTCCTTAAATTCTAACCAATTGAAGCGAAGATTAGTCGGTAATATCACGGCTAAAACAATAAATGCTGCCCCTAATAAGGTTGTCATCATTTGCCAAAAATCAGGAGTTGGAAAAGTCCTTCCTAAGAAATGCGTCTCTCCTTGCAAGTACGGAATGTACTGCACAAAATATCCATTCGTATGTGTAAATGCATCCACCAAAAAGTGAGAGAATATTCCTGCCAATGCTGAAAGGATAAAAACAAACCAGTGCGTTCTAACCCAAAGCCACCAGTTCATTCCTAAAAATGGTGCGTACTTCTCACGAACCATCTTCGGTAAATTCTGAATCAATCCATCCCGCACCAACCAATGAAAAAGCAAACAACAAATAAAAGTCAGAGGTAAATCGTAATAAAATGCTCCAGCAATGGTGTGGCCGTGCTCACGCTGCATGCGCATATGAATAAAGTATTCAAAATCAGGCGCCATGCTTCCCATGATTAAGCCTGAGGCCGAAACATAACGACTATTTAATTTACAGAATGGTAATACGAAGGCTGGATGTGAAAATGTAAAAGGCATAATTATTTAAGTTTAATTATTAATTAGGGAATGTCCTCCCCCTATTCGCTACCTTTTCTGCGGCAGCTCTTTTCCCCCTCCAAAGGGGGAATAATTTTATAATTTTTTTGAATCTCTTCTAATAAAAGATGGAGCATGTTCTCCACCTTCAAATCATATAATTTGGGCAGTTCCTTACCTCTTTTATAAAGTGATTTATAGTATTTGAAATAATCAGGGACAAGGACAGTTCCGACAATCATGGTTGAGAATAAATAAGGCGTCCGTTTTCCATTTCCAAACAATAGATATTGCATTCCAATCTCATCTTTCACCTCAATACCAATCTTTAAGAAAACGTGGTAGGCATCATGTCGCTCTAGCTTGGGCAAAATTTCAAATCCATTATTATTTAAAAACTTCGATAATTCATTTCCCCAAGTTCCTTTGGGCAGTGCCATGAGTTCTTTAATTCCTAAAGACCATGGTTTCCTTTTCTTCTTAAAGTACTTGGCATATGGTTTATCCGTCACGGTGAATAACCATAGGCATATTTTTTCGCGGATTTTCATGACTAATAACCGTATGAAAACATTCCACGAAATGAATCATAAGGACCAAAGGCATCCGGCCATTTCCGTAATTCAGCTAGAACATATTTATCAGTCATGTTAAGTGATCGCCAAGTAGATCGCTCTTCTCTACTGGCTAACCGATCTCTTGAGTATCTCGCAAAATCTATAAGATCCGTTTCATAGTATTCATCCATAACCGTGGTCTGATGATATTGAATGAGAGCAGGTAGAGCATCAGAACCTAGATCAAGAATATAATCCAAATCAATGCGTTCTTTCGCCACATGGGTTAGATTGTGTTCAGCAATGATTCGGTCCCAAGAAAAGCAGGCAAAGACAACAAAGAATGTTAAGAAAGAAATTGATGTTGTTCTCAGTAAAAACCAAAATGACTGTACCTTGAACAATTTATAAATGGTCAATCCTATTCCAATCACAGCTAAAAATAGATATACAAAAACCCCAATTCTTTTATAAGTTAAGCCCCAATGTGAAACGTATTCCCAGTTTTTAGCTAAGGTGGTTGATATCATCACGAGGTTTTGAATGAGCCAAATCGCTGCTATCCGTTTTATCCATTTTGAGCCCTGAAAATTCAACTGACCACGGAACATATAAGTCAGCAATAAAATCACCAAAATAATTGAAGTTATTAAGGCGTTTATTCCTCCATGCACCACCTGCGAATAAGAAGACTCGAAGCCGTGATTAAATAATTTGGTGCTTACAAAACTGACGTCGATAATATTGTAAAGAAGCAAAAAGGCGTTCAAGGTTATGAGTAAAGCAATGGCCACCTTAGTTTCATTCTTTACCCCTACTGCACGTTGAATTCCATCCGTGTAATCTTCGTTTATATCGTTCTTTAATGCTTCTTCCCACGCTGTGATTATTTCATCTTTTCTGGCGTAATAAAAGCCATACAAAAACAAGGTCAATACCAAATAAAAGCCTAAAAAGCCCCATGAAATCCAATCCAAATTAATCCATTCTGTATAGGCTTTGAAGGTTTCATCGGCTGACTGATACAATTTCAAAAAGATAATCGCTACTAGAATAGGAATCAATACTAAGAGGACATTTTTCATGACCTTTTTTCGTTTTGTCTCTGCTGAGTTACCAATTGTAAAGAGATTCTCGAAATAATAATAAAAACCTGACCCAAAAGCTTGAACACTTTGTATGATACCTATGGGCAACGAATGCTTCAAAAATATTTGTGTTGCAATAAATACAAGGGCTGTAAAGAAATACAAGAAAATACTTAAAACTGAAGCCTGTAAAAACACTGCTAAACCCGATGCAGCGAATATTCCTGACATAAACCACCATTTCGGTTCTATTAAATACTCCTGCTTTAAGAATCCAAATATTGGAATTGATACCAGTGAAACAATAAGGGCGTTTAAACCAAAGTATTCTTGGTAATACATGTTGGCAATGACCAATACCCAACCTAGATAAATGTAATTTTTTATTCTTTCCATATCATATTTAAAAAGCACTTTGAATTTCAAAGTTTATTTATAAAAAAATTTAAAGCTTGCCCAATAGCTTTTCCAAACCATTTAAGTGATCTTGAAAAGCTTTCTTTCCGGCCTTTGTTGCTTTATATCGTGTATTTGTTTTCTTTCCCACAAATCGTTTGTTCACTTCAATGTATTCCAGTTTCTCTAGTCCATTTATGTGTGAAGCCAAGTTTCCGTCTGTTAAATTCAATTCTTCTTTTATATGCTTATACTCCACCCAGTCATTCACCATTAACATGGCCATGATACCAAGTCTTACCCGACTTTCAAAGGCTTTATTTAAACCATCAATACTTCCCAAACTCTATTTCTTATAATCGTATTTGAAGTACATTATTGTTCCGTAAACAATGTGCAATACCCCAAATCCAGTAGCCCAGTAATAAATCATATTTGCTGGGTTGAACAGGGCCAAAGTTCCCAAAATCATTTCAAGCCCCGCCAAATATTTTATTTCGTTGTGAACATATTTTGAACCATTCAATAGGGACATACCATAGAAAATGAGCATTGAAGGAATAATTAAAAACGTTACGCCTTGCAACCAAAGTCCAAAACAGAAAACACCGCCAAAAAATAAGGGAACTCCAACACTCAGTGCTAAACGAAAACCCATAGGCGTTAAGATTTTCTGATTATTCTTTCTTGCTTTTAACCAAGTAAATAACACCCCAAAGCTCAAGGCTAGAACTAAAACAATTCCTGCCAGTGCAAAGAGTTTCATATCTAACTCAAACCACCCTTCCTCCATTCTACCTTGCGCATAATAGAACGGCGCCTTTTTACTGAAAGTCTCAATCAAATCATAAGCTATCCAAACTCCCACTAAAGCGGTTATTCCAGCAAATACCCCGGAGAGTCCGCTAAGCGAAATAAACTTAGTTGACTTCTCCATTATTTTTCTGATCTCCTTAAGATCGTCTATCGGATTTTTATCTTCCATAAAAAGCACTTTGTATTTCAAAGTTAATTTTAAAATTCAGTCTGGAAAATTTTTTAAGGGTTTTTAACAAAGGGAATTTTTAGGCTGCCAATTCTAAGTACGGCCTTTAGTTGGTTATTCATCGCCTACTACATGTTGCTCTTGCTGGGCTTCCAAGGTCACCAGCATCACTGCGTTTCGTAACGTCGCTAATTAACAAAGCTATCGGCCTCCCTTAGGGCAGGAATCTTGCAACTACTCCACAACAAACTTTGCAGTAAGTTCCCCTATCCTCAGAACATGTACTCCTGAGCACAAGCCACCCACATATATTTCAGAATTATCGTTTGAAACTTCTCCTTCTTGCACGAGCTTTCCACTCAAAGTGAAGATTTTATAATTGGTAGAACTTATTGGAGACTGAATGTAAATCACATCTTTCGAAGGACTTGGGTAGAATTCTAAAAATTGAATGTTTTGATCATCAATACTTAAATTTTCTGTGAGCAACATGTACTCCCAAACTTCTTTATTCTTGGCAGAATTCTTTGTTGGTGAATTATGATACAAAATGGCAAATCCAGCATTCTGTGTGGTATATAGTACATGTGAATTATTAAATGGTATCGTATTATTATCTACATGAACAGAGTCTTTCAACGCCAATAATCCCATAGTACTAGCATTCGTAAACTGCTTTTCATAATCGACTACTTCATCCAATAAAGAACAATAAGAAAAATGCTTATAAGCTGGCGTAACACCTATGGTTTGCATCCAATTTGCTGAAGCAGTGAAATGATCTGAATAATCGTTAGGCCCAGCAAACATAATTACTCTATCTACGGCAAAAGTCCTTGCTAAAAAAGGTGCGTGACCAGATCCTTGTGAATGCCCTGCAACCACAATATTGGTCCAATCTACATCTGTCCCAGATAAATAATTGTCCCAGCCATCACTAGGGTAATTCACATCCAAATAATTCAATAGTTTGGTTGTTCTCGTAAATATTGAGTTGAAAGTATCCACATCTATCGCATCAGAAACCGGCGTTCCAAAACAACGTTCTTGACGGTAGTTATCAAAAGCATATAAATCACTTGAACTGGCAAAACTTGCCGCCGCTGTTTCATTTGGATAGGATAAACTAATAACATGAAAACCAAGCTCAGCACAGTAAGGTAAAAAGGCTCCATAAGCATCCGGTGATGAACCAGTGCCGCCAAAGAAAAGAACTAATCTATTGTTGGGTGAAGAATTATTGAATAGCACATAACTACTATCCTCGTCTGATGCATAACCTGGATCTGTATCAACAGGTTTAACATAAAAGTCGGTCACCTGTGCAAAGGACAGACTAGAAATTAGAGTTAAGATAAATAGACCAATTCTCATAGTCTGAAGATACGAACTAATTCGCAACCAAGCCTTTAAAATCTGATCCTGATGGATTTTCAAAAACTTCCAATTCAAAGTATCTTGCCGCAGCATATAAGTGATCAAAGATGTCAGCAACGATATTTTCATATGGTCCCCAATCTTTGGTCTTTGAGAAGCAATAAATCTCCATCGGAACCCCATTCGCTGTTGGATCTAATTGACGTACCAATAAAGTCATCTCCTGATTAATGTTTGGATTGCTCTTTAAATAACTCAGCATATAATGTCTAAATACACCAATATTCGTTTGACTTCGACCATTCACCAGAATGTCGTCATCACCAGCGTTTTCAACATTCCATTTCTGAATCTCTTCCTCACGTTCTTTTACATAAGAACTTATGAGATTTACCTTCTTAAACTTGGCCAACATCTCTGGTGAACAATACTTAATGGTATCCACTTCGATATTAATTGAACGCTTAATACGTCGTCCATCAGACTCCGCCATTCCCCTCCAGTTTTTAAAACTGTCAGATATAAACGAATATGTTGGTATTGTTGTAATGGTTCTATCAAAATTTTGAACCTTCACCGTATTTAACGTAATTTCTAGGACATCACCATCTGCACCAAACTTGTCCATCGTTACCCAGTCACCAATACGAATCATATCATTCGAAGCCAACTGTACACTTCCAACAAAGCCAAGAATAGTATCTTTAAAAACCAATAAAATTACGGCAGTCATTGCCCCCATTGAAGTTAGTACCACAATCAAATCGATCTTAAATGCTACCGAAATCATGACAATCACCATGATTAAATTCACTACAATTTTTATCAGCTGAAAAATCGAAACCATGGGTTTGTCTTTCAGTGCTGGCTTGTCCATTAAAATATCACGCGAAGCATTAAGAAAACGTAATGTTGCAAACAAAAAAGCTAAAATGATCGCCAGTCCTACCAGTCTTGTAAAGAAATCCGCTGTATTCGGGAATGAATAGAATATTGTTCGTATAAAGGTCTCCATTAATAACAATGGAACCAAATGAGCTAATGCCGAAAAGAACTTATACTTCACCAAATAATCATCCCATTTCGTCTTCGATTTTGCTGCGAACGTATGAATAATTGAAAGAAGAACTTTTCTAGTACCCCACCACAATCCAAAGCTAACACCCACCACTACAAGCGTTAAGAGAAGAGTTCTGGTATAAATCAGCCAATCGCCGCTTAATCCCATTGCGCCCAACACATCATTGCACCAGAGTACAATCTGGTCTTGGTACTGCTCAACTTTATTTACTGTTTTATCGACTATTTCTTCAACATTCTCTTTATCGTGCATAAGAAAGCTTTACTACAAAGCTATTTAAAGTTCACAAAAAAAGGGACTTCAAATTTTGAAATCCCTCTTTTCCTCAAACCGAATAAAATAAACTATTCTACTACTAGCCTTGTCTGGTATAGACCTGATGGTAAATTCATTTCCAACAAGTACACTCCACTCGGAAGATCGCTACCAATAATATTTCCTGTTTCATAATACCCTTCTAATGCCATTTGTCCGCTCATATTCATAATTCTGAAATCACCGCTCTCTTGGGTACTCACGGCGAAACCAGAATTACTAGGATTTGGGAATACTGATATTTCTTTAAGTTCTTTTTCCGGAGTGCTCAGCATTGTGACTTGATCACAATTGAATCGCCATTGGTCGTCATACCATGTTTTGACTTCTTCAGCAAGCGGATAAAGCCCTCTCATATTCTCTAAGTTATCACCTCCTGCATCATTTACTAGATAAACAAAATCGTAACAAATGACATTTCCAGGAGCAAAAGACTCAGGCTCTGCAGTTATTAGATATCTTCTATCGCTCGGTGCAAATCCGGCAGTAGTTTCATTCCAACAGTTCGTTGAGTCTGGGTGGCAATTAAAATAAAACTTTGTTTCGTAGCCACCACCAGGACCCCCCGCAATTATTGGAGTAGCATTGTTTAACACCCCCTGCATTCTATTGAACATTTGAACCTGTGTTGCTGGATAACCCTCTGGTGAAGTCGAATGGGTCCAAAAAACTCCAGCATGAAGTTTTTTATTTAGTAAAACTGAAGCAAACGCCGGTGGATTCGTTCCAAACCCAGGCGCGGTACCCTGACCATTATCTATACCTTCTCCATTGTAACCAAACATCATATTCAAAGCAGAATCACAACCTATCTGATCATTGGTCGCATCTCCTAAATCAATATCAAGAAAATTCGAACAATAAAATTCCGGAAAAGATTTTGTTCCTCTATTATAAACTCTGACGTTAAGAAATACGGCATCATTTAAATAATCATCAGTATTAAATTGGTAGTACATGTAATGAACTTCTATTCCACAATTCCAATCACTCTCGCCATTTTCTACTTTCGCGTTATCGTTACTTATTATATATACCGCTTCATCTCCTCGAATATCAGGATAATCACCATTTTCAGGATCATATAATCCGTTACCATTTGCATCGACAAAGGGAGCAAGATTATAAGATTCACCATCTGAAACATTTCCATGTGCCGGCCATTCTTCCAACTCAGAAGGAACTATGTATCCTGTTGCAGTGAAATTTAGTTTATGATAATCAATAGTTGCTTTACTCACTTTCCAAATTGACTTTGGATAGTTTATTGGGTTATTGTATTCATCAGTTGGTATATCAGCGCCAAAAGGTCCTTTGTATTGGTCTGAATCCATATCAGAAAGTCGATGAAATGAAGCAGCTAATTGACCTGAAGCGTCAACACCAGCAAACCAGAACAGACTTCTATATATCAATTGATTTCCCGAACCTTTGGGAAACTCAAAGCCTGGTTCTGATAGCTCAATATTGTAACAATGAATACTGCTATCATTTAAACTAACAGCGATGTTATTTGCATCTAATATCTCAGTATTAAAGGTTTGAGCAAACAAACTACCTGATAATAATAAGCATGGTAATAAAAGTTTCATAAGTTTTGGATTAATGTGTTTTCCAAATCTACGATCTTATAATCACAAGAAATAGTTTTTTGAATCCAGATGAATTCTATTTTTTACACGTCAAAAAATTAGACCTGTTAAAGAATGTTACTTTTTTGTTATCCATGAATTACAAGGATTAGAAATCCTTAAATTGAGGTTATGCGGAAATTATTGGGAGTTTTTTTGATTTTACTTATTACTGCACCAGTTGTAGTTGGACAGTCGTTTAAGGCTGACCAAAAAAGATATAGAAGGGTTCGTGAGGCTTACGCAGAAAAAGATACCGTTCTTCAGGCTAATTTGGACAGACTGAACATTGAAAGAAGCGAGTTAGAAATATATATTCAAGCATATAAATTAGATCGTAAACTTGAAGTCTATGGTAAAAACAAAAAAGACACCGCTTTTCAACTCTTAAAAGACATTGACATCTGTGCTCTTTCCGGCAATTTAGGCCCTAAGAGAATGCAGGGTGATCTTCAGATTCCCGAAGGATTTTACAATATTATAATCTTCAACCCGGCCAGTAACTTTCATCTTTCTTTAGGGTTGGATTACCCCAACAAGTCAGATAAAATATTAGGGGTTAAAGGAAGTTTAGGTGGAGATATTTATATTCATGGGGATTGTGTTACCATAGGCTGCTTACCGCTCACAGATGACGTAATAAAAGAAGTATACCTCTACTGCGTAGAAGCACGAAACAACGGTCAAAGCAAAATCCCGGTAACAATCTATCCCGCGAGGCTCGAAGAAGAGACTTTTAGCCAATTTGGAGTTGCATATGCTGCTCGACCTAAAATTCTAGCCCTTTGGAAGGACCTAAAGGCAGGATACGATATTTTCGAACAGTATAAGCGTATTCCGAAAGTAAAATTCCTTTCTGACGGGCGTCATGAAATTAAGTAGTTTTGTTGCGTGAGAAAGATCTTTGCAAGGCTATTTAGTTCACTTTGGTTTTTAGGCTTAATTACCTTAATCGTATTTCCGATTCTGGCTTGGTTAATCCTTTGGCTCAGAGACATTCCTTTATTTTCTATTTTTGAAATTAGTCAAAAAGAAGTTTATTCACTTCCTGCATTTGCAGCCTACGGAATCATATTTGCGCTTTTTATTATTTGGTTTACCGAGCATCCTTTTTTCGAGAAATCGATGAAACGGTATAAGAATTTATTATCTCAATTTAAAATCAACTATTTCTATGCCGTATTCTTGGCTATATGCGCTGGTGTGGGGGAAGAAATCTTTTTTAGAGGTGCGGTTCAACCATTGCTAGGAATAATTCTTACCGCCTTTGTTTTTGTTGCTGTTCATGGTTACTACGATTTTAAAAATTGGAAAGTAAATCTATTTGCTATTGCACTTACTGGCTTTATCGTTTTAATTGGATGGGGAGCTGCCGAATATAGCTTATGGCATGCGATTCTGCCTCACTTTACTTATGATTTAGTGCTCCTGATTTACGCTATAAGAAAGCAAGATTAAAAGGTTTCTCGAATAACCTTACCTGAGCCGGTTTCTTTAAATTTTGGCAGGTAAATTATTTCTTTGGGCATTTCTTTTGAGTCCAGTAGATTTCTTAGCTCTTTTTCTAAATCTAATTTCGCCACAGATTCTATAACGAGTACAACAGCTTCCCCCCATTTTTCATCTGCCTTTTTTGAAATGTAGTAACGCTGAGGTAAAAGATTCCCAATTTTTTGCTCAATTCTTTCTGGAAAGAGTTTTATACCTCCTGAGTTTATGGCATTATCGGCACGGCCTAAAAACCTGAACATTCCCTTTTTAACTATTTCAACCAAATCATTGGTGAGTAGATCTTCTACAATCACTTCATTAGCTTTAAGAAGTAGTCGTCCTTCAGATGATTCAATTTCCCATCCCTGTAGACATTGATAAAGGTCATTTTCTTCAGAGATTTTCTTTAATGCGAAATGACTCAATGTTTCCGTCATTCCAAATGTTTGGTATGAATTATTATGTAAAGCCAATAATTGATCAAATTCAGCCTTCCCTAGCTGGGCACCACCGATAATAACATTTTTAATTTTACTATAGCGTTCTTTTGTTCTAGAATTGGTGAGAATCTCTCTAACTTGAAGGGGAACAAAGGCTGCAAAATCTAAATTCTGCGTTATTACTTCCAAAGGATTTTTATTGGGTTCACACGCAATTACCTTCATACCAAATTCCTTTGCTCTTACGATAACCATTTTACCGCCGATGAAAGCTGGAGACATACACAAAAGAATGGTTTGGTCCTGCTCAAAACCAAAAAACTTGCCTGTCGCCATAGCAGAATGACGCATAGCAGACTTATTTACCATAAATTTCTTAGGAGCACCGGTAGAACCGGAGGTCTGTACTTCAATTTCACTTGAATCTGAATCCCAATCTAGGATAAACTTCATACAAGCGTCTTTAAACTGAGTTGATGGATTACCTATAAATTCAATTTGAAAAGCCAATTTGGAACAGTGTTTGTTTTAGAATTACTAAATTACATAGATAACCAAAGAACATGAAATATTTAGTAGCAATATTAAGCCTGGTTTTTATTACCAATTTGAGTATGGCGGAAGTTCCTTGTACTGATGCTGGAAATGGACTTAAGAAAATAGAATCTAAAAAGGGAAAAGGTATACTTTTCTTTGAAGGTACCTGGAACGAAGCTATCATTAAGGCCAAAAAGGAAAAGAAACTAATATTTCTTGATACTTATACTACTTGGTGTGGTCCGTGTAAACGTATGGAAAAATCAACATTCACAGACAAAGATTTGGGGGCTTATTTTAACAAGCATTTTATTAATGTTAAGCTGGATATTGAAAACAATTCTGATGGAAATAGACTTGCAAATAAGTTTAATATCACTGCAATTCCAACCTTATTTTTCCTGGACCATAATGAAGAAATTGTAACAGAGACGGCGGGTTTTTTGGATGCCGAAACACTTTTGTCAATAGGAAAAGATGCTCAAAAAAAATAATCCCGCTACATTTCTGTAACGGGATTACCTATCTAAATATTTAATAAAGACTACTTATCAGTTTCAACCTGCTTAAGTGCTTCTGCCTTATATTTTCCTTCATTCAGACCATCAAGTACTTTCTTAAATGTCTCAATTGTGTAGTTTACATCTTCCATCGTGTGAACAGCAGTAGGTATTAATCTGAGCATGATCACATCTTTAGGAACAACTGGATAAACAACAATAGAGCAGAAGATATTATAGTTCTCTCTTAAATCGAATGTAATGTTTGTAGCTTCACCTAAAGTTCCGCTTAGGAAAACCGGAGTTACTGCAGAGTTTGTTCTTCCTAGGTTAAATCCTGCTTCTCTTAAACCTTTTTGTAACGAAGATGCTACTTTCCAAAGATTCTCTTTATGTTCAGGTTGATTTCTCAACATTTCAAGTCTTTTTCTAGCGCCAACAACCAAAGGCATTGGTAAAGACTTAGCAAACATTTGTGAACGCATGTTGTAACGCATGTACTCAACAATATCCTCAGTTGATGAAATAAACGCCCCAATAGATGCCATTGACTTCGCAAACGTACCGAAGTAAATATCGATTTCATCGTGAACTCCTTGTGCCTCACCTGTACCCATACCTGTTTCACCAAGTGTACCGAATCCATGAGCGTCATCCACTAATAATCTAAAGCTATATTTTCCTGATCTTCTGTATTCAACGATTTCTTTTAATAATCCTTGATCTCCAGCCATACCAAAAACACCTTCAGTAATGACTAAGATTCCTCCACCAGTCTCCTCAGCTAATTTTGTAGCTCTGTCCATTTGTTTTTCAAAGCTCTCCATGTCGTTGTGCTGAAAAACGAATCTTTTACCAGCATGAAGTCTTACACCATCAATAATACATGCGTGCGACTCAGAATCGTAAACGATTACATCTTTTCTATCAACTACACAGTCAATCGCCGAAAGAATACCTTGGTAACCGAAGTTCAATAGAATTGTATCTTCCTTTTGCATGAAATCAGACAACTCGTTTTCCAACGCTTCGTGTTCCGAAGTTTGACCAGTCATCATTCTAGATCCCATAGGGTAAGCCATACCCCAATTTGCAGCGGCGTCAGCATCAGCCTTTCTTACTTCTGGCTGATTTGCTAGTCCTAGATAGTTGTTCACACTCCATACTAGGCACTCCTTGCCTCTGAACATCATTTTATTTCCAATTTCACCTTCCAATTTCGGGAATGTAAAATATCCATGCACTCCTTTAGCATGCTGACCAATCGGTCCTCTGTTTGCTTTAATCTTCTCAAAAATGTCTACTGCCATAAATATATTTTCATCCGGGTTTACGGACTATTTAGACCACGAAATTAGGTTGAAAAATCAGAATAGCATGCTTTTCAATCAAATTTTATTCACATTTAAACGTTTAGCTTTAGACGATTTTGCAAAACTTAACAATTCAAGTCCTATCTTTGCAAAAGATTTTGAACTATGCGTAAGTACCTCAACTTTATAATCTTATTCCTTACAATTACTGTATTATCAGGTTGTTCGGAGTATAGTAAAGTCCTTAAAAACGGTGATAATGAAGCAAAAAAAGAATTTGCCATTAAAAGCTATGATGAGGGAAAATACATTCAAGCGATTACTCTTTTAGAGGAGATTATTCCATTCTACAAGCTAACAATTGAAGGAGAAGACCTTTATTTCATGTATTGCATGTCTAACTACGAGCTTGGAGACTATTATTTAAGTGCTTATTATTTCAGACGTTTTATACGCCAATACCCAAACAGTCCGAAGGTTGAAGACGCCCTATTTCTAGGAGCTTTATGCTCAGTACATAATTCACCTGAATATCATCTAGACCAAACGGAAACTTTAAACGCACTTGATCAAATGCAAATTTTCGTTGATCTATACCCAAACAGCACGCGCATAGATACTTGTAATATTATTATGGATAATTTACGCTCTAAATTAGAACTAAAAAAGTTCAGCGGCGCCATGCTATATTACAACACTGGACATTACGGAGCTGCAGTGGTAGCCTTAAATTCCACGATTGAAGAGTACCCTAATAGCCCACACAAAGAAGACATTCTTTATCACCTTGTTTTGAGTCACTATAAGCTTGCTATTAATAGTGTTCCCTACAAAAAAGAGGAAAGATTGAACGATACTATCAAAAGTATTAATAAATTTGTGGCCACCTTTCCAGAGAGTAAGCACATTAACGAAGTGGAAAGCATCCGAAAAAACACGGAAGCTGAGCTTAAGAAATTTGGAAAATAGAAATTGTTGAATAGAATATTATGAGCATTACTTATAAAAACACAAACGCTGAGAAAACAACTGTTACGAGAGATGTTGATGAGTTAACTGAGAAGACTGGAAACATTTACAAAGCGCTTGTAACAATTTCAAAAAGAGCCGATCAAATCGGAATTGAAATGCGTGATGAATTGACTCAAAAATTATCTGAATTCGCAACGAATACTGATAACCTTGAGGAGATATTTGAAAATCGCGAGCAAATCGAGATCTCTAAATTCTACGAGAGCCTTCCAAAGCCAGTAGCGATCTCAATTCAGCAGTACATGGAGGATAAAATCTACGAAAGAGATTACGAAAAGCCTTCTGACGAGAATGAATAAAACCCTGAAATGCTTTCAGGTAAAAAAATCTTAGTAGGAATTACCGGTAGCATTGCTTGCTACAAATCAGCTTACTTAGTTCGAGAATTAATAAAACTTGACGCAGAGGTGCGTGTGGTTATGACCACATCCTCAGCAGAGTTTATTGGCCCTCTTACGCTTGCAACTTTATCGAAGAATCCCGTTGCCATAGACTTCGTCAAAAACGATGAAGGTGAATGGGAAAACCATGTTGAACTTGGACTCTGGGCTGATTTATTTATCATTGCCCCTACCTCTGCAAACACACTATCTAAACTGGTTTCTGGAAACTGTGACAACCTATTAATTGCAACCTACCTGAGTGCTAAATGCCCGGTTTGGATCGCCCCTGCAATGGACTTAGATATGTTTAAGCATTTCTCGACACAAGAAAATCTAGATAATTTAAGAGAGAAAGGCGTAAAGGTAATTGAACCTACTTCTGGGGAATTAGCGAGTGGTTTAGAAGGAAAAGGTAGAATGGAAGAGCCTGAAGTCATTGCACAGGAAATCCATGATTACTTCAACCCTAAAACTAAGTTAGGCGGAAAACACATAGTAATTACAGCTGGTCCCACCTACGAACCTATCGATCCAGTAAGATTTATAGGTAATCGATCATCGGGAACAACTGGAGTATTGTTAGCAGATGAATGTGCAAAGCGTGGCGCCAAAGTAACGCTGATATTAGGCCCAAGCAATAAAAAAACCGCTCACCCAAAAGTCAATGTGATTCACGTTTCAACAGCAGAAGAAATGTTTGATGCCGTGCAGACTAATTGGGAACTAGCCGATATCGGCATATTCTCTGCCGCTGTTGCAGACTATAGACCAAAAAATGCAGCCCAAGAAAAGATCAAAAAAAACGATGAAGATATGTCCATTGATCTTATCAAGAATCCAGATATCCTTAAGTGGGCCGGTGAAAATAAAGGAGATAAATTCACCATTGGTTTTGCCTTGGAAACCGAAAATGAATTGGAAAATGCATGGTCTAAGTTTAGTAGAAAAAATACGGATCTATTGGTTCTGAATAGCCTAAAGGATGAAGGGGCTGGATTTGGTGAAACCAATAAAATTTCGATTTTGGCTAAAAACAATAAAATAAGTAGTTTTGAGTTAAAGAATAAGCAAGGTGTAATCCTTGATATACTTGACGCCCTGGAGGAAGAACTATAATGAAAAATTTAATCCTTTTTTTAACCTTATTTATTGCACTAAATACTATTCGTGCTCAAGAGTTGAACTGCCAGGTTTCAGTGATACCAACGCCTGCGTTGCAAATTGGTCCTGTAGAAAAGGAGATCTTTACAGAGATGGAAAATTCCATTCGTGAGTTCATGAACAATACACGTTGGACGAATGATATTTTCGAAATCGAAGAAAGGGTAAACTGTAATTTACTTATTACCATATCAGACATTCCAGGAACGTCTACTTATTCAGGTAAAATCCAGGTGCAATCCTCGAGACCAGTTTTTAACTCGAGTTATAATACAACATTATTAAACCATGTAGATAACGATTTTACGGTTAACTACCTCAGAAGTACCCCTATCCTGCCCCTATCTAACTTTCAGTATAGAGATAACATGACCGCAATATTGTCTTTTTACGCCTATATGATTTTAGGGTATGATTATGATAGCTTTTCTTTAGAAGGAGGTTCTGATTTTTTTAAGAACGCACAGCAAATTGCCAATAACGCCAAAGATTCCGGTGACAATGGTTGGTCTGCCAGATCTGGAAAACAAAATAATCGCTATTACATGGTGGATAATGTGCTTCAATCAGTTTTTCAACCTCTTCGGAAAACCTATTATGAATACCACCGCTTGGGATTTGATGTTATGTACAAAGACCTTGCTGGGGGGCGCTCCGTGGTTCTTCAAAGCCTATCTGCTTTAAACACAATCCATAGCGCTAGGCCGGCATCGATGAACGTTCAAATGTTCTTAACAGCCAAAGCTGATGAGCTCATTAACCTTTTCTCTCAAGCCGAGATGAAAGAGAAAAATCAAGCTGTAAATATTCTAAAACGAGTTGATCCTTCTAACTCTTCAAATTACCAAAAAATTCTAAATTAGCTCCATGCTAAAGCAACTTGAGATTTCGAATTACGCCTTAATCGAAAACCTTTCGTTATCATTCAGCCCTGACTTTACCACAATCACTGGTGAAACCGGTGCTGGGAAATCGATAATGCTTAAAGCTTTAGGTTTAATTTTAGGAGAAAGAGCAGACACAAGTGTCATCAAACAAAACTCAAGTAAATGTATTCTTGAAGCTCACTTTGATATTACTTCTTTAGGTTTAAGCGCCTTTTTTGAGCAGAATGATATTGACTATGACAATCAAAGTATAATTCGTAGAGAGTTTGCCGCTTCGGGCAAGTCGCGTGCATTTATAAACGATACACCTGTACCGTTGAGTGTGTTGAGTGCACTTGGTAAGAAATTGGTTAATATCCATTCTCAAAATGAAACGATGCTCATCAATTCTACTGAATTTCAGTTTCAAATACTGGATCAATTTGCAGGCATTAATAACAAAGTGAAAAGCTATCAAGAGGTTTATAAAGAATATCAAGCACGATTAAAGGAACGAATCGATCTTCAGTTAAAAGAAATGGAGAATCGAAAGGAAAGGGATTATCTCGAATTCTTAGTGAAAGAACTTGAAGAAGCGAATCTTGATAATATTAACATATCTGACCTCCAGCAAAAAGGAGATTTAATTGAAAACTCGGAGAAAATTTTAGAGAATCTTCAATATGCCAATTCAGTATTAGAAAATGAAGAGATCGGGCCAAAAATTGCTCTGAAAGCATTGCTTGAAGCCTTTTCGAACCTCACTGAATACGATAAGAAATATGCAGAGGTACATAGCCGTTTAATGAGTATTAAAATTGAGCTTGACGATATTGACAATGAAATTGGTGGAATGATCGGGGATTTGAGTATTGATGAGGAAGAGGCTCAAATCGTAAAAGAAAAACTCGAGTCTGTAAATTCACTAACATTCAAACACAATGTAAATGATTTGCACGGCCTAATCCAATTAAAATCAGACCTCGAACTTAAACTAAGTGGAATAAATGATAATTCTGAGCGTCTAGAAGAATTAATTGAAATTACCGAAAAGCTGAAAGAAGAAATTGCTAAAAAAAGTAAAGAGATATCAGTTGAAAGAAGAAAAGCCATTCCTGTTTTTGAAAAAGCTGTAGCAGCAAAACTTGCTGAAATGGCAATGGAAAACGCAGAACTTGAAATCGCTATATCTCCCGTCATTGAACCAAACAGATTCGGAGCAGACAACATTACCTATCTTTTTACAGCCAATAAGGGAGCTCCTAAAAATGAACTCAAGAAGGTCGCTTCTGGTGGGGAGCTTTCGAGACTTATGCTTAGTTTCCTTGAAATATCATCTGAAGTAGATCATTTACCAACCATGATTTTTGATGAAATTGATACTGGGGTGTCAGGAGAAGTAGCATCTAAAATGGCTGCTGTACTGAAATCCATGGGTAAAAAGCTTCAAATCATTTCGATCACGCATTTACCGCAAGTGGCAGCAGCAGGCTCAGAACATATCTATGTTTCTAAGTCCACAAATAAGGATAAGACCACTACCCTCGTCGAAAAATTAAACAACGAAGAACGCGTACTTGCAATTGCTAGAATGTTAAGTGGCGAGGAAATCTCTGAAGTGGCGAAAGAGAATGCTCAAAGTCTTCTTGCCAACAACTAAAGGAAACGTCTTAATTTTTGTATTTTGGTATGGATTTTGGAAAATCCAGTAAAAAAATCTTAATTATGAAAACACGTTTATTCCTCTTAACCCTTTTACTATCAGCTTTTTCAAGTTTTGCACAGAGAACAGGTGATCTTGTGATTTTTTCTAATACTGGAGAACAATTCTATGTGGTTCTTAATGGAGTTAGGCAAAACATGTCACCAGAAACCAATGTAAAAGTTGAAGGCTTAAAAGATAGATGGTACAGTTGTAAAATCATCTCTTCTACTCAAACATTTGAAATTGAGAAGAATGTGGGAATAAAAATGGACAGCTTAACCACATATCGTATCACTGAAAAGAAAGGTAAATATAAACTTCGTTTCTATAGCGAGCGTCCATCAGATAATACTCTTGAACCGAATCAAACCGTTGTAACTTACCACGCTGCAGAACAAAATACGAATACAGGCACTGCAAACAATACAGGAACTATTAATAATACTGGGATAAATACGACTACTAACACAACGACCACTACAACCACAACTGGTACTAATAATGGTTCGAACTCTCAAAGCACTTCATTTGGGATTGGTGTAAAAGCGAATTCTACAGGAAATGAAAACAATAACGATCAGAACACTGAAAGCATTAATATCAACATAAATATTGATGAAAACATGGGAGGTATGAATAATGGCGGAAATGTTCAAATCAACGAGAATAATTCTACCTCAACCACTACAACTACAACCTCTACATCATCATCTAGCACTGTAAACGGAGAAACAACCTCTTCCTCAACCTATGAAGAAACAAATTCTACCACCGTTAATGGTCAAACTACTACTTCTACTTATTCTGAATCGTCCACTACCACTACAAATGGCGGCACAACAGAAACCACTACAAATGTAAATTGGACAGGTAACGATCCAGGCACAACCACTACGACGACTACAACAGGAATGAACACAGATGTAAACTGGACAGGAAATGAGGCTGGTACAACTACTACGACAACGGGAATGAACGCTGACTTTTCAAATACTGAAGTAAGTCCTAACACAAGCGCTTGCTTCTACGAAATGGATGCTACCAACTTTGCCTCAGCCAAAAAGAGTATTAGTAGTAAATCTTTTGCGGACTCAAAGATGACAGTTGCTAAGCAAATTGCAGATAATAACTGTTTATCTGCTCAGCAAATCAAGGAAATTGCAAACCTATTTGATTTCGAAGATGATAAGCTAGTGTTTGCTAAATATGCATACAATAGATGTGTTGATCAAAACAACTACTTTAAAGTAAATGAAGCATTTCAATTCGATTCTTCTGTAGATGAGTTGAATGACTTTATTAATGGTACAACAAATCGTTAATGGACAAACGCATTGTGCTCACTGGAGCAATTTTTATTTTTCTTGGAATTATTCTTGGGGCTTTTGCAGCGCATGGTCTCAAGAATATAGTTCCTGAAGAAAAGTATATCATCATTTTTGAAAAAGGAGTTCGTTACCAAATGTACATGGGACTTGGATTTTTGATTGTCGGATTTAACGCTTCTAAAGTCGCTTTGTCACTCCGCTTATTTTATTGGTTTGGACTATTGGGCGTAATCATCTTTTCGGGACTTCTATACTTATTATCTATTACTCAAATCAAAGTTTTAGGTGCGATTGTTCCTATAGGTGGTACTCTCATGATTCTATCGTGGCTTCTGTTGATCATTAAAATCTGGAAACAAAAATCTACTAAAGATTCTTAAAAAACTCCCATAGCACAACGCCAGTGCAAACACTAATATTTAATGAATGTTTCGTACCTATTTGAGGTACTTCAATCACATTATCAACGGCATCCACCACTTCTTGCTTCACTCCTTCTACTTCATTACCCATAACTATTGCATATTTCTTTGAAGAATTGATATTGTAATCATTTAGCATGATAGAGTCTTTGGCCTGTTCTATGGCCAGCGTAATGTATTCATCTTTTAAACTTTCAACTACAGAAAGGACATCTTCCGCATATTCCCATTCAACCGTTTCTGTTGCTCCTATAGCTGTCTTATGAATTTCACGATGTGGAGGTTGAGCTGTGATTCCACACAAATAAATTTTCTCAATCCTAAAAGCATCAGCGCTTCTAAACACTGAACCCACATTATTTAAACTCCTAATATTGTCTAGAACAATAATAATAGGTGTCTTCTCAGATTTCTTGAACTCATCTGCACTTAAACGGTTGAGCTCTTGTAATTTTAATTTTCTATTACTCATTCGGGTAATTGTGACTCAAGGTATTTTATCCAATTCTCTTTTTTATTCTGCCTTCTTTCAATAGCTGTATTTGTGTAATAGCAATGATGATTCTTTAAATACGTGACTTGATCTCTTAACCATTGTTCTTCAGAAAGGTCAGCCCCAAAACACAACATTTCCTCATAGAGATTTCTCGCTTGAACTATATAATTAGGAGTACCCAAATAATCGTGATCCGCATCGCAAATAATCTCTTCCAATAGATTGGATGGATCATGTCCGTGCTGAGTAGCAAGAATAATGGATGAAATCTCTCTAATCGAATCCTCATCTACATTATAGCGTTCTAAAAACGATCTCATTATTCGAACACCATTTTCCTCATTTTCATGATATTCCTCTAAATATCCAGCATCATGAAACAATGCAGCATAACGCAAATTTAGAACGCCTTCTTCATCTACATTTTCAGCTTGAGAATAATAAATAACAGCCTCTTCTACACTCAAGGTATGCGCTAAATCATGATAACATAAATCTCTATTTAGCTCTAGTTCAAGCTTCTCCAGAATCTCTTGCCTGATTTCTTGAAACACCTCTCTTTTATGCTGAAACTTGCTGTTCACAATTCAAATATACTAGTTCTTAACTCCCTAAAACCAAGGATTATTATAAAATCCATTCAACTTTTACATGTGAATAAAAACGAAGCCCTCCTTATAAAAGCAGGACTTGCATAGGATATCTTAGCGAGTTAAAGTTCATCTATCACCTATGTTAGGATCATTAATTAAGAGAAAACTTGACGCTGATAAAATGGCGAATGTCTTTGTTAACGCGTTCAATGAAGTAATTGAATCAGGCTTTGATGAAGTTGCTGAGATGATTAACGAGGATCCAGCCTTTATTGATTGTCCTCAAATTAACAAGAACTACGAAGACGCCTTTTTAATGATCGTTTTAGCAGGTAATCTACGCTTTTTCGAAGATCACTTCTCCAAACAAGAAGAAATAGAGATTAAGCAGTTGATTGAACATAAATTTGCTGCTATTTATGATATGAATGCAGGGGATTTCGATGCCATCCTTTCAGAGTATGATTCTTTTATTTCAAGAGTGAATCACCCTTCTAAAAACACACTTTATGGAATGTCAAAGGCGGTATTCCATAAATTCAAGCTAAATAACTTTCAAGAAGAATACTTCAAAAACCTAAATACTCCCAATCCTTTATTCTTAAAAAGAATGGATGATATCATTACCAACTTCCTTTGGGACTGGGAACAATTCTTCAAAAAGCACAAGTTAAATATCGCTTAGAACTATCTGATATTTAACCCTTTTCTTTCGATTTTTTTCATAACTTAGGATTCTCACAAAAACTCAGACATGAAAAAAATATACCTTCTACTAGGGGGATGTTTTTTGGTGGGCTCTGCACATGCACAAATCACCGAAGAACTCAAACCTCTAGAAAGTACTTCTGCGTCTTCAGCAGGAATGGCAATTAAACACATTATTGATACAGAAATTGGACATGGAGTTGGAGGCCATCATTGTGGTGCTCATGACCTAACCAAAGAATATTACGAATCAATAGGAATGTGGGAAGAATTTCAGGAATCAGTTGAGGAAGGAATCGCTATTTCTGAAGATTTCTCATATACTAAGACTCCTGGAACGAATACTATTTCTGTAATCTTTCACGTAGTACATAACCCTGATAATCCAGCGGAAAATGTATCCTATACGGACATCATGACTGTTTACAACGATTTAGTGGAAGACTTCTCTAAAACGAATGCTGATACTATTGATGCAAGAACAAGTTTTGGATTTATTCCTGCCGATCCGAACATTAATTTCTGTTTGGCAACAAAAGAACCAGACGGAACACCTCTTGTGGAAGAAGGAGTAATCCGTGTTTCTACAACAGAAGATTGGTATGATTCAGATGGTGGTGAAGAGAATAAAATGAAGTCTTCAGCTACTGGAGGATCGGATATTTGGGACAGAAATGATTACCTAAATATTTATATCTGTGATATTTCAAATGGTGCTTCATTCGGAACAGCTGGTTATGCCTACAGACCTTCAACAACATTGCTACCTCCTTCTGGATGGGACGGAATTGTATTGGATTATAACCTAGGTGTTACAAACGAAAACGTGCTAACGCATGAGGTAGGTCACTATTTAGGACTTGATCACACATGGGGTGGATCTGGCGGATGTGGATCTGACGATGGATTCGCTGATACACCAAACACTGCAGGCCCTTCTTTTGATTACGGAGGATCTTGTTCAGGGTCTCAAACTACTTGTGGTTCTACTCAGACACAATACGAAAACTATATGGATTACTCCAACTGTACTGTAATGTTTACAGAAGATCAGTCAACTTACATGCAGTTAATCCTTCAAGGTATTCGCTCATCTTTATTATTATCACCTGGATGTGATCCAGTTGAGGCTCCTCCTGTGAGTGCATTTGATGCATTAGCATCTGGATCAGCACCTTACATTGTTGGTGTTGGTGGCGCAGTTTCATTAATCGATGAGTCTACAAACCTACCTACAGGATGGGCTTGGACAGTTTCAGGAACTGAAGGTGTTGATTGGAACTATACTTCTGGAACTTCTGCAACTGATCAAAACCCAATTGTAGAGTTTTACACTGTAGGGTTCTATGACATTGGTTTAACTGCATCAAACTTTTGGGGTACAGATGCTACTCCTGCAGATTCAATTGGATTTGTTGAAGTGGTTGCTCCTTCAGCGGGCTCTGCATGTGATACTTTAAGAAATTACGATCCAGTAACAGAAGGTTTCGCTGCCTATTTATTAACTGGTGTTTTCGGTCCAACTTGGGATGATTGGGGTTACTTACCTGGTCATGGAGGATATGACTTTGGTGGCGCTACGGGATTACAGCCAATAACTCAATATGCAGAACTTTACACCTCACCGACCACTTCAGAAGTAAGAAGACTTATTTTCCCTGTATTCCAGGCTGATGATTTGGGCGTAGCTGATGGTGAAATTAGAATTGGTATTCACCAAGATGATGCAGGAGGTACTCCGGGTACAGAAATTGTGGAGGACACTTTCGCAATTGCTGACCTGACTGCTGGTTTCTATAACATCGTGAATTTTAGTGATCCAGCAGAAGTAACCGGTAATTTCTGGATAACTTATGAATTTGATTATGACGCAACACAGGATACTTTACTTCTTGGTTGCGTAAACTTTGGAGACCGTGATGCCACAACAGGCTTAAATACATTGTACCTTGAAACAAACGGTACATGGTACGAAACTACTGACTTATGGGGTGGTTGGGAAACATCAATGTATACAGATGTATTACTTTCTAATGGTGATGACCCAGTTGCTGACTATGTAATAAGTGAAACGGAAATATGTGTTGGTGGTTCTATTGACGTTAATAGTTCCCCTTCTACTAATGCAACGGATTACGAGTGGTTACAAACGGAAGACCTTAGTTCTCCACCAACTCCAATTATTTCTACATCAACTGACCCGGCAACAACTTTCACATACTCTGGAACTGCTGGAACTTATGGGGTAGTTCTTTATGCTGATGGTGCTTGTAAAACAGACGTTGCAACTGTAGATATCACTGTTAATGATGCAGTAGGCTATTCAACCAGTGTAACACATACTACGTGTGGATATAACAATGGAATTATCGATTTAACTGGTACCGGTGGTGATGGAGTTTATGAATATTCGGTTAACGGTGGAGGATCATTCTCTTCATCAGGAACATTCACTGATTTACCTGCTGGAGATTATGATATTGTTGTTAGAACCAATGGTGACAATTGTGAGGGCACAGGAACCATAACTGTTAATGCATCAACTGCATTTGAAGCAACAGTTTCAGCTTCTGTGGCAATTTGCCCTGGTGACGATGTTGACATCACTGCAAGTGGTGGGGTTAGTTATGAGTGGTTTGATGGTTCTACCTCATTAGGAACAACTCCTACAGTTAACGTTACTCCTGCAACAACTACTTCATACAACTGTATTGTAGTTGACGGATCAGGGTGTGAGAGTTCAGTATTTACTA
Organism: Crocinitomicaceae bacterium; assembly: GCA_022447665.1. Classification (GTDB taxonomy): domain Bacteria; phylum Bacteroidota; class Bacteroidia; order Flavobacteriales_D; family Crocinitomicaceae; genus JAKVAQ01. Next base: position 55,306 of record JAKVAQ010000003.1, read on the forward strand.
CTGTGACTGTGGATCCATTAGATGACGCAACGTTCAACTTTTTTGACTTCTGCTTTGGAGCTGCGAACTCTGCTGTAGACATTGCCACTACTGGAGGGACATTTAGTTTTGATCCAGCTCCTGGAGATGGAGCGTCAATCAACCCTACAACGGGAGAAATCACTGATGAAGTTCTAGGAACAACTTACTCAGTTAAGTATACAGTTGCTGAAGTTTGTGAAAATGACCACGTTGAGACTGTTACTGTGAACTCTGTGGATGACCCTTCATTCGTTACTTCGGATTTCTGTGATGGTGATGTTAATGTTGTTTCAAGTATAGCAACGCCTAGTGGTACATTTACTTATGATGGTACAGATGCAAGTTCAATTGACCCAGCAACAGGTGTAATTACCGGTGGTATTCCAGGAACATCTTACGAAATCACTTATGACACTCCTCCTGGAATTTGTTCTGCAACTTCTTCGGTTACAATTACGGTATTAGAGAATCCAGTTATCTCATTGGTTTCGACTACTGACCCACTTTGTAATGGAGAAGCGACCGGAGCTATTGACATTTCTACTTCAGGTCCAACAATTGATTCATACGATTGGGGCGGAGCAGGAACAACCGAAGATATCTCTGGATTAGCTGCGGGCGATTACACAATTATTGTTGATGCAGTAGGATGTACAGATACTGAAACGTATACATTAACTGACCCGGCTGCAATTGTTATTGATGACTTAACTACTACAGATGTTGATTGTAATGGTGATGCTACTGGAACAGCTGTTACAACAGCAAGTGGCGGTACAGGAACTTTATCATACGATTATGGCGGAGCTGATGAAACTGCATTACCTGTGGGTCTATACTCAGTAACAGTAACGGATGACAACGGGTGTACAGTAGATCAAGCATTTACAATTAACGAACCTGCACCTATTGACATTACCGCTGTTGTAACTCCTGATGACGGTACTTCTAATGGAGCTATTGATATCTCCGTTACTGGTGGTACAGCTCCTTATACTTACTCTTGGAGTAACGGAGAAACTACAGAAGATATATCAGGTTTACCTGCGGGATCATACACTGTAACCGTTACCGATGCAAATGGATGTACTTCTGAAGAAACATATCAAGTAATTTCTACTGTTGGAATTGAGAATAATGAGCTTGACGCTGTTCAGTTATTCCCTAATCCAACTCAAGGAGAGATTAACTTAATTCTTCCAGGTGAATTTGCTTACACTTTAATGGATGCAAGAGGAAGAAAAATTATTACTAATGTAGACACAGATAACGCTATGATAGACTTATCAGCGTACGAATCAGGAATCTATTTTGTACAGATAAGAAAAGGTGATAATCTTGTGACTAAGAAAATAGTATTAAAGTAGTTGTTACTTTTCGCTAATACATGAATTAGCTTAGTAACCGCATATTTAATCCTCAAGCAAGGATAAAAAGAAACCGCGCTGATATCAGCGCGGTTTTTTAGTTCTTTATGATTAATATTTCCAAACTTCTTCGGAGTGTACCCAGCCTTGGACTTGGCCTAATTTAATTTCCAAAAAGCCTTCAGTAGAATTCATTATCTCAAAAACAGTTCCTTCATTTAAGGAAGCTATTGATGAGGCACTTGAAGTTGGGTTTGAATAAATTTCAACGGTTTTATTGATAACAACTGCATTGTTTTCAACTTGTAAGCGGTTTGTATGGAAATAACTTAAGAATATCGATAACACTAACAAGAAGCCAAATACCCATGCCCCGTAAAAGCTAAAGGTCTTTAAAAGATTGTTTTGAGATCTGAATTTCAGGAGAATTAAAATAGATAAGAAAACTGAAAATATAATTCCAGCGTAAGCCCAGAAATTTTGCGAACGACCAAAGGCCATACCTTCGAACCAACGCATTAAACTACGCTCATATAACTCAACATCATCCGAGATTTGCGTCTCTAGGAATTCTAAGTCCGCGATAATTTGATCATCAGAAGGATCAACCTTTAATCCCATTTGGTAAGCCCAGACTGACTTTCCAAGACTATCAAGTTCAAAATAGGTTCTACCGATGTTACTATAGACACCACTGGAATGATTTCCTTTTTGAATTTCTTTTTTGAATAAAACCAATGCTATTTCGTAATTGCCTGCATTATATTCTTTCACGCCCTTTTCAAAGTCATTTCCGAAAGCAAATACTGACGTCAGTATGAAAATCCCTATGAGTAATACTCTATTCATTAAACAACGCGATTTAAATCATTAATTAAGACTTTTACTTCGTGAGCTACACCAGATAAATCAGATTGCGCAATGGGTGCATAAGCCGACATTTCCAGTTTATTCCAAAGAGATTTAAACTTACCCTTCAATTCCTCACTAACACCTTTACTTTCTATAGCAGTCAAAAGTGAAACCTCAGTGATATTTGCTCTAGACAAGCCAAGTTTAACCATCATAAAATCTTCCAACACTCCCTTCAATTTTTGCGAAGCATTCGATTCAATCAGATTTATTTGCTGAATTTGCTTAATGGCTGTATTAGCTGCCGATCTACGCTTACCCCTTAATAATTGCTCTTCCGATAAATTGGCTCTAGAACGTTTGTACAATAAAAAAGCACTTATCAATAGTAGAGGACTTATGCTTCCTCCAACGTGCAGCAATCCACCGAATAACTCATTCTCCTTGCTGTTAATTTTATGTTCTTCGGTCACTCCAGAAAGCGACGTTTGCCCTGAATAAGATTTCTCTACGCGGTTCTTATAGACCTTACCATAATCTTCATTTCCCGAATTCACAGTTATCGTCATCTTATCCGTACCAACTAGTTCGTACTTTTCAGTATTGTAATTGAAAAAAGCAAGTGCAAAGGGTTGAACATCAAATTCACCTGCTTCTTCAGGAACAATAGCGAATTTATACCTTACTTCCCCTTGGATCCCCTTTGGTGTTGCTTTTGTGTCCGTAAAAATTTCTGGATCGTGAACAAAAAATCCTTCGGGTAGCTCTAGCATGGGCTCACTCATTTGATCAAAGTTTCCAACCCCCTTTATTGTAATATCTAGATCAATTGCCTCCCCCACATTAACATTCGTCTTGGATATATCATACATTAATTCAATATCTCCAACTAAACCTTTAAAGTATTCAGGCGCCCCATTAGGTAAGGGTAAAACCTCAATTTCTAGTTTGTTCGAAATCCCCTCTAAACGTTTTACATTAAAAAAGTCTATTTCCTTCTGTAAAACACCGGTATAAGGCATAATTTGTACTGTACCTTCTTTCGTACCATAAGCCACCTCTCGAGATAAATCTACTTGGTAATAGTTTTGGTTAGCCGAGACTACTCTATTTAACGTAATTTCTTCTCGTTTTAAATTCTCGGCTGTACCTTGTGTAATAACTTCAATACTAGAAGGCTGTTCTACCGAATAAAAGGTAGTTGTTAATATAAAAGGCTCCCCTACATACACCTTCTCTTTTGTGGAGGTAAGTTTTATATAATTCTGAATAGCGTCTGGACTTATATTGTTAAGCTGATCGGAATCCACCACCTCAATAGTGATCTTATCACCATATATGGTTTCCTTGCCACAGGTCATTTTAGGAGCACCAATCGTGTATTTTCCTTTTTTGAGCGCTTGTAGCGTGTAGGTATATGAATATGTTGTGCTTTGGGAAGCGTTTCCATTATAATTACTGTATGATGAACTTTGTCCTACCATCGGTCCTGCTGCCACCTGAACCCCTTTAAACTTTGGAAGATCAAGTTCACAGTTTTGATTCATAATTATTTCATACGTGAATTTCTCCCCCTCTTGCAGTACTAGTTTACTCACACCAACTTTAATAGAAGCTTGTGAGATTGCTAAGAACCCGATGAAAAGAAAACAATATATGAACAGAAACCTCACTTATTTACCAATCTTTTTTCTGTGCTTTTCCATTCGCAACAACCTTTTCGTTGTCTAGCTTTTCTTGTAATTTCTTCTCAGCACGAAAAGCACTCTTCAATATTTTTTCGGCCTCCTCTTTTGTCATTTCTTTTGTGTATCCTGAGCTATTATTCTCAGGACCCTCTTCATTTTGAGAGTTGTTGTTATCTCCCTGTTCTCCTCCATCTTCTTCTTGCTCATCTCCTCCATTATCTTCATTCTCTCCGTTATTTTCAGACTCTTCACCTTCATTTCCCTCATCACCGTTTTCACCTTCATTCCCTTGTTCTCCTTCAGATTGTTGGGGTTGATTTTGTTGTTGTTCTTTCAACAATTCTTGTGCATAAGCAAGATTATACCGTGTTGATTCATCTGATGGATTCAACCTTAAGGCCTGCTTGTAAGCTTCAATAGCATCCTTAAGTTTATTAGTTACCATGTGAGTATTTCCTAAGTTATGATAGGCTTTAGCTTTATCAAAATTAGTAGGTGCCATATCGGCAAAACTAGAATAAAGTTCACCAGCCTTCTCATATTCCTCTAATCTAAAATATGCATTGGCCAAATTATAATTTGCCTTAAAATCAATTGGATTTTCATCTACTGCCTTCTGAAAATAGTAACGTGCATCTTCAAAATCCTCTGCCTCATAATTAGAGAATCCCCTGTCCATATTCTTTTTATAAAGGTCCTGACTTAAGGCATGTCCGCACCAAAACAACATCAACCCAATGAATAAAATCCTAACCATTGTATTCTTGTAATTTGTGAATAATTCCCGTTCTTCTTTCAGAAACAAATAAATCTCCGACCAACATTAATATTCCTATAATTAAAAACCACTGAAACTGATCTTCATATTCTGTGTAAGTCTTCGTTTCGATTTCTTTCGCTTCAATTGATTTAATGTCTTCTAAAATACCCTCGAGGTTTACAAAAGTACCTTCAGCTCTGGTGTAAGATCCCCCTCCTTTGTTCGCAACAGCAATTAACATATCTTCATTTAATTTTGTGTACACTGTCTCTCCGAAGGCATCTTTTTTAAGGCCTTGCATTTTACCTTTAACAATATCTGGTATAGGTGTTTCTTTGGTTGTTGCTAAACCTATGGTGCTGACAATTACATTGTTTTCCCTAGCTCTTTCAGCGGCAATCTCGGCACCGCCCTCATGATCTTCTCCATCAGACATAACGATAATGGCTTTATTCACCCCATTTTCCATATCAAACGATGTCATTGCTTTATCAATAGCAACACCAATGGCAGTTCCTTGGTTCGTCATCATTTCAGGCGACACAGAATTCAAGAATATTTTGGCAGAACCATAGTCATTCGTTAAAGGAACCTGAATAAAAGCATCACCAGCGAATACAATGAGACCTACGCGATCATTATGCATGTTTGAAAAGAACTGATCAATTGCCATTTTAGCTACATCTAGCCTACTCCTTTTGCGATCTAGATCAAGAGCTCTCATAGAGTTTGAAATGTCCAAACAAACCATAACTTCAATTCCTTCGGCAACAGCTTTTGCAGTTCCTTTTCCATATTGAGGATTTGCTAACCCAAGAATAAAAAAGACTATCGCATTTCTAAAAAGGAAATACTTTAAGAAAGTCTTGAAAGAAGAAATTGGAATGGTTAAATAGGTTAATAAACGGCTTGAAGCTAAGGTGCTTGTTTTTCTATTTCTCCAACGGTATAGCAATAGAAAAGCCATTGCAAACAGCGGAACAATCCATAAAAAGAAAAGGTAAATTGGCTCTTCAAAACGAAAAGCATCTACGTTATTCTCCAAATAATAAACAGACGAAAAGTATACACCCCAGAACAGCAATTCCCATCCTGCAATAGCCAGAAGGATGAGCTTCATTTTATATGTATAATTCCGCTGTTCCATTTAAACAACGCTTTTTAATAGTGTATAATTCAAAGTTCTGTTCAATAAAATCAACACAAGTCCCCAAAACAACAACCCATAGTAATGCTCCGGAGGGTTCATTCTGTATTCAAGTACTTTAACTTTCGATTTTTCTAACAAATCTATCTCATCGTAGATGGCGCGTAATCGTTCCTCATCTGTTGCTCTAAAATATTTACCCCCAGTGGTGTTGGCAATTTTTGTAAGTAACTCTTCATCAATTTCTACAGGACGTTTATCATAAATCACCTCTCCAAAAAAACTAGAAATTGGAACTTCTGCCATACCCTTCGTTCCAACACCAATAGTATAAACACATACGCCATATTGTTTTGCTACTCTGGCCGCGTCCATTGGATCGATATCGCCTGAATTATTCATTCCATCGGTAAGCAGAATAACAACTTTACTTTTAGCATCACTTTCAATGAGTCGATTAACAGATACAGCCAAACCCGTCCCAATTGCAGTTCCCGGCGTAACCATTCCGGTTTCAATATCTTCAAATAAATCAATTAGCAATTCATGATCATTGGTCAGAGGAACCTGGGTAAACGCCTCCCCTTCATAAACTACAAGCCCTATTCTATCACTCGGTCGTTCTTCAATAAATTCGATACCTACTTTTTTGGCCGATTCCAAACGGTCGGGTTTAAAGTCTCTTGCCAACATAGAACTTGAAACATCCATTGCAATTACAATATCAATTCCTTCTATATTTTTCTTTTTGTAGTCTTCTATATCTTTAGGTAAATAAGGTCTAGCCAAGGCCAGAATCACAAAGGTCAAACCAGCTAAAAGCAACAGCCAATTTGTGTAGCGAATGATTTGTAGACCAGAGAAATAACTTTTGTTGAATGCTTTTGTATTTGAAAGATTTACAAATCGCATCCCTTTTCGATCGCTATATACTAACCAAAAACCTAGGGCCGGTATAAGCAATAGCAACCATAGCGCCAACTTAAAGGTGTACTCATACTCAAACACTGCTATGTTCATGATTTCGCTCACTCTTCCTTCATTGTTCGTTTCACAAAATCAATGGACTTATTCAATGCTGTTTCTCCATCTTCTTCTCTCGGCTTAACCTTCGCAAATTTCACCATGTCCGCCTGATTCAAGATGCTTTGCAAATACGCCTTATCTTCCTCAGATATATCCGCATGCATTAGATTCTGAATGATTTCTCGCGTGGTTTGCTCCATAGCATATATGGAGAACCTATCTTCTAGATATTTCCTTACAGTATCTGTTAACTCCGAATAATACTGCTTCTTATTCTCTGCTTGCCAAGCCTTAGTTTTTAGCAATCTGTTCAATGCAGCGAGGGCTGGAACGTGAGCCGGTATTTTAGGTGCTGCCACTACTGGAGACTCATCAGATTTATGAGATTTAATCCACTTACGAACACCCCAGTAAATGATAGGGATTAATAACAGTAAAAACCAAACCCCATATTCTCTTCCAAAGTCAGACAACTTTTCTTCAAAGCTGTATTCCACTTTATACGGATTATGGATATCATAGATTCCTTTGGAAGTGTCCACCTCTACTGTTTCTACAAGCAAATAAGTTGGTTTTGTAGTGTAAGTAGAATCATTCAATTCGATTTCTAATGGAGGGATTTCATAACGGCCTTTCTCAAACGAAGTCAGAAATAACTTCTGTTCTCGTAGGTAAGTGCTTTTATTGGAATCTATTAAGGTTTCATAGTCAATAGTTTGATCTACGATCTCAATATCATCAGTTAAATTATCGGAAAACTGAGGCCAAGCTATCACAGCATTCCCTTCAGGATCGTCGTACGTCAAACTAAAAACAAAGGTGGTTTGCTCTCCTATTCTAATTTCAGATTGGAGCAACTGAGACTTTAACTCCTGAGCAAAAATCGCCGAAGTAAGCAATAAAAACGCTATGCTTATTCCCTTAATCACCCTCTTCGTTTAAACAAGTTTTTTAGTGGCTTGATATAGTCTTCATTTGTATACAACTCAACTGAATCGACTTTACTCCGCTTAAAGATTTCAGCAATTTTTTCATCATGAGCTTTGGCTACTTCTTTGTAACGGTGACGCCATTTTTTCGAAGAAGTATTTACCCATGTCGTTTCACCAGATTCAAGGTTTCTCCATTTTACTAAGCCAAGATTTGGAAGATTTTCCTCTGCAGCGTCTTTCGTTTTTATCGCAATTAGATCATGTTTTCTACTTGCTATTTTAACCGCCTTCTCAATGTTCTCATCTTGAAAGTCACTTAGCACAAAAGCGATAGAACGCTTATTTACCATTTTGGTGAAATAGCTCAAAGCCTCTGAGATATTTGTTTTAGTTCCTTTTGGTTTTAGGGAAATCAGTTCTCGTATAATCCTGAGGATATGTGTTTTACCTTTTTTTGGTGGAATAAACTTTTCAATTTGATCAGAGAACATAAGTAGCCCTATTCGATCATTATTACTCACCGCCGAGAAGGCAAGAACAGCGCATAATTCAGTAATAAGTTCTCTTTTCAGTTGATCATTCGTACCAAACATTTCAGAAGCAGAAACATCAACAAGCAGCATCACTGTTAATTCACGTTCTTCTTCAAAAACCTTTACATGGGTTTCGTTTAAACGCGCAGTTACATTCCAATCAATGGTTCTAATATCATCGCCAACAGCATAATCACGAACTTCACTAAAGGCCATTCCTCTCCCCTTGAATGCCGAATGGTATTCACCTGAAAAAATTTGAGAAGAAAGTCCTTTTGACTTAATCTCAATCTTCTTTACTTTTTTTATGAGTTCGCTGGTCTCCATTAATCCTCAGTAGGGAAAGATTTAATGTGTTTATTACTATGGAACTTCAACAACATCCATGATTCTTTTCACGATTTCAGATTGAGAAATCTCCTCGGCCTCTGCTTCGTATGTTAAACCAATTCTATGACGTAATACATCAGGACAAACCGCTCTTACATCTTCCGGAATTACAAATCCTCTATGATTAATGAAGGCATAAGCTTTTGCTGCAATAGCCATGTTAATTGATGCACGTGGAGAAGCTCCTACACTAATCATATGCTTAAGATCGCCTAATCCATGTTCTTCTGGATTACGTGTTGCAAAAACTAGATCCACAATGTATTTTTCAATTTTTTCGTCTAGGTAAATTTCCTTCACCAAATCTTTGGCTCTTAGAATCTCATCTAGACTAACCACTACATTTGGTTTTGGAAACCCTTGTGGCGATATATTGTGCCGAACAATTAGTTTTTCTTCTTCTTTACTCGGATAATCCAAAAATACTTTCAACATAAAACGGTCTACTTGTGCTTCAGGTAAAGGATAGGTACCTTCTTGTTCTACAGGGTTTTGTGTAGCCATAACTAAGAAAGGCTTGGGTAAATCATAAGTATTATCCCCTAATGTAACCTGGCGTTCCTGCATTGCCTCAAGTAATGCAGATTGTACCTTGGCAGGTGCTCTGTTAATCTCATCCGCAAGAATAAAATTGGCGAATATTGGACCCTGCTTAACAGAAAATTCTTCCTTTTTCTGATTATAAATCATTGTTCCAATAATATCCGCCGGCAATAAATCTGGTGTAAACTGGATTCGATTAAAATCTGCACCAATAGCCTCTGAAAGTGTCTTAATTGCTAAGGTTTTTGCTAGTCCAGGCACTCCTTCCAATAGAATATGTCCATCTGCCAATAAACCAATCATTAATCGGTCTATCATATACTTTTGACCTACTATTACTTTAGATATTTCATCGTTCAGTTTAGTAAGGAATTGACTTCCCTGTTGAATTTTCACGTTCAACTCTTCTATACTAACTGCCGCATTTTCAGTATTTTCCACGCTGGTTCTTTTATTGTTTTCTGTTTGTTAAAAACAGTGTAGTTCTAACTAAACAAAGTTAACCCCAGTGTACGCGGATAAAGGGATTGCGGCTGTTAAATTTTGTTAAGCAAAATTTAGATTTTAGAAGAATTAACAAGATGCTTTATAGGCATTAACAGCATTTCTAACAGAGCCATGTTTCTCGAGAAGCTCTGCTGCTAATTCGCGATTTATGCCAGTTTCGTCCATAATCATTCTAACTCCACGATCCACTAACTTGTTATTGCTCAACTGCATGTCCACCATTTTATTCCCTTTGACCTTTCCAAGACCAATCATTACAGAAGTAGAGATCATATTTAAAACTAGCTTTTGAGCTGTACCAGATTTCATTCGCGTTGAACCCGTAACAAACTCAGGCCCTACAACAGGCGTAATAGGATGCTGAGCTAACTCGCACAATGGTGACGAAGGGTTGCATGAAAGCCCTGCAGTTGCAATTCCATTTTCGTTTGCTTTTTCGATAGCGCCCAATACATAAGGTGTTGTACCAGAAGCGGCAATCCCCACCAAACTATCGTTAGAACTAATATTGTGTTCTTGAAGATCCTTCCAACCTTGATTTGTATCATCCTCGGCAAATTCAACAGCCTTTCGCATTGCCTTATCGCCTCCGGCCATTAAACCAATAACTAAACCATGATCAACTCCAAAGGTAGGAGGACATTCAGAAGCGTCAACTATACCCAGCCTTCCACTAGTACCTGCTCCAATGTAAAATAATCGACCACCTTTTTTCATTCTACCAACAACTTCTTTTACAAAGGCTTCAATTGAAGGTATAACCTTCTCAACAGCAACGGCCACTTTCTTATCTTCTTTATTGATATTCGCTAAAAGTTCAAGAGGAGACATTTTCTCCAAATGGTCATACTCAGAACTAGATTCTGTAATTTTTTTCATGACTTGTCAATTATATCAGCCAATTCTTGCCCAACTAAAGAACCGATTGCAACCCCCATTCCTCCGAGCCTAATGGCGCAATATATATTTTCTTCGACTTGTTTAATGATTGGACTCTTCACATTTCCAACGCCCATAATCCCAGCCCAAGTGCGTTCAATTTCGAATGCGTTATTCGGTAGGATTTTTTCTTTTAACACTCCTTTTAAATGCCCAACTATTTGATCAGTAATTTCAATTTTATCGGTATTCTCTCCCTCGAAATCGAGGTTCCTTCCACCACCAAACAAAATCCTGTTACCTATGTTTCTGAAATAAAAATATCCCTCATCAAAATGATAAATCCCTTTGATTTTTAATTCCTCTATAGGTTTTGTAATCAATACCTGAGCTCTTGCCGGTTCTACGTCTTCATTTGGAAAAAACTGTTTAGAAAAACCGTTTGTACAAACTGTGCATTTATCAAAATTAACAACGCCAAGATTTGTCTCTAATGATTTAGAATGAATAGCATTTACTTTAATTCCATTTAAAATTTCAACTCCTTTCTCACGCGCCAGATGAAGCAGGTTCTTCATCATCCTTCCGGTATCTATTTGCCCTTCCAAACGGTGTGCAATAGCCTTATTAAACCCTTGAAATCCATTTCTTTGGACTATTTCATGGTCTTCATAGAACACATTTTCCTTTGCCAAATATTTACTAAACGAATCGTTAAGAACCGCTAGTTTACCCATACATACCTCATAAACATCAACACTTTCCTCATCAAATAATTCAAATGAGCCTAAGGATAGATAGTCAATATTATCGTCACCAAGCAGTCTACGTAAAAGCAACAAACCCTCATATCTCTTCTTCACCGTCTTAAAAACGTCTTCTTCAGAAGCATTTTTAAGGTCCGAAATCAATTCACTCGGACTTCCCACACAAGCGAAACCCGCGTTTTTAGTGCTTGCACCAGTCGGTAAAATTCCTTGTTCTAAAACTGTTACTTTTTTACCCGGATTACGTTGTTTTATATGGATAGCTGTGGAAAGACCAACGATTCCTGAACCTATTACCACAAAATTGGAATGGTTTATGAACGTTTGATGTTCCCAGAAACTAATATTTGAAGAGGCTTGAGACATGAATTTTATTAGTGAAACTCGGCTTTTTTTTGGATATTTGTAACCTTAGGAGGTTAAGTAGCGATAAAATTAGCCCAAAGGATTGGGCTCTTTTAATTATTACCTCTTTTTTTGCAAACAGATTTTTGTTAAACGAACCTTTTGGTAAAACAAGTGTATAAGTAGTTAAATGCTAAGGCTTCTCGCCATATTGTCACTTTTTTTAGTGTCCTCATTTGCCATGGGGCAGGCCGTGATTTCTTTGGATGTGAACACTAAAGATGAAGACACTGGTAAAAAGCTTGGTGGTGTTAAGGTAGAAGTTTATAAAAATGGACAGCTTTTTACAACAAAAAGTTCTGCATCAAATGGAAAGGTTCCTATTATTGACCTTCCGGTAGAAGAAGGAGCAACTTATCAAGTTTTCTTAAAAAAGCCTGGGTATGTCACAAAGATGGCGGAAATTGATGCTCATTCTGATTACCCTGATGAATTACCACCTGTAATTGCATTTCCTTTCCAAACTTCTTTGTTCGCGACAGCTGATGGTGTAGACTTCACGTTTTTAGAGACCTCCCCGATGATTAAAATGTACATCGGCGATGGAGGATACCAAGATTGGGACAAGGATCATCTTGAGGAAATGAAAAAGAAAATCGCGAACCTGAAGAAAGAAATTAATGAAAAGAAGGAAGAAGAAGAGCAGAAGAAAGCCGACTTCGATGCCTACGTTAAAGCTGGAGACAATGCCGTTAAGAAAGAAGATTATCAAAAAGCAATTGAACAGTATGACTTAGCTTTAGATTTAATTGATGATGTTGAAGTTCAAACAAAAAGAAATGACGCCCAGGATAAATTAGATGCACAAAACGCTTCAGCAGAATTAGACGCTAAATTCAATGAAAAAATGGCTGCTGGTAAGTCTGCTTGGGATGCCGATGACTTAGAAGGAGCGATCGCTCTCTATAAAGAAGCAAAAGATTTAAAACCTGCTGAAAGTCTTCCTCAACAGTATATTACTGAAATACAAGCGGAACTCGATAAACGAAAAGCGAATGAAGAGAACTTCAACAATTTAGTAGCTCAGGGAGACGCCGAAGTTAGTGCCGAAAATTATGATGTTGGTATCTCGAAATATGAAGAAGCTTTAAAAATTAAATCTGATGCTACTGTGCAGAAAAAGCTAGATGATGCAAAGAAAGCAAAAGCAGATAAAGAAGCAGCAGATCAAGAAGCAGCAGAGCTCGAAGCGAATTATAACAAAGCTATAGACGCAGCGGACAAGGCCTTTGATACAGAAGATTATGAGACGGCTAAAACAAAGTACAATGAAGCTTTAGGATTTAAGCCTGGTGAAGCTCATCCTACAGGAAGATTAAGTGAAATTGATAGAATTTTAAAAGAACGTGCTGACGAACTTGCAGCAAAAGAAAAACTAGATGCCGACTATCAGAAATTATTAGACGAAGCGAAAGAACTTTTTGACACTAGAGATTGGGAAGCTGCGAAATCAAAATATCAAGCGGCACATGATTTAAAGCCTGAAGAAAATTTCCCGCTAGATCAAATCAACCTTATAAACAAGGAAATAGCGAATGCAGAAGCTTCTGCCGCACTAGATGAGAAGTATAACACGTTGATGTCTGAGGCCAAATCATTCTTTGATCAGAAGCAATATGACGAAGCAATAAGCAAATATGAAGAGGCTTCAGGGATAAAGCCAGAAGAACAAGAGCCAAAAGATGAGATCAATAAAATCAGAACCTTGATGGCCGACGAGGAGAAGGCTGCTCAAATAGAAGCAGACTACAAAAAGTTCATGGATGAGGGTAAAGCATTGAGAGGAAATAGTGATTGGACAGCAGCCATAACAAGTTTTGAGAAAGCTTTAGAAGTAAAACCTGGAGATGCAGACGCTCAAAAGGAAATAGAAGAAATTAATGCTATTGTCGCGGAAGAGCAAGAAGCCGCTGCGAAAGAAGCTGAATTTAATGAATTGGTCAAAAAAGGTGATGAAAAGTTAAATGCAAAGGATTATACCTCCGCAAAAATGAATTATCAAAAAGCTCTGGAAATCAAAGCAGACCAAGCTATAGAAGATAAAATTAAAGAAATTGATGAATTAATTGCTGCAGAAAACAGTGAGGCTGAACTTCAGGCAAAATATGATGCTAAAATGTCAGAGGCTAATTCGTTATATACTTCGAATGACTATAAAGCAGCCCTGGAAAAGTATGAAGAAGCTTCTTCTATTAAACCTGATGAGCAAGAACCTAAAGACAAGATATTAGAATTAAAGGAAAAAATTGAGGACGACGAAAAAGCAGCCGCGGAAGAAGAACAATTCAATAACCTTGTTACTGAAGCCGATAACGCTTATGCAGCAAAAGATTACGATCTAGCCCTTGCCAAGTACAAGGAGGCTTTGACGGTAAGATCTGACATTGGAGTATCGACTAAAATTGGAGAGATTAATGCATTAATCGCTGAAATCGATCAAAATCTTGAGAAAGATGAACTCTATGCTAAAAAAATGGAAGAGGCCGATGCTGCTTTCGACAGAAAAGATTGGGATGTAGCGAAAGAAATGTATAACTCTGCTTTAGAAATTAAACCTAGCGAACAGCGTCCTAAAGATCAAATCGCTCAAATTGATGCTAATATCGCTGCTGAAGCTGAAGCCGCAGCAGATAAAGACTATCAAGAGATTATCGAAAAGGCAGACCAACTTTTTGATGAAGATAATCTAGATGACGCGATCATATACTATAACAGAGCGATCAATACGCGCCCAAATGATCAATACCCTAAAGATCAAATTGATAAAATCAATCAAATCAAACAAGATCGTGCTAGTGCAGATGCTGAGATTGCAAATGCCGAAAAAGCGTATCAGGATTTAATTAAAAAAGGGGACGAAGCTTTTAACGCTAAGAATTATGACTTGGCTTTGGCCACGTTCAAGGAAGCGTTGGAAAAGCGACCTAATGATCCATACCCACAGCAAAAAATTGATGAGATCAACCTTAGAATAGCAGACCAAGACTCAGCGAATCAATTAGAAGCCGACTACAAGGCCAAAATAGATGAAGCAGATGCTCTATTCAATTCAGGGGAATACCAAGCTTCTATTCCATTCTATAGAGAAGCTATTGCAATCAAATCTTCAGACCCTTACCCAATGAACCAAATTGGTAAAGCTGAAGAATTCATGAAACAGCAAACCCTTACTGAAGCTGAGGCTCAGTATCAAAAGATTATATCCAAAGCAGAAGAAAAATTTGCGGATAAAAATTATACTGGAGCCATAAGTCTCTATGAAAGAGCTAAAACAATTAAACCTGATGATCCTATTCCTCAACAGAGAATTGATGAAATCAATCAAATCATTAATCGTGAGGCAGAAGACGAAAAGAATCAAGCCGATTATGATGAATTTATACGAAAAGCGGACAACGATTTTGAAGCAAAAAAATGGAAAGAAGCGAAAGTAAATTATCAAAATGCTCTTGGAATTTTTGATGAGCAATACCCTAAAGATCAAATCAAAATCATTAACCAAAATATGCGCTCGGAAACTTCCGCTGAATTAGAAGCGCAATATCAAAAAATCATTACAAAAGCGGATGAGTACTTTTATGCTGAAAATTGGGAGAAGGCGAAAAATCTCTATCAACGAGCGCTTAGCTTAAAGAGTTATGACCAATATCCTAAAGACCAAATCGCTAAAATTGACACCATTCTTTATCCAAAAGAAGAAGTGTCTAGCGGATATTACTTAAAAGACTATGGTGAGCCGAATAGAAACACAAATGTAATTGATGTAGACGCACTCTTGGATGATGGTAATGATGAAGAACGTTTCAATATTAGCGAAGATGTGGTTGATGTTCGCGAAGAATATGAGGATAATATCAGCAATAACACGCTCGACCAAATAGATGAAACGTACGATGCCAAGGATGGAATTACTGACCTACAAGAAGAACAAAGAGTAGAATTCTATAATGCCGACTTAGAGCGCGTTGAATATGAAGAAGATGTAGTTGAAATAGGAGATAACCTCGCAGATAGGGATAGAGCATGGTCAATGATGAACGATAATGATGTTCAACACACAAAAACATCCGTAACCAATCTAGAAAACGATATAGCAAAACAAAGATTAGATGATGATGAACCTCGTTCTGAATACATAGCCGATGTTGAAGCCATTGAATTAAATCTTATTACTTACGATGGTATCCATGAAAATGCACAAAATGTGGAGATCTATGATACTAGAGAGTTTGTAGAAGAATATCTAGAAGATAATGTCAATACGGATCCCAACATGGATATTGACAGAAAAAATAATGAAGTTTACGTAGAAGATCTTAATGTTTCCCTCATCAATAAAAAGAATAAAGATGCTTGGAACCAAGAGGATGAAATACTAGAGGTAAAGGAGCAAACAGAGATATTAACTGATGAACAAATCGCTCGAAATATTGGTGCTGACAATCAACGAATCGAAGGAGTTGAAGATGTTAACGACTTGAATGTTGAACTGTATTCTTACGAGAAAAACCTTTCTACTAGTCAGTATGATGAAACTATCGAAACCAAAAATTATACTGAGGACTTAGTTACAGAAATTGAACATGAGAAAATTGGTAATGATCAGCCTCGTCTTGACACGGAAGTTGAAGTTGTTGAACTAACTGCCGAACTTGATGAAACTACAGACCACAATGTAACGGATCAAAACAATGTGCTCTTTGAAAGTGATGCAAAAATTGATGACTTTGAGATTGAAATGCAGGACAATCTTAATGAATGGGATAAGCCAAGAAAAGAGTATGAGGAAGATGTAGTAGATATGAACGATGAAATTATTGAAACAGATAATGAGATGTACAATAAAGGAATCAATGCAACTAATAATACCGAAGACCTAGTGCACAATCTGGAAGAAGACCAGCATGATTTCTTGGTTTTAGCTGATGAAAAACAAAATGATGTAATTGAGAATACTACGAAAGCTGTTGATAATATCATTCAATCAAACGCTGAAAATTTAGCAAAGAATGAAAACCAAATGGAAGAGACAGAGGATTATTTGGATGACTTGAAGTACGATGAAGTTGGCATGCCGAAGGAGAAAGGAACGAATAAATTAGGTGATGATTTCCCTGAAGGAGTTACCGAAGAAATATTCACATTTGAGAACGAAGATGGTCAAGTTACTTCATATGTAATTAGAAGAATTGTGGTCGTAAATGGATGGGGAATCGTTTACGAAAAAACAAAAAAGAAATACGGAGTAGCAACCTACACTAAAAACGGAAATGGAATTACAGAAACCCAATGGCAAGACGAGACAGAGTCTGCCGAACTTGTTCGTAACTAACCTAGTTTTTTTATTCGTCTTAATAGGCTGTTCAGAAACGCCAAAGGAAGATTCCTCTTTCGAAACTACCACAGAAGAAGCCTCCATTGAATTTTATGGAAACACCCAAGGTACCACCTATGCTATTATTTGTAATGATGAAATTCAAATTACCAATGAAGAAATAGATCAGTCTTTAGCTGAATTTGATTTAGCATTAAGTGCCTGGATTAAAGAATCAACGTTGTCCCTTTTTAATGAAGCACCAGCTGGAGAGTTTGAATACGATGATCCAAATGGTTATTTCAATAGATGTTATGCGCTATCAAACGAATTGTATAATATAACCAATGGCAATTTTGATCCTACCCTATTTCCTATAATCGATGCATGGGGTTTCTACAATAAAAATAATACAGCCCTTGATTCCTCTGAAGTTGACAGCTTACTCGCTTTTACAGGTTTTAGAAAAGGACACTTAAATTTCATCTATATCGAAGATACTTCCGGTTTTAAGATTCCAAACAATAGAATTATCAAAAATACTCCTCAAGTTAAGCTCGACTTTAATGGTATTGCTCAAGGTCTTGCGGTTGATGTGATTTGTGAAAAGCTGATTGAAAGAGGCGCTAAAAATTACTATGTTGAAATAGGTGGTGAAATTAGAATATCAGGTCGCAATAGAGAAGGTGATGATTGGCGCATTGGTATAGACAAACCAATTGAAAATTCTACCGCTGATGAAAGAGAGATTACTGAAATTATACAACTCACTAATTGTGGCATTGCGACTTCTGGTTCTTACAGAAACTTTTTCGAGTCTGATGGCAAAACTTACTCTCACACTATAAACCCTAAAACTGGATGGCCTGTTACACATAAATTAATTAGCGCAACAGTAGTGTCCAACACATGTGCAAACGCTGATGCATTGGCCACGGCATGTATGGTTATGGGACCTGAAAAAAGTATTGACTTCTTTATGTCGGATACTTTAGGATTAGGTGAGATCTATCTCATCTATGAAAATAATAAGGGCAGAATTGAAACCTACGCTAGTCCTGGATTTCAGGAATTCATAGTGAAATAACGCTCCTTTACAATATTAAAATGATGTAATGAATGCCCCATTGAAATGTAAGCCATTTCAATGGCCGACAAGTTTTTACCATTTGCATTCATTCTATTATTTAGCTCTTTTTCCGTTGCATAACGCAACAAAGTATAATTTGAATTTCGAATAGTCTCTAACTCGTCAATTAAACTAATAACCGAACGATTCTGAGCTAGATTATTATCGGCGTAAACATCTTCATCAAAACCTGGATAAACCCCTTCATCACCCCGCAAAGCAGCAAGCATTCGAAAACCAAAAACTCTTTCACAATCATTAATGTGTGCAATTAACTGTGGAATGGTCCATTTTCCTGGCGCATATGTTTTGTCTCCTAGTTTATTCAAAGCAACGGAATTATGTTTCCAACAGAGTATTCCTACTTGTAAAAAAACATCTTCTAAATCCTTATCCGTAGGAGATAAGTTTATGTAGTGTTGATAAAACTCTGGAACTGAAGAATAATCATTTAGTTTCATGCTCAAAAAATACAAAACAAATTGCGAGTAATTTCGTACAATCAATAAATTTACTAGGAATGCCTAGAAATAAACGTTTACATTTTAAGGATCTTGATGCATTAAAATTTATAATGCTATTACCAGTGCTTTTATACTGTTCAATGCTCAGTATTCAGCCACAGGGAGAAGGAATTACAGTAGAAATAGCAGGTGCTTCAAAGTATTTTATTCTTAATTCTATTGATTTTTATTTCTTCCTAAGTGCATTTTTCCTAGCCTCTCATGCTTTAAGAGAGATAAAATATAAAAGTGATTTTTCACTTAAAAACTTTTATGTCAGAAGAGTTCTAAGAATTTCCTTTTTCCTTGTGATTTCTCTAGTATTTGTCTTTCTCTTTCATCCTTGGATAGCACGAACATTAAAGCTATTTGAATTTGAAACTCCTACGTTAATGCCATTTATAACAGGTATTCCCAACTACATTGGAGACTTAAATGGAACCCAAGATTCAGTTCTAGTAATCATTTGGGGATTATTCATGTTTTTGCAGTTTTACGCAGTAATAGGAATCGTACTTAAATATTTAGTTGACAAAATAATATGGGTGGGGATAGCCCTAATAGTTGCTGGTGTAATAGCTCGCTTGGTTTTGATTATGGGAGAAGCTGATATCCTTTTTAATACACTCAGTTATTCAACTCCAATTGGTTTTGGTTTAATCCTGGCTAAATTGGTTAGAGAGGATAATCGAATTATAGGTACAATAAAGGGTTTCTCGAAAACCAGAAATAGCATAATCTACATTATATTATCTATTCATTTACTTACTGCTTATTTGCTGAGTCCTAAATACGTATTTGCCCTGATACCATTGCTCTCAGGACTCCTTTTTTCATTCGTAGTTTTAGAGCAAACCTATGGAAAGAATTCTTTATTTAAATTCAGGAAAAACAAGACATTATCTCGACTCGGAAAAATATCGTTAAGCTTTCTTACATTTTACGGAATGTTATCAATTGTAACATTTATCGCAATCGAGTCTGTTAACTTGGATTTACTGAACGTATTTGTAAAGATCGCAATGATGCTGGCTACTTTTATTTTAGCATGGTTATTTGGTGACCTATGTTTTAACTACATAGAACAGCCGATTAGAAGTGTGAAAAGAGATTTTAAAAGAGAATAAATTAGGCCTTTAAAGACTCTAATTCAAGTGAAGCCTCTTCCCACTTCTGCATAACATTTTCCAAATCAGCCTCAAGTTTTTGAAAATTGGCTACAATGTCATCATAGTTTTCAGCTCCTATTGCAGCCGCAGATTCCATCTTGATTGTTTCTTTCTTCAGTAAATCCTCAAGTTCATCAATCTTACGTTCGTACTTTTTAATAACTTTTTCTGCCTCCTTAATTTTCGCCTTTTCTTCCTGAAGTTGTGCTCCTTTCTTTGAAGCTTTTTTTTCCAGGGTATTCTTCTGCTCTGCTATAGGAGCAGATTCTTCTTTAATACGCTGAAGGAATTCATTAACGCCAAAATAATGTGTACGAATTTTCCCGTTTTTAACTTCCCAAATTTTATTACTAAGGCCATCGAGAAAATCACGGTCATGGGATACGAGAAGCAAGGTTCCTTCATAAGCTTTCAACGCTTCTTTTAAGATTTCTTTACTTTGAATATCAAGGTGATTCGTAGGCTCATCCATTATCAGCACATTATAATCATGAAAGAGTAACTTACAAATAGCCAATCTTGTACGCTCTCCCCCAGATAGTACTTTAACCTTCTTGTCTATCGCTTCTCCACCGAATAAGAATGCCCCTAAAATTTTTCGTATATCTTTTCTCTTCTCACCCGTTGCAATAGCATCAATCGTATCAAACACTGTTGCCTCTTGGTCTAATTTTTCAGCCGCGTCTTGAGCGAAATATCCGATTGATACATTATGACCTAATTCTATTTCACCTGTACTGGAGACATCCTTGGTTATACATTTTAACAATGTGGACTTCCCTACTCCATTCGGGCCTAGTAATGCGATTTTTTCTCCACGAGTTAGAATTACTTCTAGGTCATTAAAAATCCTTTTCTCTCCAAATTTCTTTTCGAGATTTTTAATGTCTAAGACTTTCTTGCCAGAAGCTGTTTCAACGGTAAACTTTAAACTAAAGGCTTGTCGTTCAATATTGTCTATTTCAATTCGCTCCATTTTGTCAATCTTTTTTAATAAAGATTGCGCAAAGGCCGCCTTATTTGCTTTAGCACGATACTTATTGGCCAAGTCTTCCATTCGCTTAATTTCACGATCTTGGTTTTTCTTGGCACGCATAGTACGTTCAATTTCTTCTTGATGGAGCACCAGGTATTTCGAATAATTACACTTATAATCGTACAAACGCTGATTAGCTATTTCAATGGTTCTGTTCGTTACATTATCTAAGAATCTTTTGTCGTGAGAAATAAGAACTAGTGCTCCTGTGTAATTGATTAAGTAATCCTCTAACCATTGGATAGAGACAATGTCTAGGTGATTTGTAGGCTCATCTATCAACAAAACTTCTGGCTCATTTACCAATAGTTTTGCTAATTCCGCTCGCATTTGCCAACCACCACTAAACTCATGCAATTGTTTATCAAATTCTTCAGGAGCAAACCCAAGTCCTTTTAATACAAGCTCTACACGTTCCTCCAGATTATATGCACCTAAAAGATTTAATCGTTCATTAAGCTCCGCTACTTCGGTAATTAAGTCTAAGTATGATTCAGATTCATAATCTGTACGTGTAGCAAGCTCATTATTTACGATCTCAAGCCGGTCGTTAATTTGAGATATTTCTTCGTTGGACTTTAAAAGGTAATCTTTAACTGTATTATCCTTAAGCACTTTAATGTCTTGTGTAAGGTATCCTATTCTACACCCCTTCTCTTTAGTAACACTGCCTTCAGAAGGCTTGTTTATGCCGGCGAAAATGCCTAAAAGTGTGGATTTACCAGCACCATTTTTACCAGTAAGGCCTATTTTATCTCCTTTATCAACAAATAAAGAAACGTCTTTATAAAGATAACCTTGAGGAAGGTGGTATGAGAGATTATTTAAACGAATCATGATTTAAAATCTGCCGCAAAGGTAGAAATAAAAAAAGGGCCAACAATTTCTTGGTGACCCTTTGCGCATAGAAAATTAAAGTTAATTATCGGACGGTATAAACTGCTGCACGTCTTTTTATATCCCCATTTGGATATCTCACCTTAGTCATAAAGGTTACAGTACTCCCTACCGCAGCATTTCTTAATAATGTTTTTGCTTCCTGTGATAATGTTGGTCCATTTCCTTTAGCTTCACGCGGAGCTCCAGAAACAGATAAAGTCCAACTAACTACAGAAAAACTGGCGTCTAATGGTACTGAAGGTGGGTACTTTGGAAATAACCTAGTCTGAGCTGCCAATTGATTCCTCGAAATTTCACTTCCACTTTCTATTTGTCCTAAATAGATTGTTGGTTTAGGCATAGGCAATACTCTAAAATTCATTGTTCCAAGATTAACACTTGTACCATCTTCGTTTCTTCCAACAACCGTAATACTCGCTGTTCTACCCGATCCAGGCTCAGCATAGTATTTACCCCCCCGTTGAACTATTTGACAATTATTTCCTTTCAGTGAAATTTTATCTTGAGGATAACCTGATGCTGTTCCTAGTACTTCGTTCTCAGGGTATCCTCTATAGAGAACATTTAGCTTAGGTAATGATACGACACCCATAGGTTGCCCAACAGTATAGGCAAACTGCCAATCTTTCCATGAAATATCACCTTGTTGCTCAACACCAATTTGTCCGGTTACAGTATGTTGGCCTGGTGAACTGCTATTTAATGATATTCCTCCAGTTGTTGTTTTCCAATTTCCAGGGATAGTATCATCTATTCCATACCTAATCTGTGCTACATTGTTCGTATCTATCGCAGCTATTAATACCTGTAGATTCATGGAATCACCTTGATTTATATACGATGCTCCTGCAAATGGTAAGGGCTCAATCTTATTGAACTTAAACATTGGAGCATCAATCTTTGCCAGCATATACTCAGCCGCCAAAGCTTCTGCATTTTTTACGTCGAGTTTTAGTGAGGTAAACAAAGCTGCAGCTGCCACAATTGGCGCATGATCAAACATTACAGACGACCAAGGCATTAACTCCTCATCATGTGAGTGAGAAGGAATCATTTCTGGGATGGTCAAACTTTGATAAAACTGGCGTAGTTTGGCCGTATCTTTTGAATTGGCTGTCTTAAAAGCTTCCTGTAATCCAGCCACATCCGAAGGTGCTTGAAAAGTATATGATTTTGAACCTTCTTTATACGTTCCCATTTCTGCACATACTTCATCTCTAAAGCTATGTATCATTGCTATAATGTTCATCCCTCTATCGTTTGGTTGCTTTGGATTCCCACCTACGAAAAGATTTGTAGGTATATCGTAATTATCCATTCCTGATATTTTCATAAGAGGTTTTAACTTGATAATGTTTCCATCATCATCCTTTTCTTCAATCCAATCCTCGCCTTCACTCTCTTTTATCATATCATTACACTCATTTAATAGGAACCCTACAATTGAGGCGGTCTTGCTTTTAAGCGTTATCGCCTTATTTTCCCAATACACAAGTTTTTCTGTATTCCCATTAATTGCATTTAAAGCAGCTCGCTTTTGACTAAATCCGAAATAGACATCTCCTGATTTATTGTCGATAATTTTATTACTCGCCTCGAGCTTATCATTAATTGTTATGAAAGCTGATACGATTTGTTTTGATACGTTAAGTGCAAGTAATGCCGTTAGCACTAAGTACATCATTCCGATCATTTTTTGTCTTGGTGTTTCTTTTCCTCCTGCCATGATTTATTTGTTTTGTGGTTTTGGAGATAGAATATCACCAGGAAAAAAAAGTAACAGAAAAATTACAACCTTGGTAAAAACCGAGACTCAAAAAATCACCTTAACACACTGAAATAATGTGTTTTAGTTAAGGTGTCAGATTTGTATATAAATCTTAAATAAATCATTCCTGATCGGCCGGCAGAATTAATCAAAATGAATCTTGCAGGATTTGATAACTTGCCACCACCTTGAATTTTACCAATTCTAGCAGCTCCAACAATAGTTATTGAACCTTCTACGATTTCACATTCTACTTCATTGCCAAATTGGTCTATCCTAAACACATTTACGTGAGTTGCATCTCGTATTGAGTCAAGTTGGTTCTGTTCTTTGAGCACGTATGCATCCAACTTTATTTTAAAGCTTACAAAGCTAGATTCAACAACATTAATGGTATTTGAACCCAGCTGCATCGCATATGCATAGGCACTGAATAAGTTAAAAAATGAAAGGATTAAAAATAGAAATCTCATTAAGAAATAACTCTAAAACTCATACCCCGGGTAAGTGTATCGCCTTCGTACAAATGTTTTACAACAATAGATACTGCTTTGTTTTTAGACTGTTTGAGCAATCCTTTTGCTCTATCTGATAGCATTCCTTCTTCTTCTATTTTAGAGGAGGCCGCTATACCCGTAACTGTTAAGGTTCCACTAACCACTTTATAAGTGTAGGTAATCCCGTCTTCATCAATACCCCAAACTTCTGCATGATCATACACCAATACGGAATCAAAAGGAACATTTTCCGATGTTTTATATGGTCCAAATCTAACTTCTAGATCAATGCGTTTTTTTGCCGCGTCAGATAAATACCTTCCTGCATTGGACAGGCACATAGGATATAAATGAGATGAGATCAGTAAAAAGGATATAAAGCCCATATATTTCATGAGGTGCGTTTACATGAATGAATATAGGCATTTCTTATATCATTTAATAGCTCCAGAGATCATGTTCAAAAGTGAAAATTTCCTCCCTTATTTTTTCAGACTCTAAGAGAGCATTTATACCTGCGCTATAAGAGTCTATTTTTCTGTCATACAAATTTGATTCTTTCGATATGTAACTATGAAACATACGCTTCCAGAAAAGATCATCAAAGGACATTCTTTGTGCATCATTATGACGATTTGAAACATAAAAATTCTGAAAAACATATCTACACTCGGGAAAGTATAACCAAAACATTTCTCGTATACCGGTTATAGCATCTGTATTTCGATCACGCTTATAACGCATGGGAGCGATACCAATAATTCTACAATCCATTACAGAGCGTTCCTTATCGAAAAACCAATCTTCCTTTAGCTTATAAGCGATTATGTCTTTAGATTCAAAATAAAAGGTATCTCGAGGCACATATTGTGTTATACGTTCTCCATTAACAACTATGACGGAATCTTCACCATCCACCCCTGTTAATGCAATATCTGTTTCCGGACCTAACATCGTCAAGTACTCGACCAATTTGAGTCTGAAAATACTATCATTATAAAAATTTCCGTTTGGTTGATCTGAAGTGATGGGATATTTAAACCCGTCCCCATCCCAATGATTAAAAGCTATAGGATGGTAAGGACTATATAAGGTAAGATCACCAGACATAATATAATATCGGATAATGGTCCAAAGGCTCCATGCATTATTATTCCTGAACCAAATACCATTACCCACATCAATTTCATCCAATGGATAATATAAAGGATGGTTAAACTTCTGACGTAAATCTATTACGCGCCAAACACGTTTACTCCACATTACATCAGCTTCGCGCACATACTCTTGGTGAATGACCTTCTTTGTAGGAATATGTTCTTGTGGATAGACTCCATCAAGCACACCTACCGATGGATTTCCGATTGGTCCACGGATAATATTTGTTTGAGATAGAGAGAGAGTTAAACAGAGGACAGAAAATAATACTGTAATAGTTTTCATGAGTTCTGTTTTACAAAATAACCCATGAAATGAATTTTGTTACTGGATATTGGATATAAAAAAACCCCGCTTTTCAGCGGGGTTAAATTTTATTAAGATCATCTAGAAACTCCAGAGGTCATGCTCGAAGGTAAAGATCTTTTCTTTTATACGTTCGGATTCAAGCAAGGCATCGACTCCCGCTTTATAAGAGTCTATTTCACGATCGTACAAGTTAGATTCTTTATCGATATAACTTTGGAACATGCGCTTCCAGAATAAATCGTCGAACGACATTCTTTGCGCATCATTGTTTCTATTCTGAACAAAGAAGTTTTGGAAAACATATCTACACTCTGGAAAATATAACCAAAACATCTCTTGTTGCTTGATGATATTATCATTTTCATCCTTGTCATACCTCATTGGGGCTATTCCAATTATACGTACATCTAAAACTGATCTTTCTTTGTCAAAGAACCAATCCTCTTTTAATTTATAAGCGATGATATCCTGAGACTGATAATAGAACGTATCACGAGGAGGATAGATCGTCTCTATTGTTCCATCAGGAAGTGTAATCGTTGAATCTTCACCCCAAATGTTAGTCAAGGCAATATCAGATTCAGGACCTAGCTTAGCTAAATACTCCGTAAGTCTCTCTCTGAATTTAGGATCATTGTAATAATTACCACCTGGATTCTCAGATACAATTGGATACTTAAACAAGTCACCATCCCAGTTGTTAAAAGCAATTGGGTGATAAGGACTGTAAAGCGTTAAGTCCCCCGTCAAAATGTGATGACGAATAACTGTCCAAAGACTCCAACGAGTAGTGTTCTTAAACCAAATTTGGTTGGGAACATCAATCTCATCTAAAGGGTAATATAAAGGATGATTGAATTTCTCGCGTAAATCAATTACTCTCCAAACACGTCTACTCCAAGTAACATCAGCTTCACGAACATACTCGTAAGGCACTACCTTTTTAGTAGGGATGTGTTCCTGTACATAAACTCCATCTAATACTCCTGGTGAAGGGTTTGAGATAGGCCCTCGGATATCTTCCTGAGCAAATCCAACTGTAAATAACCCTACAGCTATCAGAACTATTAATCCTCTCATCGCTTTCATATTCCTAATATTTATTTGTATAACAAAAGTTTCTAATTAAGTTACCTTAAATGCAGCACTTTTTCTTTTTGTACTACCATCAGGCATCTTAACTGTACACATGAAACTTACAGTGTTTCCTTTTTTAGCATTCTTAAGCATTGAAGTTGCTTGTGAGTTTAAAGCACCTCCACTACCAGAAACCTCTCTAGGAGCACCAGTTAAGTTCATTGTCCATTTTGAAATCGAAAATTTAACATTCAACGGAACTTCAGGTGGGTATTTTGCGAACAGTCTGTTAGAAGCACGAAGTACGTTCGCTGGGATGTTTGAACCATCTTCTACCTGACCTAAGTAAATTGTTGGCTTAGGTAAAGGCAATACACGGAATTTAAACGTTCCAAGGTTTACAGAACCTCCATCTTCTTTTTTACCGTTAACTGAGATCGAAGCTTCACGACCTGATCCTGGTTTAGCGATATAGAATTCTCCTTTTTTAGATAATGTAACTCCAGATCCACTCAATGTTACCCTATCAGAAGGGAAACCAGAAGCAGTACCTTGAACTTTATTATCATATCCTCTATAAAGTACATTTAAGTCAGGTAATGATACAACACCCATTGGTTGTCCAACTGTATAGCTGAATTCCCATGGTTTTGGTACATCAACACCTCTCTGCTTAACGTACATAACTCCTTTTACCTTATGCGCTCCCGGCGAACCAGAACCTAAAGTAATTTTGTTATCTCCGTCCTTCCATGCATCCGGGTTTGCCGTATCCGCATCGATACCATACTTGATTTTAGCTTTTGCAGTTGAATCATAAGCCGCAACTTGTACAGTTAACGGTATCGAATCTCCTTGATTCACATATGATGCTGGCGCAAATGCCATAACCTCGATTTTGTTAAAGTCAAACTCTTGTACATCAACCTTGCTTAATAAGAAGTCATAAGCTAGAGACTCCGCGTTACGAACATCTAATTTAAGTGAAGTAAATATTGCCGCAGCTGCCACAATTGGAGCATGATCGAACATAGCCGATGGCCATGGGTGAGTTATTTCCTCTCCATGGATTTTCTGCGTTACCTCTTCAGGTAAGTCAAGTGCTTTAAAAAAGTTTGCTAAAGCTGCTGTATCATCAACATTTGCTGTTTTCAAAGCCTCAGGTAAACCTTCCGCAGATTCAGGGGCTTCAAAAGTGTATTTCTTACCTCCTGCTTCGTAAGTTCCCATTATAGCCAGTACTTTATTTCTGTACTCTATAATCTTCTCACGAATTTCAAGTCCATCTTCAACTGGTTTCTCTGGGTTTCCTCCAATGTATAGATTCGTAGGAATATCATAATTGTCCATTCCTGAGATATCTGAAAGTGGCATTAACTCTGTATAGAATTTTTGTGTCCCTTCTGGTCCAGTCATTTCAACAGCCGTCTCCTCGACTAACCATGACTTTTTCTCAGATTCTTCAATCATTCGATTCGATTCCTTTAATAGGAAATCTACGATCCAAGCAGTTTCATAAGCAACAACATCCGCTTTTTCCTGCCAATACTTCACTAATTTACCATCTCCACCTTGTGCCTTATCTGTGATGAATTTCTTCTCAAAACCAGCATAAGCACCGTGGTTCTTATCATTAATAATATTTGCTGAGTAATCAAGCTTATCGTTGATAGTTACGAAAGCCGCTACAATTTGTTTAGATACGTTAAGTGCAAGAAGTGCGGTGAGTACTAAGTACATCATACCGATCATCTTCTGCCTAGGGGTTTCTTTTCCTCCTGCCATGTGTTTTTAATTTTTTATGATTAATAATTCACAACAAGATTCGCTTAGTCGCGGTTAATTGTCATAGCTTTAAGCATGTTTCCGTAAACTTGATTTAAGTCCGTCAAATTCTTAGATAACATCGCCATGTTTTCTTTGTACAATTTAGTATCTTCAACAGAATCACTCAAGTTCTGCATCATTTCAGTAACTTGATTTTGAAATTTCTCAGTTGCTTCTAAGTGGTTAGAAGAACCTTTTAATTGTAACTCATAAACGTTGTTCAACGCAGCTAAGTTTGTAGAAACTTTTTGTAGTTGCTCTCCGAAAGAAGCTCCGTCTTCTGCTCCTGCAGTAAGACCTAATAAAGATGAAGAAGCTTTTTCATAAGTTTCAGATAAGTTTGCCACTTTTTCTGAAGCGCCTTCTAATGAAGCAACATATGAATCAGTTGCCGCGGCAGCTGATGTAACAGCTTTTAAACCATTAGCATTATCACTCAATGAACGCATGCCATCGCCTAATCTCTCAAGTAGCTCAGCATCAATCTTCGCTTCTTCTAAAAGATTATCTAAGTGCTCAGTGATGCCTGTTCCGGCAGCACCTCCGCCACCACCACCGTGGCCACTGCTTGCACCTTTTTCATCAATGTATGCATGTAAATCGAAATCTTCATCATGCGCTAACGCTAATTCAGGGTATACCAACTCCCATTTAGGATCTTCATGTAATGGTTCGAATGCCGAGAAGAAGAAAATAACCGCCTCAACCGAAAGTCCGATCACAAGCATCGCACCTGCACCTGGCCAGTGCATAATTTTAAACATCGCACCAACGATTACAACTGCCGCACCAATACCATATAGCTTGGCCATAAAAGATTTCCATTTTTTAGTTCCTGGTCTCATAGTTTCCTTGCTTTTTAATTTAACATTTATTTATTTGGTTTATTTTGAGTTCACTACTATTAACGTAGTTCAATATCAGACTTAAGTTCTTCACCACCTTCACGCGAGAAGTCTCTTCCTCCACGACCGATATGAGTCTGAACACATCTGAAGCCGATGTACGATTTCGTAGTATCTTGGTATTCATAGGTTCTTGCTCCAGTTTGCAAGTAGAATCCAATATCTTTCCATGATCCACCACGGATTACTTTTCTCTTCATTGAAGGTGGATCCCAATCCATTGCATTGTATCTGTATTCCGGAGCTAAATCATGAGAGAACTCGTAAACTGACTCGTCGAATGCAGTTTCAGTCCATTCAGCTACGTTTCCTGACATACAGTATAACCCGTAACCATTAGGGTTGTAAGAATAAACTTTTACCGGGTAGAAACCTCCATCGTCAAAATAACGACCTCTCATCGGCTTAAAGTTCCCTAGCATACATCCACCTGAATTTCTGATGTAAGGACCTCCCCAAGGATATGGTGATTGTTTTAAGTCACCTCTCGAAGCGTACTCCCATTCACCTTCAGTAGGTAATCTGAAATCTTGTACCCATAATTGACCTTGACCTGTTAACCACCAATTAAGCTTTTGAGTTCTCCACACACAGAATGCTCTCGCCTGAACCCATGTGACTCCTACAACAGGATAGTTATCATAAGCAGGGTGCCAGAAATACATATTTGTCATTGGATCATTGAAAGAGTATGTGAAATCACGTACCCAACATAAGGTATCTGGATAAACATTAATCACCTCACGGATAATGAATCTACTTCTGTCTTCATGACCACGTATAGCGTTGTTTTGTCCAATTTTATTGAAATGTCCCATATCTAAATCCTGTCCTACTGGCTCTCCAGTGAAAGGATTATTAGGGTTTTTCAACGCTCTGTGCTGAGGATCTAAAGAAGGATTCGAATATTCACCATCTTTATCATATCCATTACGCACAATATTCGGACGACCTCTTTTAGCTGCTTCTTGTAAATCAATCCAGTAATATCTAAAATTCAATTTACGCGTATCGATCGTTCTTTTCTTATAAAACCTTTGGTTCGGGGTTAAATACATATCCGAAATCAAAGGGATGATCGCCTCATCACGAATACCTCTTAGCTTCCAAGAAAGTGGAAATAACTTTCTGCTTTCTGAAGGATCTTGATCTTCCGGATCAAACTCAACCCATTGAAGGTTCGTTTCATCGTAATAGATATCAGGATGTGCTAACATCTCACCTAAATCCTCTGCCGGAATCTCCCACTCACCCGTAGGATCATCATTCTTGTAAATCTCCTCTAAGAATAAAGAATCACGAACATAGTAAACGAATTCACGGTACTCATTATTTGAGATTTCCGTTTGATCCATATATAAAGCGTGAATAGAAACTACCTTAGCTCTATTTTGATGTAAGAATGGAACATCTTGATCCCCTATACCCATGGTATAAGATCCAGATGGGATATAGATCATTCCAATAGGAATTTCAGGATAGAAAATTTTTCTTCCTTGCACCCCTTGAAGGTGACCGCTCCCTTGGTTACAACTTGACAAAACAAGTATAACTCCAACTACAAATAACAACAATTTTTTCATGCTACCTTTTTTTCTACCAATCAATTTTCTCCGACTATCAGGTTAATTCTTAGGGGTTGGGTAATTCTTAAACGCAAATGCTACAAATTGGTTACAGATATATTTTATTGAAGGATAAATGGATTTCCGTGACGAGGGATAATTGGAGGTGGTGGGAACATACAATAGTTCAACATCAACTCATGTGTACCTCTTCCATATTCATTAAGTGTGTTCGTCATAATATCAAACGAGTAACCAAACTTCAACATGTCCTTGCTCACGTCTGCTTTTGGCGAAAACGCATATCCAATCATTAATGGAATTGCATCTCGTAGTCTATAAGAAAATCCACCCCATAAATATGAAGCGTTGTTTAACCAGAAATCAGCTAATAAATTAAAATCAAACGTTGCCGTTGATCCATCAGCCTTCACCAAAACATTTGGCTTTAAGATTAATTTGTTCGTCATTCCTGTATAATCAGAAAGTGGAAAGTCATATCCAGCAATTACATAATAATGACGACGAGTATTGAAATTAATGGCAGTTAAAGTTGGCGGGGCTAAATGCGTAGAAGATAAACCGACATAATAACCTTCATTACCATGGAAATATAGACCAAAGTTAGCATCAAAACCAGTACCAGCTAATGCTCCTGGTAAGTTTGCATCTGCGACATTCGTTGGCGGAATCCATGTAGGGCTAAAACCAACATTAATAATACCTAATGACAAACCTGCACTTAACATACCATAGGTGGTAGGATAGTGAAATGCTCCATTTAAACCAACAGTATTCGTGCGCATGAAACCTATAGCATCATTTGTAAACGATAAACCAACACCTAAGTTATACTGAGGTATGTTCGCTTGAGCGTTAAAAGTGGTTGTATTCGGAGCACGCTCTACTCTATCCCATTGATTTCTGTAGATCAACGTCCCACAGTAACCACGAAAACCAGTCGTTGCAGGGTTGTACGACATCTTGTCGAACATATAATGAGTGAACTGCTTATCTTGCTGAGCCTGAATGGAATTCATAGCTAAGAAAGTAAATGCAAACAGTAAAATTCGCTTCATAAAATCGGTTTTTTGGCACTATCTTTAATCGTCGGACTGCACCAACAATGCGCTAAAATAGTTAAAAATAATTTAAATCAACAATTTTTTTTCAAAACTGCTTTGTTTTAACACTAATACGGAAAAACGTTCGATAGGTTATCAATAATGCTAAATTAATTTTTGGTGCGTCTTCCACCAAAGATCGGGCATTTCATTTTGCAGTGCACTTTGATAATCCTCATAATTACAAGGCACCATCAAGTGTCTTTCAAATTTTAACTTATCAGTTTTTGGATAAGGCACCTGCATCCACCATCTTCCTGAATTGGGACTTTTATAGAAAATAAGCTCATCTTTAAAGTCATCTAAACTAACTATATATTTGAGGTAATCTTCTTTTGTGCCGATTGGATAATCTTTCTTTCTGTTTGCAACACCATCTATAAAGTGCCAAATGAGTTGGGCTATTAGATTTGACTCAACAGAAGTTAGTTCATTTGATGATTCGTGAAATAAGCCAAGAACACTCAACTTATCACTCATACCTGCATACCTTAATATACGACATACATCTTCCCCGTAAAATCCATGTGGCAAGTCGTATGCATTTGAAGGAAAATCAGAAGAGCGGATACTATCCAAATCGAAAGAAAGAATATCAGCATTTCTTACCATAGGCTCCATTCGCCTTTCGTTCCTATAAAACGTGCCGAGACGCTCAGTATCAAAGTACATTTTATTTAGTAGGGATAATTCCTCCGGATTTGTGAGATAATTTTGATAACCTATTAAAGAGTAATTAAACAAATAGCTTGGCTTATGCATAATGATTTTTGAAAGCCAACCTTGCGAAGACAATTCTTCATCGGGATTACCTAGATCAGATTTCGGACTAAAGTCAACAATATTTACTGTTTGCTCAAGTTTCTCATATGCTTGATAAATGGCATACGTCAAATCTTGACTACCACCAATAACTACCGGAACGATATTGTTCTTAACCAACTCTGTTACCACTTCTTTGATAGCAGCATAAGTATCGTCTAAAGTATTACCTGGAAGAATCTCACCTAAAGCAAGAATCTTAACGTCCCATTCTCCCTTATACAATGATATGAATCTTGTAAAAACCTCCTGTTGAGAATCAATTCCAGATGTACTAGAATTTCTGAACTCAGGAACAGAAACGATTGCTACTGAAGCTTGATCAGCCTCCTCAATATCTATGATTAAACTTCCAAGGGAACCATTCTTATATGAACTGGGTTCTTCAAATGGTTTGAAATAGATACTGAGGTCACGCATTACTTCTTCTTTTTCTTGGTCTTTTTAGTTTTATCTTGATTGGCCGCAATTTCCGCACACTCCTCGTAGGTAAGATCCTTTGGCTCCACATCTTTAGGTAATCGATAATTTTTACGTCCGATTTTTAGATAAGGACCATAACGACCATTAAGAAGCTCCATGTTTTCATCTTCTGGAAAGGTTTTGATCATTTTGTTTCGATCAATCTCTCTCTTCTCTTCAATTAATTCAATTGCTCTTTCAATCGTCATGTTCTCTAAAGAATCTCCATTAGCCTCCTTGATTGATGCGAATAATTTCAAATGCTGAACATAAGGCCCGAATCTCCCCTTATTAATCTTAACTGGTTTGTCTTCATACTCCCCAATTACCTTCGGATAATCAAAAAGCTTTAGTGCCTCTTCTAATGAAATTGTTTGAATAGATTGATCCTTTTGCAATGAAGCAAATTGTGGTTTTTCATCACTCCCCTCCTCTACTTTACCGATTTGTACCATTGGTCCAAATCTTCCTATTCGAACAATGACTTCCTTACCCGACTTTGGATCAAGACCTAGTGATCGTTCACCTGTAGCCCTTTCTGAATTTTCAGTCGTGTCCTGCACATTTTCGTGAAAAGGACCATAGAATGTTTTGATCATTTTGGTCCACTTCATCAATCCCTGCGCTATTTCATCAAATTCCTTTTCCACAGAGGCGGTAAAGTTATAATCCATAATTCTACCGAAGTGCTCAATTAAAAATTCAGTTACTACTCGAGCAATATCAGTTGGAACTAATTTTCCCTTGTTACTTCCTGATTTTTCAGAGAGTTGTTCTTTCTTAATCTCTGAGTTGGAAAGTGATAATAATTGATAATTTCTTTTTTCACCTTCACTCAAGCCACGTTCAACATAACCACGTTTTTGAACAGTCGTAATTGTTGGCGCATAAGTTGAAGGTCGACCTATTCCGAGCTCTTCTAACTTCTTCACCAAGCTTGCTTCGACATACCTTGATGGCGGACGCGTAAATCTCTCTGTTGCTGAAATATTTTCATATGCAATAGAATCACCAACACTTACCTCAGGTAGCAACCCTTCAATTTCCTCATCATCATCATCAATTTTCGACTCTAAATAAACCTTTAGAAATCCTTCAAATTTGATTATTTCACCTGTTGCTGAGAAAGAGTGTCCTTTAGGAGCATCAATCTTTATGGTAGTTCTCTCAAGCTGTGCGTCTGACATCTGTGAAGCTATTGACCTTTTCCAAATCAATTGATACAACCTTGCCTCATCGCGATCCATATCCACTTCGTGCACGGCAAAGTTCGCCGGGCGAATTGCTTCATGGGCCTCTTGAGCGCTTGAGTTCTTGTTTTTATATTTTCTTAACTTATGAAACTCCGGTCCATAAGCTTTAACTACCTCTGCTTTAGCGGAATCAAGCGCTTGTTGAGAAAGATTTACAGAATCCGTTCTCATATACGTTATATGTCCTGACTCATATAATCTCTGGGCCACTGACATTGTTCTTGTTACACCGAATCCAAGCTTAAGACTTGCCTCTTGTTGCAACGTAGATGTGGTAAAAGGAGCCGCTGGTGATTTCTTTGCTGGTTTTTTAGCAACATCGGAAATTTTAAAATCGAAGTCTGAACACTTGTTTAGAAACTCTTCTGACTCTGATTCATCTTTAAGTTGATGGTTAAGTTTAGACTTTAACTTAGCATTCTTAACATCAAAAACTCCATCAACTCTGTAATAAGATTCTTTTTTAAAGGCTTCAATTTCTTTTTCTCGCTCCACAATTAAACGTACAGCAACAGACTGAACCCTACCTGCCGACAAACTAGGCTTCACCTTTTTCCATAGTACAGGCGATAGCTCAAAACCTACTAGTCTATCGAGTATTCTTCTTGCTTGCTGTGCATTAACTAAATCATCATCAATATCTCTAGGATTATCTATTGCACTGAGTACAGCAGTTTTTGTAATTTCATTAAAGGTAATTCTCTTGTACTTTTCTTTCTTGAGCTTTAATGCTTC
This sequence comes from Crocinitomicaceae bacterium, assembly GCA_022447665.1. Lineage (GTDB taxonomy): Bacteria > Bacteroidota > Bacteroidia > Flavobacteriales_D > Crocinitomicaceae > JAKVAQ01. The sequence goes on from JAKVAQ010000003.1 coordinate 90,676, forward strand.
TTTAAGGTGCCAAGATATCGCCTCTCCTTCACGATCTTCATCGGAAGCTAACCAGACCATTTCAGCGTCTTTCGCTAATTTTTTTAGTTCTGTTATGACTTTTTTCTTATCATCACTTACAACGTATTTAGGAGCAAAATCATCTTCAACATCGACAGAATCGTTTCCTTTTGCAAGGTCACGTACGTGTCCATAACTAGATTTTACTAAGTAATCTTTTCCTAAATATTTCTCAATTGTTTTTGCCTTAGCTGGCGACTCGACAATCACTAAATTTTTAGCCATATAGTGCTTTTCTTTTTGGAGTGAGTTTGAATTTCAACTCGGCACAAATGTATAAATGAAATTATAAGTCACTCCTATTATTTTTCTGTCTGAAGAAAAGCACACCCGTACAAGCACAACTTAAAGCAATGATTTACAAAGCTTTAAAAAGCTCTAGAATCTCTCGATAAAATTTTTAAAAGCCCTTGCGCGGTGAGAGATTTCATTTTTCTCTTCAAGTGACATCTCAGCAAAAGTCTTTTCGCTTCCTTCAGGTAAAAATATTGGATCATATCCAAAACCTTCTTTCCCTCTTCTTTCAAGCGTTATTTGACCCTTAACCTCACCTTCATAAATCTCCAGACCATTTTCACTTGCAAAGGCAATCACTGTCATAAATTTAGCGGATCGATCCACATTACTTTCAAGTTTACTCAGAACCAGATCCATGTTTGCCTCATTGTTCTTTTCTTCCCCTGCATAACGCGCAGAGTAAACTCCTGGTTCATTATTTAACGATTTAATCAATAAACCTGTATCATCTGCGAAGCAAGGATGGCCGTATTTTTCAAATATAAACTTTGCTTTTTGCTCCGCATTACCTTGCAAGGTATCAGAAGATTCTTCCAATTCTTGGTTGTGGTTCAAATCTGAAAGTGTCAAAACTTGAATATGGTTGGGCAGTATGCTTGCGATTTCATCCGCTTTATTCTGATTTTGTGTGGCAAAAACGATTTTCATACCGGCAAAATTAAATTCTATATTCGTAATCTAAAACTTAAAAATCTGAATCTTTTTCCATTAGAAATATTAAAAGCCAGAAATCCTAGCATTGATGTTTACCGAGGTTTGGCAATAATTCTTGTTCTGCTTTTCCACTTTGAAGGTCTACTTGGTTTTGGATACATTGGAGTTGATTTGTTTTTTGTGATTTCAGGATACCTAGTGAGTGAGCCATTCTTAAAAGACTTAAAGAATAATAGAAAAGTAGACTGGAGAACATTTTTTATAAAGCGAATTACAAAAATTTTACCTTCCTATTATTTCTTCTTATTTGGCGGACTAATTGTAGCCAGACTCCTATTGATTCCTGAATACGCGGATGAAGTCGTTGCTATTTCTGACTTACCCAAATACATTTTCTTTTACATGAGCTACGACCTTACCCATGTTTGGAGTTTTGAAATGGCTTGGTCATTATGTGTTGAAGAACACTTTTACATCTTTCTAACATTAATTTTTGTAGTCATCACCTACTTATCATTTATCAAAAAGAAACAGAAGTTATTTTATTCCCTTCTTCTGTTGTTTATTCTTTTTTCTACTTTATGTAAAGTAATTGGATATGAATATGGCTTAGAAGTTGTAATTGCTTCTCATGCAAGAATTGACGCCTTGTTTTTGTGAATATTATTGTCGTTCCAGGAGATTAATCTTGAAAGAATAAAGACGAATTCATTTCTATCTTTAGGTTTAGGGACTATCGGATTTATAGGTCTAATATTTTTATTTTCTCGATTCTGCTTATTTCAACTCTGTTGTTATTCATATTTTGGCTCCTATATTCTTCTATTTCATGATTAGAGGGTCACTCCATTTTTCATTTCGAGGAAAACTTTTGCTCAGAATTTGCGCATACTACAGCTATAATTGGTATTTGTGGCATGCCCTTATCGCTTTCATAGTGGTAAACTTATTTCAATTGAACTTTTACTTAGAATTGATTATGTTCTTAACTCTATCATTCCTAATGGCATATCTTACTACACGAATGATAGAGGAACCTTTTCTCAGAATAAGAAGAAAAATAAAGATTTTGAAGAAACCTTCTATCGGCAATAGATAAGAAGGTCGTATCTTTGAATAAACTACTTAACTCTAAATGCTAAGAGACCTTTTAAAAGAAGGAGGACATTACACACTTGCTAGTTTAGCTACAAAAGGCATTAGCTTACTACTAATACCCTTTTATTCCGATTACTTCACTACTGCCGAGTATGGGATATTAGCACTACTAGCAGCGTCTGGAGCATTGACAGCAGCAGTATTTTCTTTTCAAATTTATCAGGGCGTTGGAAGATTCATCTCTGATAAGAGTCTTTCTGAGAAGGAACAAAAACAAATTGGGTCTAGCGGGTTCTTCTTCACTACTTTAAGTTATGGCGTATTTATCCTCATTGCGCTAATTTTCAAGACTGAAGTTATCGATTACTTATCAGAAGAAGATCGAATAAAAGAATCGACTTATTATTTCTGGCTGATTGCTATATTTCTCAACGGGTTTTACTACAATCTTGGGATTCAACTGAGATTCTTGAGAAAGACCAAAATATTTGGAGCCACGTCGTTTTTATTTGCTATTGCAAATGTTATACTCATACTCTTCTTTGCACTGGTAATGGATTATAGAATTGATAGTATTTTTATTGCCAATCTGATTGTTGCCCCCATTATCATTTTAATTCAATTATATCACTTGCGTGATTACATGGTCCTTTACATGGGACGCAAAGAAATCAAGAAATTATTGCGCTTCAGCACACCACTCATTCCAGCTTCCGTGGCCTACATAGTATTAAACTTTACGGATAGAATATTTATTAAAGATTTTAACAATGCTTTGGGCGAAGTAGGCATTTACGACATGGCTTTCAAATTCTCTGCACTTGTTTCAATAATAATTCTAGCATTTCAATCCGCACTGGCTCCAATAATTTACGAGAAACATAATGAAAAAAATACATTGAAAGAACTTGGAAGAATTTTTAGAGTTTTTCTTAGTCTTGGAACCATGGGAATTTTATTACTCTCAATGTTCTCTTATGAGACTCTTTACATATTCACTCAACCGCAATATTTTGAAGCTAGTATTCTGATGCCAATCTTTTATTTAACAATCTTGGTTACTGGACTAGGCATGTTCTCGCCGGGGCTTCATGTTAAACAAAGAACAAAAACAATCCCGTTTATAGTGATTACATCGGCATTATTAAATATTGCATTAAACTATTGGATTATACCAATTTATCATTTATGGGGAGCTGCATTAGCAACTTTAATTAGCACTCTATTTAATAATTTGGTTTTATTCTATTTTTCACAAAGAGTTTATCCAATTCACTTAGAAGCTAAAAAAACTATAGGCGTCATTATACTTTTTCTAGTAGCATTTGTTTTTGTATCGTATATGTCAGCGTTCATTGAAGTTAACTATTTGATAAGCATCCTAATCCGACTGACTTTGCTTGGATTATATACCTTATTTTTAATCAGGATCAAATTCATTAGCTTTGCTAAGGTTCAAGAGCTTTTAAAAATAAAAATACCTCGGTGATTCAAAGTATTAAAAAGGGAATAGGAAATTTTGGGGTTAGGATAATTAAATTTATCGCGCGTAAGGCAAAAATTGATCTGATTCGAATTGCTTATTGGGAAAATGGCTTGTTGAAATCTCATTCTTTGCAGGCTTCAGGAGAAGAATATTTCATCAAAGATTTTCTTTCAAATAAAATTCTAAAGAAGGCTCCAGTATTATTTGATGTTGGTGCCAATAAGGGAGAATATTCCACACTATTGAGAAAATCCTTTGGCAATGCTAATCTTCATTCCTTTGAACCAAATTCAAATACTTTTCATCAACTTGAAGATAACATATCAGGGATCGCCAAATGTTATAATTTTGGATTTGGTGAGATTGAAAAAAAAGAAAAACTTTACTACTCAAGTTCGGATAAAACGAGTGTTCAAGCAACATCCGATAAATCCATTCTAACTTCAATATCTAAACCAGATGAAATTTCTGAAGAGGAAATTCATGTTACAACAATTGATAAGTTCTGCTCAGAAAAGAAAATCGATTTCATTGACTTTCTAAAAATTGATACGGAAGGATTTGAATTAGAAGTTTTATTGGGAGCCAGAGAATTTCTAGCCTCAAATAAAATTGGAATAATTCAGTTCGAATTCAATGAAGTAAATATTGTAAAGAGGAGGTTTTTGAAGGATTTTTATGAAGTTCTTCAAAATTTTGAGCTCTACAGACTTGACACTAATCGATTAATTAAGCTTAAGGAGTGGCAGCCGATTCATGAAATATTCATGTTTCAAAATATCGTGGCAATCAAAAAATGAATCCACTCATCTCAATAATAAGCCCTGTTTATAACTGTGAGAATTTCCTTGACACCACAATCAATTCTGTTATAAATCAAACCTACAAAAATTGGGAACTAATTCTTGTGAACGACGGTTCTACAGATAGTTCGGCCAAAATCATCCAATCATATTTAGAAAAAGATACTAGAATAATTCTTATTTCTAAGGAAAATGGAGGACAGGCGTCTGCCAGGAATTTTGGCTTAAAAAAAGCTAAAGGTGAATGGATAACTTTTATTGACGCTGACGATATTTATTTACCCAATAAGCTTAAGTTACAATTAAAAGACCAACGAAAATTTAATCCAGATTTTCTTTACGGGCTTGGTTTTTATTTAACTGAAAAATCAAAGCTATGTGCACTAGAACCGTACGAATGGATAACAGGTCAGAAAAGCGGAAAAGAGTTTTTTAAGATCTTATTCTCATCTTGTTTGGTTAATATTAATACTGTTTTGTTATCTCGTGATTTAATAAATCGGGTAGGGTATTTTGATGAAGACGAAGTTCTTAGAGGCACGGAGGATTGGGATTACTGGCTCCGACTTTCCCGACAATGTAATAGTGTTTATGGTTCAGATAATCGGGAGGTTTATTATAGAATTCATGACACCAACATTCATTCCCAAGCTGCTCGGATGAAATATGGGCGTCTCAAGATTCTAAAAAAATATCGTAGTGATTCAGAAACTCCCAGACTTATTTTGATAAGAGAATTCCGTTATACGATCAGAGAATTAATGAATCATCTTTACGATGAAAATAGAGAAGGTGAAATAAAAAAGACTTTAGCGGAGCTAAGGGCGATTGACAAATTTGGGCTTGGCACAATGGCCCAGGCATTGGTAATGGCTATCTTCCCAATAAAACAATTCAATTTTATTAGTCAAAAAGTAATATACAGAATAGCCTATAGATTTGAAAAAATGTGGTATTTTTTATTTTTACGATGAAAAGTCCAAGAATCCTGCACATTACTCCCTGGTTCCCGAATAAACTCAATAAGATTGAAGGAATTTTTATTGCGAGACATATTGCGGCTCTTCAAGATCATTGCTTAAACCAAGTTTTACATCTAAGTTTCGGCAAAAAAGCTCTATATCAATCAAATTGGGATGGGGTTGATGTGGTACACGCTACGCTCAAACCTGTGATAGATAAATGGAGAATCAAGGAAGAAATAACATTTCGATTTTTAAAAAAGTACCTGAAAGAGCAAGGACAAAAATTCAACATTATTAATTTCTACATCGCCTACCCCAATGCTATTAAAATTGCTTACTTCCAAAAAAAATACCCCAACCTAAAATTTACAATTTCAGAGCAATGGTCTGCATATCATGAAAGCTTTGGATTATCTGAAAATAGTAAAGGTCGTGGTCGAATTGCCAATATCTTTCACCAAGTTAATTCAGTAATTTCAGTTTCAACATCTTTAGGTGAGGATATACGATCATTTTCTAAAAACGAAAACCTTCAATACCTTGTAGTTCCTAACATTGTTGACGGAACTGACTTCTATTGGCAAGAAAAACCAAAAACGACTTTTAAATTTGTTTCTATTAATAGCTGGAGTAAAATGAAAAATCCTTTTGTTCTTATCGATGCCATAGCAGATTTGCAAAAAGAAGGGAGAGATGTACACCTCACAATTGCGGGTTCTGGACCCATTGATAAGAAAATAAAAGAACACATTAAAAGAATAGAAACTCCTTTAGAAATAACCATTCTAGGACGACTAGATAGAAATGAAGTAACAAAACTTCTCAGCGAGAGTCATGCTTATTGTCAATCTTCTGTATACGAAACATTTTCTGTTATTTGTATTGAGGCATTGGCAAGTGGTATTCCTGTGATGGCCACTAACGTTGGTGGTATGAGAGATTTTATTCATGAGAAAAACGGGATACTTATAGATAACCTAGAATCAGACGAATGGAAAAAGGCTATGATACATTTAATGGATAACTACTCTGTTTATGACAAGGAATTAATAATTAATGAAGTTCTAGAAAACTACAATTCAAGGACAATAGGTAAATTATTTTATTCTGCTTTAACCAATTAATAGAGAGGTGATTAATGTAACTTCAAATACTTTAGTAATTGCGGATTTAAAAATTGCCGCTCACAGGATTTGGAACAATGAATTTGTGAAATATGGATCAAAATTACTGCACGCCAACGCAAGTTCTTATTCGTTTCTTGGAGGCATAGAATCTCTTGGCCAACTACCTTTACTTTCTGTCACTCAAACATGGAAAAATAGAGGATCTAAACGTTGGTTCTCCGAATTATTGAAGTCAAATACAATCGATACTGTTATAATTTTAGGAGCGGTTGAGCAGTTGCTGTGGTTACCGTATGTTCATGAATTATACTGTCAAAGTATTGTCGTGACTTTTGGAGATGAGGTCATCATTGAAATGCAATCATTAGTAAGTAGAAAAGATATTACAGGAGTTGTCAAGTTGAGAAAGCTGCGTAAAGGTTTGCAAAAAACAAGTTTAATAGTAAGTTCATCTGAAGTCGAACGGGAAATAATACAGCGCTATTTTTTGGGAGACGTTGGCGTAAATGTAGTTCATACATATCCTTTCTTGGATAAATTTGAACATAATGATCGAAAAAAGCAGATTCTTTTCGCAAAGAATATGGTTCCAAATAATAACCATCATTTTGTATTGGATACAATAGCAAATATAGATCAACGGATTATTGAAGAGTACTCTTTTATCTTCGTCGACCGAAATGGTTGGAATAAAGAATATATTTCTTTCATCCAAGAAAAAATAGATGAGCTAGAGGATCATAAAATAGAATTCAAAACTTTCTCTTCCGATAGCGTAGAATATCTGGAGTTGGTTCGTGAATCTGAAGTTTCGGTTTTTACCGGACTAGGCGATGGAACTCCATTTGAGGCTATTTTAAGTCTTTGTGCCAATACTCCAATCATTTTCCCTGATACTGGTTTCGACGAGATTTTTGAAAAATCAATATTTTATAAACCATATCATGAAGATGAGTTTCTGAAAAGCATAGAAACTATTTGTTTAAATCCAGATTTGATTGACACTCGGAACGACGAACTCCAAAAGCGCTGGGGAATTGAGGAATTTCTTAATTTGAGTTTGGATGATTAATGGGAAAAAAATACTGATTATTTCTCCAGAGGCATGGGGTAATAATCATGTGTCTAAGCATCATTACGCAAAGTATCTCAGCAAAGAAAATGAAGTCTATTTCTTAAACCCGCCAACCGGATTCAAACGCTTTAGCTTTAAGAATTTAGACGTGCAGCTATCTATAGTAGAAGAAAATATAAAGACTATAAGTTATAAGAACCTAATACCAAAACTGAATAATTCTCCAAAGTACATTCAGGAAAAAATCTATAAAAAAATGGCCGAAACAATTCAAGATGAAATTCGTGTTGATCATTTTGATATAGTCTGGAGTTTTGACCCTTATAGGTACTTTAATCAGCGCGTATGGAAAGCTAAAAAATACATTTATCATACCGTTGATGTTCATTTTAGAAAGTGTTTTGAGGCAGATATCGCCTACACTTCAGATTTAGTTTTACTTAGTTCTGAGTTGTTGAGAGAAAACTTGCGTCCTTTTAATTCAAATATTATCTATTCAGGTCATGGGGCTGATATTGATGCCTTTGAAAAATCGGAAATGATTAATGATTTACCAGGATCGAATGGGATAAAAGCGGGGCTAGTAGGAAACTTTAATAATAATGTTGACTACGACCTAATTGAAAAAATTGCGCTTCATAATAAAGGCATTGATTTCATTTTTATTGGCCCTTACAAGGATAACAATCTTGGAAATGATACTAAATCGGTTGCGGAGAAAGTAGATCATTTAAAAATGCTAAAGAATGTCTACTTCATTGGTTCAGTGCCTTCTTCAAAAATCATTAACTATTTGCAATCTTTAGATATAAATATGGTTTTGTATCGAGAGGATAAACGACATATAATAATCAACCCCCACAAAATGATGGGGTATTTTTATTCCGGGAAAATAACCGTTTCAACATGGTTCAATGAGTATTCAAATAGCTCCCCTGAACTAATGTTAATGGCGGAAAACAACAACCAGCTACCTCAGCTTATTGAAGAAATTGCTCAAAACATATCCGTTCACAACTCCTCCGAAAACATTGAATTTAGAAGAGAATTTGCTCTAAGAAATTCTTACGATAACAAACTTGAATCTATTGCTGAATTCCTCTATAATAAAGCATGAAATTCTCCATAATAATACCAACATTTAACCGGGAAGAACTGCTCAAAAGGGCTTTGCTGTCTGTTCTAGCTCAAGAGCATTCTAATTGGGAAGTAATTGTTGTGGATGATGGCGGTTCTGATGAAACCAAAAAAATGGTCTGCAATTTAGGTGATGGTCGTATTAAATATCATTGGAAAGAAAACGGAGAACGCGGTGCAGCGCGCAATTTTGGAGTAAACCAAGCGGCAGGTGACTATGTATTTTTTCTGGATTCAGACGATATTATTTTTCCAAATCATTTGGTAGTTGCACATAGATTTTTTCTGGAAAATCCTTCAGAAAAATTTTTCCATTCCCGTTATCAAGAATGGTATCCAGATAAAAAAGTAAACAGTCCAATCCTAGACCCTAAATCAATAAATGAGGATATTAAACTGCAAAATCAATTTGCCTGTCAATTTTTTCTTAAAAGAGAAGTTGCTCAAGAAATCAAATTTAGCGAAAATAAAGACTTAAAAATAGGTGAAGATTGGTTGGTTATATTAAGAGTGGCCGCACGCCATGAACTGCATATTTCTAATGATTACACCTCTGCAATAGTGCATCATGGGGAAAGAAGTATGGAATTAGCCACTGCTGATGAAATAATCAAGTCGAGAGACTTAATCATTGATGCCTTGAAAATGGATGATTTTATAGACACAAAAACCATAAATAAAGTAAATACTGAACTGACTTCACTTTCGGCACTAGCGGCTTCTATCAGTGGAGATAAAAAAATTAGCGCAAAGCTGCTAAAATCTGTAATTTTACGAGACGGAAACTTTCTTTTTAAGAAAAGAACTTTCGCCACATTGAAAAAGTTAATTTTTGGCAATTAAAACCCTTCATATTTTATATTCAGGTCTTGGAGGAACAACCAACTACGTTGCCAATTGGGTTAAAGCTGCTCAGGGTGAGATGGAAATCCACTGTCTGTTTTATGGAATAGAGAATTTAAAAGATGAAACGAAGACTTTATTCGAAGATTTAGGGGTACAAGTTTTCTTTGTAAAAAAGGAATCGAGGATCGACTTAAAAGGTCATCGCAAAATCAAAAGGTTATTAAGCAATGGATATGACAATATCCTTCTGCACATTGATTCTTTAATTCTCCCCGTTGCAAAACATAAACCAAATTCATCGAAACTAATCGTCATAGAACATCAAGCCAATCATCTCAAAGATAAAAGAAGGTGGTTATGGTCTAAATTAGCTCAGAAAAAGGCAGATCATATTGTTAGCTTAACAAAGGAATATCAGGAAGAACTGAAGAAGAAGCTAAGAAACTTCAAATCTTCCAAAAACTCAGTTATTTTAACAGGTATCGATATAGAAAAATATTCAAAAACGTCGAATGATAAAGGCAATACTTTGTTTGGAGCCGTGGGCAGGTTAAATTCTCAACGGGATTTTAGAACATTAATTGAAGCCTTTAATGAATTAGGAGAAACATATAAATTAGATATAGCTGGAGAAGGCGAAGATAGAGCAGAGTTACAATCATTAGCCAAAGGGAATATTAAATTCTTAGGTGAACTGAATGATGCCGATATGGTTAAATTTTTACATAGAATATCTGCCTTTCTAAAACCTTCTTTCGGAGAAACTAGTAGTCCTGCTATTATGGAAGCACAAGCGGCCGGACTACCCATAATAGCTTGGAAAGTTAATGGGATCACCAATGTCTTGAATACTGATAATGCCATTTTAGTTGATCCAAACGATGTTGAAGGTCTGAAAAAGTCGGTTATAAGACTATCAGGAGATAACGTAGAAAGCAAAAATGAGATAGATAGACTTAGTTTAGCTTCTAAAAACTATGCAACTGAAAATCTCAGCCATATTAAAATGTATAATGCCTTTAAAGCTAATCTGAAATGAGGATTCTCCACATTCAAAAAGTTAAAGCATTAGTTGGATCTGAAAAGTACTTTTTAGAACTAATCCCTGAGCTCGAAAAAAACGGAATAAAAACGCATTTTGTATGTATTATTAATGAACCAGATAGGGACAAAGCTCAATTGTTTTTAGATGCTTACAAAAATTCAGGACATTCAATTTCATTTCAATTCTTTAAATCTGACAAATCGATTTTTAAAATCTTAAACTTCATTAAACAGGAACTAAAAAACTTTGCTCCCGATATTGTGCATTCTCATCTTATCCATGCCGATTTTTGGATGAGTCTGATAAAGCGACGAGGAAATTTTAACGGTCCAATAATTAGCACAAAACATGGATACGATGAAGACTACATATCGCGTTACGGTTTCGATGCTTCTTACATTAAGCCTAATCTGTACTATCGCTTAGCGAAGTTCTCGGAAAAATATATACGTTCATCTTATGCCGTTTCGCATGGACTAAGAAAGCTTTTCGTTGATGCTAAAATATCAGATCCTGAGCGCATTAGCGTAATACATCATGGGTTCGATTTACCAAATTTGGATGAAAAAAAATATCAACCAATAAGGAAGTCATCAAATCAAATTTTAGTTGTGGGTAGAATAATACCTTTCAAAGGCCACAAACATTTGATCCGCGCCATGCCGGTAATTTTAGAGAGCATTCCCGATGCACACTTAACTATATTAGGTCATGGAGATGAAGACCTTATCCACTACTTAACGACTTTTTGTCAAGAAAAAAAAATTTCCGAGCATGTATCATTTGAAGGCTATAAGACAAATGTTTATGATTATTTTCTAGGTAGTGATGTCATGGTTGTGCCCTCCATTGCAGAGGGCTTTGGATTAATTTTCTTGGAGGCATTAAATGCTAAACTGCCAATTGTTGGATTCGATGTACCAGCCACGAACGAAATTATTGAACATAATGTGAACGGTTTATTAACTGAGCCCTATGATGAAAACGAACTCGCGAAGAATATAGTTCAGCTTTTATCCCAGAAGGAAATGGCCGTTGAAATGGGAATTAAAGGACATCAATTTTTAAAAGAAAAATTCTCGTTAAAACGCATGACATCCGAAACTATTGAGTGCTATCTGAAAGTTCTTTCTTAGTAGATATAATAATATAGGCTAATACCAAAATAAAAAGAGAAAGTACAGGAATTTTATATCTAGCTAATGCACCAAAATTATAAGAAGTAAATCCAACTGCAAAACCAAATATTAAAGCATAAATAAAGAGTCCCAAAACGAAAGGACTTTTCCTCATATGTTTGAAAAATTTATGCCCTGTTCTGAATAAAGCGATCAAAAATAGAACAAGAACAAACAAACTTTCAACTGCCGTAAGAGCAACAACTACATTTGATGATTCCCAAATGTAAGGTCTAAAAAAGGTAACGTTTAAAGCTTCCGGAATCTTTGATAGAATTCCAGTGGTTGTGAATTCAATTTGACCTAAATTATAAGAAGACCCACCAACATCCGTATGCCAGGAGTGAAAACCTCTTACCTGATATTCAAGATTTTGAGAACTATATTTGAGTGAAGAATCACTTAATGTTTGAACGGTGTAAACACTGACTCCAATTAAAGCTACTAGTATTGTTGGACCAAGAATAAATTTGAGAATTCGATTGTTGATTCTATCCTTGAAATTTAAGTATAAAGCGTAGGTTATTCCTGGTATAAATGCCAACAAAACATAAGCTTTTAAACCAATAATAATATAACCAGCAATCCCAATAACTAGGAAATCTATGATCCTAAATTTCCCTTTAAATATGCCAAAGTAGAGATGGTGAATAATTAAGTTAATTGCAACTAAAGTAAATGTATCTTTCATAATTCCACCACCCCAAAAAGT
>JAKVAQ010000030.1:0-62291 GCA_022447665.1 Crocinitomicaceae bacterium
CGTGGTTCGAATCCTTCGGCCTTAGCTTTAGCGATTCTTTCCTCTTGAATTCGTTTCTTCTCCTTAGCCTCTTCCACTTTTGCATCTGGATTGGTAGTTGGTTGCTCACCATCTTGAAATGGCTTTTTGGTAGTCAATCCAAGTACATTGAACAATTCTTGATCCGCATTAAATTCAGGATTCGGAGTTGTTAACAATTTATCTCCTGCAAATATTGAAGATGCTCCTGCAAAGAAACATAAAGCTTGTGCTTCCTGTGCCATCGATAATCTTCCTGCAGAAAGACGGATGATCGATTGTGGGAATAAGATTCTTGAAGTTGCCACCATTCTTATCATATCCCAAGTCTGAACTGCTTCTTGTTTTTCAAGTGGAGTTCCATCTACAGGAACTAAAGCGTTAATTGGAATTGATTCCGGCGGTTGTTCCATGTGCACGTAAGTCATCAACATTCCTATACGGTCTTCAACTGTTTCACCCATTCCGATAATACCTCCTGAGCACACAGATATACCCGCTTTTTGTACGTTATCGATAGTCTCTAAACGCTCATTATACTCCCTTGTAGAAATAATGTCTTTATAGAATTCTTTAGATGAATCTAAATTGTGGTTATAGGCATATAAACCGGCATTTTTTAATCTTTCTGCTTGCTCTTCGTTCAACATACCAAGCGTGCAGCAAACTTCCATTCCCATGGTATTAATCTCCTGCACCATTTCTACTACTTTGTCGAAATCTCTGTTATCTCTAACATTTCTCCATGCAGCTCCCATACAAACGCGCGATGAGCCGTTAGCCTTAGCATTTTTCGCAAGTCCAACTACTTCATCAACTTTCATCATCGGTTTTACCTCAAGCTCAGTATTGTACTTTGCCGATTGAGGACAATAACCACAATCTTCAGGACAGCCACCAGTTTTAATGGATATCAAAGAGCTCATTTGAACTTCGTTTGGGTTGTGAAATTCACGATGAATTGTAGCTGCTTTGTACAGTAAATCCATCATTGGCATATTATACAATGCTAATGCGGCTTCTTTGTTGGCGTATTCTCGATTGATTTTCATCTAATTCTTCTTTCTGTTTCTACTCTACTACTTCTCCGTCTTTATATGCGATCTTGATGTCAAGTGATCCATCCTCGTTGTAATATACAAAATCCCCTTGCTCAAGTCCATCTACATATTCTCCTGTAATTTCCTTTTGACCATTTTCATAGTACCATGTGAAGGTTCCGTTTTCAACCCCCATATCGTAAGTACCTTCAAATTTCTTTTCACCGTTCTCGTGGTAATCTTCTGAGTGACCATCTAATTCACCATCTTTCCAGTTCGAAACTTCTTCTAAAGTTCCATCCTCATACCAGAATCTCCATTCACCTGACTGATAATCGTCGACGTATTCTCCTTCTGATTGTTTTGTTCCATCTTCATAAAAAGTAACACTTGGACCGTGGAATAATGAATCAACCAATACGGACTCTTCTTCTAACTGACCGTTCTCGTAATACCACTTCCAAGTACCATCAGACATATCATTATGATAATCGCCTTCAACTTCTATTTGTCCATTTTCATAGTACCATGTCCAATGCCCGATCTTCTTGTCCATGTCATACTCCCCTTTTGAGTGCATATTTCCATTTTCATGGTAGTACTCAAAATTTCCATGTACGATATCGTCTTTCCAAACTGAAATTTCCTCTATAGTTCCATCAGGATAGTAGAATTTCCATTCTCCTTGAGCCAAATTGTTTTCGTAGTTTCCTTCTGATTCTAATTTTTCATCAGCCGTAAAAAACTGCCAAAACCCTTCACGACTTTCTCCATCCAATTCACCTATTCCGTATCCACCACCAATAATTGGTTGTCTTTCTTTACTGCCGCAAGAAGCTAGGAGTAAGACTACTGCAAATGCACTAAATAATTTCATTTTCATATGGTTTTTAATTTGGTTCTAATTTACTAATTATTCGGTATTGATTTCTTTCCACAATAAATCTTTAAGTTCCTGCATCCCTTCTTGGGCTACAGATGAAATAAAGAGGTGTGGAATATCGGGTAATGTTGGACTTATCTCGTTTCTCAATTCTTCGTCCAACATATCTGATTTTGAAATTGCCAATACCCTAGGCTTATCTTGTAATTCTGGATTGTATTGAACAAGTTCATTTACCAGAATATCATATTCTTTTGATATACCATCAGCATCAGCTGGTACCATGAATAAGAGTACTGCATTCCTCTCGATATGTCTTAAAAACCTCAACCCAAGGCCCTTCCCTTCATGAGCTCCTTCAATAATCCCTGGAATATCGGCCATCACGAAAGATTTATGATCGCGATAAGAAACAATACCAAGGTTAGGTGTTAATGTGGTGAAAGGATAATCAGCGATTTCTGGCTTCGCTGCGGACAATACTGATAATAAGGTAGATTTACCAGCATTCGGAAAGCCTACTAGTCCTACATCAGCTAAAATCTTTAGCTCTAGTATGAACCAACCTTCTATCCCTGGCAATCCAGGCTGTGCATATTTCGGTGCTTGATTTGTAGCCGTTTTAAAATGAGCATTTCCTTTTCCTCCCTTTCCACCTTTAGCGATGATTACCTCCTGGCCATCTTCCTCAATCTCTCCTATTTGAACTCCTGTTTCGGCATCTTTAATTATGGTACCCAGCGGTGCTTCAATATAGACATCTTCTCCATCAGCTCCTGTAGACAAATTCTTAGAGCCGTGAACTCCATGCTCCGCCTTAATATGCTTTCGATACTTTAGGTGTAGGAGGGTCCACATCTGTTTATTCCCTCTTAGAATAACATGTCCGCCTCGACCTCCATCACCCCCTGCTGGACCACCTTTAGCAACGTATTTTTCACGATGCATATAATGTGATCCCTGACCGCCATTACCCGAACGGCAGTGAATCTTTACATAGTCTATAAAATTGGACATAAAAAGGGTTGAAGCGTATAACTAAGCTGTTGCTGCTTCCAATGCATCTATTAAACGCTGAGAAATCTCCTCTATGCTTCCGATACCGTTAATTTCAATGTATTTACCTTGAGCTTTATAAAAATCAGCCACTGGCGCTGTCTGATTGTTATAAACGTCAATTCTATTTTGAATTACAGCTGGATCTGCATCATCAGGTCGTCCACTATCAATAGCTCTTCCTTTTAGTCTTTCTCTTAATACATCTTCTTGTACATCTAGTGCAAGCATACAAGTAACGCTCGTTCCTTTAGAGGTGAGAAACTTATCCAATGCTGCAGCTTGAGCAGAGGTTCTAGGAAAACCGTCATAGATTACACCTTTAGCATCTGGATATTTAGCAACTTCAGATTCTAAAATTTCAATGGTTATTTCATCAGGAACAAGATTTCCTTTGTCTGAATAACTCTTGGCTAATTTAGCAAGCTCAGATTCAGGATCTAATCCACGAAAAACATCTCCTGTTGAAATATGAACTAAACCATACTTCTTTTTCAAAATTGCACTTTGCGTTCCTTTTCCACTGCCCGGAGGTCCAAATAATACGATGTTCGTCATTTCAATTGTGTTTTACTGAGATGCAAAAATAGAGGATTTAATAAGATTCATAATGAATAGGAAATGTATTTATGAACAATAATTCCAACGAGGATGTGAGTTACTGTCATTTCGACTTTTAATTCTTAAAAAAACTGTCATTTTTACAGTAAAAACAGTTGTTAACAGACAAAATATCAGTGTTTTATCGGTTTTTGTTAAATGGTCAAGAAATTGATCGTAATGGAGTGAGCTTATAAAGATTAAAAAATGAACATAGAAAAATTTACAATTAAGACACAACAAGCGATACAAAAGGCTCAGCAGTTAGTGAGTGATTATGGGCAACAGGCGATCGAACCTGCTCATATTTTAAGCGGAATATTTTCAACGGAAAATAATGTACTAGCTTTCATTCTTGGCGAATTAAACATTAATCAAGAACTAGTTCAGCGCACAGTGAATAGTATTGCTCAATCTTACCCAAAAGTAAGTGGTGGTCAACCACATTTATCAAGACATTCAGCAGAACTGATCAACAATGCGGAAAAGCTAAAAAGTACCTTCAAAGACGATTACCTAACGCAAGAGGTATTGGTCATGGCAATGGCTGATTTAAAAGACAAGTTAGGTGATTTCTTGAGAGATCAAAAAATAAAGAAGAACCAAATAAAGGAAGCGATAATGAAACTTAGAAATGGAAATTCGGCAAACTCAGCTTCATCAGAAGATACATATCAAGCATTGGGACGATTTGCTAAAAACCTTAATGAGTTAGCAAAAGAAGGAAAACTAGACCCTGTAATTGGACGTGATGAGGAAATAAGAAGGGTATTGCAAATATTAACGAGAAGAACCAAAAACAACCCCATACTAATTGGTGAGCCAGGGGTAGGTAAAACGGCTATTGCTGAAGGAATTGCCCATAGAATCATTAATGGAGATGTCCCTGAAAACTTACAAACACGAAAAGTATTCTCATTAGATATGGGGGCGCTAGTTGCTGGAGCCAAGTATAAAGGCGAGTTTGAAGAGCGTTTAAAGTCTGTTGTTAAGGAAGTAATTGATTCTGATGGAGAAATTATCCTCTTTATAGATGAAATACATACGCTAATTGGTGCTGGCGGTGGCGAAGGAGCTATGGATGCTGCTAACATTTTAAAACCAGCTCTGGCAAGGGGTGAATTAAGAGCAGTTGGAGCCACAACCCTAGCCGAATATCAGAAATACTTTGAAAAAGATAAAGCACTGGTTAGAAGATTCCAGACGGTGTTAATTGATGAGCCTTCAGTAGAAGATTCAATATCGATTTTAAGAGGAATTAAAGAGAAGTATGAAACGCATCACCAAGTTTTAATTAAAGATGAAGCAATTATTGCAGCCGTTGAATTATCTACACGATATATCACGGAAAGACACTTACCAGACAAGGCCATTGATTTAATCGATGAAGCGGCTTCTAAACTCAGAATGGAGATTAATTCAAAGCCTGAAGAGCTTGATGAAATTGAACGTAAAGTAATGCAGCTTGAAATTGAAAAGGAAGCGATAAAGAGAGAAAAAGACGCCTCTAAACTAGGCGCTATTGAAAAAGAACTGGCAGAACTGAATGAAGTCAAAAATGGCTTAATGGCAAAATGGTCAGCTGAAAAGAAAGTTGTTGAGGGGATTCAAAATGCAAAAGCTGAAATAGAAGACTTAAAACTGCAAGCCGACCAAGCTGAAAGAAATGGTGAGTACGATAAAGTAGCTGAAATACGCTACGGACGAATAAAAGAGGTGGAAAATACATTGACGAATTTCAAGCAAGAACTATTGGAAATTCAAGTTGATTCCAAGCTTATTAAGGAAGAAGTAGACGCGAACGAAATTGCCGATGTAGTTGCCAAATGGACAGGAATTCCAGTATCAAAAATGTTGGAAAGTGAACGCGCAAAACTATTAAGACTTGAAGATGAGTTGCATAAACGCGTTGTGGGACAAGAAGAGGCTATCACAGCTGTTTCTGAAGCAATTCGTAGGAGTCGTGCCGGTTTACAAGATGAGAAGAAACCGATTGGATCATTTATATTTCTTGGAACAACCGGAGTCGGTAAAACAGAGCTTGCTAAGGCATTAGCAGACTATATGTTTAATGATGAAGCTTCGCTCACACGCATTGACATGAGTGAATATCAGGAAAAGCATGCGGTAAGTCGGCTTGTTGGAGCTCCTCCTGGTTACGTTGGATACGATGAAGGCGGTCAATTAACAGAAGTTGTACGAAGAAAACCTTATTCTATAATACTGCTTGACGAAATTGAAAAGGCGCATCCAGATGTGTTTAATATTTTGCTTCAAGTGTTAGATGATGGGCGTTTGACTGACAATAAAGGTAGAACAGCTAATTTTAAGAATACCATAATCATTATGACCTCTAATATTGGCTCGGATGTTATTCAAGATCAATTGGAGCGCATTAATGATGAAAACAAGGATGATGTTCTAGAACGCACTAAACACGATGTTTTAACCATGCTAAAAGCAACGGTACGACCAGAATTCCTGAATAGAATTGACGAAACAATTGTATTCCACCCTCTAACTAAAGGTGATATACGAGGCATAGTGGAGATACAACTAGAATCGCTGAAGAAACAAGTGTACAAGTCAGCTAAAATTGAGTTGGAACCAACTGAAGAGGCCATTGCTTACATAAGTGAAGAAGGATTCGATCCTCAATTTGGAGCGCGACCAGTAAAAAGGGTTATTCAGAAACAAGTCATGAATATACTTTCAAAGGCTATTCTTTCTGAGAGAATAAAACATGAAAGCAGAGTAATCTTAGATATGCTGGAAGATGAACTTGTGGTTTACGAACCAACGAAAGATAAAGTAGAAGCATAAAAAAAGGGGGCAATAGCCCCCTTTTTAATTTTCAATCGTTTTTATTTTTCTCAGCTGATTCAGTTTTTTCAACTTCAATCACCTTTTGAGTTTTTTCTGCTTTGTATTTGGTGTAATCAGCTTGATGAAAGGCATCACAAAGATGGTCTCCTCCACAGCTTGACATTCCAATAACGAAAACGGCCATTAGGCCTCCAACTAATACTTTTTTCATTGCTTTGATTTTTTGGTTTATTATGGTTTACTTGCTTGCACCTTTGGTGTCGGTAATTCTTCGAAAACGAAAATATTGAGAAATTATTGTAAAAGCAAATAAAGTTTTACATCCAAAGGATAAATTATCAAAACATTAGAAAAATTTGTACACAAAAAAAGGGGGCAAAGCCCCCTTTTTTTTTCCGTCCGGAAATTATCTTTGTTCAGCAGATTCTGTTTTTTCAACTTTGTCAGTTGTTCTTTCTGCTTTCTCAGTTTTATACTTTGTATAATCAGATGTGCGGTATGCATCACAAGTATGCCCTCCACCACAGCTAGCTGCTCCTAGAACAAATACTCCTAATACTCCTGCTATTAATAATTTTTTCATTGTTTGGTTTTTTTGGTTTAATCTATCGTTTCCTTGCTGCGCACAATCTGGTTTGCCCTCAGGACTATACGAAAATATGGATAAATTGTGATTCAGCAAAACATTCTTTTCATTTCTATTAACGCATTATTTTTGAAAACCTTACATAATTTTCTAAAAATCTTAAGAATAATCTACGATGTGGATAGAACAGTAATTGTTAATAAGTCATTTTAATGCACCAGTATTTAACGCATTTTTAACTTTTTCTAATAACACATCACTAAGCTTTCTGTAAGACTCTACTGTCCAGCCTCCAACATGTGGGGAAAGTATTACTTTATTCGATTTCAAAAGGAATTTAAAGTCTTCAGGCAATTCGGTAGATGAATCAAAGAAATTCTCAAAAGAAGTTTTTTCGTATTCCAAAACATCCAGTCCTGCTCCAAGTATTTTACCCGATTTAAGCCCCTCTGTCACTGCAGAAGTCTCAACCACCTTGCCACGAGACAAGTTTAACAGATAGAAAGCTTTTTTCATTCCATTCAGGAAATCTTGATTGAACATGCCCATTGTTTCCTCAGTTTGGGGAATATGAAAGCTAATTACATCGGACCTTTCCTTCAGTTCTTCTAAAGTTACCTCTTGAACATATTCGTTACCAAATCCGGATTTATATTTATCGTAAGCTAATATTTCACATCCAAATCCACTTAACACTCGACCTGTCGCTCCGCCATTATTGCCAAACCCAATAAGTCCAACAGTACGTTCTGATAGCTCTACTCCTCTATTCCCTTCTCTATCCCATTTACCAGACTTCACCTCTTCATTACCAATAACAAGTCTATTCATTAAAGTAAGCAACATACCTAATGCATGTTCAGCAACCGCTTGTCTATTTCCCTCTGGGGCGTTAAAAAGTTGAATATTCTGCGCTTCACAATATTTGGTGTCGATATTTTCCATACCTGCTCCGCTTCGTGCAATAAATTGAAGATTGGTAGCATGTTGAAGAAAACAAGCGTCTAATGTAAATCGACTTCGAATAACGATTCCGTTAGCATCGGGCAATATTTTAGCAACTTTGAGAAAGTCTAGTCCAGTGCCATCAATACATTCCCAACCGAGATCATTGAAGCCCTTTTCAAGGTTTTCATGAACAGTATCTAAGAATAATATCTTTTTCATATTACATGTAAACGAAGTACGCCACTATGAAATAAACAGTTAACCCGATGATATCGTTCGCTGTTGTTATGAAGGGACCCGTAGCCAAAGCAGGGTCAATTTTCATTCTATCGAGAATCAAAGGAATCGAGGCGCCTAAAATGGCTGCGATTAGAATAACAAGCAGAAGTGTTATACTAATTGTGATTCCTAATTGCAGATCCCCCGCAAGTAAAAAGTTTAATCCGAAAATGATAATTGCGCAAGAGAGCCCTACAATTACCCCTACCTTTGTTTCCTTCCAAATCAAACTTAAAAGATTCTTTACCTGGAAATCTTTCGAAGCCAAACCTTGTACAATAATTGCAGAAGATTGGACGCCAACATTACCTGCTGTCGCCACCACTAAAGGAATAAAGAAAGCCAAAGCAGGATTAATATCAATTTGATTTTCGTACCCACGAATAATCTGAGAACTGGCCACACCTCCGACTAATCCTATAAGGATCCAAGGAATTCTAGATCGCGTATTTTGCCAAACTGTTGACGAAGTTTCTACATTGTCAGAAATACCTGATGCCAATTGATAATCTTTCTCCGCCTCTTCACGAATTACATCTACGACATCATCAATTGTAATTCTACCAACAAGTTTTTCTTGTCGATCTACAACTGGAATAGTCACCAAATCATACTTTTCCATGGCCGCTGCAACGTCTTCTTTACTGTCATGTGTTTTGACCGACTTAATATTATCGTCAATCAAAATATCTTTAATAAGGGTCTCGTTCTGAGCAAAAAGCAACCTCTTTAAAGGAAGAATCCCCATCAACCGTTCCTCATCATCAACTACATAAATGGTGTAGACTTTCTCCACCTCCTCTGCCTGACGACGAAGCTCAATTATACAGCGATTTACCGGCCACTTTGCCTTCGCTTCGATGTATTCAGTTTGCATCAAAGCACCGGCGGTATCTTCATCATAATCTAAAAGTGAAGCAACGTCTGCAGCGTGCTCTTTATCCTCGAGTTTTGCTATTACATCGTCCTTCTCTTGTTCTGAAAGTTCATTTAGGATATCGGCGGCATCATCCGTATCAAGCAAATCTACCTGACTTGCGATTTCTTTGGGCGTAAAGAACTTGAGTAATTCTGTTCTCGCCCCATCTTCCATTTCAGCCAAGGCATCGGCTGCTACATCTTCGTCAACAAGGTCGTAACAGAGCTTCGCATCTGCCGCATCTAAATTTTCAAAAATATCGGCGATATCTGCAAAATGTATCCCTTCCAAGGTCTGCGCTATTGCAGTTTGGTCAAGTGAGTCAATTTTCACTTGCAGCTCATCAAGAAATTCTTGTGTTAACTCGAACGCCATTCACCGATTTTTACGGCAAAAATAGAGATTGGTTGTGAGTTTTGAGTATCAAGAAAAAAATAAGACCTCAAAATTTATTGAAGCCTTAATATAAAACACGATAAACCGCTAGTTAATAGTGTTTTAAGAATTTTCACAAACATTCTCACAATGTGAAATGTTCGGGTTTACCTTAATTGCACCGTATCCCCCTGCAATATCAATAACATTATGGATTCCCTTTGACTTTAAAATTGATTCAAAAATCACTGATCGATAACCGCCTGCACAATGGATATAGTAGGTTTTATCTTTATCCCATTCGTATACGGAGTCGATATTTAAATCTAAAGGCCTGTTCTCAACATCTGTGATATGGCTACTATTATATTCTCCCGGCTTACGAACATCAATCACTTGAGCATTCTCATCCACTAAAGCCTTTTCTAAAACAGCATTGTTCTGAACGGAAATACTTTCTGTAGGATTCCCTTTTGACTTCCATGTTTCAATTCCTCCTGCTAAATAACCCCTTGAATTGTCATAACCAATACGAGCTAAACGCATTGCTGCTTCTTCCTCTTTACCTTCAGGTACCAGAAGAACGATTTTTTGATTGATATCCTTTATTAAAGCCCCAACCCATGGCGCAAATTGACCATTTAAACCAATAAAAATAGAACCTGGAATGTGTTCTTCAGTGAAATCTTTTTGATGACGCACATCCAATACTAAAGCTCCATCTTCTTTGAAAGCCATAAAGTCTGTGTACGATAACGGAGTACTTCCTCTTTCCATGATTTTATCAATATCAAGGTTCTCCGTTTTATTCATCATCACATTCAATGGAAAGTACTGAGGTGGAGCGCTAAGCCCATCTAGTACAGCATCAACAAACTCTTGCTCCGTCATATCAGCTCTTAAAGCGTAGTTTGTTTTCTTTTGGTTTCCGATTGAATCGAAGGTTTCTTTACTCATGTTTTTCCCACATGCAGAACCAGCCCCGTGAGCAGGATATACGATAACATCGTCACTTAAGGTCATGATTCTATTTCGTAGTGAATGGTATAGATGTTTTGCTAGATCTTCCTCTGTTAAGGTTCCTTGTTTTACTGCTAAATCAGGACGACCAACATCCCCAATAAATAGTGTATCTCCGGTAAAAACAGCATGTTCTTTTCCTTCTTCATCCAACAATAAATAAGAGCTAGACTCTAAAGTATGTCCTGGAGTATGCAGAAGTTGAATTCTAAGTTTTCCTAACTCAAAAACTTCATTGTCTTTCCCTTCATGAATACTATATTCAGTTTTGGCTCCTGGTCCAAAAACAATAGTAGCTCCAGTCTTCTTTGCCAAATCAACTTGACCTGAAACAAAATCTGCATGAAAGTGAGTTAAAAAGATGTACTTTATTGCTGCACCATCTTCTTTTGCCATTTGTAAATACGGATCAGTCTCTCTCAGTGGATCAATCACCGCAGCGACTCCTTCCGATTCTAAATAATATGCCCCTTGGGCTAAACACTTTGTATATAGTTGTTCTACTTTCATAATTCTTTTCCTAAAGCAAATTTAAATCAATCTCACAGCATTTCCAAGACCATTTACACGTCTGATTGAAAGGCTATTTCGTTCGTTCTTTCGTAATTCGGGTTATTAATAAACTCCAAAGCCTCTCCTATATTGATAAAGAACGCTTCTTTCCCAAATTGTCGGTAAACTCCTTCGCTTTTAAACAAATCTCTTACAGGGCCTTTTAAACTGACAAAAATGAGTTTGATGCCTCGCTTTTTATAAGATAGATGCAATCTTCTTAAGGCATGTAAAGCTGTTGCATCGACCGAATTAATTCCAGAACAATCTATTACCACATATTCGACCTGTCCATTTCGCTGATGTTCCTGTTCAGCTATCTTATCTCTAAAATAATCAATGTTGGCATAGAAAAGTCTTGCATCAAATCTTACGATTAGCACTTTTGGAACGATGTTCAATTTCTCAAAACGGTTCACATTTCTAAACACTCCTTTTTTACCAACCACCTCTCCCATGACTGCCATATGAGGGGCTGAGATTGTATAGAGTAATACCAATAATGAAATTCCAATCCCTACTGCCAAACCTGCTTGTATACCGATAAAGAGCGTTGCCAATAGAGTAAACGCGTACATGATAAAGTCTTTTTTAGTTGACTTCCATAATGACTTGGGCGCTTTTAAATCAATTAATCTAAGAACACTCAAGAAAATAATTACCCCTAAAACTACTCTTGGCAGGTAATAGAATAATGGCGTAAGAAACAGAATGGTCGATAATACTACAAACGCACTGACAATACCTACTATTGGAGTCTTACCTCCTGATTGATCATTAATTGCAGATCTTGAAAAACTCGCCGTAGAAACATAAGCAGAGAAGAAAGAAGAAATAATATTCACTAGACCTAATGCTATAGACTCTTGGTTAGGCCTTATTCTATAGTAATCATGCCTTTCCTCAATCACTTTACCAATTGAAATGGCCTCCATAAAACCAAGCAGAGCAAGAGCCGCTGCAAAAGGAAGCAGCTTTATGATAAGGTCAATGTCAAAATTATGGAATGTAAATTCTGGTAATCCCGATGGAATATCTCCTACCAACTCAATTCCATAAGACTCAAAACCAATAAAATAAGCCGAAATCAATGAAATAAAGACTAGGATAAGGGCTGAGGGAAATTTGGGGTAGATTTTTTTCCATAATAGACTTATCCCTATTAAAACTAAACCGATTAGAATCGTAATAAGATGCACCGAATCAAACCCTGTTAATATATTGGAGAAAAGTTCTTGCAAACTGGCTCCTCTTAACATGTTTGCTCCAGTCATATGCTTAACTTGATTAAGTGCAATTATTATGGCCGCAGCCGAAGTGAATCCTATGATTACTGGACGGGCTAGAAAATTGACAAGAAATCCCAATCTTAGAAGGCCAAAGGCAAATTGAATTACCCCAACCATAAACGTAAGTAATAAGGCGATTAAGACGAAATTCTCTGTCCCTTCTTGTGCTTGAAGACTAACAACTGAAGCAACGAAAAGTGAATCTAGCGCCACTGTTCCTACATGAATGTGTCTAGAAGTACCAAAAAAAGCATAAATAGCACTTGGAAAGAGCGCCGTATACAATCCATACACAGGAGGTAATCCAGCAATCATAGCATAAGCCATACCTTGTGGAATAAGGATCACTCCTAGAGTTAATCCAGCGATTAAGTCGGCTTTAAACCAGGCTTTGGAATAAGACTTTATCCAGTCCGTACTCGGAACTATTTTTTGGATAAAGTTCATGAAATACTTCTTAGTCTACAACAACAACCAAGTACTTGGAAACTTTCCAGAATGATTGATGATCATTAATACTTATTGTGTGTTTGTCACCTTCACTAGTAACTGTGTAGGAAGTCGATGGGTGATCTGTGATAAAATTCACCTCTTTCCCATAGATGTCGATAGTATTGGTGCCTGATTTAGATATTTCTGTGAAGTAGTCTTCATTAAAATCAGATTTCAACGTATTCTTCTTGGCGATACCTAAGAAGCCTCCTTCTTTAACAATCACACCATTTTTAATTAACTCTTCCGTGGAGCCGTAAACGTAATAAACAGTATTCAGTTCTTGTAAAACCTCCGCTGTAATTTCTGTTTGCTCTTGGTATGCCTCTAGTAACTCAACATATTCTCTATCTAAATCTGCTAACTCAACACGAAGCATTTCAATCTCTTCCTCCTGTACCTCAATTTTATTCATTAAGTTGCTTACAAGTGTCTGGAATTCTTCAATTTGAAGATTCTTATCTTCCAATGTTTTATTCAGTTCTTTTACTTTCTTTTGATTGGCTTCACGTAAGTAGTTGATATTCTGAATCTCTTGTAACACCCATTGCTTTCCATCTTCTTCTAATTCAATGTCATGTGTTCTGAATCTAATTTCATCCTCCTTCAAATCAATCATTGCTAAATTTTGCTCGATTTCATTGAACAACATAAACGATTCATTAATCACAGAATCCTTAACCTCTAACTTATTCTTAAGCTCTCTGTTTTCTGATCTAAGCTTTGCTAATTCTTCGCTTTCTCCAGTACTATCGTTTGAAGTGGTTTCACCCTCTGAAGTGTTACAGGCAAACCCAATAAAAACTAAAGAAATAAGGATGGCAATTTTTTTCATAATCTTTTCTTCTTTCCTAGTAACAATGCTAACCTAGAGGATTAATGGCATCTAGTTTTAACACGTAAACTATACACGCAAAACTAAACAATATTCTCTACTCGTTGCCATGCATGCGTTTTAAATTGTTTACTTTTGATCAAAATACCTCACATGCAAAAATTACTCCTTTTTATTGCCTTTGCGATCACAGTGATGTCGCGATCCCTTGCCATGCAAGTTGACTATCAATTAAGTATGACTAAACCAAATAGTCATTATTTCGAAGTTGAAATGACCATTACTGACTTTAAAGATAAATATGTTGATGTTAAGATGCCTGTTTGGGCTCCGGGCTCGTATTTAGTGCGTGAATTCTCGAAGAGCATAGGTATTGTTGAGGCTGAGAATGGTTCTGGTGAAGCACTTGACGTAAAGAAAATCACCAAGAACACTTGGAGAATTGAAACGAAAGGTATTAAAACCTTAAAAGTTAAATATGAAGTTTATGCATTTGAGCTTTCGGTAAGAACAAGTTTCTTGGATGATTCTCATGGATATGTGAACGGGACAAGTATGTTTATGTACGTATCTGGTAACAAGGATGCTACGGGCACCTTAAAAGTAATACCTCACGAGTCTTTTTCAAAAATAGCCACTGCCCTGCCTAGTAAGGGTAATAATGAATTTGGTTATGAAGACTACGATCAACTTGTAGATTGCCCAATTGAAATCGGAAATCATACAACCTTTACATTTGATGCTGCTGGAGTTAAGCATACTGTGGCCATGTACGGAGAAAGTAATGCAGATGTAGAAATGCTTAAACGAGATATGGCAAAAATCGTGGAGGCTGAAACAAAGATTTTTGGCGAGAACCCTAATGATGAGTACCTTTTTATAGTGCACAATATAACCATTCCTTCTGGAGGACTCGAGCATAAAACCAGTACCACATTACAAGTTAATCGATGGACCTACACAGGCGATGATTATTTAGGCTTTTTAAGTTTAGTGGCTCACGAGTATTTTCATTTATGGAATGTGAAACGAATTCGTCCAAAAGCTCTTGGGCCATTCAACTATGACGAAGAAAATTATACCGACTTGCTCTGGGTGATGGAAGGGTTTACTTCTTATTATGATGAGTTAGCGTTAAGACGCGCTGGTTTCTATTCTGAAGATGATTACATCAATGTACTTCTTGGTACCATGAATTATGTCGAAAACTCTCCAGGTAACCGAGTTCAACCTACTGCCCATGCAAGTTTTGACGCTTGGATTAAGGCTTATAGACCAAATGAAAACAGTGTTAACACAACAATGTCATATTACTCTAAAGGAGCAATTTGCGCTGCAATGTTAGATTTATACATCATTGGAAAGTACAAAGGAGAAAAAGGACTAGATCACTTCATGCAAATGCTATGGAAGGATTATTACTTAGCGAAAGACGTGGGGTTTACGGAAGAAGAATTTCAGACCTCTCTTGAAAAATTCCTAGGAGAAAATATGGACTGGTTCTTTTCTAAATATGTTTACGGAACTGAACTGGTGAACTATGAAAAATTCTTCAATAATGTTGGATTGAAGGTGACTGACCTTGCAAATAAACCAACACCTTACCTAGGAATTAGAACCAGTCAATCAGGAGGAAAGCTCATGATCGATAATGTTTATCGAAACTCTGCAGCTGAAACAGGAGGGCTAAGCACGAACGATGAAATTATTGCAATTAACGGTTATAGAATGAGTCAGCGTGATTACAACGAGTTCATTGGCACATTGGCAATAGGTGATTCTTTCGAAATAATGGTTTCAAGAGACAATATCATCAAGAATTATACGATTACTATGGGCTCTCGAGATAGATTTAAATTCACTGTTGAACCAGCTTTAGATCCTGAGACACAGAAAAACTTTAACTACTGGTTAAGGGTGGACGTATAAAGTGAATGAAAAAAGTACTTCAGTACATACCAAATTATACTTTAAAATTCTTGTTAAAAATGGGCGCCCTTGTGCTCATTTTTTCATTGTGTAGAGTTTTATTTCTTCTCTTTAATTGGGGTTTATTCAACGATGTCGGTATTATCGACTTCCTTGCTGGGGTTTGGTTTGATCTTGTTACTGTTGCCATAGTATTTTTACCCTTAGGCGTTTTGGAAATGCTTCCGAATAAATGGCGCGACGGACGTTTTTTTAAAGGGCTCTTTTTTATTTTATTTCAGATTATAGTCTTCTTAAGTGTATTGATGAATTTCATTGACATAGGCTATTTTAAACATACAAGCTCACGATTAAAAGCATCTTTGCTAGACACGCTAAGCGGAGAAAGAGATGCAGGAGCGCAAGTTGTTGGGTACATTGGAGAATATTGGTATTTATTAATATTTCTGGCCATAATTGTTTGGTTGAGTATATTCTTGTACAAGCGTATTGATCGTATTGACGGAGAAAGTAAAGAAACTTCGTGGTGGTTACAATTTCTTATTTATCCTTTAATGCTTGCCTTATTAGTATTTATTGGAAGAGGAGGATTAAGGCTTCGTCCTGTTCAGCCTTCAAGTGCAGCAAAATATACTACAAGTCAGAATATGCCCTTAGTTTTAAATTCAGCCTTCACTTTTATTAAATCATGGGGAGCCGAGCGTTTAGAAGAGAAAAACTATTTCGATAAAGAAGAACTACTCACCTATTTCAATCCATTAAAACAGTACGACTCAGAAGCCGAGATCAATAAAGACAATGTTGTACTGATCATTTTAGAAAGCTTTTCTCCTGAGTATATTGGCGCCATGCAACTTCGCTCTGACTCCACTCTTGGCTATCAAAAAGGGTTTAGGTCCTCTACTCCATTTTTTGATCAATTGGCTGATAAATCTTTACTCTGCTATCAAACCTTCGCCAACGGAAAGAAATCTGTGGATGCCATGCCGTCGATTATATCCTCTATTCCAAAACTAATGGACCAAGAGTATTTAAACTCCATGTATTCTGCGAACGATGTGGAATCTCTTCCCAAAGCTCTTAAAACACTCGGCTACAATAGTAGTTTTTTCCATGGGGCATCTAACGGATCAATGAACTTTGATGTTTTTTGTGACTTGGCTCAATTTGATAATTATTATGGAAGAGATGAATATGACAATGAGGAACATTTTGATGGTCGTTGGGGAATTTTTGATCATCATTTCCTCCCGTATTGTATAGATGAAATCAACGAAAAGCCCCAACCTTTTTTCTCCACTATTTTTACCATCTCATCTCACGATCCTTATACCATTCCTGAGGAATATAAGGATAGATTCAACAAAGGCCCTAGCCCTAACCACAACGCTATTGAATACATGGACTTTGCTCTGTCCGAATTTTTTAGGATAGCAGCTGAACAACCTTGGTTCAATAACACACTTTTTGTAATTACTGCCGATCATACTCCAGCTAGTGGAGTTCCAGAGTACTTCACTGAGATCGGAAAAATGCGTGTACCCCTTCTTTTCTATCACCCCAACAATGATATGTTTAAAGGCCATGTAAACTATGTGACGAGTCAAAATGATATTATGCCTACCATTCTTGATCTTGTTGGATATGAAGAAGCTTTCTTCGCCTTTGGTGAGTCTATATTCAAGAAAAGCACTGGAGTTTCAGCAAGTCAAATTGGTGAAGCTATGCTTATCTTTAAAGATGTTGACTCTAGTCAGTATGTGGGTATGATGTACGAAGAGGAATTCACACATATTTATGATATTAAAGATCAATTTCAAACGAAGAATATTTTTTATGGTGACACTGAAGCACTTCGAAAGCAGTTAGAAAATAACCTAAAGGCGCTAATACAGGTGTATCATACGGCACTGTCTAAAAATCAAATGAAGGCGAGTAATTTTGAATTCTAAGCGAGAAATACTGTTTATCATCAACCCTATCTCCGGAATAGGCAAGAAGAATAAATTGCCTGAAATAATTGAGAAAAACATTGATTCCGAATTATTTAATATTGAAATTTCATACACGGAATACCCCGGTCATGGGCATGAAATAGCAGAAGAAAAATCAAAGGAAAAAGATTTAATCGTTGCTGTTGGAGGGGATGGTTCACTAAATGAAATTGGAAGCGCATTAGTGGGTAAAAATTGTGCCTTGGGAATTATTCCATGCGGCAGCGGAAATGGGTTTGCGCGTCATCACAACATCCCCTTAAAATCGAGATTCGCAGTAAATATCATTAATAATTGGAAGATTATAAAAGTAGATTCTGGTACTATTAATGGGAATGTTTTTCTCGGTAATTGTGGGGCTGGATTTGATGCTCATATTGCCAAAAGATTTAATGAAGAAGGAAAACGCGGATTTACAAATTATGCCAGACTAGTATGGAAAGAGTTTAAGAACTTTGAGGAATTCCCCGTAAAATTTAAAATTGATAGTGAAAACGTTGTCGAAGAGTCTACAATACTGATCAATGTCTCCAATGGTTCTCAATTCGGGAATAACTTTTACATTTCCCCAAACTCCAGAACTAATGATGGTAAAATGGAACTAATTCTATTAAAGAAATTTCCTCTTTCCAAATCAATTGCCATGGGCTATAAATTCTTTAGAAAAGTCATTCAGAATTCCATCTATTATAAGACTATTCACGTCCATGAGAATGTTGAGATCGAACTACCTAAAGGCACACCAGTTCAGATTGACGGAGACTATAAAGAATTGCCCCATTCACTAAAGATTTCCATACTTCCACAGAGTTTAAATCTTCTTATCCCATAAAAATCTTATCTTCATTTTTTATATGGCGTTTTTGCTGATTTATGTATTTGGACTTGCTGGCATAATCCTTAGTATCATTGGACAAAGAACAAAAAACAAAACATTAATCTACGTAAGCATTGCTCCCGTAGCCTTTTGCTTATTGTTTTTAGTAGTGTACCGAGACATGTTTATATCCATGATTAGTAACGGAGAAATTGAAGGTTTTATACTAGCATCATTTATAGTGATTCCAGCAATTTTTTGGGTAATGTTTCTGCAAAAGATTGACATTAAGCAAGGAGCTCCAGTAACGAATGATTATTTAGATGAGATTATTAATTCCGAAGATGAATTTGAAGAAGAAGAATACGATTAAGAAGATTGCAATTGTATTATTTATAGTCGCTGTCGCGTTAACCCTTGAAAGCTGTAGAAATAGCTATCGAAATAGTGAATTTGATCGTGCGCTTAATGTGTTTTTTATCACAATATCACAGATTACCAATATTGTGATTTTGGGAACGCTATCTCTTGTGTTTAGCATCATTGGATCAACCAGTCCAAAACACGGTTATAGAGTTGTAGGATCTATCTGTACTGGTATATTTGGATTTTTTACATTGATATCATTTCAAGGAGTGATTGGGTTCCATGCGACAAATATGATGGTTTACCTCATCTTTTTAATTGAGTTCGCCATGTTAGGCATTGCCATTTATTTCTCTGTTAAAAAGAGAATCCCAAGAAATTCTGGAGCAACTCCCGTTACAAACAACACGCAAACACTTGATGATATTATTAACGAGGAAGATGAGATAGTTTAATCTTGAACTAAGCCCATTTTCTTGAGCAAGAACGAGGCGTTCATATTTTGACAGATACCAGGTTTAAATTTATAGTCAAAAGTAAGCTCGTCATTTTCTATTTGCGCTTCAAAACAATAATTGCTTATTTCTTTATGACTATTGGCCATTTCACAGAGACTTAAGTCGTGCGTTGCTATTATTCCTGTTGCTTTTGAGGTCAATAAAGTCGCAATATACTTTTGTGAACCTTCTGCCTTATCTTTTGAATTTGTGCCTTTTAATATCTCATCAAGGATAACAAAGCATTCCTCTTCTTTAATTGAATTATTAATGAACTGGAGTCGCTGTAATTCTGCAAAAAAGTACGATTCGTTGTCTTGTAACGAATCTTCTGTACGCATACTTGAAATCACTTTAATTGGAGTGTAGCTGAAAGACTTAGCTCTTATCCTTAATCCTAAATTGGCCATTACTATCGATGTTCCAACTGTTCTAAGAAAAGTACTTTTACCCGCCATATTTGCTCCAGTAATAATGAAAAAGTCACCTTTGTTGATCATATAGGAGTTTGACACCGCTTGTTTTGCATCCATGAGCGGGTGGACGATATTCTCTGCCTCGTATTTGCCCTGCACGTTAAGCGTTGGTTGTACATAGTCGGCATTCAGGTAATTGTAATGCGCGAGGGCATAATACGCATCAAAAAAAGCAATTTCTTCGAAAAGTGTTCCAACGGTAGAACTTTGATCTTTAATCCAACGTTCTATTTTCAGCATTTGCTGAATATCCCATAATAATAAGCCTGCACCGATTAAGGCAAAAACCATATTCTGGCGTTGATCTAATGCATTCAAATACTCGTGAAGCCTTCTTAATTTGATAGAATATGTTCCTCCATCATTTTTAAACACAGCATGGTGTTTTCTTAAGATTTCTGATTCGTAATCTTGACTTTCTAAGTGTTCAATTAGTTTTGCATAGGTTTGAAAGATATAGCGTGCTTTATCTAGTTTCTGTTGTACATCAGTTACACGTTTAAAATAAATTGCTGTTATACCACAGCCCAAAAAGAACCAGTAGAGCAAATAAACATATGGCAAAACTCCAACAGCAGAAAGTACCGATAAAGCTAAAGATCCTAGAACAAAAATTGGTGTTACTATCCTCCAAAATCTTGGTATGAAGGGCTTATACTCAGAGAAGTATTCATAGATTTCTTGTGGTGTAGATTCTTTTTTGACTGCTTTGGCCTGGGCATGGAAATGTAATCTACTCTCCGGTGAATCTTTAAGCTCTTCCAGCGCCTTTTGTTTCGCTTCTATTTTATCCGCAACGTTTTCGTTTATGAAATGGGCTAAAAGCTCCTCACCCTCCTCGGTAGCTGCCCTATTCAACAATTGAAAAATGCTACGCTCGCCAAAAATGTCTAAATCGTTTGCAAAATCATGTTGAGAAATTTGATAATCCTCTCCCCCATTATGCTTTGAGTAATCGCCATTTAATGCGGACAGCTCAGATTCGATGATCTCCAATCGATTCTTTTGATAGCTCAACTGTTCTTGACAACTCGCCGAACGACGAACTAAGAATAGAAAAAGTATTATTAAAACAACCGTTCCAGAAAATAGTAGAACCGACTGTGGAATTAAGAAATAAATCCAAATGGGTATCGCCAAAAAAGAGCTCAAACGACCCATAGAAAGTGTTAAGGCCGTTTTCTTTAAGGCTTTTACCGTGACTTCACTCTTTTCTTTTTCCTTTAAATAGAATTCTTTTGGACTCATTAAACTGGACTTTGTTTTTTAATTATTCTCCAGAACAATCCTGGTGAGAATCTTTTAATATGTACTGCCCAAATTTCTTTATTACCAATTAAAACAGCTTTCTTTTTCTTTGATACCGCTTTTAGAAGCTTTTGAACACATACATCCACCGGCATTCCTGTTTTCTGATTGTGGTCCATTTCTCCGTGTTTCTCTCCGCTTGAGTTCAAGGCAGACTCTGAAATTGGTGTATTTATTTTTCCTGGATAGGCCAGGGTAACATTAATGTTGTTTTTTGCTTCTTCTAACAGTACACTTTCATAAAACCCTTGAAGGGCATGTTTTGATGCAGCATAGGCGGACCTCCAATAAAAGCCAAATTTGCCCGCAATAGAAGAAATCACAACAATATGTCCTTCTTTAGCCTCTCGAAATTTCGGCAGCAATGCTTTGCATAACTTTATGTTTCCGAAATAATTGATCTCCATTATTTTCCTGTCCACATCAATACCGGTATCTATTGCTTCACCTCTCTGACTCAAACCTCCATTATTAAAGAGTATGTGCAGTTTCCCATATTTATCGTAAATGGTCTTTACCAGTTCATCAGCATTATCAAAGTTTCCTAAATCAAAAGGCAGCACTAAATGCTCCTGTGAGTTAGTTAAGTCCTTCTTTAAAGCATTAAGCTTCTCTTCATTTCGAGCCGAAAGGACAAGTTTAGCACCAATGGCACTAAGTTGTTTCGCTAGCTCTGAGCCTATGCCTGATGAGGCGCCGGTAATCCAAATGACTTTATTCTGAAAATATCCTTCCATTATATGCTGCAAAGATAGGTTTTACCCTAAGAGTTCAAGATATCTTTTCTTAATTAATGCACTGTCTTCTCCATTTTTATACATCTTAAAGGCAACATAATTTGCTCTACTTACCTTTAACCAAGATCTGCCTTTGTATTTTCTTGTACAAATTCTGGTTTTAGACTTAAAGAGTTTAAAGTGTCTTCTTTTTATTAATGCCTCGATTAAAGGATATTCCTCCATCACGGTCATTTTTTCATTGTACGCACCTAATTCAAAAAACACTGCCTTTTTTATAAAAAGACTTTGATCTCCTCCTCTTGCTATTAGCAAGTTGAAGCGCGTAAAGAAAGCATTTAAGTTTAGCATTACCGGACCGTTTTCAAATTTTGAACGGTAGGTTCCTGCCTCAAATTCATTCTCGATTAAATAATCAAAATCTATTGGCCAAGAATCAGGAGGAACTGTATCTGCATGAACAAAATAAAGCCATTCTGTATTCGCTTCTTTGGCCGCTCGGTTCATTTGAATTGCTCTTGAAGGCTCTTCAGTGAGAATTCTGACCCCCTTTTCATAAACGATTTGAAAGGTTTGATCAGTGCTTCCTCCATCCACAACCATTATATTTTCTTTGGGTATTTTTGTTGTAAGCAATTTATCAAGTAATCGACCGATATATAGTTCCTCATTTAAAGTTGGTATGATTACTGTGAGATTCAAGAGAATTCTTTTATGATAGGAAAGATAGCATTAATATTATTCATTTTGGTTGGAATTTCTTACCAAGGAAAGGCTCAAGAACACTTAACTCATTCTATTTGGAATGAACTCCTGGCCCAATATGTCACAGAAGAAGGAAAAGTAAATTACAAAGGTTTCGTTAAAGATGAAGTATTACTCAATCAATATCTAGATTCGCTTAGTGCTCATCACCCAGATGAATCATGGAATAAAGATGATCGTCTTGCATTTTGGATAAATGCTTATAACGCGTTCACCGTAAAACTCATTGTAATGAATTATCCTGTAAAAACAATTAAGGAATTAGGGGGATCTATTTATAAGGTAAATACTCCTTGGGATATCAAATTCATAACAATTGGAAATGAAACATACGACCTTAACAATATTGAACATGGCATAATCCGAAAAAAGTTTGAAGAGCCTAGAATTCATTTTGCGGTTAACTGCGCTAGTATTTCGTGCCCTAGATTGAGAAACGAAGCTTTTATTGGTGAAAGATTAAATGAACAATTAGATGATCAGGCGCGTTATTTCATTAACAATCCTGACAAAAATAAAATAGGTAAGAAAAAAGCCTATTTAAGCAAGATTTTTAAATGGTTTGCGGGGGATTTCAAAACCAAATATGGAAGCGTAAATGACTTCATTAATATTTACTCTGTAACAAATGTTACAAAAAAATTTGAAGTTTATTTCCTAGATTATGATTGGAATCTCAACGAATAAACGTAACTTTGATTTGGCGTTCCGGGCGTGTTCTTTTTTCATAGGTTTTGGGTTAATGAATGATCTACACCTCGGAGCGCTTTTTTTAATCCCTTTGGATTTCTTCCCAATTCCCTTTTTTGGCAATATTTAAATCAACGTTGTGACCTATACCGTCTACCGTTCCACGATCTGTAAATTGCCATATTTGTGCATAATCTGCACGATCAAATTCAAATTCATTGTTGTAATTTGCAATCCATATTAATTGCTCATAATCCAAATCAGATTTCAAATTCTCTTCGTAAAAATTATGGTAGGTATACAGAATAATTGGCGTACGTAGCTCCTCTTGTACTGCAATAATGAAAGTATTGATGCTATCCACGAGCTCATTGCTAGATAAATCTCCAATGGTTTCTACATCAATGACTGGTTTTAAAGTAGCATTGAGTTCTTGCGTATTGTCTATGAAGTGGTAGGCCTGCTCTTTTGCAGAAACATCAGGTCTGTAAAAGTGGTAAAAACCAAATTTCAGATCTGTTTCTTGAACTCCTTCTGCATTGATAGCAAGCATAGGATCTATTAAATCAATTCCTTCAGTAGCTTTGATAAAAACAAAGGAAACTGAGTCTCCATAATGGTTAACGGAATCCACTTCTTCCCAATTAATCTCACCTTGATAATGGGAAACATCTATACCCAAATAATTCTCCCCAACAGCTACATTTGAGCTAAAGTTTAAATATTGGTAATGTGATTTACTGGGCGATAAATAGACTAGAACACCTAATGAAATGACAAGTCCCAGTGAGATTACTATCAATACATTTCTTAAGAACTTCATGCTATATCAATGGTTAAACCATCATAGGCAATTTCAACGTGGTCAGGTAAACCATGATCCTCTGCATGCCGACCGAATAAATGAGAAATATGTGTTAAATACGCTTTTTTTGGTTTGAGTTCGTAAATTAATTCAAGTGCTTCTTCTAAAGTAAGATGACTCATGTGAGGTTCTTTCCTTAAAGCGTTAAGCACTAGTATGTCCAAGTCTTTCATTTTTAACTTTTCCTCTTCAGGAATAGTCTTCGCATCAGTGATATAGGCGAAATTTCTTACTCTAAACCCTAAGACAGGAAGCTTATAATGATAAACAAGAATAGGGATAATTTCCTCCCCTAGCAATTCAAATGAATTGGTTGTTATCGTATTTAAGTTAACTCTGGGTACACCTGGATAACGAACAGCCTCAAAAACATAATGGAATTCTCGTTTGAGTGCCTTTTGAACATTTTCGGTGGCGTACACTTCCATGTCCTTCTTCATTTTAAAATTGAAAGCTCTCACATCATCCATTCCAGCAACGTGATCTTTATGTTCATGTGTGTATAAAATAGCATCCAAACGCTTGACCTCATTGGAAAGCATTTGCTGCCTAAAATCTGGACCTGTATCGATGACAACATTGCCTGCTGGTAATTCAAGTAAAAAAGAAGACCTTAGGCGTTTGTCCTTGGCGTCAGGTGAAGTACATACATGGCAATCACAAGCAATCACTGGTATTCCCTGTGAAGTACCTGTTCCTAAAAAAATCCCTCGTATTTCTGGCATCAAATAAAAATAACTAGAATTGTAACATCCAGCGCGTACCGTCGCGTTGTTTCATTTGTATTAGGCCATAGGTTTTATTGTAAAAAACTAATGCATTGTTGATAGGACTATCTTTGTCGGCGTCTGTACCCACCAATTCTTGAATCTCAAAAACATCATAAAATTCAATTGCGTTTAATACAATAGTGTCGTGAAAAGTCACAATATCTTGAAAAAAGCTCGTTTCGATTCCTTCAGAACTTACAGGAACTTCAAATAAATTTTGTCTCAATATACCACCATTATCATAATATGGAAAATACATGGCTAGGGTTTTCTGCGATACATCTGATTGTAAATACCTTAAACGTAGCTCAAGTTCTAAGGTTGGATCGTCTCCGTATTGAAAAAAGGTTTGATCCCAGGCAAAGTAATCTTCAGACCTAAGACGCTCTTTAAATACTAGAGTTAGGGAAGAATCCAAGTCTGGTAACGTGGCAAAATTTCTATTCCCTGAATTATAAGGTACGAACTGAATGTCTTCTTCGGTGTATGGTTCTGCCCCATCGGGTAATGTGGAAGCAGATCCTGAACTCGGCTCTTCTTTATTACAGCTGATAACTAGCAAGAAAGAAAATAAAAGGAATATGTAAGGCCTGAATTTCATTTAATTTAAATACGTGCTAACCCTATAAAAAGTTGACAAATAGAGGGATTATTTTCGACCTAGATAATAGCGATATCCAAATCCAATAGAGAAAAACCTTGAAATCCCCTCGTAATGTTCGGGAACCGAGTTTGGAATTACATCTGTACATATAAATTCAGGCCCGAACTCAAATCCATAAAAAGCATAACCCACAACTAAACTGAATCCATTTGGAGAGGCTTTTTCTGTGAGTAAGACCATTTCAATTTGTGGCTCTACGAACCAGCTACTAACGGTATACGGACCATCTAGCTTTATTCTACACGAATCATTTGCTGAAATATTCATTGAATACCCTACCCTTACACTGGGCGTAAACGAAACGCGATCAGTCGTAAATCTTTCGTAACCCAATTTTCCATAAACTGCGGGCATATGTAAACCTCCTCCAATCGCTGCATTATTTAATGCGAACGTGTTGATATTGAAATAGGAATATTTTAAACCAGCCCCTAAAGTGAGTCCACCAAAAACATTGTACTGGTAAGTTCCTCCTCCGTTAAATAAACCTTCCATTACCCTTCCAAAAGAAACATTCTGATTTCTGGTTGGTATTCCTACATCTATACTAAAACTACCTTTTGGTTTGAACGTCTTTTCTTGTGAAAATCCAACGCAAGAAATGAATACAAGTAATATTAGGACTGCTCTTTTTATGATATTCTAATTTTTCTGAAAATGTTCGTACTCGTTGAAGATAATGATAAATAATAACTTCCTGGCTTGTAGTTACTCACAACAAAAGGTACCCTCACCTCTTTGGTTAAAATTTCCTCATCAAAGAGAACCTCAATTTCTTCCTCTTTATCATTTAAAATAGAAAGCTTAACGGCTTCAACTTCTGGCGAAGAAATAAGAAACTCTGTATCCTGCGTATAATTATCATCGCGGTTAGAAGTTAGTGTGATGTTGTTCACAGCGGCAAGTCTTCCTCTCATTTTGCGCTTTTTGTACATCACGTATGCTGTTAGCAATAGAAAAACTCCTGCTGTAATGTAGAGTGCTACAATCCAAAGGCTTTTTTTCGCTTCATGCTCGTCAAGCGCTATTTGATCTAATACTTCTTGTGTAATTTCCGGATCCATAAACTAAAGGGCAATAACGTTATCAAATTTTTGAACCAGCTTATAACGATCTATGATATCCTCGGTAGATAACATCATTTGTTTAATCGATAGGCTTATCCAATTTCCATTTCGAGAAGGATGCTTTTCAAATTCTGCAGTTTCATCAAAACAGTTTTTTAAACCAATCATAAATTCAAAATCCTTCTTCACTATAAACTTGAACAAATAAGGAGAAGGATAAGTTTGGTCCTTCAGCAAATCTCTCAGTTTATCAAATCCATCATCCATCTATAATCAATTTTGCTCTTAGAATATTCTCTAATAAAACTGCAAATTTCGGGTTTTCTTTTGAATATGAGAGACTCTCTTCTTTAGATTCTAAAATCACCTCCACATTATCTATCTCTGCTAGCGTTTTGCTTATCTCATAAAATGGTATCGGTTGCGATATTTTGAATTCACTGGGTTTTTCAAATCCTTTATCCTTAAGCGCGAATGAGACCATCACAATTAATAACTCATTTAAATAATCAACTAGTGCTTTTTGTAATTCAGATGAATTTGGAGCATTGGCTACAGCTAACTTCAAATTTCCTTCTAAACTCAGAAAATTTTGAATTGAATTATATAAATTTTGATTCGTCTGTTTACTCTTTGCGAGAAGAACTATATCCTCAAAAATAATTTTCTTCTCACCTAAATCGTTGATATACTTGAGAAATACTTTGGGGTGAGGAATCTGCATTAAAAACTTCTGCTTAATCCTAAATAAATCGTCTACACTATAATCCATTACTGCTGAAGTAGCCAAGCTTGTGCCTCTTTTTCGTTATTAAATATTTTTATGGGGTGTCGAAATCCTGAAATCTTCTTACCTACCTGAACAAACACCTTAAAAATCGGAGAGATGATCACATAAGCTTCTGCTTTTCTATACGTTGGATTTAGCTTATGTTTTATAAAATCAATTGGATTTTTTTCAATTGTAAATCCCTCTTGAAGCACTATCAAGAATTTATATTTTTCTACTCCGGGAAGTAATTCTTTATAGATGTTGTTGAGCGTTTCATATTCGCTATACCTCATTTTTACATTGGGTTTTGAAACAATTTTAAGTGTCTCTTCATCGATTACTGAAATAAAAAAAGAATCGGATTCTCTCATACCTAGAACTAAAGTTATTTAATTTTAGGAATTAGAATGGAGTTTTATTCAATTTTAGAGAAGGAACTAAATAATTTACCGGGAGAGGCTGCACACCTGGCTATGTTCCCGAAGAGAGCTCCAGCTAGTGCAATTAGAACGCAAAAAAATGACTATCGTGAGGCGGGTGTAATGGTTTTATTTCATGCTGATGAAAACAAAAAGTGGATTACCCTTACTCAGCGCCATAATTACAAAGGTGCACATGGAGGGCAGGTTAGTTTTCCTGGAGGAAAAATTGAGCCGATAGACGAGGATATTTTGGCTGCAGCAAGACGTGAGACGAGAGAAGAAGTTGGTGTAGATGTTCCGTATATACTCGGTGAGTTAACTTCACTTTATATTCCAGTAAGCAATTTTATGGTTTATCCTTTTGTGGGGTACATAGATCATCGTCCTGTTTACATTAAAGAGGAGAAAGAAGTATTAGAAATCTTCAATATGGACGCAAGCGCTCTTCTTGATGAATCTATTTTAACACTGAATGATGTTAAGACTGGCAATAATGTTGTTTTGAAGAGAGTCCCTAGCTTTCTCTACAATGAAAAGATAATATGGGGAGCAACAGCCCTCATATTGAATGAATTAAAAGAAATACTAAAGCGTGATTCTTTTAGAAACGCACTCTAGCAAATCCAAAGGCTGTACTTAAGGTCGGTTTATTTTGTGTAAAGAAGGTAACAGCATCTCTTGAAGCAATTCCGCACTCGTAAGATCCTCCTCCAAAAACAAAATTTACCCCTAGTGGTAATTGGAAATCGTATCCTCCACCACCAGTAAGTCCTGACATTAAATGAACTTTACCTCCAAAGAGTCTGAAATTTCCTCCAAGTCCCCATGCAAACTCATTTATTGAACCTGGTACATTATTAAACGGTGCTACAATTTCTCCCCCTATGTGAGCATATTTACCTAATTCTAAGCTTGCACCCATTCTGAAGGTTCCCGGTAAACTCACTGTGCGGCTTTCCGTACCTGTTAACTTCAAAATTCCGTTTTCTTCAATTAACTCTGAAATTGAGTTAGTTACGTTAACATCTTCCATTCCTGAACTGCTAAACTTCACTAACGCAGTATCTACAGCCTCATAAACATTACCTGTGTAGGTCATTTGCCCGATATTTGTTACTGAAGCTGCTAAATGAAGATTATTGAATAAAGTAACATTAACTCCTGCATCGAAGCCCCATCCTTCTCCAACTTTAGATCTAAATAAGTTTTGAACTTGGCCTGGAATTGCCGAAGGGTTACCAATATCTGCATAGTTTAAATCAAATCCTGGAGAGAATGCCGAGTACATTTGGAACTCACCATCTTGACTATACAAATCCATCATGGCAATTCCCTGGATGTAACGAGCACCAACACCAGCAAACACTTCAAAAGTACTATCAATGCTAAATAGTTTTCTTCCATATCCTACGTGAAACTCTCTATTCATAGATAATCTCAAACTTGAACCATCAATTAATTCACTCGTGTTCAAAGGAATTGAAGCTTGTCCACCCACAACGTTTACAGCTGAGTCTGCACGCATTTCTCCATAGTTACCAATCATAACAGTATCAGTACCATTATTGTAGCAAAGAGAATCGAAATACGCATCAAATTTTCCCTGAAATAAAAGGCTTGAAAAGTCAGCAGAAAAAGAAGAATTCCATGTAGCTCTGGAACGAATTGAAAATGCGATTCCTCCAAACTTCTCATTTTGGTAAGAAAAGCCAAACATATTGTAATCGTAATTGAATGCAAAATCGTCAGCGAATCCTTGTGCCGCTGCTACTTTATCATCGTATGATAAACTATCCAAGGTTTTATTTGATATTGCACTCCAAATGTTGTCCCTTAACTCTTGTTTTGATAAAGCTTGAGAGTGAAGAGAAAAGCCAAACTCAGAAGAACCTGTTGTAAATGATTTTTTGTCGTATGCCTGCCAACCTAGATTTGCCGGGTTAACACCCAAACAATGATAATCTGTAACAAAGGTTGAAGAAACACCCATACCTGTAGCTGGGTAAGCAATGTATTCATTCTGTGCGAAAGTAACCGAAGCTGATAAGCTCAGTAATAGTAGGATTCTTTTCATCGGGATAAAGTTTAACACTGCAATTTAAGTTAAAAACACAAAAAAACCGTCCCATAAAAGGAACGGTTTTCAATAATTAATATAAATCTGGTATTATTTACCGAATTTCTCAATCACAGCTTGTGTTACTCCAGTATTCGAGAATCCTCCGTCATGAAACAAGTTCTGCATTGTTACATATTTAGTTAAATCGGAGAACATGCTAATACAATAGTTCGCACAATCCATCGCTGAAGCATTTCCTAATGGAGACATTTGTTCTGAAAACGAAATAAACTCGTCAAAACCTTTAACGCCACTACCAGCAGTTGTCATAGTTGGAGACTGCGAAATAGTGTTCACGCGCACTTTCTTTTGCTCACCAAAATGGTAACCAAAACTTCTTGCAATGGATTCTAACATGGACTTATTATCTGCCATATCATTATAATCTGGGAAAACACGTTGAGCAGCGATGTAAGACAAAGCAAGAATTGAACCCCATTCATTTATAGCATCCTTCTTCATTACGCATTTCATTACTTTATGAAAAGACAGCGCTGAAACGTCAATTCCTTTCATCGTCCAATCATAATTTGAATCAGTGTAGTGTCTATTCTTTCTTACATTAACTGACATACCAATAGAATGAAGAACAAAATCAAATTTCCCTCCAAATATTTCCATTGATTTATCAA
The DNA here is from genome assembly GCA_022447665.1 of Crocinitomicaceae bacterium. Classification (GTDB taxonomy): domain Bacteria; phylum Bacteroidota; class Bacteroidia; order Flavobacteriales_D; family Crocinitomicaceae; genus JAKVAQ01. Next base: position 30,609 of record JAKVAQ010000030.1, read on the forward strand.
TCAGGTTATTGATATCATCTTCACTAGTTGCATCTGCTGGAATCACCTGAGAATTTGTTTTTTCAGCAAGATTATTAATCTCACCCATTCTCATTGCTATCGGAGCATTAGTAAGTACTATTTCTGCACCCTCTTCATGCGCTCTTTCAGCAACTTTCCAAGCAATTGACTGATCGTTCAATGCTCCAAAAATAATTCCTTTCTTTCCTTTTAGAAGATTATTTCCCATTGTGTAATTTTAAATTTTCAGCAAAGTTAGAAATACTTCATTACATAGCTCCAACGAGCTTCAAGATTCCAACAACAACTAGAATTCCTCCTACACCCCACGCTGCAAATGCTCCTATTTTGAAGCCTTTAACGGCAGATCCTAATCCACTCATTAATTCATCTTCTGATTTCGTTGAAACGATAAATGGTTGCTTCTTATCTATTGGTTTAGAAACGATTAGGTTCCCGTCTCTATCATTAGCATCTCCTAATACGTAAAGGTTCGATCCAACCTTTATTCCTTCTTCTGAATAACGGTATCCGATAGTTTTATAATCATTATTACCGCCTATACCTAATGAGAAGTTACCAATTTTTACATTTAAACCACCATTTGAACCAGGCTCTCCTTGTTCAAAATTTGAGAACAATTGCTCTGTATGTATTTCACTTTTAGCAGCGTTTACTGCAATAAATCCAGTATCATCCTTTACTCCCCAACCATTTGCCCACTGCGAGTTTTCAGATACAGTTTCAGATTTGTTAACCCATTTTGTTTGGTAGTTACCATTTGAGTCTTTTCTTCTTTCTTTTACCTTATACTCGTGTACCACTTTTGAGCTGAAATAAACACATTCTGCTTCTGCAAGGTCTGACTTTAAAGGATCGTCAGCATGGGCTTGTCCTTTTACTTCACAAAAATGCGTAAAGCTATTTGGCCCCATTGAATTTAATGTGCTCTGATAGTTCTCATTTACATCAGTAACTCTAGAAGTATCTGTAAGATCAAGAACTGCTGCTTTTCCAGCTCTTTTTCCCATTACAATCCACAAAATAACTCCAACGACTGCAACTACCAGTCCTCCAATTATAAGTCCCATAATTTTTTGATTTTTTTAGTTAGCATCGTGAATTTATCAATTTTTCTCTCCTTTCCTTAAAATTATCTAAGTTTTTTAGAGAACATAAGATTACGTAACTTTGTTAATAGAGCGATGAGTGAAAAAGAAGAAAAAAAAGAATTCATAAATCCAATTGATCCTGATAAGATCACTGAGAATCCCCATACTCTGGAATATGGGCATAACGTTGGTAGTGCTGTCATCAAACCAGAGGACATTGGAAAGATTAAGGGAAGATCCTTATCCGCTATGGCGCATCAAACGGATCAGCAACTTGGTCAAATCTATGAGCAAATGAAATTGCTTGCTGAACAAGCGAAAAAAATCGAAACGAGAAAAACCATTTCTGCACGTATTTATAAAGCTGAATATAGATTTGAACCTATCATCAACCATACTTATCACTTGTATGAGGATGAAAACGCTCAAGAACTCCTTTCAATAATTGGTCCCAATCAGTGGGGACGCACAAGGAAAAATAAGTACACTTTTTTAGCTACAGTTAAACTCTTGGCTGACCATACTTGGGAAATCCTTGAATTACCTGAAAATCCAGACGATGAGTCTGAGTAAATTTGCAGTACTATTTCTTACCACTGTTCTTTTTGGATGTTCGGAATCGAATCAGGAAAACGACCACCTTGCTCCCCTAAGCCCAAGCGACCCTTCGATAACTACGTTAGACATTTCTAATGAAATTACCCTAATCGATTCATTCGACCTAAGGTTAAAATCAGACATTGAAAATTGGTTTGATTTGGCAAGCATGAAAGAAGAGATTGGTTTCTTAGAAATGGGAAGAAATATTCCTTCTAATTTCAGACCTAAAATGGACAGCGGGTACTATAATTATAATTTCGGTGCTGTAGGTGGTCTTGTTTTAAAACGAGATATTCCTGTGGCAATAGGATTTGATAAGATTCGCGAAATGACCAAGAAATTTATAAGTATCAGTACTTACAAACCATGGACAACGAGAGAGGAGAAGTACTACGATACTAATAATGAAATAATTGTGGGTATTGAAACCCTAATCAACTATGAACGATTAGGCAAGATGAACTTTGTAGGTAGGTCAAAATCAGCGATCGAAAATTCCTATGGTGATCCGGATACAATTAAAGGAAGTACCGTTGCATATTTTGTTCACAATCGCGTTCTAATTCTTTCTTATTCAGAAGAAAAAGTTGAATGGTTTAAATGTTATTTATTGAACCAAGAATCCTTCGAGAATAAGGATTTACCTGAAAATATTTTTCAATGGAACTTGAATTAGTGAAATAATTAAATCTCTACTCAAAACCTCAATATATTTCCTAATTTTAACCGCATCAAAATTTTACTATGAAAAACACAGCATTGACAAAAATACATGAAGACCTAGGCGCTAAAATGGTTCCATTTGCAGGCTATAATATGCCCGTTTCATACGAGGGCGTGAACGCAGAACATGAATGTGTACGAAATGGCGTTGGAGTATTTGATGTTTCTCACATGGGAGAGTTTCTACTTAAAGGTGAAAAAGCTCTTGATTTAATTCAAAAAGTATCGTCAAATGACGCATCAAAGATGGTAGATAATCAAGCTCAGTATTCTTGTATGCCAAATGCTGATGGAGGAATTGTAGATGATTTGATCATTTACAAGAAATCAGATACAGAATACTTTCTAGTTGTGAATGCTTCGAATATTCAAAAGGATTGGGACTGGATTTCAAAACACAATGATTTTGGAGTTGAAATGACGAACCTTTCAGAAGATTATTCTCTCTTGGCGGTTCAAGGTCCTAAAGCAGCTGAAGCGATGCAAAGCTTAACGCATTTAGATTTACAAAATATCAAGTACTATACTTTCGACGAAGGCACTTTTGCCGGAATAGATAATGTGATTGTTTCCGCTACTGGTTATACTGGTTCTGGAGGATTTGAATTATATATCAAAAACGAAGACGCTGAAAAAGTTTGGAATGCTGTGTTTGAAGCAGGTAAGGATTGGGGAATAAAACCAATTGGTTTAGCTGCAAGAGATACTTTAAGATTAGAAATGGGATACTGTTTGTACGGTAATGATATAGACGATACTACCTCACCACTCGAAGCAGGTTTAGGTTGGGTGACAAAGTTTACCAAAGATTTCGTGAATTCTGAAGCATTAAAAGCTCAAAAGGAAGCAGGAGTAACAAGAAAATTAGTTGGTTTTGAACTTCTTGATCGTGGAATTCCAAGACATGATTACCCAATTGTTGATGCTGATGGAAATGAAATTGGTAAAGTAACCTCTGGTACAATGTCTCCTTCTACAGGTAAAGCAATTGGACTAGGATATGTCCCTAAAGAATTAAGCGCTCCAGGCAGTGATATTTATGTTCAAGTTAGAAAAAAACAGTTAAAGGCTCAAGTAGTTAAACCTCCATTTTACAAGAAATAATGCCAATTATATCTCCTTCAGTACTTTCGTGCGATTTTGCAAACGTTCAACGCGACGTTGAAATGATTAACGCCTCAGAAGCCGATTGGTTTCATATTGACATCATGGATGGTGTTTTTGTACCGAATATATCATTTGGTTTTCCGGTGTTAAAAGCTATAGCTAAACACGCTAATAAACCACTAGATTGTCATTTGATGATCGAGAATGTAGATCCTTATATTACTGAATTCGCGAATGCGGGTGCAGATATTTTGACAGTACATTATGAGGCTTGTACACATTTGCATCGAACAATCCAAGCTATTAAGGCCGCAGGAATGCAGGCTGGTGTTGCGCTGAATCCTCATACATCGGTTAATGTTCTTGAGGAAATACTGCCGGATTTAGATCTTGTTTTAATCATGTCAGTAAATCCAGGTTTTGGAGGTCAGAAATTTATAGATTCTGCAGTAGAGAAGGTTGCGAAACTTGCAGCGTTGAAAGCCAAGCTAAATCCTTCTTTAGTAATTGAAGTAGATGGCGGCGTAAACTTAGATACTGGCGACAAGCTTGTAAACGCTGGTGCAAACGCCTTAGTTGCAGGCAGTTTTGTATTCAAATCAGAAAAACCTACACAAACTATTTCAGATTTAAAGAAGCTGTAATTATGGAATCCTAAAGGATCCTGCATCGAATTTAAGAACCATTAAATTTCGATGTATGAACTCAAGATTTTACCTTTTCGCTTTTCTTTTCTTTTCAACTCCTTCCTTTTCACAAGATTCGGATGAACATTCGCCATTGACTAAAGTCGAAGGTTTTGGAAAAATACTTGAATCTCCAGCACTTTCCCTTAAGCCGTTTCAAACCTATAATATCTCAGAAAATGAGTCTATTTTAGAGGAAGAGACGTTAGAATACCTAGTACCCGCTTTAGATCCAGACGAAGGGATGCATCAATCCGAATATGTTCCTAGCGAGAGCGAAATATCAAGAGAACTAAACCCAGTAGATATTGTTGCCTACCCCGTTTGGATTTGCAGGAGAAATTGTGGATGCTCCGGATGTTCTTTCGGAATTACTGAGCAACGCATCATCGCGGCAGACTCTATTAACGAATCCTTATTGCCTGAGCCGATTCTTAATGATCCGTATAAATTTGAACCAATCGTATTTCCTAATCCAGCAAATGATTATGCCAAGTTAGCTTTTGAGGTAGAAAAAGAACAAATCTTTAGTATTTACCTTTTTAACTCATCAGGCCAACTTGTAGAGACAGTTCATAGTGGTATACTAAACAAAGGTAGACACTTATTCGAACTAGATTTAACTGAATACCAGAGTGGTACATCTATTGTTCAAGTAATTGGTGAAGAACAAAAGGAGACTTTGAAACTAATAAAGGTAAATTAATCTGAACCTTTTGATATAGGTGTTGTACCCTTCTCAAACTAACGCATTATGATCGCAATTCCAGACCCTTGTAATGAGGATTTCTCAAAAATGAATAAAACTGAAAGGGGTGCTTTCTGCAGTAAATGTAGCACTGACACCTTTGATTTCAGAAAACTCAGCAACCCGGAAATTTTAAGGCTTATAGCTAAGAACAAAGGCGAAAAAATGTGTGGTCAATTCACTAGTCGGCAACTCTATGAATTAAACTTAGGTTTTGAAGAATGGAGAAAGCAGACTCCACGTACCTTTCGTAGCAAATTTATTTTCGCTGTTTTAATTGGGTTTGGTTTGACCTTATTTAGTTGCACGCAAGAACGAGATTTAGTTGAACAAGAATTAAGTGCAATTGAAGAAATTGTAGAAGTAATTCCTAAAATCAATTATATCAACCAAGAAACTAGTGTATCGGAACTGGATCTTACCAATTATGTTGACTCTATGCATTTACCCCCGATTCCAGAATTTGAAGTTAATGGTGGTTTAGAATTATATGAATTAGGGGGTGATATGATCATTGAAGAGGTTTATGAGCACCCTAGGGATTGGGTTACTGGAGGTATTCCTGCTATTTCTCATGAATTTATTGAATACGCAGAGATAATAACGGTTGAAATGAAAGATACCATTGAAGAAACGATTCTGCCAGAACCTATTCAAGCAATAGAGTTTACGAGCAAAGTATATCCGAATCCTTCTAAAGGACTATCAACGCTTGAAATTGAGATTAAAGAGGCTGATGAATTTCAAATAGATATCTACAATGCAAACGGCTCGTTTGTACAAAACATCTATTCTGGAGAGTTGAACGAAGGAAGACAACGATTTGAAATCGACTTGAGTTATGCTAATTCTGGCATGTATTTGGTTCGTCTTAGTTCAAGCTCCCAAAGCGAGACGTTGAAACTTCAGCGTGTGAACTAAAAATGAACCTTTCAAAATTAAGGTTGTACAGAAACAAAAAACAAAGCTATGCATACTGTTAAGATTCCTGAGCCATGCCATGAAAATTGGAACGAGATGACACCAACCCAAAAAGGAGCATTTTGCCAAAAATGCGCTATTGATGTCGTTGATTTCAGTAAAATGTCCAACGAAGAAGTGAAGAGAACGCTCTCAGAAAAGAAAGGACAGCATTTGTGCGGAAGATTCGAGAATGATCAACTAAATGATTATAACGCAGAACAACGCTGGATGAAAAACGGCTCATGGAAAGTGTATTTAAGCAAATTTGTAGCTGCTCTAGTGTTAGGTTTTGGTATGTCACTATTCAATGGTTTAAATGCTCAAGAACATGAAAACTATAAATACAGAACATTAGGCATGGTGGTTCATATTGAAGAACCTGTTGAAGAAGATTCAATTTTTGTGGAGGACATTAAGATTGTAGAAGACAGCATATACGAAAAAGTTTGTGAAAAAGACGAAGAGTTAATTCATAAAAAGGGTAAAGTAAAAGTCGTAGAAGCTGAGCCAGAGGAAGAAATTCATACCAAGGGTGAAATATTAATTGTTGACACGAGCGCCGTAGAGGAAATAGAAGAGCCAGTAGAACTTGAAAAACCTACTGAAATAATTGCTCCACGATATAGGATTGGTGATAGAGCAAATACTACGAAAAAGCCAATGAAAACTGTGAAGTTGGAAATGAATCCAACACCAATATCCAATGCTCAGTATACATCTACAATATTTCCTAACCCAACCAGCAACTCATCTGAATTAGTTGTTAGTACTGATATTAATCAAAATTTTGATATAGTTTTATTCGGATCAAATGGACAAATCATTTCTGAAATCTTCTCAGGAGAAATTTTAGCCGGTGAACAACGTTTCACAATCGACTTAAATACCTTTGCTACAGGAATTTACTTTGTGCAGCTAGTGTCTGCGAAAGGCTCAGAAATCATAAAGATTCAAAAAGTGGATTAGAAAACAATCCTTTTCTTTTTTTTTGCGTAATAGTAGATAAGAGATTACTTGTGCTACGATTACCAAAACATAATACCCCAAGAGGGTTCGTATTACTTGCCGATGTTTTCATCGTTATTTTCGCTTTGCTATTCGCTTATTTAGTGAGGTTCGATAGTTCTGCAATTCCCTTTGAAGAAGAGCTAGAAATATTTAAAACTGGACTTCCTTTCTTTATTGCGTTTAGAATTGCTGGCTTTCTAATATTTCGCTCGTATCAGGGCATAATAAGACACACAAGTTACGAGGATGTAAAAAGGGTCTTCCTTGCTTTGTCAACAGGTAGTGTGCTTCTTGGAATCACTTCTTTCATAAAATACATTTGGTTTGATGATTTCTTCCTTTTCCCCAATTCGATATTGGCAGTGGAGTTTATCATGTCAATCTTTCTTTTATTGATGTTTCGATTCACCATTAAGATTATCTATGTGGAGAATTCAAAGGTTAGAAAGAATCAAGCACCTACATTAATATACGGTTCCGGTACTTATGGTTTAATTACAAAGCATACGCTTGAAAAAGAACTTGGATTAGGAAACAAAATTTTTGGTTTCATTGATGATGATAAACGAAAAGCAGGTAAGCTGCTTGAAGGGGTAAAGATTTATCATCCTGATTCACTCGAAAAACTAATCAAGCATAAAAACATAAAAAAACTCATTGTTGCTATAAAAAATCCATCCAAGGGAAACAAAAGAGCTGTCGTAAATATATGTCTTGAAAATAATGTTGAAGTACTCAATGTTCCATCACCCGATGAATGGATTAATGGTGAGTTTTCTTCGAAACAAATTAAACCTGTTCGAATTGAAGATCTATTGGGAAGAGAAGTGATCGATATACATCATGATGGTATTACAGAAGAATTCAACAATAAAGTAATTCTTGTAACAGGTGCAGCAGGAAGTATTGGTAGTGAATTGGTCAAACAACTTATAGAGCACAGCCCTAGAAAAGTTATTATGCTAGATCAGGCGGAATCGCCACTTTATGATTTGCAAGTTAAACTGAGGGAGAATAAAACATTATCAGGAACCGAGACTGTGATTGCTGATATTTCCAATTACCAGCGGATGAAAAACGTTTTCAAAACGTTCAATCCTGACATCGTATTCCACGCTGCTGCGTACAAACACGTGCCTTTGATGGAGGACAACCCTTCGGAAGCTTTACAGACCAATGTAAATGGCACAAAGAACCTTGTAGACCTTTCAATTGATTATAAAGTTGAGAAGTTTATTATGGTCTCTACTGATAAAGCCGTGAACCCTACCAATGTAATGGGATGCTCTAAGCGTATTGCTGAAATCTACGCACAAAGTTCAAATGCCTTTGGAAGAACTAAGTTTATTACAACGAGATTTGGAAATGTACTCGGATCAAATGGATCTGTTATTCCATTATTCAAAAGTCAAATTGAAGCAGGCGGGCCACTGACAGTTACGCACAGAGAAATCACACGTTATTTTATGACCATACCAGAAGCTTGCCAATTAGTATTGGAAGCTGGTATCATGGGACAAGGTGGAGAAATATTTGTTTTTGATATGGGCGAGTCAGTTAAGATTTATGACTTGGCTGTAAAAATGATTGGCTTAAGTGGTTTAAAACTTGGCGAAGACATTAATATTAAAATAACGGGGTTAAGACCTGGCGAAAAATTATACGAAGAACTACTTACAACAGAAGAAAACACCTTGCCTACTCACCATCCACAAATCATGATTGCAAAGGTAAAAGAGTATGATTATGGTGATATTACTTCTCAGATTGAAGGCCTTACTGAACTTTATGATGCTCAAAATAATACCAAGATTGTTCAATGCATGAAGAGTATTGTACCTGAATACAAGAGTAATAATTCAGTCTTCGAAAAACTCGATTAATGATATCTACCCCTATTCAAATTAGATTTGCTGATTGTGATATGGCGAGTCATGTCCATAATGCGGCTTATCTCCATTATTTTGAGCAAGCTCGTATGAATTTCTTCGTTTCTGAGCTAAAAGACGAATGGGATTGGAAAAGAACAGGTTTTATCCTCAAAAAAAATATTGTTGAGTACCACTCTCCTACTCGATTAGAAGATGCAATCCATGTTGAAACATATTGCAGTCATATAGGGAATAAAAGCTTCACTTTAAGTTACTCATTAAGAGACAGCAAGGGAAACTTGAAGGCATCAGGTGAAAGCATAGTGGTATGTTTTGATTACCTCAGTAACAACACTATTGAAATACCAGAGACATTATTGGGAATTCTTCAAAAACACCCGCTACAAAACTCTTAAAGCTTAACTACACCAATTTTCTCCTTCTTCTTTGAACGAGCATAAAAATATAGCTCCTTTGAATCAAATGCAGCGAAATGAGCTTTAGGTACAACTAACATAGCAATATCCTTACCCGAAAATAATTTGGCTTTCTTTTTATCTCCTCTCAAGTATTCGATTTTCACGATTGACACAACATTTTTCTTTCCTTTGGTAAAGCTCGTTTTAAATGTTTCTCCACCAACTACATTACCCTTAGTATAGTTCTTAAGATTATCATTGAACATGATGTAAAGTGCATCATCATCTGGATAAAAAGCATAAGAAGAATAGTAACCTCCATCATTTGTTGAAGCCTGTTCTTTCTGAACTTTAGTATTCCATAAAATCTCCCCTTTTGCATCCACACGCACCACTATAACATGGTTATAATTATAAATATCCTTAGTTTGAATATTTCCATTTTGGTCAGTATACGTGACAGTGGTAATATAAAACTGTTCGGCTATTAGTATGCTCGAATTGTCTGGAAGTGTAACGAGGTTTCTAATTTCATAATCCTCCAATATCGGATCCTTACCTTTATCTTTTTTACGGTCTGCTTTATTCTTTTCTCGATTCGACCAGCCGTCAGTAATAAAATCTGAATCAAAAGGTTTATAGCTTTCTTTTACCCATTCTTTTGTTGTGACATCCAACCTAGCATAAAAGGAGCCTAGCACTCCTCTACCCTTCTCATCACCATATAAACCTGCACAGATTAATTGATTCTTTTCATTCGATATGAACGTATAGTCAACTATTCGCTTGCCAGGAAGCTTAAATTTATTCTTGATTAAACTGCCATCAGGCATTACCTGAAAAAAGAGCTGATCAAAATCTTTAGCTCCTCCCAACATTCCTCTTTCAGTGACTTGTCTGGCAGATAAAAAAAGATCTCCATTATCCGATAAATGTTTATTCAATAATTCGATATCACGATCAGTTTCTTGCAGCTGATAATCTTTTTGGTTTATCTTTTTTAGGTCTTTATCGAATATAGCTGCTGCAAACTTTTCTGGTTCGTTTCTTTCATACGGTAAATTATAAAATACAGCAAAGTATTCTTGATCTTGAGATTCAATAAACTCAAAATTACCCGAGCTAGAAAACAGTTTCTTCTCTCTCTGAAAGCTAGCAATATCGACCTTCATTTTTGAATACTCTAAATCCTTAGTAATCGTCTGAAAATAATAACTAGTAATGCCTGATTTCCTGTCCGTGTCATTAATAAAGACAAGAATTTGATCATTGATGAAAGCGATTCGACTAATTGAAGCATTTCCGTCTAGTACTTCGATTTCCTTTTGAATTGATAAATCATCGCGATTTACCATTAGAATATAAGGTTGCAAGCCTTTTCCGAAGGTAAATTTCTCTTTGAAATAATAGAGCTTATCGTCAATTACTCCTAGAAATTCAACCAGAATTCTTTTTTTCGTTTTTTCTTCTTCTCCAAACTTAACTTTATATCCGCTTACTTGAGCAGATGCATTTGTTACTAGAAATAGAACAAGAATTGATAATACTGTTTTCATAGGTTTTGTTTGATTAAGATAGTTATAAAACATCGGCATAATCATTGTAAAAGATTATTTATATCTTCAAATTTCAATAGAAATTATGCGCATTTTACTCTTAACCATCCTAATGTTATCTGGATTAGCTTTCGGACAATCTGGTATACAAACAATTAATAAAGAAAAAGAACAAAAAAAGCCAGCTGCGCCCGTTTGCAGATCAGCTCGATTTAGAATGATTTCTGATTGTGCTGACTTGGTATATTATGATGAAGATGCTGATGCTGTATTTACCCAGAAAGGGCAGCCATTTAGCGGTGCATGTAAAACCTGTCATTTTAATGGAAACTTAGAAATGTTCTTGACTTTTGTGAACGGAAAACCTATTGGAACTGACACTATCTATTACCAAAACGGTCAAATTAATTTGATTAGGAGTCACGATACGGAGGGTTATGGCAAAGAAAATGGTAAATGGATGCTTTACCGTGAAGATGGAAGCTTAAAATGGGAAAAGAACTTTGTTATGGGAGCGGCTACCGGAGAATTCCGTTTCTATTTTAAAGATTCAACCATCCAAAAAATTGAAGGATGGAAGAACAACCAAATGCACGGCAAAAAACAAGAATTTTACCCGAACGGTAACATAAAAAAAGAAGTGAACTACAAAAATGGTGTTTGGGATGGAGCATTCAGAACTTATTTCCGAGATGGTAAAATCGAATCTGAACAGATTTACGCTAATGGTAAAAAAGAAGGTCCTTCAACATATTATTTCAAGGATGGAACTATATTTTACACAGAAAACCATGAAAATGGAGAGCTAGAAGGGACTTGTAAGAGATTCTACAATAACGGAAGAAGATGGACCGTAGAAAATTATAAGAAAGGAATGCGTCACGGTCATTTTGAAGAATTCTATGATTCGGAAAAGAATACCATTAAGTATGAAGCTGAGTACAAAAAGGATAAGCTAATCGAAGAACACTATTACGACGAGTTTGGCGATGAGACAACTGCTCCAGGCGGTTCAGTGGCTGATGAAGACGAAGAAGAAGAGGAAGAATAATTAAGGTGTAGATACCGAAACAGGAATTGTTTTTCCGTTGATATACTTGTTAGCATTTAATGCAAAGTCACCAATAAAATTGGCCATCTCACCTGCTGAAAGAGGTGCTTTATAACCGGGAAATGCTTCTTCCAACATTTCAGTCTGAGCTGCACCTATCGCTAAACAATTCACCTGAATATTCAAATCGGCTGTTTCAGCAGCTAAACACTCAGAAAAGCCAGCTACAGCTGACTTACTTGCACTGTAAACACTTAACCCAGGAAACTTAACGCTTCCTTGAAATCCTCCCATGGAACCTATATTCACAATGTGGCCTCCATCCTTCATTGCCGGTATTACGGCCTTACAGGAAGCCATTAAACCAAGCACATTCGTTTGAAAAACTGCTAGCATTTCAGCATCACTAGTTTCAGTCAATGGCTTATTTACCAAATACCCTGCACAGTTAATAAGGACGTCAACGCTGGAGAAATACTGACTTAATATATTTTCCAATACTTCTCCATAGTTTGGAACTGTTACATCCGCAGCGGCAATATTAATGGGATGATTAGTTTCTGTATTTTCAAGCGCTCTCAGTTTCTCAATGTTCCTAGAGATAGCCAAAACGTTATGGCTTTCGCTTAACTGAATAGAAATTTCGCGTCCAATACCTCTACTGGCACCAACTACGACTATATTCTTGGGATTCATTTAGTACTCGTCGAATGATACTACCAATGTCTCAGAAGTCGGGTGCGCTTGACACGTTAAAATGAATCCTTCTTCCACTTCTGATTCTTCCAATGCAAAATTTAGATCCATTTTAGCAGTACCTTCTAATATTTTTGCTCTACACGTGCAGCAAACACCACCTTTACATGAAAAAGGTACATCTGCGCCCATATCCTGAGCCGCTTGCAACACATCTTTATCCTCAGTATTTAATAAGAACTCATATTCTTCATCATCAATAATAACTGTTACGTTACTATTTACATTAATACCTTCATCAGCTCCACCTTTCGATTCTTCCGTAGCAGCAGTAGGTGTTGTGAAGAGCTCGAAATGAATTTGATTCGCTTCTAATGTTGACAAAGAAAAATAGTCTTTAGCATTATTGATCATTTCTTCTGGTCCGCATAAATAAAGACCATCGATCGGAGCATCTTTTAAAATGTAATTTTTAAGATCAGCACATTTCGCCCTATCGATTCTTCCGTTTAAGACTGCATTTCCTGAATCTTCTCTCGAGTACACATAGTGCACTGTAACATTTGTGTTAGCCGTGTTTAAAGCATCAATCTCTTCTTTAAAAATAGTATCAGCTGCAGTTTTGTTTCCATAAATTAATGTTGCTGTTCCGTTTCCACTTTCTGCAATATCTTTAATCATTGAGAGTATTGGAGTGATCCCTGATCCTGCAGCCATGAATAAATGATTGTTTACTTTTTCATCAAGTACAAACCCTCCCATTGGAGCCATAACATCCATCACATCTCCTTCTTTCAAATTATCATAGGCGTAGTTCGAAAACTTACCATTCTCAATGGCTTTAACCGCCACAGTTAAATCACCAGAATTTGGAGAAGAACAAATTGAATATGATCTTCTTACATCTTCACCATTAATATCTGCTCTTAAGGTTAAATACTGACCTGACTTAAATTTGAAGTCTCCTTCAAGTTCTGCTGGAACATCAAAAGTAATAGCCACTGTTTTAGCAGCTTCGCGAGTAATTTTAGAGATACTTAACTTGTGAAAATTCGTGCTCATTATGTTTCAATTTTGGTACAAAAATAGTGTTCTTATTTAAATGAAATGTTTTTGGCCTAATTCATTATCTTTAAGCCAAAGCTGTTAAAAGCTAACCGCCCAAAACATCAAAAGTTGCATTAATGAATCATTCTTTTTTTAAAATAAGTCTTACAACGCTTGCCATAATAACTATACCCTATTTTGGAATGGCACAAAAAACAGGTAAAGGAGACGATGACAATCAAATTGAAAAATATCAAAAATTATTTCCTTCAAGTGCTGGGGTAATTTTGAACCACAAGCAAACAGTAAATATTTCAGTCAACAAAACGGGAGAATTAGATATTTACGAAACGGATTATGAAGAGATTCTCTATATCAACGAGTCTTGCAAATATTATAACGATCAAAGTATCACTACTTCAGACTTTTTTGAGGATATCACAGCTATTTCTGCCATGGTGATAAGGCCTAATGGTAAAAAAATAAAACTAAAAAAAGACGCCTATCGAAAAATTGATGCCGCAAGAGATAGTTGGGTATTTCATGATGAAAACAAGGAAATCTACTTTGATTTAGGCGATATCGAAATTGGGACAAAAACCATCATCTCGTATACTAGAAAAATCAAAATTCCAGAGTTTTTTGATGTGTTCCATTTCATTTCAAGTTTTCCCGGATATAACTCGGAAATTGACATTACTTATCCAGCAAACATGGACTTAGCCTTTTACGAGCAATCTTTTGAAAAATTTGACATCAAAAAAACAGAAACTATTGGCAAAAAGGGGATGAAAAACATTCAATGGAAGTTAAACGAAGTTCCTGGCTATAGAGTTGAAGATGGAGCCATAAGTACGCGATACACTATTCCGCACGTGGTGGCTCAAATTAAATCCTATGAGTTTAATGGAACGACTAAAGAAGTTATTCCGGACATTAAAGGACTGCACAATTATTTCCAAGAGTTTCTTTTAGCAAAAGGTGATGAATCTAATAGATCAGAACTCAACTCTATTGTAAGAAAGGTCATTAAAGATAAAGAGACCCAGAAAGAAAAAATGGATACCATATTTAATTGGGTTCAAGACAACATTAAATACATCGCTTTTGAAGATGGAATCAACGGTTATGTTCCGCGTTCGTGCAGCCAAGTCATGAAAAATCGATTTGGTGATTGTAAAGACATGGGGAATTTGTTAGTGGAGATGCTGACATTTGCAGGTGTTGAAGGAGCATACGTTGCATGGGTAGGTACAAGAGACATCCCTTACAAAATGGGAGACATTCCTGTACCTTTTGCTTGCAATCATGTTATTTGCGTTGTAGAGAAACCTGAGGGTGGATATTACTACCTAGATGCTACTAATTCTGAAGGCTCTTATTATTTACCAACTGAAGGAATTCAATCAAAAGATTTATTAATTCACAAGGGAAAAGACCAATTCGAACTTCATGACATAGCCCCAGTGGAGGCTGAAATAAACTACTTTAAAAGTATAATCAACTTCACGTTTATTGATGGCGATTCCCTACGTGGAAGCGGTACAGATTATTATGGTGGTTACGAAAGAGAAGATAGAGCTTATTACCTTGAAAATACAGATGAAGAAGATAGAAGAGATTATGTAAAAGACCTCGCATTAAACGGAGAAAATAAATACACCTTAAACGATTACTCAATCAAGAACTTAACGGAAAAGAACCAGGAACTTATCATTAACTATGATTTTGCGGCAAGTGGTTTATTAATAGCCTTTAAAAATGATTACATACTAAACCCTACACTGTTTAAACCAGGGGTGAGTCGTTACAATCCAGAGGACCATACCCAACCGCGCAAAAAAGCGCACCACAGAACTGTTGAATACATTTTCAACTTTACTGTTCCAAGTAATTACAAGGTTAAAGAGGTTCCTGAAGCCATTTCTTATGCCCATGATCTTTTTACCTACAATGCCGATTTTAGTTTAAAGGATGGTGTATTTTCTGTAAAGCACCGCTACCAATACAAGCTATTACAGATCACTCCAGATTTATTCCCAGCATGGAATGAGTTCTCAAGAGCCATTCAACTTGCTGTAACCCAAAACATCATTTTAGAAAAAAATTAATAGACCTGAACTATGAAAAATTTAGTCTTAATAGTATTTCTTATTAGTGCGGGTCTTTTAAATGCCCAACAATATCCCTTTTGGGAACACTATGAACTTCCAAAGAATCAAAAACAGTCTGACTATAATCATCCCGATGAGATTTATTATTATACAAAATTCTTAACCGCCGTTGAATACGAATACGATTACACTTACAATCAATATTACAAATACTATACAGAGCATTACAGGGTGAAGCTCCAAACTGATTTAGCGATTGAGGAGTTCAATAAGGTATATATTTCTTTAGAGGATGTTGTTGCCGTAAAACGTGTGGAAGCTAGAATTATAAAGGAAGATAAAGTTGTTGAATTAAAACCTGAAATAGAAGAATTTTTTAGTGATGACGAAAGTGAACAATATCAGTATTTTCCGGTAAGTGGCTTAGAATTAGGCGATGAATTGGAAATTGTTTACACGGTGAAGATGGAACCGGAATACGACGGTGATCAGCATTATTTTCAAGGAGAGATTCCTATTTATGATTTTGATTTTTATCTGATTTCTGGTATCGACTCAAAGTTCGCTTTTAAAGCCCATAATGGATTCAAAGAACCAGAGAAAATAGATACAATACTCCACAGGAACCAATGGTATTGCCATATGGATACTATTCCAGCCGTAAGAAGCGAATACTTCTCTGAATATGCCAACAACATAATGAAACTGGATGTGGCACTTACAGCGGTTGTTTCAGGAACTGAAGAGGATTATTCACCTTTTCAAAACTTCGCTGATCTACTAAATTGGGTATATAATGTACCACAATCAAGTAAGGTTATTAAAAAAGTACACGCTCTAAATGATCGAATTGGTGTAAACAATACTCGAAATACTCGTGAAAGAATTCGCTTGATTGAAGATTACATGAAAACGGAATTCAATATGTATGGTGCGAATCCAGGCGATGATTTTGCCGAGATGATAGAAAATGAAAAAGGAGGGGTAGTTGACGCTATTTTACTTTACATGTGTATGTTCGATGATGCCGGAATAGCTTACGAATATGGTTTTATTACAAACCGCTATGAAACTACCTTTGAAGATGATATAGAGTCGCAATTTTTCATGCAGAATTACTTCTTTTTCTTCCCTGATGTAAAAGAATACCTAGCTCCAATAGACTTTTCTTCACGCATGGGATATTTAGATGCAGAATGGATTCCAAACAATGCTTTCCATGTTACTCAATTGACCTATCCGCGAACTTCAAGTTTTGAGGTTAAACCAGTACCTGCAGTTGAAGCAAAAGATAACACAGACAGCACAGTTATTCATATTAAGCTCGCAGACAACATGCTGGATGTCGAGATTTCAGTAGAACGCTATTTGATGGGATACAAAGCCGGTGAATCCCAACTATACTACCAGATTTACAGAGAACAGCGTCAAAAAGAAGTTGAACAAGACTTATTAAATTTCTTAAACGATCGCTCTCAATACAAGCTATCAACACTTGAAAACATATCGCCAGAAGTTGCTTTTCTCAAACCTATTATAGCAAAGGGCACGGTTACAGATTTAGCCACACCTTTAATAGAAAAAGCTGGGGATCTAACCATCTTTAAATTGGGTGAGATATTTGGTGAATACGTTAGTCTTGATGAAATTAGAAAAAAGCAGTTTGATTTCGTCTTTAGCAAAGCTTCCTTTAACTCAACCACTATTCATTTAGAGCTACCTGAAGGGGTAGAAGTACAAAATCCAGAATCGATTGAAGTAGCAGATAACATTTCTTCTGAAGACAATGTTATTATTCGCCCAAGCCTTACAATCAAAGGTAATATGGTGACTTATGAATTAAAGGAAAGATGGTTTGATACACGTTATAGTATAGATCAAAAAGAGGATCTAATGAAGGTGTTCGCTTTTTACGCCAACTTATCAAAAATGAACTTGATCTTGAAGTAGTTTTCTTTCGGGCCAAAACCACTCACATAGGATTTCAAACATTTTAATAAATTCTTTGTTCCATTTATAACTGTTATGAAGTATTAGAAGCGTTTCTTCGTAACTTCATAGAGTAAGATTAGTGAGACTATATTGTCGTACAGCTAATTGAACAAATCACCCCATGAAGAAACTGCTACTACTTATTACAAGTATTGGTCTTACTTTGGTATCATCTCAAACTGCCAACGCTCAAGAAAAACAAGACTTGTTATTATTAAAATCTGGTTCGTACAAACTTCCATTAAACACAAAATCATTTATTGCCGAACCAGGGTATGAATCATCTGAACTTGTTAACGGTCATTATTACCGTATTCTGCAATTTTCAGAAATACCAAAATCCGCGGACAAAGCCGAATTAGAAGATAAGGGAATAAAACTCTTCGACTATCTTCCCGACATGGCGTTTTATGCCTCAATCGATAAAGATGCTGACTTAACTGTCCTTTCAGAGAAGAACGTGATCGCAGTATCACCAATTAAAAGAGAATATAAACTAATCCCAGAACTAGTTGAAGGCAAAATCGCAGATTGGGCACTTAAACCGAATAACCAGGTAGGAATCAATTTCACATTCTTCGATGATGTACAATTAGCAACGGTTCAAAAAGATGTTCAAGCCTTAGGTGCAACGATTACTTTCGATCTATTTCCGCAAGTAATGACCATCATTATAGATATTGATCAATTAGAAACATTATACATGTTGCCTTATGTTTATTATTTCGAATTCATGGATCCTCCAGAAGAGCCAGAAGGTTGGGAAGACGTTTCTAATCATAGATCTAACTACCTTCATAATCCACTAGGTGCGGGCACTCCTTACACTGGCGATGGTGTTACAATAATGATGCATGATGACGGCCCAATTGGCCCTCATATTGACTACCAAGGAAGAACAACAACTGCTACCAGCGCTAATTATGGCGATCACGGAGATCATTGTGCCGGCATAATTATGGGAGCTGGAAATATTAATCAGGATGCTATCGGGAACGCTCCTGGTGCGCATTTATACGTGTATGGTTCTGGAAATGGAAACTACACAAGAGTAGAAACCTTGGTAGACACCGCTAATCTTGTAATCACTTCTAAAAGTTATGGCGATGGTAACAATGCCGGATACACTAACCTAACAAGAATATTAGATGATCAATGTTGGGACTACGATCAGCTTGTTCATGTATTCTCAGCAGGAAATTCTGGAACATCAAATTTCGGATACGGCGCAGGTGCAGGCTGGGGAAATATCACTGGCGGACACAAACAAGGTAAAAATGTCCTAGCCGTAGGTAACTTATCGGATAGAGATGTTTTAAACAACAGCAGCAGCCGTGGACCGGCAGCAGATGGTAGAATTAAGCCAGACATTTGCGCCGTAGGTACTGATGTTCTTTCAACAATAGATGTAAATACGTACGATTATAAAACTGGAACTTCAATGGCTTGCCCTGCAGTGGCTGGATCATTAGCATTATTATACGAAGCGTACAGAGCGATGCACGATGATCAAAACCCATCGGCAGCGCTAATTAATGGTGCTGTTTTAAATACTGCAGATGATTTAGGTAATCCTGGACCTGATTTTAGATTTGGCTGGGGTAGAATAAACGTACGAAGAGCCTACAATCTTATTGAAGCTGAAAATTATCAAAATGGGATAATTGAAGAAGACCAAATGAACAATCACACCATAAACGTTCCTTCGAACACAAAGCAGCTTCGCGTTATGGTATATTGGACTGATTACAGAGGAACTCCTTCTGCCTCAAAAGCATTGGTAAATGATCTTAATATGACCATGTCAGGTCCTGATGGATCAAGCTACCTTCCATTGGTACTTAACCCATCTCCTAGCCCAAGTTTATTGGATGCTGATGCTGAGCCTGGAATTGATGATCTCAACAATGTAGAGCAAATAGTTATTGACAATCCTGCTGCTGGAAACTTTGCTATCAATATTGAAGGATATAACATTCCACAAGGACCACAACCTTATTATATTGTTTACGAAGTAATTCAGAACGACTTAGCTGTTACTTGGCCATTTGGTGGTGAAAGTGTAACTCCCGGAACTGTTGAGTTAGTGCGTTGGGATGCGATTGGAACAAGTGAATCATTTACTGTTGAATACACCATCGATGACGGTGTTACTTGGGAAGAAATTGGTTCTTCTGCTGCCGGACATAGAAGATTTCAAGTATGGAATGTTCCAGATGAAATAATTTCAGGAACTTGTAGAATAAGAGTAACGCGTGGATCGGACGTGGTGGAAGGACAGAATTTCAGTATTATAGGTCGTCCGGACGACTTAGACGTTGAGTGGGCTTGTCCTAATTCCTTTAACTTTTCTTGGGATCCTGTAGATGGTGCCGTCGCCTATGAAGTTTATTTATTGGGTGAGAAGTACATGGATTCTGCTGGATATGTTACCACAACCAATGCTACAGTGTATGCTAGCTCATCTGAAGAGCAATGGGTAAGTGTTAGGGCAATTGGTGCAGACGGCGCAAGAGGTAAGCGAGCTATTGCTCTAAGAAAAGCTCCAGGTACTTCGGGTTGTGACCTAGAAGATCCTATTGGTAATTTCATTGCAGAATGTACACAAGTAGGTCCAAATTCTTGTGTTCAGTTTACAGACCTTTCAATTAATGCTGGTCAAGGAGCCGCTTGGGAATGGTTCTTCCCTGGAGGTTCTCCAGAAACCTCAATCTATGAAAATCCGGTAGTATGTTATGATACTGAAGGAATTTACGATGTTCAACTTATCGTTAAAAACGGGGTTGGAGAAGATACTGTATTCATGTCACAATACATTCAGGTAACCCCTTCAACAGCATTACCAATTAAAGAAGACTTTGAAGCAACTGTATTGCCAATGGATTGGGCTACTAGTACTTCGGGCGTTGGATATGCTGGCATTGTTTCGAATGTTTCGGCTTATGGAAAAGGGTCTTCAAGTTATTTCTTTGATAATTTCTACAGTGAAAATGGATCAGTTAGTATGATCACCACACAGCACTTAGACTTCACCTCAGAAACCCTATATGAATTACAGTTTGATGTGGCATACGCACAGCGTGGAACCTCTTCTGACTCATTGAAAGTATTTGTTCAAAACGGATGCGGAGGAACGATGCAATTAATCTACTCTAGTGGTGGAAATGCGTTGTCTACTGCAGATGCAACTGACGCAGTTTTTGTGCCGACTATAGACCAATGGAGAAATGAACATATTCCGCTTAGCCCTTATATTGGAGCACAATCGTTGAACATTGTTTTTGTCAATTACTCAGCAAACGGAAACAATATTTATGTGGACAATATCAATGTTCTCGTTTCAGAAGAAAACTTTGAAGAAATTGCCATTACCTTATTCCCTAACCCTGTAACAGATGAACTGAATATTGCGGGTATGGTTGAGGGTGAAGAAACAACAATTAGAATTTACGCTGCAGACGGAAAGGTGATTTTTGAGAACAAATTCATTGCACCAGGAGGAACCGCTGTGCTCAATACAGGATATTTAGCTAATGGTATGTATGTGATTGAAATTGAATCTGCTTCAAAATCACATAAAGAGAAATTGATAAAAGGAGATATTTAGTTTTAGCTAAGTAACTCCTTTGCAAACTCATTTAAATTAATACCTCCAAAGTTACCTGAGCTCATTAGGAGCATTGAGGCGTTCTTCCACTCGGTATTTTTTAATACTCCCTCCACCTCTTGGCGAGCGTTTAGGATTTTAACATTATCTGTGGCGAAACATTCTTTTACAAACTCCTTTGTAATAGGTTCTAATTTCTTGTGCTCTATTACATGAGGATCAAAGTACACATAAGCCTCATCGGCTTTTGCCAGGCAATTCTCGTATTGTGGCAAGAAGTCCTTTTTTAATGAAGAAAA
This sequence comes from Crocinitomicaceae bacterium, assembly GCA_022447665.1. Classification (GTDB taxonomy): domain Bacteria; phylum Bacteroidota; class Bacteroidia; order Flavobacteriales_D; family Crocinitomicaceae; genus JAKVAQ01. The sequence continues at coordinate 52,208 of JAKVAQ010000030.1, forward strand.
TGTATGCAATTCCATACATGCTACAAGCTTTCTATCAGGAAACTGTTCTTTAACAGCGTTTACGGTTGCTTTGAGCTTAGAAGGGGAATGTGCGAAGTCTTTATACGCCTTACAAGAGTCATTTTCTGCTATCAACTCTAAACGCTTCGCTGCTCCCTTAAAGCTTTGTATAGCCGTATAAAACTCATCATCTGAAACCCCTATTTGATTCAAAACATTCTTGGCGCCATATAGATTGGATAAGTTATGGCGCCCAAAAATCTGGAGTTCATATTCCTTTCCTTCACTTTTCAAGGTCGTTTTCCCCTCTCCTACTTCATATTCTGGCACATCATAAGGGAACTGTTTAACATTTGGATATTTCGCCGCAATATTTCGTAAATGCTCATCTGGTTCAAAATAAACCAAACTTCCACCATCCTCTATACCCTGTACGAATATTTCAAACTGTTCTACATAATTTTCGAAAGTTGGGAATACATTTATATGATCCCAAGCCACTCCACTTAACAAGGCTACATCGGGTTTATACCAATGAAACTTTGGTCGGCGATCTATTGGGGACGATAAGTACTCGTCTCCCTCTAAAACCATTACAGGAGCATCCGTCAGTTTAACCATACAATCAAAACCTTCCAATTGAGCCCCAACCATATAATCAGTTTCAATATTGAGTTCATTCATTACATGAAGAATCATTGAGGTTATAGTTGTCTTACCATGACTCCCTCCTATTACGATTCTTTTTTTATCCTTACTCTGAGCGTATAAAAACTCTGGATAAGAATAAATCTCTAACCCCAGTTCTTGTGCCTTCTTGAGTTCAGGATTATCCACTCTAGCATGCATTCCTAAAATTACAGCATCAAGTTCATTATGAATTAAATCAGTATCCCAACCTATTTGAGTGGGAAGGATTCCTTTGCGATCTAATCGTGATTTAGAGGGCTCAAAGATCTCATCATCCGAACCTGTAACTTCATATCCTTTATCTTTCAAAGCGATGGCTAAGTTATGCATCGCGCTGCCTCCTATTGCTATAAAATGAACCTTCATAATACTAAATTCATTAATTATCGCTTTTGAATTGATTATAAGCGGAATTACTTATTTACAAGCACATGTTATTACCCTTTTAAGCGATTCTTTTCAATCATCCATCGACGGAAGTCTGAAATACGTCTTAAAAACGGTTTAATAGACCTTTAAACTAGATTTAACCCTTAAATTTGTAGTGAGGTTTGGCTGGGGAGCCAACTTCGGGTTTTATGGTTTTTGCAAGAAAAGGAGATTGTTTTTAAGAACGGTTTCCTTTTCTTTTTTAACAAAAAAGGGCTCCAAATTGGAGCCCTTTTGTTTTGTCCGAATTCTGTATTTATTCCACGTTCAATTTCTGAGTAGAAATAAGTAATTCTCCGTCATATATATTGACTAGATAATTACCTGGAATAATCCCATCTACATTCAATTCAATTTCATTAGCGTTATTCACCGTAAAAGGTACCTCTACCATTCTACCGGTAACATCGTTCACTTGAATAGTACAATTTGTAAAGTCTTCCTTGCTTGACTGAATCTTAACGAAATCAACAGCAGGGTTAGGATACATAGTAATATTGTCCGAAACATTGTCTTCTATTCCAGCAGTCGAAGGGTTTAATGCATCTAATGAAGCCTCAAAAATTCCGCGTCCATGTGTACCTGCATAAATCTTATTCGTGAAGTACTGAATTTCAATATCGTTAACTCCAGTAGTTGGTAAACATCCAAACTTTCTCCAGTCTGTCGTAGTATTATCTAGGTAATAAACCGCTCCGATAGTACCTACAAAAATGGCTCCGTCAACATCATGATACAACTCAAGAGATGTATATGGAAGATTTGGTAAGTTCTCTGTTATATTAGTCCAATTTTCGCCTCCATCGGTTGATTTAAAAACTTTGTTTCCATCACTATAACCGGCGTAACAGATATAAACTGTATTCTCATCCAAAGGATCTACTTCAAGATCTGTTACTTCTTGCCCTGAAGGTAAGCTATATTCAGACCAAGCATCAACTCCTGGAGATTTAACATAAATATCATCGTTTTGAATAGCGTATATTTTATCTCCATTAGAAGGCGCGATTGCCAATTGTTCAAGATCAGGCCCACCTGTTACATCATCTCCTACTTGCGTCCAAGAATCCCCGTTATCAAATGATTCATAAACTACAGCATAACCAATAACTAAACGATCACTATTACTAGGGTCTAATTTAAAAGGTGCCTCCCACTCTCCATTACCGTCCTCACCTGGAGGAGCTATGTTGGAGTTAGAACCTGATTCCCATCTACGAATTGATCCATACTGATAACTCCAATATCTCACATTAGCATCTGTAGGATCAATATCTTGCCCCATACCATCACCGGTTTGGGCATAAGCGCCCCAACTTCCATCATCTTCTCTGAAAATGTTTCCATTGTCTTGAGATCCTCCTCCAAGCACTAATTCTTCAGTTTGAGAAACAGCGATATCATAATATTGAGTGATATACATGTCAGCAGATAAATTCGCAAATTCATCGGCATCATTATCGTATCTAAATATTCCTCCATCATTACAGAAATATACATAATCGTCCTGCAAAGGATTTACAAATACATTACGTTGATCAACATGAATAAACGGTAAACCTCCATCTGCATACCAATGCGTCAGAACAGTAAATGAAGCGCCAAAATCATTTGACCTGTAGACTTCAAAATTCCCAATGTTTAAAACCGTCTGAGAACCTGGTTCAAATTCAATCACCATGTTAGATTCAGGTAATGATTCTGTTGTGAAAGTTAAGCCATCATCTGTTGATTTGTACAGTGTAGAACCACAAGTCGCAACGATTCTTGAAGATCCAGGCATTGTAGAGACAGCAATGCGCACATCATTTGACCCCATATCTGTTACCAAAGAGAAATTATCGCCTCCATCTGTACTTCTGTAGAATTGCCCATTATTACCACCAGCAAAAACAATATTTGGGTCGTTTTGGCTATACTTCACAGAACGCATATTCCCGTTCTTTACAAGATCATGGGTCGCAAAAAAGTCATCCGTTTTGTAAATTCCTGCAGAAGTCGCTACACAAATACTGTTAGGATCCGTAGGGTCCTGATCCATGTAATAGATTTTTCTGTTGATTGTAAGTTCCCACGATAAACTTGAAGGGGTGAAGGTCGTTCCTCCATCAGTTGAAACATATACGCCAATTCCTCTCGGACCGTACCAAACAATATCACTTAAACCTATAGCAATATGATCAGGATCCGTCGGATCAATAATAATTCCAGCTACTGCAGAAAGCGGGAGATTATCATTTACCAAAGTTTGTGTAACTCCCCCATCTGTTGTTTTCCATAAACCACCGAAAGCGGCACCGATGTAATAGGTGTTCGGGTCTGTTGGATGAAATGCCATGGAGCTTGTTCTTCCTTGATCAATTTGCCACCCCATGTTTGTCGCGTAGTTCACATTGTTCCATGATGCATCAAATTCATAATCCGAGCAATCAGCGCCGCGACTATTACCAGAAGTCAATTGATTTGCATTCTGAGTAATATCTCCTAAAGTCCCATCATCGTTTAAATGATTTTTCCAAAAGGCCTTCCAACGTTGATATTTTACGAATTTACCATCGCGATGTTCACCTTGTGTTAATTCAAAATTTGAAATCCCAGGATATTTAGCTGCGAAAAACGCATCTGCTTGTGCAGTGATCTCTTCGTAAGTCTGGTTTGAGTTAAATAATTCCTCTAAGTATTCTTCTGTAGTTTGATTTACTTGACCCATTAATTGGAATCCAGTAAACAGAAGAACTGATAAAAAGAGTTTTTTCTTCATGTTTAAGGTTGTTTTTTTGAGTATTTTAAAGTTAGGTCATTTCTGCGAGTATTCCATACATTTTTTCGATTCCTAATAGCAATCCTAACAAATCATTGATTAAACTGTTTTCGAACGAATTTTAAAGTATCGTAAAAAAATGGTAAAAAAGGTTAAACCACCTCTTAAACCGATTTAGAACCGTATATATTTACTTCACTTTTGGTTGTTCAAAGAATACGTAACCGATACGCCAAACTAAGATATATCATCAAGACCTTTGTATAAATTATGAATAATTATGGAAAGTTCATACTATTATTTTTATTGACATTTTTCACTGTGAATTCGAATGCACAGGACACAACGTCAAACGATCACTTAAATATCTTTTTGGATTGTAATTTTTGTGATCGGCAATATTTACGACAAAATCTGGGGGAAGTGAATTTTGTGCGTGATAGAATGGTCGCAGACGTCCACCTTTTATTTACACGTCAAAATACAGGAAGCAATGGGAAGTCAACACATATACAATTTATTGGTTTAAACGAATTTGAGCACATTGCTGATACCGTTTCATATACTACGGATTTTAATATGAGCTCTGATGAAATTCGCCAACGTCAACTTAAGTATATACAGTTAGGTCTGGTTCCTTATTGGTTAAAAAATGGGCAAGCAGAGAGTATTACACTTGATGTACCAAGGGACCATAGCGTTATTGAGGAAACGGAAGATGAATGGAGAAATTGGGTATTCAATATGGGCGTAAATGGTTGGTTTAACGGTCAAGAATTAAGAAGGTCAGCAAGTGTAAATGGAAACCTTTCGGCGCGTCAAGTAAAGGAAAATAATAAGTTTGGAATATGGATGGGAATGAACAATAGTTTAAGCACCTTCATATTCGAAGACACCGTTTATAAAAACCGACAACAAAGTTTTTGGTCAAATATTGAGAATGTCTTTACAATAAACAATCATTGGTCTTACGGACTTTTTGGTTCTTTCGGAAATTCAATATTTAGTAATTATGATTTTTATGGAGAGGTCTCGAACGGAATTGAGTATAATTTCTTTGATTACGAAGAAGCTTATTCAAAGCAGCTTATTATTAATTATCAAATAGGTGCAAGATACAACGACTATATTGACACTACAGTCTTTAATAAAACAGAAGAGCTTGTCCCATATCACCGCATGATTTTTGGAGGTACGTCTCGCCAACAGTGGGGAAATCTTGGCGGCACAATCACTTATAATAGCTTTTTACATGATTTAAATCTTTATTCCGTTCGCTTTGGTGCGAATATGAATGTTCGGCTAGTAAAGGGATTAACTATGCGTTTTAACGGCTCTTTTTCATTGATCCGAAACCAATTGAATATTGAAAAACAAGGCGTGTCAGTTGAAGAGTTATTGTTACAGCAACAACAACTAGGAACTGGTTACAGCTATTGGTTTAATGCCGGAATTAACTATGCTTTTGGTTCTATCTATAATACAATCGTAAATCCACGATTTGATATTTAAACCATTCTTATCTTTGTACCGTGAATGATTTTTGGATCATATTGACGGCGACGCTTGTAGCTATTAACGCTTCAATTTTGGGTTGTTTTCTAGTATTAAGAAAAATGGCCATGGTTGGTGATGCGATTTCTCATGCTGTATTGCCTGGTATTGTTATTGCCTATTTTCTTAGTCGTTCGCGTGTCAGCATTGCATTGTTGATTGGAGCTACAGTTACGGGGGTGTTTGCATCATTTTTAATAGAGTTATTTGCAAAGCGCGCTCGAATTCAAAGCGATGCAGCTATTGGGATTACATACACTCTATTATTCGCTATTGGTATTATTTTAATTCAAGGATACTCGGGAGGTAACGTAGACATTGATTTAGATTGTGTACTATACGGAGATATCGCCCTTATAAACCTTGATAAAATAATTGTTGATGGAAATCTATACTTGGGACCTAGAGCGTTTTATACGGAACTCCTAGCCACAATAATTGTTCTTGGCTTTGTCCTCATCGGATACAAAGGGTTAAAGCTTCTCTCATTTAATGAAGATTATGCAAAATCATTGGGAGTTAAAACGAATAGATGGCATTATGCCCTTATGACTGTTGTATCGCTTGTAACCGTTCTTTCTTTTGAAGTGGTAGGAGCAGTATTAGTGGTAGGATTTCTAGTTATTCCTCCTGCTACGGCTCTTTTAATCACGAATAAGTTAAAGCGATTAATTGCATTGTCTTGCGCGTTCGGCCTCCTTTCCGTTATTATAGGTTATTTCGGAGCGGTTCAGCTTGAAGCAAGCATAACCGGGATGATGATAGTCGCTTCCGGTGTCATTTTCCTGGCTACATTAATAGGGAATAACCTAATAATGCGAGTGAAAACAAAAAGAATTGTAGAATCTTAAGCCTCGCTTTCCTCAGTCTCTTTTTCCTTTGATGGAATAAAGAATAAGGCAAAGAATCCTAATACAAAAAATGCAATCAATGCTAGTACACTGGCTCTCATGCTGCCAAAAGTAGTTTCCATTACACCCACAGCAATCATTCCAATGACAATCCCGATCTTTTCTGTGATATCATAAAAGCTAAAAAACGACGCTGTATCATTGGTTTCAGGTAAATATTTTGAATAGGTAGATCGTGAAAGTGATTGCGTCCCTCCCATTACAAATCCTACGACTGCAGCGAGAATGTAAAAGTTTAATTCATCATAAACGAAAAGATAAGCGTAGACGCAGCAAATACTCCAGATGAAGAGCGCAATTCCTAAGGTCTTTATATTCCCAATTTTCTTCGCTGCCGAACTAAAAGCATATGCGCCTGGTATAGCAATAAACTGAATGATTAAAACAGCAATAATCAACCCGGCATCATTGGCATTCGGACCATTAAAAACTTCTTTTTTCGCGAATAAAACTGCAATTAGCATAACGGTTTGAACCCCCATACTGAATAAAAAAAAGGAGATCAAATAACGTTTTAATTTTACGGTAGTACGAATGTATTTCCCAACTTTTCTAAGCTCCCTAAATCCATCTCCTAATATTCTTTTGGTAATCTTATTCTTTGATTGGGAGTTAGGCAAAACTGTATAAGTTATTTGGCTAAAACCTATCCACCAAAGCCCTGTAAGAATAAACGCCAAAGGTGTTAAATGTTTTCCGATACCCATGATCATTGATAGACAGATGATCAACAAAATTGAAGCCCCAGCATACCCCAAAGAAAACCCTTTTGCGCTTAATTTATCTTGTTGATGGGGATGAGCAACCTCAGGTAAATAAGCATTGTAAAACACTAAACTATTCCAAAAGCCCAAACTAGCTAAAAATAAAGCGAGCATACTCAGTTCTAGATGATCAGTATTAAAGAAAAAAAGCATTGCTGTAGAACCAGCCCCTAAATAACAAAAGAACTGCAAAAATCGCTTTTTACTTCCACTGTAATCCGCTACACCAGAAAGCAATGGCGAAAGAATACACACCATTAAAAAAGAGGCGGCGACAACGTACTCATAGACTACTGTATTTGGTAGTTCATAGCCGAAAAAAGTAACTATATCGGATATAACTTCCTTATTGGAATCCTTTAAAGTTGTTTTATCAGCGTAAAAAACTGGAAAAATTGCTGTTGAAATCACGAGAGGGTAAACCGAATTGGCCCAATCGTAGAAGGCCCAGCGGTTCATTGTTTTCTTGTCTCCTTTTTGTATCATGGATAAAATAAAAAAGCCCGAACGCTCAGCGTTCGGGCTTCAAAATACTAATTTCTTTTCGTTATTTAATCAAGGTAAACGAAACTCTACGGTTCTTAGCGTTTCCGATATCCGTACCAGATGCATCAGCAGGCATATCATTCTTCTTATTCTCAACCATAATTCTGTTTCCATCAATTCCTTGAGAAACTAAATAATCTTTTGCTTCTTCAGCTCTTAACAATCCAATTCCTGGATCTTTTTCAGCTTCTTCAGAATCACAGTGACCAGTTAACATGATTTTATTTGAACCATCTTTTACTGCATTCACAACGATATCTAAATGTTGGTAATCAGATTCTGTTAAAATGTGCTTATCAACCCCAAAGTAAACATTTGTGAACTGTAAAATTTGTGATGCGTTTAATCCTTCAGTATTGATTGGAGCAACCTCATAAACAATATTTACTTCCTCAAATTGAGAATCTATTTCACACTCACATTCCGACTCTTCATCAATTTGTACTACTGATACATCATCAATAAAATAGTAAGCAGAGATTACTACAGAGCCCATGAATGACTTAGGCTTCTTCATTCTTTCGTTAGTTGTTTCTCCATTCGCAGTGAAGTTTCCGATTGTGATAAACTTCTCACCACCTTCAGCCGTGTATACACCACAAATCTCATCCCATCCGTGGTATCCATTAAATGCAGGATTGTTTAAGTGAGCTAAGTGCGTTTCCGAAATAATACTTCTGTCTTCATCGATATTGTATTGCTTTTTAGAGAAGTTCACACCAATGTTATTGGCTGCATATTTAGACCCTTCTGCAAGAGACACATAGAATTTAACGCAGTATTTCATACCTTTCTTTAAAGGCATTTTAAGTTTTGAAGATATATAGTTTCTAGGCTCTTTATCACCATAACTAAATGCTCTAAAACCAGCATAGTTCTTTCCACCATGTGGCTCTTCAACTCCTAAATCATTTGAAGGAGTACCGAAACCAGTTTTCCCGTATTTCTCAGCAAATAAATCTGCAGGCGCACCAGTAGGAGAAATCCAACCAACAGCAACGTCAATGCATCCTGCTTTTTTAACTTTTCCAACTGTTTGCTCAAAACCTGGATTTTCTACCAAGTTATTCATGTCTTGGGCGTGTAGTAAAAAGCCTAAACCTAGACCTAATACAGATAATGCTACCTTTTTCATTTTCTCTTTTTTTAATTTTTTTCGAACCCTTTCACGGTCTCAATAAAGCACTTCACTTTTTCAGGGTTGATATCGGGGTAAACACCGTGCCCTAAATTAGCAATATGCCTCTGATTAGCGAAAGAATTCAACATATTTTTTGTTTTTTCTTCTATCGTCTGGAAGCTTCCGTAAAGCGCGCAGGGATCTAAGTTTCCTTGAATTGTTTTATTAGGTCCTATCAATTCCCTACTCTCTTTCACATCCATATTCCAATCAATGCCTATTGTTTCGCAATTAAGATTGGCAAGCTCTTTCCTTGCGTAATACGCTCCTTTTGCAAAAACAGTTACAGGAGCTTCATTAATTGCGTCACATATCTTACTTACATATTTCGTTCCAAACTCTGAATACATTGAAGGAGAGAGGATTCCAGCCCATGAGTCGAATAACTGAACTATGTTGGCTCCAGCTGCAATTTGCGCCTTTAAATAAGTAATTGTGGCATCTGTAATCTTGCTTAACAAGGCATGTGAGAATTCAGGATCAGCGTATAAAAGACGCTTTGCCTTAGAAAAGGTTTTTGAACCTTGTCCTTCAGTCATGTAGCAGAAGATAGTCCATGGTGCCCCTGCAAAACCAATTAATGGCACTCTTCCATTCAGTTCCCTTTTAGTGATCTTGATCGCTTCAATTACATACCACAAACGTTCTTGAATATCGATCTCCTTATCTAAAGCATTCAGCTCTTCCATTGACGATATTGTCTTGGGAAAGAACGGACCTTTCTTCTCAATCATTTCATAATCCAGACCAAGCGCCTCAGGAATCACCAAAATATCCGAAAATATTATAGCGGCATCTACGCCCAATAAATCAACAGGTTGTATAGTAACCTCAGCTGCCAACTCAGGTGTTGTAACTAGTTCAATGAATCCACTTAGCTTGGATCTTACAGCTCTATATTCTGGCAATATTCTACCAGCTTGACGCATTAACCATACAGGATAACGTTCTGTCGATTCGCCGTTAACCATTCTTAACAAAAGGTCATTTTGTAAGTTTTCCATATTACCAATTAATAGGTTCTAAATTATGTTCTTTTAATATTTCATTGGTTTTGATAAAGTGATTGTTCCCAAACCAAAACCCTCTATTTGCGCTTAACGGAGAAGGATGTCCTGCAGTTAGGACGTGATGTTTATTGGCATCTATTTTCCTTCCTTTCTTTTTAGCAAATCCTCCCCACAGCAAAAATACTAGGCCTTCTCGTTTCTTCGACAATGATTCTATCACTGCATCTGTAAATTCTTCC
>JAKVAQ010000030.1:62301-68702 GCA_022447665.1 Crocinitomicaceae bacterium
TTTGTTTATTTTGAGCAAATTTCCCCCAAAGCAGAAATATAACTCCTTCTTTCTCTGCAGATATGGTTGAGATTACTGTGTCGGTAAACTGCTCCCATCCTTTATTTTGATGACTTCCTGCCATACCAGCTCTTACACTTAAACTCGCATTTAAAAGTAAAACACCTTGTTTAGCCCATCCTGAAAGATCACCACTTTGGGGAATTTCTTTTACTCCCTCCTCTTTTAGTTCTTTGAATATATTCTTTAATGAGGGAGGGTGCTCAACACCATCATTCACTGAAAAGCAAAGTCCATTCGCTTGACCAGGACCATGATAAGGATCTTGACCTATTATCACGACTCTCACCTTATAGAAGGGAGCACTGTCAAAGGCTGCAAAGATTTGCTTAGCCGGAGGGTAACACTTGTGCGTACTATATTCTTGCTTAACGAACTCAGTTAGGGAGTTGAAATATGGTTTTTCAAATTCCTCCGACAACTCTTCTTTCCAAGAATCTTCAATGCGTACGTCCATAAACAAAAAAAGGCCTCCTCGTTTAAGAAGAGACCAAACTTTTAATTAATCACAATTACTTAAGGCTGTTAACGTGCAGCGTAAGTGACGACTTTAAGTTAGCCGCTTTATTCTTGTGAATAATGTTTCTCTTTGCCAATTTATCAAGCATAGCAGCAACCTTTGGAAGCATCTCAATTGCTTCTTTCTTTTTAGTTGTTGCTCTTAGCGCGCGTACAGCATTTCTTGCTGTTTTGTGCTGATACTTGTTACGTAATCTCTTCGTTTCTGAAGATCTTACCCTTTTTAAGGCTGACTTATGATTTGCCATAATATCTAATTTACTTAGTTGTAGCCCATAGGAGAATCGAACTCCTGTTTCCAGGATGAAAACCTGGCGTCCTAACCACTAGACGAATGGGCCTTATTTTTTTAATTCTTTAAGGTTTATTTATTTAAGCCAAAAAGCGTTTTTATTAAAACACTTAGTAGCCCATAGGAGAATCGAACTCCTGTTTCCAGGATGAAAACCTGGCGTCCTAACCACTAGACGAATGGGCCGTTTTGCAATAAAAGTAAAGTACGTTCACACTTTTGCGGGTGCAAATATACATGTAAAAAATTTAGACGCAAGTAATAATTTGCTTTTTTTTATCCTCGAACATCAGTTTCAGAACTAAACTTGAATCCAAGACGCTTCCCTGTCTTTAATTCTGAGCTATGACTTAGTGTTTGCAAGTGATGCACTGTAGTCTTCTCAACTGCTTGATAAGGAGGAGTAAGCAACTCAAAATCGATTGCAGCGATAGCAACTTTGTTGGCAATTTCGTGCAATTTATCAGAGGTTAATTCTTGATGCATAAAATCTCTGTAAAGAAATCCTAATTGTTGTTTTCCTTCCATTAAAAAATGATCTTCTCTATTAATAAAGAGTCGGCCAATTAAATATCCTATGTCGTTAGGACGGTTAAATTCATAGCTGTCTGCTAGGAAATTATACACCTGAATAACACCGCAATAAGCATTTAATGGATTATCTTGAACATAAGAAGTTTGTGAGGCGTAATCAGAATCAGAAAACTTAAATACGTTCGTGTGCATTGCAAAAACAATAACATCAGAACCAATGTATAATCTTACTTCCGCGTCACTTTTATCCTCCATTCTTAAACGAATTCTAGGATCTGGAACATTTTCTCTTAACTCCTCAACTATTTCGTGAAGTTCAGATTTAAGTATGGCGAACCATTCTTTAGTTCTTTTATATACATCCTGCTTTAAAACAGAACGCGTGTTTAATAAATGTGAAATGTATTTTTTATCTCCTTCTAAATCCATCTTAATAAGCTTTTGCCATTATTACTCTTTGTTTTGAAGGTTTTCCCGTAACCATACATTTCCCTTCCTCATTGTAGCCTTCAAGTGGTAAACAACGAATTGTTGCTTTTGTTTCTTCTTTAATTTTTTCTTCCGTCTCTACTGTTCCATCCCAATGTACAGCATAAAAACCAGATTTTTCTTCAATCATTGTCTTGAAGGTCTTATAGTCATCAACTACATGTAAATTATCTTCACGCAATTTTAATGCTTTACTATATATATTCTCTTGAATCTCTTCCATCAACTTTGCAACAATATCCGCGCATTCATCGATGGCAACAGTTTTCTTTTCTCCGGTATCTCTTCTTGCTACTTCAATCTGTCCATTACCCATATCTCTAGAACCTATCGCGAGTCTACAGGAATTCCTTTCGCTTCATATTCAGCGAATTTCCAACCAGGACGTTTTTGATCATCGTCGTCAAACTTAACCACTAGCCCTTTTTCTTTAAGTGCATTTATTGTAGGTTCAACAAAGGTTCTAAGTTCTGCTAGGTTTTCTTCTCCTTTGTATATAGGTACAATAGCCACGTGAATCGGGGCTAGTTTTGGAGGTAACACTAAACCTAAATCGTCAGAATGAGACATAATCAATGCCCCCATTAATCTTGTAGATACTCCCCAAGAAGTAGCCCAAACAAATTCCTGCTTACCTTCCTTATTTGTGAACTTAACATCAAAAGCTTTAGCAAAATTTTGCCCTAAAAAGTGAGAGGTTCCTGCTTGAAGCGCCTTTCCATCTTGCATCATTGCTTCGATACAATACGTTTCCTCAGCTCCTGCAAATCGTTCACTCTCGCATTTTAGACCTCTTATAACAGGTACACCTAAATACTGTTCTACGAAATCACCATAAACATTATTCATTAATTCAGCCTCTTCAATAGCCTCTGCTTTAGTAGCATGAGCTGTGTGTCCTTCTTGCCATAAAAACTCTGCTGTTCTTAGAAACAATCGTGTTTTCATTTCCCAACGCACAACATTTGCCCATTGGTTTATTAAAATAGGAAGATCCCTATGCGATTCAATCCACTTACGATAAGTATTCCAAATAATCGCCTCGCTCGTTGGACGAACTACCAGCTCCTCCTCCAATTTAGCCTCAGGGTCTACCATAAGTTTCCCTGGGTTAACCGTATCATTTTTCAATCGATAATGGGTAACAACTGCACATTCTTTTGCAAACCCTTCCGCGTTCTTTTCTTCAGCTTCAAATAAACTTTTAGGCACAAAAAGAGGGAAATAGGCGTTTGAATGTCCTGTTTCTTTGAACTTCTTATCTAGGATGTCTTTGATTTTTTCCCAGATCGCAAATCCGTAAGGCTTGATTACCATACATCCTCTCACACCTGAGTTTTCCGCTAAATCAGCAGCTTTTATCACATCTAAATACCACTCTGAATAATTGTCTTCTCTTTTAGTGATCTTGTCGGCCATATTAATGGTATGATTTTTGTTAATTTTCTGTTAATAAACAAAATTAGTATTTTTATTGTTTAACCTAGAGATCGCAAAAATGAGAAATTATATCAACTTAATCGGCATTGTTCTGCTACTTTCGAGTTGTGGGGCTTCTTCTTATATGTACGATGATGTTTATAACAATAATGAACATACCGTAAAAAACCGTATCACATCAGATGATGGATACTCAGACTATATTCAAGATGAAGAGGATGAGTACAATGTTGTTGTTACAGACCAGAATACGAATAATAGATTTTACCGAGGTTATGGAAATTTAGAAGACGACAATGCCTATTCGAATGATCAGGGCATGTTTAATAATCAAGATGCTTTTGCATTTGGCAGGGGGCGTGCTTGGTGCAGGCCTAACAATGGCTTCTATGGCTGGAATAATTTCTATGGTTACAATGGATGGAATTCACCTTTTTGCAATGCTTGGGACAGACCGTTTGCAAATGGATGGAACACAGGTTGGGATATGTACGGTTATGGTCAACCATTTAACGGCGGTTTTTACAACAATTATTATGGGTTTTACAACTCTGTCAACTCACCTTGGGGATACTACGGATATAATCCATGGGGAATGCCTTATGGTGGATTCTATGATCCTTGGGGAATGCCATACGCTGGCTTTTATGACCCATGGGGCTGGGGAGGTCCTGGGTTATATGGAAACGGATGGAATAACGGTTTCTATGGAGGCGGATTTATAGGCAACCCATGGTGGGGTGGAAACAACAACAATAATGGAAATGTAGCTTCAGGAGGAGGATCTACTGAGACAAACTATATCTATGGAAGCAGAACTGGTGGCAATAATACAACTTACTCTGCCAACACTACAAACTATGACCATACGGTTAAATCATCTGAAAATGTAGGCATGTACTCAGCGAATAACGAGGAAAGTATTAGTACTAACAATTCTTATTATAATCCTACATCAAACACAAGTGTAGGTAGCAATATTGCAACAAACAACACTGTAAACACTTCTGTTAGCGCTAATAACACCTCTGTAAAACCTGCATCAAATCCATTCACAGCAAATGGAACTGTAGGCACAGCTCAGCAGCAGAGCGTTAACGGTATTGCTAAAACCAATGGCGTTTCGAATAGTAACAATGGCGCGTCGAACGGAAATGCACAGCCTGTAGGTTTTACAATAACTAATGGAACCCAATTCAATTCGAATCCTTATTCAAAGTCAATTGCAACCAACTCAGGCACCTACTCTGGATCAACAACTTCTACGAGCAGAGGAACTAGTTCGAATAATACGTACTACAACAATAACGGAACTTACAATTCTGGATCAAACTTTTATGGTAATGGTGGATCAGGATCTACTTCCAGTGGAAGAACGGGATCTTCGTCAAGCGGTTCTTATACATCTGGATCAAGTTCTAACAGCGGAAGCCGAAGCGGAAGCAGTGGCTCTAGCTCATCAGGTTCAACATCTAGGAGAAGATAATATCAATGAAACGTATTAAAATCACCATACTGCTATGTATAGCGGCCAGCATGAATTATGCCCAGAATGAAGACGATGTATTAAGATATACGCAGACATATTTTGGTGGTAGCGCACGTAACATTTCCATGGCCGGCACCATGGCTGGTTTGGGGGGAGACTTCTCCGCCGTTCAATCAAATCCGGCTGCACTAGCAAGAGTAAAAATGAATACCGTTAGCTTCACACCAATTCTTGAGGCTACGAGTATGGCTTCTGACTTTTACGGATCAAATTCGAGAACTTCAGCCGTTGTGGCAAAAATTGGATCAGCCTCCTATATACGCGCATATTCTTTAGACCCAAAACGATTCAACAACTGGGTAAATGTACAACTAGGCGTTGGTTATGAGCGTGTTGGCAGCTTTACATTCAATAATGAGTATATAGGCACGGCAGACTCTTCTATATTGCACTCCTTCGCGAATGAGGCAGCAGGCACACCTAATGGAGATATTTATATTGCTCATCCCTTTCGATCGGCTTTAGCTTGGGATGTTTTTGCCTTAGACCCGGATACATCTATCACTTCTTATGTTCCTACCTTTGCAAATGGAGCAGTTCAACACAGAAGAATTACTGAGCAAAAAGGAGGTATGGGAGAATTCAACTTTACGCTAAGTGGTAACTATGCTAACAAAATTTATGTAGGTGGTGCATTTAAAGCAACAAGGGCTAAGTTCGAAGAAGTATTCTTTCACGATGAAACCTATGACACTAGTGGATATTTAAATTCCTCCAGGTATCAAGGAGACCTCATAATTAAAGGCTGGGGATATGGAGCTCGATTAGGAGTGATGTATACGCCTCAAGAAAATATTCGTCTTGGACTTTCGCTTCAAACACCTACATTCTTTAAGTTTCAAGATATATGGTCCAATACCATGTCGGCGAATACGGATGATCCCCCGCCATTCAATGAAAAGGCAGTTGCTCCTGAAAATGTGCCGAATGGTAAATTCGATTATCGGATTAGAACTCCTTTACGCTTGAACGTTAATGGCGGATATATCTATAAAGACAAGGGAGCAATAAGCGCAGAGCTAGAGTTCGTTGATTATGGAAATGGTCGTTTAAGTAATATCTCTTTTTCAGAAGCTCCGGCAGACTATAATGCAGCCAACGATCAAGTAGATAATATTTACTCGCCTGTATTGAATTTTAAGCTAGGTGTTGAAGCACGTTTAACGCAAGGCACATACTTTAGAACCGGTTTTGCCCTCTATCCTAGCCCTTACAAGCCTGATAAAGGAAATGAGAGATTCTCTACTCAGTTCTATACTACAGGATTTGGTTTTAATATTGGTGAATTCTTCGTTGATTTAGGGTATAGTTTGCGCGCTACGAGGAATGTACAATACTCGTATGACCCAACTATTCATGGAAGTAAAGTCACTTATCGTTACCTCGATTCAAGAGTAGCACTTACATTGGGCTTGAGACTAGAATAATTCCTATTTTTGTCCCTTTCTAATTCACATGGTCAACTTTCGCGAAATATTAATTCAAGTTTATCAAAAAACCAACAAGTTTGGTATTGAC
>JAKVAQ010000031.1 GCA_022447665.1 Crocinitomicaceae bacterium
ATGGGGCTCATGGCCCTTGCACTCTTCGCCTTCTTTGTTGCAATTGGGTACGCAACGTTTGTGGAGAACGATTATGGAACACCTGTTGCTCAAAAGCTTATTTACAAAGCGAATTGGTTCTCAGCAATCATCCTCTACCTTACTTTTTCGCTCATCTTTAATATTTTTAGATTTAAGCTCTTACAATGGAAGAAAATTTCTTCTTTAACCTTTCATGTTTCGTTCATCATTATTGTTGCGGGAGCGGCCTTTACCCGTTATTTCGGTTGGGAAGGTGCTATGGTAATTCCAGAAGGAGGATCAAGCAATGAAGTAATTAGTTCTGACACTTATATATACTGGAATGTAAATGATGAGGTGATTCAGTATACAGTTGAAGAGCCCGTTATTTTAGAAGAAGCAACAACCAATCATTTTTATTATGATGTTGACTTTCCAGGGGAAACTGAAAAAATAAGTCTTGAATTTGTAGAATTGATTCAAGATGTAAAAGATTCATTAATACCAACAGCACCCAAATTTGGTGACCCATTTTTGGAGATTGTAATTCCAGGTGAGCAAGGCCGAGAGTATTATTACATTAAATCGGGTGAAAAATTTGATGCTTTATCCTTTAAAATCTCTTTCAACGATAATTCTCAGACAGATGCTATACGCGTGCAAGAGACCGATTCGGGACTTTATTTTATGACGCCGTATGACTTGACTTATTTTCAAATGGCTGACCAGACAGAAGGTTTGGTTATGCGCGATTCATTGCAACCATTTATACCTAAGCGGTTGTACAATAGTGGCGTTTTCCAATTCGTATTTAATGTTTACTACCCAAGTGCCAAGCTTGAGACTTTTTCATCAAACGAAGAAACTGATTTAAAACAAGTAACGGCAGTAATTAAACAAGGAAGTCTTGTAGATACAATTTCTGTAAGGGGAGGGAAAGGGATTCCTATGACCCCGACACAAACAAAGTTGGGAAATTTAAATCACCGCTTCGGATTCGGATCAACTGTTAGAAGGTTGCCATTTTATATTTATTTGGATGATTTTAAAATCGATAAATACCCAGGAACAGATAAGGCCTCATCATTTTCTAGTTTCATTACGGTAGTTGATCCTGATAAAGGAACTGAAGAGCCTCACCACATTTTCATGAATAATGTAATGGACCATGGAGGATACCGTTTCTTTCAGTCGAGCTATAAGGAAGGGGCTACTACAAGTACTATTTTATCAGTAAATCAAGATGGCTTAGGTACTATGACCACCTATATAGGTTATTTCTTGCTGGGATTAGGGTTTGTGTTGAACCTTTTCTCACGTTCATCACGCTTCAAATTACTTTTAAAGAAATCAAAAGAAGTACGTATTAAAAGAGAAGCGCTAGCATTATTGGTTTTATTCAGTGTTGGATATAGGGCACTTGCTCAAGAGCAAATTATAGATTCCGACCATGCCGATAAATACGGACATCTTGTGATTCAGGATTTTAACGGAAGATTTAAGCCTGTGCACACCACGGCAAATGAGGTTTTACGAAAGGTAAGTCGCCAAACAAGTTATGAAGGCCTAACTCCAATGCAGGTGTTTTTAGGAATCCACACTAATGTTTTTTACTGGAATACCAAGGATATCATTTACGTTTCAGGAAAAGGTGTTAGAGAAAAAATTGGTATTGATGGAAATCAGAAAAGAACTTCGATTCAACAGTTTTTTGATCCTAACGATTTCTCTTACAAATTAGAGGCTGATGTTAAGGCTGCTCAACAAAAGAAACCCTCTTCACAATCGCAGTACGATAAGGATATTCTAAAAACAGACGAAAGAGTAAGTATTCTGTTAGGTGTAATGGGTGGAACATGGCTTAAAATCATGCCGTTACCTGGTGATTCAACCAATACATGGTATTCACCTTTTGAGCAAGATGCCCCTTTTCAAGGAATGGATAAAATGCTCTTCGATAATATTATTCCATGGTACAATAGTTCGGTAAAAAAAGGTTTTGATACTGGAGATTGGTCAGGAGCAGATTCTGTTGTTTACGCCATTGATACCTATCAAAGAAATGTGGCTCCGGAAGGGTTATTGCCAAGTAAATCCACCATAGATTTAGAAATCACCTACAATAATTTAAATCTTTTCCAGCGCTTAATGAATTACTACATTTTAGTAGGAATGGTGCTGTTGATTATTCAGTTTGTTAAGTTGTTCCGTCCTGGATTAAAGGATAAGTGGGTTTCTAAGATTGGATTCTACGCCTTTTTGTTGCTCTTTGTAGCACACGGGGTAGGATTGGGACTACGCTGGTATCTCTCTGGTCATGCCCCTTGGAGTAATGGATATGAGGCAGTTGTATTTATAGGATGGGTGACAGTACTTTCAGGTTTACTTTATTCTAAAAACTCTAAGATTGTTTTAGGTGCGACAGGGGTATTGGCTTGGTTAATGCTTTTTGTAGCTCATATGAATCAGATGGATCCGGAGATTACAACTTTAGTACCCGTTTTAAAATCATATTGGTTAATGATTCACGTGGCTATTATTACGGGTAGTTATGGGTTCTTAGGGTTAGGGGCAATCATTGGGCTTGTGTGCTTAATTATGAACTTGTTTTTAACGGAGTCAAATAAAAAGCGTGTTCAGCTAACAACTACGGAATTGACTTATGTTACCGAAATGGTAATGACCATAGGTTTATTTATGCTTACCATAGGTACTTTCTTAGGAGGTGTTTGGGCCAATGAATCATGGGGTAGATATTGGGGTTGGGATGCCAAAGAAACATGGGCTTTAGCTTCTGTATTAGTCTATGCAATTGTGTTACACCTGAGATTTATACCATTCTTGAAAAGTAAGTTTGTTTTTAATGCTGCTTCTTTGGTGGCCTATGGAAGTATTATAATGACCTTCTTCGGTGTAAACTTCTATCTAACAGGTTTACACTCTTATGCAACTGGTGATCCTGTTCCAATCCCTACTTGGGTTCCAATCACTATCGGCGCTATATTTGTTTTGATTGGTATTTCTTATTGGAGAAAGACAGTTGTTTTCGGTACTTCTCTAAGTAAAATGGGAAATAAGAAGAAGAAAAAAGACGAAGTAGAATAATCAGGTAAATACGTTTATAAACCCATTTACTTTGCGAGTTTTACCATCTTTTGTAACGTAGTATAATAAGTAAACATAGATTCCGTCTGCCACCTTGCCGTCTGACGCTCCAGTAGTTCCGTCCCATTCAGGGTTGAGGTCTGTTGAAAAGTAGATTTCTTTTCCCATCCTATTGTAAATAAAGAGGTTTACTGCAGTTACTTCGCAATTAATTATTGGTCTGAACCTTTCGTTGTACTCATCGCCATCTGGAGTAAAGGTGTTGGGAACATACACTTGGCAGTGGCAACCACGGAAATATTTATGCAGATTCATAAATGTTGTGTCTTCATGTCTGACTGCGGCCAATATGAAGTTGTAGTTTACATCAAGGGTGACGACATTCCCAGAATCTATTAAGGTACTCGTCTTCATGTTATACCAATACACTGCGGTATCGTTAGGGTTTTTAACAGTAACAACTAAGGCTTCCCCATTGCACTCCTCGGATAAATCCGGGGCTTGGGCTAAAACGAAGAAAGCTTGAATTAGAAAAAGGTGGGTTAATAAATGCTTCATATAAGTGAAACATTCTACCCCATTTGAAAGTTACACGTGGTTTGACATCTTAGGAATTATTTCTTCGTTTTCAAGGCAGTCACCTCAATCTCAATTTTCATACGAGGATCGGCTAAGCCGGCTGAGAACATAGTGGCTGCAGGTCTTATGTCTCCAAAGTATTTTCTCAATACAGGCCAACATTTTTCAAATTCTGAGCCTTCAGGCAATATGTAGATTGCTCTTACCACATCTTTTAGTTCAGCACCCGCTTGTTCTAGTACCGCATTTATATTTTTTAGGCATTGATCTGTTTGTTCAACAATGTCATCAGAAATAGTCATTGACGAATATTCAAATCCTGTGGTACCCGATACAAAAACCCAATCATCTTGAATCACTGCCCTTGAATAGGCAACATCTTTTTCAAAAGTAGATCCCGAACTAATAAGTTTTCTTTCCATAGTTTTAATTTCTTCTTAAAGTTAGCAATGCGCGGCATTTTACAAGGAGAATAATTTTGATACCTTTTGTTATATCTATGAAGGTAAAGCTCCAAATACTGGTATTCACGTTTTTATATTCCATTTGGGGCAATGCGCAGAATATCGGGGAACCGGGAATGGAGTTTAATATTTTAGGAAATTCATGGTTAGTTGGGGCAGGGTATACCAAGTCAAGCACCCAGGAGTTAGAGTTTAATCTTGGCCGAACTTATGGGTATTCGCATTCTGGGGTTGGGAGATTTTACAGTGCGGCATCTTATGGAGTAGGGTATAGTCCTGATTTTGGCACCACAAACTTTTCAGAAAATTTTAAAGCGTTTTTTTCTTTGTCTTATTTAAACTTAGGCGGAGGTTTGAAATACGGTTTTACAGCAAGAGCCGAATATTTATATGACATTAATAATCAGGCCCATTATTTGCGACCTTTTGTGGGACTAAGTGCATTTTTTGTGGATGTTTTGTATAGCTATACTATTCCATTGTCAGGAACAAATGTTTACATGCATGGAATTACCTTTAGGTTGAATGGATTCTTTTTAATGAGCAATTGGGAACATGAATCGTCTGGGGTGTATCCTTATCAATAACTGACTGTCTATTTCTTCTTTTCAATTAATTCGAATTGAAGGTAATACTTTTCAAGGTCTTCAAAGAGTGCTTTCACCTCCTTGGGTTTCGCATCTGGAAAAATACTATTCACTTGATCAATTCCATTTTTAATGGCTTTCTTCGCTTCCTTATTATCCCCCTCGGCATGTTTATCTGCCATAACTTTTAAGGATTGATTCATGATGGCCATGGTATAGAGCATTTGCTCATGTTGGTCTAAAAGAAGCTCAGTATCCGTTTCCTCCGTCCATTCTAAAAATACTTCTTCGCTGTAAGTTACTTTTTCCGAAGTTGCAATATTGGTATAGGATACGTTCAGATTGATTGGGTGATTTTGAACGTCGGTAATTGGTTTCTTGATTTTAAACTTGATAAAGGCCAAATCATTCATTCCAACCGGTACCTTAGAAATTTCAAAGACCACTTTTCCTGGTGCGCTTTTCGATACTGGGAAGCCCATAAGTTGTATAAATTCTAAATGATCATCATAAGTAATTTCAATCTTAACATCCTTTGCTAGCAAAGAAAAGGCGTCTTTCACCTCTTGTAAAAACACTTCTGGGAAAGCTTCTGGGTTATCGGCATAGGAGAATTTTCCAAGACCTTTCTCAGCAATTAACTCCAATAGAGCTTGGTTAAAATCCTGGCCTAAACCAATGGTAGAAAATTGAAGTCCATTTTGATACTGCCCCTCTACAAATTCAGTCACTTTTTCTGGCTCAGTTATTCCGTAGCCATCTGTCATCAACAGTAGGAGGTTAGTTCTGTTTTCATCAAAATTCATCAATCCTTCTTCCGAACCTAATTCTAATCCTTTTAAAATATTCGTGCCACCACCCGGAGCGTAATTCGCAATAATTCTTTCAAAACCCTCTAAATGATTTGAAGTTGAGATCAATACAATATTGGCTTCGAAATCGAAAAGTACAATGGTTACGATATCATCATCTGTCAGCACATTCCCAATGTCCCATAATGCCTTTTTCAAGAGCTCTACGCGGTTTTCATAAAACATAGACCCACTCTTATCCAATACTAAAACAATATTCAGCGGAACTCTGCCAATCATTGCTTCATTATCAGTGCCTGCAAGGGTAAGTTTGAACAAGGCTTCCTGAGATTTTTCATTGATTTTATTTCCGGCGAATAGCTTTACCAAAAAGGGTTTGTCTTTTGGCTTCTCCCATTGGGTAGTCAAGAATTCATTGAATGATTTTAGATACAATTTATCAGGTGTTGGAATAAATTTCTCTGGATATTGTAAACGTGGATCTGGCTGATAATAAAAGGTACGTTCCCCTTCAGTTAATGACTTGGCATTGGTGAGGTCAATGGCATCTGCGTTTTTAGCGAATTCAAAATCTACCAAATACACTTCTTGAATTGGAAGTTGGGCATAAACCATTCCGTTTTCATCAGAGGTCAAAGTATACACCCTTCCTGTCCTAATATTCCTAAAGTAAATGGGTTGGTTATTCCCAATATCGTCTGCACCTGAAACTTGAATTTTCATTAACGCACGCTCCATAGATGGCATGTTTGAATCATCATTTTTTTGGTAGACGGTGTCGGACTTAAACTCTTCGGAAACTATAGTTGGAGCGTATTCAAGATTAAGACTTCGTTTAACAGATTCATCTTTAAAATCAATGAAGTGGAAGTTTTTATAGGTATTTATATCGATGTCGTAATTGCTGTTGTTAGGAACAATGAAAACTGCTTTGCCTGTATTGTCAGTGTAGCTCTTGTATATGGTCTTGGTTTCAGTATCTACCAACCTTACCGTATGCGTAAAAAGAAGGTCAGTAAACAACTGTTTCAGGGTAATTATGGCCATACACTCATTATCGCCAAAAGTGGTAGTTTCATCATTGGATTGCTCAATTTCATTGTATCCATCATAGGTTCTGTCAGGGTCTTGCTGGGCTTTACGGGTATTTATTTTTACGTCATAGATGTAGTTTTCTTGCGCTTGAATAATCTGAAATGGAACAGCCGAAACAGATATGGCGTTCTTTACTTCACCTACGGTAATATTCCACTCTTTCCCATTGTTTAGTTCAAGCATTGCCTGGCCATTCCCATCTGTTTTCGCATAAACGGTGGTGTAGTTGGATGTTTCAATAGCTTGAATGGCAATATTGCCTAAGGGCTTTTTCTCAGGATCGGTAACGATGAGCCCGTATTGAATGTTTCCTTGCGCAAGAACATTGGTGCCAATTAAGGATAGAATAAAAAGAAGAAATAGGTTTTTCATATTGATGAAATGAAAGATTGCTTGAAAGTAACGTAAAATCAATAAAATGAAAAGTACAGGTATAAATTCAAAGAGGTGAATTTAATTGGTGGATTGGGTTGAAAAAGGAGTGGAGGGTAGAATCAATTCTGGTTTTCGAAGCTTGAGTACTACAATTCTATCTCGGAAAAGACGGACGTATATAACATCTTTTGGAATAACTTTATTTAGAATTCTATTGATGAAAAATCTAAACATATTAAAAGATAAGACTGTAATTGCTTAATCAAAATCCCTAATGCCCCACTCAGCCTCTGCGCTGCGTTGAATGAGCTTTTCGAGAATACTCAAATCCACATCGGCTAATTTATTGATGTATAAACACCCTTTTCCGTATTTGACCTTGCCGAGTTTTGGAAGTAGGTCTTCTTGCTGGGAAATGTCCATGGTAAGGTATACGGTTATCTTGGTTTTTCGTGGAGCAAAACCTACATTGAACCATTCGTATTCTTCTTTCCCTTGTTTTCTTTTGTATTTATACTTTCCAAAACCAATTATGAAGTTATCGCCCCAAATCTTCGCAGGATGGCCAGTAACCTTCTCCATTAAATCTACTAGAATCTTAGCGTCGGCTTGTTTAGAAGCATTGTCAACGCTTTCGATATATTTATCGACACTTTTATCGGTTTCTTGGGTAGCAAGTCCTGCCATATACTTTTAGGTTTAAATTATTTAAAATGACATAAATGAACTTTATTCGGTGTTGATTTGTTATAAAAATAATAAACAGCACAAGTAATGATAAAAATTATACAAAAATATTATCCAGTATTTTTGGCATTAATTAGCTTTATACTTTCTGTTTTTCTTTGGTACGGTGGGAATGAAGAGGATGGAATGTACGTTGGGCTTTGGGTGCCTTCAATACTTGGTTTTGCAATTTTTATTCGACTTGTACAAAATGATAAGTTATGAATACAACAGCAATTTTCATCATAGGAACCCTAATCTTCTCAACTTATATGTTTTTTTTAGTGCGGATGATATGGAAGCAGCATAAAATACAGGAGTTAGAAGAAAAGAGAAATAATTTCAAACTAACAAAAGTAGAAGGTGGTCTTAGGGATAATGAAATTGAGTTATATCCTAAAAAGAATAAGTCTAAATCAGCTTAAATCGAAAAGAATAAAATTGATAGTTCCAAATTTTATAAACCCAAACTAGGATACTTAGCAGGATCAGCCTCATTCATTAGGTTATACACCGCTTCGAAAATAGTTTCGTTGTTCGGTTTAGAGAAATAATCTCCATCTGTACCATACGCTGGTCTATGATCTCTAGCAGAAACCGTTACTGGCTCAGAATCTAAATGATAGTACCCTTTTTGCTTCACTAGAATTTGATCTAATAAGAAAGCGGTAGCACCACTTTCAACGTCTTCATCAACAATGACCAAACGATTTGTCTTAGCCAGTGATTTAGCTGTGTCTCCGTTCAAATCAAACGGAATTAATGTTTGTGCATCTACCAATTCAACTGAAATCTCGACAGCTTCTAATTCTTGCGCTACCTCTTCACAAATATTGAAGGTAGAACCGTAAGAAACGATCGTTACATCTGTTCCTTCTTTCACTACTTCAACTTCTCCTAATGGCTCTTGGAACTCAGCGTAGTTCGTTGGCGCTGCTTCTTTTTTACGGTATCCGTTTAATGGCTCAATTACCAATGCCGGATCATCAGAAGCAAACAAAGTGTTGTAGAATCCTGCGGCCTTGGTCATATTACGAGGAACACATAAATACATTCCGCGAATAGCATTTACAATCATTCCCATTGGAGAACCTGAATGCCAAATTCCTTCTAATCTATGTCCACGCGTACGAATAATAAGTGGCGCTTTTTGTCCACCCTTAGTTCTGTACTGTACTGTTGCTAAATCATCACTCATAATTTGAATGGCGTAAAGCAGGTAATCTAAATATTGAATCTCAGCCAATGGACGAAGACCTCTCATAGCCATTCCAATTCCTTGACCTACAATTGTACACTCACGAATACCCGTATCGAATACTCTATTGGTTCCAAATTGATCTTGCATACCCTCCATACTTTGGTTTACACCTCCAATTTGTCCGACATCCTCCCCAAAAGTTACTAACTCCGGGTACTTGTTGAATAATGCCTCAAAGTTGTTTCTGAGCACTAAACGTCCGTCAATCATTTCATCTGTTGTATCTAAATCAATACGTTCTTTATTCATTGCCGAATCATCAGATTCTGAATAGAGGTAAGATGAATATTGATCAAAATTATCTGCTTCTCCACGCTTAATCCAAGCGATTAATTCGTTTCTAGCATTTGTATCTTCACCGCGAACAGTTCTAAGTGCTTTCTTAGCAGTTGCGAAAATGTCTTTTTTAATTGGGTCAAAGGCTTTTTCTAATCCTTCTGCAATTGGCTTAATGAAGGCTCCATTTGCCGATTCAGTAGACAAGCGATTTAAGATACCAACGAGATCAGCGATTTCAGACTTTAAAATTTCTTGGAACTCTTTCCACGCCTCGTTCTTTTGATCTCTAACAAATTTCTTTGCTTCTTTTTCTAATTGTTCAAGTTCTTCTTCCGTTGCCAATTCAGCTTCTAGAATAAACTCTTTGAATTTTAATATACAATCTTGAGTAGTTTCCCACTCTAAGCGCTCTTCAGATTTATATCGCTCATGAGAACCTGAGGTAGAGTGTCCTTGTGGTTGGTTAACTTCCTCAACATGAATAAGCACAGGAACGTGCTCATCACGGCAAAGTTGGATTGCTTTCTCGTAGGTCTCACATAGGTGGACATAGTCCCAACCTTTTGTTTTGAATATTTCGTATCCAGTTGATTTCTTAGTTCTTTGCATTCCAGCAAGAGCTTCAGAAATACTTCCTTTGGTTGTTTGATATTTCTTTGGAACAGATATCCCGTATCCGTCATCCCAAACAGACATAGCGAATGGAATTTGCATTACCCCAGCTGCATTGATAGACTCCCAGAAAGGTCCTTCTGAAGTACTGGCATCGCCAATGGTACCGAACGCCACCTCATTTCCTTTATCAGTAAAAGAGGTCATTCCGTGCAGTTCTTCGTTATTTCTGTAAAGCTTAGAAGCTAAAGCTAGACCAACTAGTCTAGGCATTTGACCTGCAGTAGGAGAAATATCAGCTGAACTATTTTTTTGCTCCATCAAATTTTTCCAAGAACCATCATCGTTCAGCGAACGTGTAGCAAAGTGACCACCCATTTGGCGACCGGCAGATTGTGGTTCTTTCTCGACATCAGTATGGGCGTAGAGTGCAGCAAAGTACTCTTTCACGGTTAAAGCACCAATGGCCATCATGAAGGTTTGATCACGGTAATACCCTGATCTAAAATCTCCATTTCTAAATTGCTTCGCCATGGCAATTTGCGCAATTTCTTTTCCGTCACCAAAGATTCCAAACTTCGCTTTACCTCCTAAAACTTCACGTCTTCCGAGTAATGATGCTTCACGCGATATTCTGGCTAGTTTATAATCGCTTAAAACTTCTTCTATGTGCTTGTTCGTTGCTTTCTTCTTTGCTGTCTTTGTTGCTGCCATTTACTGAAATAATTTGAGCGTTAAAAATAAGCAAAATCTTCGAGGATCTGTACGTTTTAGGCCTGTAAAATCGGTCTGGATATCGATGAATTACCTTCTACTTTACGCGTTTGAAGTTTTCCCCATCGTACTTGTAATGATAATCTCCTAGCTGCAAGGTTTCTCTTGTTGAGACATTTTGAAGGTCGTAAACCTTGTGGTTGTAGATTAAATCACCCCCCGTTTCGTAGGCTATTTTGATGTAGTCGTTACGCGGAATATTGTTATCTCCACAGATTAAAACGTTCACTCTTTTTTCCACTTTATTCAAGAGTTTAAGGTCTCTCACTTCCGACCAATTATCACCCAAGAGCATGATTTCATCGGTTTTCTCATCTTCCTCTTGGGCTACTAAAATAGCTTCGATATCATTTTCTGGGCGTTCACCGCCTGTACCATTGACCATAGCGTTTTTAATTGCTGCTCTAATATTTTCCTTTCCTCCAGAAAAATAAACACCACCGGCTGAACCGATTTTCTTTTTGTGGGTAGGCTTATTGTCGCCGTCATTGAAAAAGGTAAAGCTTGTAAAAGGATGGTCAGAATAATTGGCCAACACCCAACGTGTAATTGCAGCGATGTATGGTGCCATCGAACCTGTTACGTCCATTACCAAAGACATTTTCTTTTCCCCCGTTACATATTCATCAATAGCAATGTAGGTTGAGGTGGTCTTAGGATCCGTGAAATCTGGTCCCGGAATGCTTGTAGTAGGCTCGTCGGTATTAAATTCAGGATTATCAACCTGATCGCTGAAGGTAGGTCGTTTACCATCGCGTTTGTACATGCCTTTCACTGTCGGTGAATAGGAAACACGAATACTTAGATTTACAGTTGAGGTAGTCTTTTCTCCGTTTGAGGTAGCCGGGTTCCATGCTGGCATATCGGTAAGTAATGTTTCGATAGATTCTTTCGCAAAAACGGGATAATCATTCAAGAATTCTATGGTTGAAATTTCTCCTTCCTCATTCACTTCAAAGTTAACATCGACCCACTTATCATAACGGCGTAAGCCTATTTCAGAGTTTTGAAGATTGAGTTTAAAATATTGGTAAAGCTCATATTCACTTTCTAGGTAATTTGCGTCAGTATCTTCAATTTTAGAAGGTGTTGTTCCGTCTTCAGATGGGACCTGCTCTTTTACGGGATCGATATTTTTATCCTCAAATCCAGCATCCGGATCATTAAAAAAGTTAGAGAGTCGGTTGAATTCATCAAGGAGTGAAACTTCGTCTGTTGGTCTGTATACAAGAATGAAACCGTGGAAATATTCATCTCCTTCAGAATAGTCCGTGCATCCAGTTTGCTCTAATAATTCCCATTCAAAGAAACGATCTTGAATTAGCTCGGGATAAGCATTTCCTAGTGTTGTAAACCTTGTGCGGTCAAGTTCTTTTTGATTAAATGCAGGACTTAATTTGTATAGCGTATAGACATAATATGCTTTTACAATAGTTAGTTCGGATATTTCTTGCCGTAGTTCTTCTTTTGCAAGTATTTCATCGGCAAATTCACTTGTGATGAGGATACAATTGTTAAGATTCTCGGTGTCTACTTTTTCTAGTTGTACTCTATTTTGATTAACAATATTATCTATTTCCGCGCTGAGATCCTGTCCTATAGCTATGGAAACAGAGAAGAAGAATAGAGTAGTGGTGTACAGAAATTTCATTCAATTAAAGCCTTACCTCTGTAACGTAACAAATGAAAAAGGTAACAAGATTAAAATTACCCCACTTTTACCCATTGATACTTGAATGAGCATTTCTTCAGAAACTCGTCAGAAATTCGAACATAAGTAGTACCTATTTTCGAGTTCACCCATTTGTCAATGACTTGTTGCTTTTTAGCGTTCGCCGCTGCTGTAGAGATTAGAGTATAATCATCCTTTAAATTGGCTTTATGCGGCTTAGTCTTTTCAACAAGCTTTACAATACGTATTCCTTTTTTCTGCTCAAACATATTGTCGTACAGTGCTGGGCTAGAGTAAGAGCCGACTTTCATTGAATTCACTGTTCGAGACATTTGTGGGTCAATATCATTTAAGTTTTGAATGTCCCATTGGTAATCACCGGAATAAGGGTTTACAATTAATCCTCCATTTTGCTTTGAGGCGTCATCATCAGAAAATTTCATTGCGGCTTCTTCAAAGCTAATGGTGCCTCTTCCAATCTCTTTGTGAATACTATCAATTAATTCGGCAGAACGCATTAGGGCTTTATCACTCACCTGCGGTGTACGAAGAATATGTCTGGTGTGGTAGTTATCACCTTTTCTCTCAAGAAGCTGAACAATATGGTAACCGTATTGCGTTTCAAATACTGGTGAAATCTCTCCTTTTTCTAAAGCGAAAAGAGCAGCTTCAAATTCAGGCACCATTGTACCACGGCTTTGCCATCCTAAATCTCCACCATTCAATCTACTTCCTGGATCTTCTGAATAAAGTGTAGCAATTGTCTGGAAACTCTTCACGCCTCCAATAATTTCTTCTCTCCAGTTGTTCAATTGATCCTGGGTTTTTTTCTTATCCTCCAAAGAAACAATAGGGTATACAACAATTTGACTAACAATTACTTTTGAGTTAATGTACGGAATACTATCCTTGTGCAATCCGTTGTAGAATTCTTCAACTTCCTTAGGGGTAATTCTTACATTTTCAGTGATTTTATCACGCATTTGTTCAGCGAGAAGACGTTTTTTAATTTGTTCAAAAAACTCTGCTTTAATTTGTGCTACGGATTTTCCGTAAAAGTCTTCCAGCTTTTCTACACCTCCCATTTGGGCAGCAATTTGATTGATACGAGCTTCCATTTCTTGGTTCACCATATCATCAGGAACTTCAATACTGTCAATTTTAGCTTGGTTAACCAGGAGTTTTTCGAAAAGAAGCTCTTCTAAAATCAGGCATTCTGTGTTGGCATCAATCGGTTCGCCATTTTGAAGCATTTGTAATTCTCTCGCCTTGATGTCGCTCAATAAAACTATTTCATCACCAATTTGACCAACGATTTTGTCCGCCAATTTAGCTCCCATTCCTAAAGCCTCTTGTCCGAAAGAAGCCGAAGAAAGAATACAAATTGTTAAAACACTAATTATATATTTCAATCTCATCATTGTTATAGGCGTTGTTAATCATTTCTTCTTTCAGCGACTGTTCTAATTTCTTTGTGCGCATACTCAAAATTCTTTCCTTAATCTTGTCCTTTTCAAAACTTAA
Source organism: Crocinitomicaceae bacterium (assembly GCA_022447665.1). GTDB lineage: Bacteria > Bacteroidota > Bacteroidia > Flavobacteriales_D > Crocinitomicaceae > JAKVAQ01. The sequence continues at coordinate 13,866 of JAKVAQ010000031.1, forward strand.
TGGCGAAGCGGTATTCTTCAATTTATAATCCATTACGTTTAAAAAATAGTAGTATCCGTTCTCTTGAAAACGAATTTTAGACTTATTAATTATGAATTTGTCCTTATTAATATCGTGCAAAGGTACTTCTTTCAGTAAATCATCAAAATAAATCCAGTTTTCCATGTCGTAATAAAAGTTAGAAGCATAGATTTTTGCAAATATTTCGATTTCTTCAATGTGCTCCGGCTTTCGCAATTTATAAGCCGAGGTGATTTTATCAATGTCAGGCGCATCTTCAGAAACCTTCAGGTAAAGTACCTTTACCAGGTAGTCATTAAGCTGAAATTCATCAATGTGTTGGTTGTAATAAGTTTGGATCTCTCCATCAGTAATTACTGTATCTAGGTTTTCATAAACTTTGGTTTTGAGAAGGTCATGAATCAATAGATCATTTTTGTATTGGTTGACTTTTCTTTCGATTTCGTCCATTTCAACACCTTCAGAGGATGCCGCTTCATTGACTAGGATTTGATCGTTGATCCAATTATCACGGAGTTCATTTAGCAATGCTATGCTGTCGTCAATCGAAAAATCGTCTTTTGCGAAGTAATGTGCTAGATCAGATTGATAGAGTTCTGCGTCTCCAACCTTAGCCAAGAGTTCTCCCTTGTCATCTCCGCCAGAGCAGCTAACAAATAATAGGATTAATATGAACGCAGTCGTTATGCGCATCTTTCAAATTTAAAACAAAAAAAGTCGCTGGTTATTTCCCAACGACTTTCTATCAAAGTTTTTATGAAAATTTTACATATCGCCAACGCCGTAAAGTACCTCACGGTTAACAACAATATCGTATTTTCCTCTTAATTCATCAATCCACTCGCTTTCAAGTTTGTTTTGGTAAGCCGCAGTTACAAGACCTTTAGCTTCACTGAACTGTCTTGCTCGTGGAGGTAAAACTTCTTCTACATCAAAGACATAATATTCACCATTACGCTCGAAGATTTTGTTTAAGCCTGGCTTGAATTTTCTAACCTTAAACTTTTTCTTTTTAGGTTTTCCTTTTCTAAAGGCTTCAGTTGTTTCAGAGTTGAACGTATGCGTTTTAAGGTAAACGTTAAGTTGTGAAGTTTCATTCAATCTTCCTCTAATTGATTTTGCACTCAATGAATCTTCTTCAACATAATCATAAACCTGCTGCGCAATAGCCATATCTTTGCATTTGAAAAGATTTCCTTTATATCTCACAGGATAGCGGAAGTCTTCTTTATGTGCTTCGTAATAGTTTTTAATTCCGGTAGTATCTTGAGCAGCTTTTTCCCAAATCTCATTTTGCATGATTTCAAACACCAAGATTCCATCGCGGTATTCTTGCATTAATGATTTGAACTTAGGATGCTTTTTCTCTAATTGTGTGTCCTCGTATGCAGTTAAGCGCTCAATCACAAATTCGTCGTACTTGTCCTTTAAATACTGGTAAACAGGCACTGGTGCCATTTTTCGCTGTGTATTGAACAAGTATTGCTCAAAGTCACCAACTGAAGCAGATTGATCAGCAAAAGTGAATAATGTAGCATCTTTTTTCCCTTTGTCATCAAATCCTTTCCAAGCACCAATAAAGATCTCTGGGCCTACTTGTGCTTCAAAGTCTACTTGATATTTACCGTAGTCACTGATAAAGTTGTATTCTTTTTTGAGTCCGTTGATAAAAGAAACTTTAGACTTTTCAGCTCTTTCATCTCTCTCTACTTTAAGCTTTAACTCTCGATACATCTCCTTGTAAGAAGGTAATGGTTCAAGCGAAATTCGTTTAATGATGTGCCAACCATAAGGCGTAAGCACTGGCTCAGAGTATTCACCATCATTAGCAATTCCAAAAGCAGCAGTTTCAAACTCAGTTACCATTCTTTGACGCGTACCTGCACCAAAAATTGGTAAAACGCCGCCTTTAGCGCGTGAAGATTGATCATCAGAGTACTTCATCGCCAAGTCTTCAAATTTTTCACCGTCTTGTAATAGTCCGTAAATCTCTTCGATTTTTTCTTTTGCTTTGCTTTGTTCGTTTGCACTCATTTGAGCGTTAGAAAGAATCATGATATGTGCTGTGCTGATTTTGCCTAAACTCTTTCTTTTATCAGTTACCATTATAATGTGGTATCCGAATTGAGTTCTTACTGGCATTGAAACTTCTCCAACCTCAGTCGTGAAAGCGGCTTCTTCAAAAGGGTAAACCATTTGCAAAGCGGTAAAGTAACCGAGATCACCTCCGTTCATTTTCACACTTGGATCCTCAGAACCATCTCTACCAGATGCTACTTCAGTGAAGTCTTGACCGCCAATGATACGATCTCTAAGCTCCATGATTCTTTTATATTTTCTCAAGGTATCTTCAGGACTCGCGTCTGGATTAACGCGGATAAGAATATGGCTTGCACGAACTTCGTTTAGTGTTCTATCATAGGCTTCCTGAATCAATTCTTCGTTCTTCTCCTTATCAGTCATATAAGGCAAAGACAATTGCCCACGGTACTGAAGCAATTCCGATTTTAAAGAAGGTATCGTATCATACTTTAGTCGTTCTGCTTCTTTAACTTTCAATTTATAATTGATGAACAACTCCATGTAGGCATCAAGATCTTTTTTCTTGAACGATGGTTCATCTTCGTTTTTTGTGTAGATATACAAGAATTCAGACGCGTAGATGTTCTCGCCATTAATGGTAAGAATAACGGGGTCGTTTTCTTGAGCAAAACTTAGTGTTCCGGCTAGGAATAGGCTAAATAATAATACTAATTTCTTCATTTTATTTACTGTAATTTGGAGCTTCTCTCGTTATGGTAACGTCATGTGGATGAGATTCGTTGATCCCTGCATTTGAGATTCTTATGAATGTTGAGCCTTTTAATTTTTCAATTTCAGGTGCTCCGCAATATCCCATACCTGCTTTGATACCTCCTATAATTTGGTGCATAATTTCTTTAAGGTGTCCTTTGTAAGGTACACGTCCAGCAATTCCTTCTGGAACTAATTTTTTCTTATTATCCTCTTCACCCTGGAAATAACGATCTTTCGATCCTTTTTGCATCGCCTCTACTGATCCCATCCCTCTATACGCTTTAAACTTTCTTCCTTGGTAAATGATTGTTTCACCAGGAGACTCTTTAGTTCCTGCAAACATCGAACCAACCATAATTGAATCGGCTCCTGCCGCGATTGCTTTTACAAAATCTCCAGTATATCTTACACCACCATCTGCAATGATTGGAATGCCAGAACCTTCCATTGCCATAGCAACATCATTAACTGCAGAAAGCTGTGGAACACCTACTCCTGCAATCACACGAGTTGTACATATTGAACCTGGTCCAATTCCTACTTTGATTCCATCGGCACCCGCTTCTGCTAAGAACTTAGCTGCTTCAGCTGTAGCAATGTTTCCAACTACTACATCAAGGTTAGGGTGTTTATCTTTAACTTGTTTTAATTTTTCTACAACGAATTTTGAATGTCCATGTGCAGTATCGATGACAACAGCATCTACTCCCGCTTCTACTAGAGCGTCAACTCTTTCTAATGTGTCTGGAGTAACCCCTACAGCACCTGCTACGCGCAGTCTTCCGATAGAATCTTTGCATGAAAGAGGATGCTCTTTCACCTTTATTATATCACGGAATGTAATTAACCCTAGTAGCTTATTGTCTGCTGATACAACTGGTAATTTCTCAATCTTAAACTCTTGTAATGTTTTTTCAGCATCCGCCAATGTAGTACCTTCAGAAGCCGTAATAATATTATCTGAAGTCATTACAGAAGTGATCGGAGTGGTTAGCTTCGATACAAATCTTAAATCTCTATTCGTGACAATCCCTTTCAAATAACCTTCCGAATCAACAACTGGAATCCCACCAATTTTGTTCTCGGCCATAATCGTCAAGGCATCTTTAGCGGTAGCATCTTCATCTAATGTAATAGGATCGATGATCATACCACTTTCTGAACGCTTTACCTTTCTTACTTGGAGCGCTTGCTGCTCGATTGTCATGTTTTTATGAATCACACCAATTCCCCCTTGTTGGGCAATAGCAACCGCCAATGACCATTCGGTAACGGTATCCATTGCAGCTGAAATAATCGGAGCATTTAACTCAATATTTCTACTGAACTTGGTTTTAAGTGATACTTCACGAGGAAGAATTTCAGAATAACTTGGTACAAGGAGCACATCGTCGTAGGTAAGACCTTCCTTGATTTCTGACAATGCTTTAAGCGACATATTTTGAATTTACGTGAGAAATAAATTCCCGCAAAGATAAGAAGGAATTTTGAACTTAGAAAGTCTTAATAATGGATAAATTTTGTTAAATTAAGAGGGTGTTTAGAAGAGATTTAAGATATTTGCGTTAAGCCTATTAAATGAGGGTTCTATTATTCATATTGCTATTGTTGGGGGGCAAGTCTATTGCTCAGGAACAGGATTCTGTGAAGTATATCCAAATGACGGGTATTGCTATTACCGATAGTATGTACCGAGTTCCATATGTAAAAGTCCATGATCTAACAACGAATAGAGGTGTGTACGCGGATTACTTTGGGTACTTTGCTTTGGTTGTTCACCCTGGAGATACAATTCAATTCTCAAGCACAGGGTTTAAAAAGAAGACTTATGTTGTATCGGATACTATGTCTTTGGAAGAATTCACACTGGTGCAAGTAATGCAATACGATACCATAACGTTTGATCCGGTTCCCGTCTATCCGTGGCCTTCAAAAGAACAATTTGCGGAATACTTTGTGAACATGGATTCTCCTTTTGATCAGATCAAGTTGGCGCAACAACGTTTAACACCACAAGAACTAGCTTTTGTTGGGGTTATGATGACAGGAGATGCCCAGTCAGCCTATAGTAACTCACAGCAGCAATTTATGCAGCAACAATACAATAGGGGGCAGGGACCAGCGAATAACTTATTAAACCCAGCAGCTTGGGCTGATTTTATGCAAGGGCTAGGTACGGGTAGGTATCAGATATCACAATAATTAGGAATACCCTTTAAATATTGTATGTCACCGTTTTCTAAAATGTAAGCACAAATATGCATTAGTCCGTTGGTAAGAATCACCATTTTTGGATTGAGCACTCGTGCATACTTTGCCACTTGATAAAAGGTGTTTTCTGTTAACTTGATTTTAGGAGCTTTACATTCAATAATAACTTGGGTCTTATGGTCATTGTTAAATACAACAATATCTGCTCTTACAGCCTTGTCTGCATAATCCACCTTATACTCACTTATCATTAGGCCTGCAGGGAATTGCCTATGATCAATTAAAAAATGAATAAAGTGTTGCCTTACCCATTCTTCGGGAGTAACTTTAAGATTTTTTTTACGGAGTATATCCCAGACCTTACCATTTTCAATGCGTAATGTTGCTTGTGGTAAATTTAATTCGGGATACATATTGGCAAATATCATAAAATTCAAGTTGTCCACCATGATAAATAGTATCTTTGAATTCTCATGTATCTTCAGAATATACAACTCATAAATTTTAAGAATTATGTAGAGGCTCAGTTGGAATTTTCACCTGAGGTAAATGTGTTTGTAGGAGATAATGGCGCGGGTAAAACCAATATGCTTGATGCCATTTATTACTTGTCTTTTTCAAAGAGTTATCTTAATCCGCAAGACCGTCATAATATTCGACTTGATGAGAAATTTTTTCTTGTTGCGGGTGATTTTATGAAGGAAGAAAAAAAAGTAAACATTACCTGTTCGGTTAAACAAGGACAGAAGAAAAAGTTAAAACGTAATAAAAAGGAATATGAGAAGTTGGCCGACCATATTGGTCAATTTCCGGCAGTTATAATTTCGCCTTATGATACGAATTTAATTAAGGAGGGGTCAGATACTAGGCGTAAGTTTATTGACAGCATTATTTCACAGTTTGATAAAACATATTTGAACGCGCTTATGCGTTACAATAGAGTATTGGCCCAAAGGAATGCTTTGTTAAAACAGTTTGTAGAAATGCGCTTTTTCAATGAAGAGAATATAGAGGTTTGGGATGCGCAACTCGTTGAACTTGGGAATGAAATCTTCAAAAAAAGAAATGAGTTTCTGATTGAATTTATTCCGGTAGTGCAAAGGCATTTCGAATTTATTTCTGGAGGGAAAGAAAAGATTGGTATTACATATTTGTCCAATTTGCACGAGGGAGATTTTGTTGAAGAATTAAAAAAAGCACATAGAAAAGATTCCTATGTTGGCTATACAACTGTGGGGATTCATAAAGATGATCTTCAGTTTGAAATTAAAGAACAACCCATTAAAAAGTTTGGGTCACAAGGCCAGCAGAAGTCGTTTTTAATAGCGCTTAGATTAGCGCAATTTGAAATTGTAAAGAATCTATTGAATATTCCTCCAATGTTGTTGTTGGATGATATTTTTGATAAATTAGATCATGGTCGAGTTTCTCAACTTATGAATTTAGTTTCAGATGGACAGTTCGGACAAGTATTTATATCCGATACAGATGCTGAAAGAATTGAAAAAGTGTTTGAAGGAATTGAGATCAACAAAAAAGTATTTAGAATTAAACCAGAGGAGATTCAAGAGCTATGAGAAATGGAGATGGTAAACCTATAGGTAAGGCCTTAGATGAGTATTTCAGAGCTCTTGGTATGACCGATAAGCTTTATGAAACTAAAGTTTTGTCGCGATGGGAGGAGTTAATGGGAAAGGCTGTTGCAGCGAGAACAACGAAGCTTTTTATTAAAGAGAAAACATTAGTGTTAGAAATCAATTCCTCAGTGATGCGTGATGAACTAGCATTGCATAAAAAAATAATAATCGAAAAAATAAACGGAGTAGCCCAAAAGGTGTTGGTAGAAGATGTTTATTTCAAATAATATTTAAATTAGTAAAAAACCAAAAAAATGAAAAAGTCAAAGTTCTTATTACTAGGTGTCGCAGGTCTATTTTTAGCTTCTTGTGGTGGGTATACTGAAGATCAATCAAAAGCAGCAGATGAGTTTTGCGCATGTATGGAAAATATTAAACCTGTAACAGGCGATGAAGAAATGGATTTTGACATAACCTTTGCAGAGTGTGATCTTAAGTTAATGCAAAACTATGATAACACAACTTTTGCTGATGAAGGATGGGCGCTTGCATTAGAAGAAAAATGTCCTTTTATTGCTGGTGAGTTAGCAGAATAAAAAAACTCCCTTCGTACGAAGAGAGTTTCCTTTTTAAAAGCTTTATGACTTAAGAAATGGTGATAGATTCAATTTTGTCACCTTCTCGTATATCGTCTAGGACATCTAGACCCTCAAGTACTTTTCCGAAACACGTGTGATGACCATCTAAATGGTACGTTCCCTCACGTCCGTGACAAACAAAGAACTGTGACCCTCCGGTGTTGGTTCCAGCGTGTGCCATTGATAGAACACCTCTATCATGATATTGCTTATCTGCCTTAGTTTCGCACTCAATAGTCCAACCTGGTCCACCAGCTCCTGTGCCGTCTGGACATCCGCCTTGAATAACAAAATTAGGGATTACTCTATGCCACGTTAATCCATCATAGAAGTTGCTATTGGCTAGTTTCACGAAATTGGCAACCGTAATTGGTGTTGCCTCATCGTAAAGCTCGGCAACCATTGTTCCTTTACTTGTTTTTATTGTTGCTTGCATTGAAATAATTTTTTTGCAAAGAAACAGAAATTAATGGAATAACCTTATGTACATTTGTATCCATGTTGCAACACGTAATTTCATTTCAGGACTTCGGATTCTCTTCAAAACTAATTCAGAATTTAACAGCTAAAGACCCTAATGTAGCAGAGTTCGTAGAAGAATTCTTTGCATACGACAAGATAGAATCGGCCATAAACAAGAAGGTTTTTGAAAAATCTAACCGTGAGGTTTTAGTGAACCAATTAAAGACTCAAAACAAAGGAATCAACATTTCTGATGCAACAAAGGGTAATATTGCGGCTCTTGGGTCTGAGAATACATTTACCATTACTACGGGTCACCAGTTAAATCTTCTATCTGGTCCTTTATATTCAATTTATAAAGTAGCTCAGGTAATTAATATCACGAGAGATCTAAATTCTAAATTTCCTAACTACAATTTTGTGCCTGTGTTTTGGATGGCAACAGAAGATCATGACTTTGAGGAAATTAACCATATAAATCTGTTCAAGGATAATTTAGCTTGGAATCATGAAGATGTTGAAAATAAGGTGGCTGGACGTATTTCGACGAAGGGTATCTCTTCTTTTATTGAAGCTATCAAGGCGAAATTTTCAAATCCTGAAGATCTTGAAAAGCTTTCCCCAATATTTGATTCTATTTCTCAGGCCCATGATTTAGCTGATGCCACAAGAACCTTAATGAATCATTTCTTTGGAGAGCATGGTCTTGTAATCATTGATGGGGATGATACTGAATTGAAAGGTCTTTTTGCTCCTGTGGTGAAAAGGGAGATAGAGGAACAGGTGACTTTCAAAGCGGTTTCAAAAATCAACGCCCAACTTTTAAAGAAAGATTACCATAATCAGGTGTTCTTAAGAAATTCGAACATCTTTTTGATTCAAGAAGATGGAAAGCGTGAGAGAATATCATTAGAAGAAGGAAAATGGGCGGTTGGAGAGAATGAAATAAGTCAAGAAGAACTCCTTACTTGTTTATCTTCATCTCCCGAAGCATTCTCACCGAATGCTCTATTAAGACCTGTATATCAGGAAACTATTTTACCGAATCTTGCCTATGTTGGAGGTGGTGGAGAAATTGCCTACTGGATGCAACTAAAGGGAGTCTTTCAATCGCTAGGTCTTGCCTTTCCAATGATTATTGCTAGAGATTCTTTCGTTCTATTGCGCGAGAGGGAAATTGAAATTTTAAACGATTCTGGATTAGAGTTAAAGCAGTTAAAAGGGGATTTAAATCTTTTATTCAAGGATAAAGTAAAAGATGAGATCGGGGGATCAATTATCATAGATGATATAAAACAAGCGCTTGAGCATGAAAAAATTAAGGCTTTGAAAAAGGCCGAAGAGATAGATAAAGGCGCTGTTCAATCCATAGAGTCTACGTTTACGCGAGCATTGAATGATTTTGAAAAGCTCGAGAATAAGCTCGTAAAATCGGTTAAAAATAAAGATGAAAACCGAATTAGGAAGTTGGAAAAGTTGAAAGAGAAGATCTTTCCGAATGGAGGGTTTCAAGAAAGACACGAGAACATTATTTCTTATCTTGTGAATGATTCTGAGATCATTGAGAAAATCATAGGATATTACACTGATCTTGAATCACCAAAGATCAATGTAATACAACTTTAATGAGTGGAATAAAGGCTTCTGAACTTACCTTAAATTCTGAGGGTAAAATTTACCATTTAAACCTTGGACCTGATGACATAGCTGATGACATCATTCTTGTAGGAGATCAGGATAGGGTTAAGTACGTAGGTAGTTTTTTTGATTCTATTCGATTCGAAACTCAGAATAGAGAATTCTGTACGCTGACCGGCACCTATAATGGTAAAGAACTTTCCGTTATTTCAACGGGAATAGGCACAGATAATGTGGATATTGTTTTGAATGAAGTTGATGCCATTGCTAATATCAACCTCGAAACGAGAACGGTAAAAGAAGATCATCGAAAACTGAAATTTGTAAGAATTGGCACATGCGGAGCTTTGCATGAAGATATTTCCCCAGGTACACGAGTTCTTTCACGATATGTCATTGGTTTAGATGGAGTAGCAAATTTTTATGAAATTCCTTTTTCGGAAAATGAAGCCAATGCTCAACGTTCATTTATTGAAAGCACGGGTTGGAAATCTCCTCTGAATATACCTTACATTAAAGCCTGTAGTGAAGAATTAAGAAATAAAATCAACGATGGTATGCTGGAAGGCATTACCACAACAGCCAATGGTTTTTACGGTCCACAAGGAAGGGCAGTTAGGATACCGCTGTCCATTTCTGATTTTAAAGATAAACTTCGCCATTTTAATTGGGATGGTTTTCGTGCTACAAATCTTGAAATGGAATGTTCTGCACTCTACGCTCTGAGTGATGCTTTGGGTCATGAGGCAGTTACAGTTTGTTTGGTTTTAGCCAATAGATATTCTGGTGAATTTATGCCGGAGTACAAGAAACCAATGGGCGAATTAATCCAAGATGTACTTGACAGATTAACAAAATAGGGTGTATAAGATTTAACTACCCCTCTTTCAATCTCACTACTACTGATTTACATTTGTTTTGGAGAAATGATTCAAGATCCAAGACATAATGAGATAAATGCGTTGGTGCGGTTAATAGAAGATCCAGATCCAAACGTATATGAAAATGTGAGTGAGCGTCTAAGGTCTATTGGACTGCCTGTAGTTTCGATTTTAGAAGAAGAATGGAGTAGGTCTGAAAATGGACTGCCACACCAAGGGAAGATAGAAAAGCTAATTCGAGAAATTCGAATCGAAGACATTAAGACAGATCTTCATAAGTGGCGAGAATCAAGCAATAGAGACCTTCTTAAAGGGGCTATGATCTTAAATAAGTTCCAATATCCAAATCTAGATTTTGCCAACATTGAAGCGGAAATGGAAAAGATTTCCAGAATGGTTTGGTTGGAGATAAATGATAACAATACGGCCTTTGAGATAGTAAAAGTGATTAATTACGTATTGTTTGAAGAGTGCGGTTTTACTGTATCCAATTCGGAGTTTCTAGCTCCACGACATTCATATATAGAGTCATTATTGAAATCAAAGAAAGGGAACCAGCTTAGTTTGGCCATTTTATACTCAATAATAGCGCAGCGATTAAAGATTCCTATTTATGGTGTAAACTTCCATACGCATTTCGTTTTAGGCTTTGTTGATGAACGCCAGACACTAAAGATGTTAGGAATGGCGCATGATGATAGAAACATCTTGTTCTATATAAATCCTGAGCGAAAAGGTAAGATATTCGACCATAACGAAATAGAGAATTATCTTCGTAACTTAAACTTACCTTTACAAAAAGACTATTTCGAGCCGTGCTCAAATTCTCAAATATTAAAAATGCTTATTCAGAACCTGACGGTATCTTACTCTCAGGCAGGAGAAGAAAGCAAGGTAGAAGATCTTCGTCAGCTGCAAGAAATCTTGGGTTAGTTCTACTTTTTCTGATGTCTTTTTATCCTCTGAGTCAAGAGAATTTCATAATCAAACGAAAAGAAGTATCGGGTAAAATATCGCCAAAATCTATTGTAACGGATGGGAGCGGACATTTCGCTGCGCAGAATATGATGTACAGACATTCTGTTACTTTTTATAATGAGGAAGGAGAATTATTGCACCGAATGCAAGATGAGGTTAATCTTCATGAGTATGGTTTTAATGAATATAATGATGAAGTTGTAAAAGGAGCGCCTGTTGAGGCTGTGTATACGAAGGATGGAAGGTACATATACGTTTCTAATTATGCTATGGAAGGCGACGAATTCACAGCTCCGGGATGTGACGGATGCATAGGGAAAGAATATGATCCAAGTTTTATTTATAAGATCAATACAGAAAGCTACGCCATAGAGCAAGTGATTAAAGTTGGCTCGGTACCAAAGTTCTTGGCCTTAAGTAATGATGAAAAATTATTGATTTCAAGTAATTGGACAAGTAGCGACATTTCTATTGTCAATACAGAAACGGGAAAAGAAATAAAGGCTGTTAAAGTGGGTGCTCACCCAAGAGGCATAGCAATTGACAGTCAGTCGGAATTCGCTTATGTTACAATCATGGGCTCAAGTATGGTAGCAAAGGTAAACTTGAGTACTTATCAGGTAGATTATATCAAATCGATTGGATCTTCCCCTAGACATTTATCCTTAAGCAAATCAGATTCTACGCTCTATATTTCGGTGAATTCGAGCAATACAGTAGTGAAATATAATCTTTTTACTGAAGAAAAAGTGGTCTGCAGAACCAACGCAGGTCCGCGCTCCATGATCCTCTCACCAGATGAAAAGTTTATTTACGTGGTAAACTACTTTGCCAATACCTTTTCTAAAATTCAAACTGATAGTATGAAGGTTGTTGAGGTACAAAAAACTAATGAACACCCTATTGGAATTGCAGCAAATTGGGACAAAGGAGATATTTGGGTAGCCTGCTATGTCGGGGTTATAGAAATTCACAAGGACTTTGAGTTGATGAAAAAAGAAACCTCCATATTCGATGAAATAGCCGAGTTTTTAGCATTGAATAACATGAAAATGGAAGAGCCAGTTCCCGTTAAAGAACCTGAGGAGATGCAGAAAGAAATCCCGGTTACTGAGGAAGTAATTGATACTGTGATGGAGGAGGAATCAATAACAACTGAATTAATTGCTGATACGGTAGACTTAGTTTTAGCGCCTATATTGACAAGTATAGCAGAGAACAAAAAAGGGGGGCTAGCGAAGTCCTATGTTTCTAAAAGAACCAATGAGCCCTGCAATTATCACGTAATCGTGGGTACTTTTTCTATTTATGACAACGCGGTGAATAGGGGAGATGAGATCCAATCAAAAGGCTACAATGTCAACCTTATATCTGGAAAATCAGGCGTTACCTATGTTTCTGCAGAATGTTTCTCTTCAAGAGATGCTGCCAAAGCTAATATCTCCGAAATAGCCGAAGGAACAGGAATAAAAGGTTGGGTATTGAAATACTAAGCTGAAAACTTTGAAAGGAGTATTCCAGTGGCTACAGCTAAGTTTAATGACTCAGATTTTCCTTGCCTTGGAATCGTGATTTTTTGATCCAATAGTTTTCCTAATCCATCCGAAATACCGTGGGATTCTGATCCCATTACAAGTACAGATTTTTCATTAAAATCAATGGCGTTATAGTCATCACCATCCATAAAAGCACCATAGAATTTAAAACCTTGATTCTTTAACTCATTCGTTTTCATTAACAAATCGCAGTATTCCACTTCAACCCTAAAAATTGCGCCCATTGTTGATTGAACTACCTTCGGATTAAACACATCAACCGAATTTTGATCCAAGAATATCTTCGTGATTCCAAACCAATCCGCTGTGCGGATAATCGTTCCCAAATTACCTGGGTCATTTACCAAGTCAACCATGAGTGCTTTGTCAAATTCCTGCTCTTTTACCTTCGGTTTAGTTGAAACAACAGCAAGAAATTTATTCGGATTTTTTAATGAGGACATGCGTTCAAGTTCCTTCTTAGAAACTATTTGTACGTCAGCATCTTGTATTTCCTCTAAGCCAAAAAGTTCCGATGTTTCAAACCTGTCTTGGACTAGAAGTTCTTGAATCATTTTTTCTCCTTCAACCAAATAGAGATCATTCTCTTGTCTGTTTTTTTTCAGGTGAAGAGACTTTACGAATTTTATTTCTGAATTAGTTAAGGGCATTGTTGAATTACTCTATTTTTGCAAAGATAGTAAAACATGGATCGCGTTTTAAGGATAATCTTTCTTGTTGTGACTTTGGGACTTTTGACGACTGCATGTCGTCAGGCTAAATATGTTCCAGAGGGTAAGTATTTACACAAAGAGAATTCCATTTATTTCGTTGAACACGATAGTACAGGAACGCAGGTAGAAACAGAAGATCCAGATATTTCAGCGACCGAGCTGGATTACCTCATTAAACCGCAACCTAATTCAGGGTTTAAGCTTTGGGTTTACAACCGAATTGACACGGTGCGATATAATAAGCAGGTAAAAAAGAAGACGGAAAAGAACCGACTTAAGAACCAAAAGCGTCAAAACAAAGTTGATAAAGTGAATAAGCGTCGAATAGATAAAGCGCGATCCAAAGGAGATTCCACTTATTTGCCAAAACAATTTGAGCCCAAAGAATTAAAGCTAGGGAGGAGACACAGCTTAAGAACAAAATTTGGCGAAGCTCCAGTACTATTTGACTCTGCTTTGGTTGAAAAGTCGAAGGATCAAATGAAAATTTATTTGAAGAAAGAAGGGTACTATTACGCTAAAATTAAAGATACCATTTACTTCAAGGAAAAGAAGAAAAAGTCATTCGTCGATTATAATGTTGATGCAGGTAAACCATACATCATTACCTCTATTTGCTATGATTCATCAGGTAATCAGCAGCTTTTAAATGAATACAGCAATAAGTACACCAAGAAAGAAGGAAGTAAAATTGAAATCGGAAACCGTTTAATTGAGAGTGATTTACAAGAAGAGAGAGAGGCATTTTCAAAATATTGTAGAGATAATGCATTTTTTGGTTTGGCCGCATCATACGTGAATTTTGCGGTGGATACAACACGTGGAGATTATGAGGCGCATATTATTGTATTTACGAAAAAGAAGGCCCAACCCCACCCTGATTATCCTGATTCAACAGTTTTTCTGCGGCATCAAACCCATAGAGTAAGACAGGTAAGGTTCTTCCTCTACAATACAGACACGAATTCTTTTGTTAACGGTTTTTCAAATTATATAAAACGATGCCAAGAATTGGGTAAATATGGGTATAGTGAAACCACTGGCCAAGCTACCTACAAAGATTCAACAGGTAATTGGTTTTTATTGGATACGATTGAAATTGAAAATGTAGGTCTTTTCTTTTATAATGACGTACCATATCTTAATCCTAAACTACTCAATCACCAGAACTTCATGGAAATTTATGTTCCTGGGGATAAGGAACGTAATTTCTATTACAAAGATTACTACTTACCACGAACTTATCAGGCTTTGGCCAATCTAGGTGTATTCAGCACAATATCCCCAAATGTGTATATCAACCCTCAAAAACCATTTAGCAACGAAGTACATGTGGATTATCATTTATACCCAATGGATAAACAATCCTTTGTATTGGAGCCTAAGGCTACAAATACAAACTCAGCGCTCGGTATATTCAGTACTATTCAATACACCAATATAAACCTCAATAAAGGAGCACAGAAATTTAAATTCAGTATTTCAGGTGGTTTTGAGTCGCAGCCTTTAATCGTTACAAATGCGGCAGTAGATGAAGGCTTCTTTAACACTTGGGAAATAGAACCTAAACTAGGCTTAGAATTCCCGCAACTAGTGCCTTTTCATTTGCTTTTTGATGACTTATCGAAAAGAATGTTCCCAACAACAAAAGTGGAGATTAAGTATAACTATCAAAACAGGTCAGAGTTTAGAAGAAACATTGCTTCCTTTATATGGACTTGGAAATGGGTGCAGGATAAGTTACAAGACTGGAGTGTAAACCCATTCTATTTTGATTATGTACGTGTAAATAAGGAGGATTTCTTCCAGGAGAGATTAAATCAACTTAATGATCCCTTCTTAATTGATTCGTACTCGGATCACTTTACCACCTTGGTAGGATTAACCTATCATTACAATAATGAACGTTCAGACCGCAGAAAGCAAAAAAGAGGAGAGAACAATAACCCAAGAAAAGGAAGGCATAAGCATGACTTCATTTTATCGGTGAAGCAGTCTGGCGGAATTTTAGCGCTAACAGGCTTAGGAACCCCCGATTCTACTGGTACACAACTTTCGCTAATTGGTGTTCCTTATACACAATTCTTAAAGGCGGAAGGACAATATGTGGCGAATCAATATATAGATGAGAAACGCCGATTAGTCTATAGAGCCATAGCAGGTATAGGATATGCCTATGGAAATTCACAATCATTACCGTACGAGCAGAGCTTTTTTGCAGGAGGATCCAACGATATTAGAGCGTTCCCAGCCCGAACTATGGCTCCTGGGGCTACACAGGTATACAAAGATTCTAATTCAACAACCACACAACTTGGAGATATAAAACTCCAATTAAACCTAGAATATCGCTTTGACATGGCATCTATATTTAAAGGGGCATTTTTCCTTGATGCAGGTAATATTTGGAAATTGAATTCACCTTTAGCTGATGACCCAGGTTTATTCAGTTTTCAAAATGTTCTGGCGCAAAGTGCTCTGGGAGGTGGATTCGGACTACGAATGGATTTAGACTTCCTAATTGTTCGTCTTGATTTAGCTTTCCCAATTTATAATCCTTACCTAGAAGAAGGAGAACGTTGGTTATTTGAAGAACACCCCATTTACGACTCAAATTTCTTAGACCCAGACCCTGATAAAGAATTTACAGAAGATTACGTGGCTCCGCACCAAATTAGATTAAACTTTGGTATTGGGTATCCTTTCTAAAAAATGTCAATGAAGTTAACTATACTCATATTTTTATTATTTCCAGCTTTCCTTATGGCGCAATTCACAAATGTGACCTTGCCCAAACCGAAAAAGGCCACTTATTTTGCTTCTCAAGTGGAGCCAAGTATTTGTATAGATCCTTATAATAACGACAACATGATAGCCGGATCAGTAATGAATGACTATTACTATTCCAAAGATGGAGGTAAAACTTGGAAGGCCAAGTCTATTAAATCGCAATGGGGAGTGAACGGTGATCCTTGTATGACCGTAGATAGTTTAGGAAGGTACTACTACATTCATTTATCGAATATTGACGGCCAAGCCCTTATTGGAGGAATGGTATGCCAACGATCAGCTAAACTGAAAGGGAAATTTAAAACAGAAGGCCATACACTGAATAATGGCAAGTTCCATGATAAACAATGGGTGGCTATTGATCCATTCGATAATACACTTTATTTAACGTGGACACAGTTTGATAAGTACGATTCGGACAAGCCTGAGGATGAAAGTATAATAGTTTTTGCGAAGTCCGCTGACGGAGGTGAAACTTGGACGAATCCCGTGAGAATTTCAAAGTTTCCTGGAGACTGTATGGATAATGATAAGACAGCCGAAGGTGCTGTTCCTGCAGTAGGACCAAACGGAGAAATTTATGTGGCTTGGTCTAGGAACGATTCGCTTTGGTTTAATTATTCATTGGATAAGGGAGAGTCTTGGTTACAGCAAGAAATGTTTGTTGGAAAACAGCCCGTTGGATGGGTGATCGATATCCCTGGTATTTTTAGATGTAATGGATTACCTGTGACCATTTGTGATTTGAGTAGTGCTGATACCAGAGGGAATATTTATATCAATTATGCCGATCAGAGCAATGGAGAAGATGATACTGATATTTGGTTACTTAAATCAACAGATAACGGAATATCATGGTCGGAGCCGATTAAAGTAAATCAAGATGAATCTAAAAAGCACCAGTTTTTGACCTGGATGACAATAGATAAGACTACAGGCTACCTTTATTTTGTTTATTATGATCGCAGAAATCATGAGGATCATAAAACGGATGTTTACTTAACGGTTTCTAGAGATGGGGGAGAAACGTTTACAGATTTTAAAATTTCTGAATCACCTTTTAAACCAAACCCTTCTATCTTTTTTGGTGACTATACAAATATTTCGGTTCATAATGGTAAAATAAGACCAATTTGGACACGTTTACATCAAAACCGAATTTCACTACACACCGCCCTAATCAATGAAAGCCAACTTAAGTAGTTGGTTCCAGACATGATCCAACTCTCAATTGTAATAGTTAACTATAACGTCGAGTTTTTTCTCGAACAATGCTTAAATTCTGTTAGGCTCGCATCTAAGAATGTGAGTACTGAAGTGTTTGTGGTGGACAATAATTCAATTGATGGATCATTAGAAATGATCCGAGCCAAGTTTCCGGAGGTGCATTTAATTGCAAATAAAGACAATGTTGGTTTTTCAAGAGCAAATAATCAAGCCCTTAAAATTGCAAATGGTAAATATCACTTATTATTAAACCCTGATACGGTTGTTGAGGAAGATACATTTGAAAAATGTGTCAAATTTATGGATGAGCATGAAGATTGCGGAGGGTTAGGAGTGAATATGATTGATGGTAAAGGCAACTTTCTACCTGAGTCTAAACGTGGTCTCCCAACTCCTCGAGTGGCCTTCTACAAGATATTTGGTTTAGCTAGACTCTTTCCAAAATCTAAACGTTTCGGTAAATATCACCTTTCATATCTAGACAGAAATGAAACCCATAAAATAGAAGTACTTTCTGGTGCTTTTATGATGATGAGGAAGTCGGCCTTAGATAAAGTTGGTTTATTGGATGAAGACTTCTTTATGTATGGTGAGGATATTGATTTGAGTTATAGAATCATTAAAGGAGGGTACAATAATTATTACTTTCCTGATACCAGGATTATACATTACAAAGGAGAAAGTACAAAAAAGAGTAGCGTAAATTATGTTTTCGTCTTTTACAATGCAATGATCATTTTTGCACGTAAACACTTTGGAGGTAAGGATGCTCGACTATTTTCATTTCTAATTAACCTGGCCATCTATTTCAGGGCTTCCTTGGCTATTGCGTGGCGAATGATAAAGAGGTTGTTTTTACCCTTATTGGATTTGATAATTATTCTTGCTGGATTATTAGGCATAAGTCACCTTTATCAAAACTACAGTGAAATATATTTCCCAGCTGAAATTCAAAATTACGGACTGGCTGCCTATGCAGGGATTTGGGTGTTAATTCAAGTTTTTAGTGGTGGATATGATAAGCCGGCTAAACTTATAAAACATTTTACAGGAGCCTTAATAGGAACTGGAGTAATTCTGATGTTCTATGCACTGCTTTCCAAAGAGTATCAGTTTTCCAGATTAATAATTCTGTTTGGAGGCGGATTCGTTTTCTTGTATTACCTGGTTTCGCGAATTTTACTACATACCACAATTGGTGGGCGATACAGAATAGGAGGGGAGAAGAATAAACGATTTGCCATTGTTGGATCTAGGGATGAGGTGGAACGTGTGAATGCATTGTTGGTACAAACCAATTCAAATATTCAAGAAGTCTATTTCTTAGCTGCGGAGAACCAAGAAAAGGATGACTTTTACAGCGGTAACTTCACACAGTTAAATCAAATTATAGACATTCATAAAGTTGATGAGATAATTTTTTGTGCCAAGGATATTTCTGCACAAGAAATTATTCGAACCATGATGAATTTTACAGACTTTAACCTGGACTTCAAAATTGCTCAGCCCGAGACCGCATATCTTATCGGCAGCAACTCGATAGATACGAAAGGTGATTTATATGTGATGGAAATCAATAGGATCGATAAACCATCAAACAGAAGAAATAAAAGAATACTAGACTTTGTCCTTAGTCTATTCTTGATCATTACCATTCCTTTGACAATTTGGTTTTTTAAGCATAAAAAGCAGTTCTTGAAGAACATTTTCTCAATTTTTGGCGGTAAGTCGACTTTTGTTGGCTACGGAATTGTAGATCATGCCTCTAATTTGGCATTACCCAAACTAAAAAAAGGTGTTCTGCCTATTACTTTACAAGTGCCAGATCAGAACTTAACGGAGGATGCTGTGGGAAGATTGAATCTTATTTACGCCAAGAATCACTCGGTGTATTTAGATTTTAAGCTGATAATTAATAACTTAGGGAGATTAGATAGATGATTATGAAAAAAGCTTTACTACTACTTTTTATTGCCGTTGCATTAATTTCATGTAAAAACAGCAAAACGAAAAAAGATATCGTTGGTACTTGGTTTGAGACTAAAATAGATGGTGTGGATGTTCCTGCTGGAGCTCAAGATCAGCTCATTTTTACCAAAGTAAAGGGAGGAGAAGGTGACCTAACAATTGTAGATGGAGGTTCGACCGTTACGCAAGACTTTAAGTACAATATTGTCGATGGAGGAGCCACGCTTGAAATAATTAATTCTGCTGGACCACTTTCTCTAACTACCAAAGTTGAAATCGTTACTTTTTCAGAAAATGAAATGACCATTAACTGGGGTACTTCATCATACCTGGGAACGTATACAAAATAAAAAAGCCGCCCTTTTCAGAGCGGCCTCCATTAAGCTAAAAGCTTTTATTTTTTGTCGAATGTAGCTACAGAAGTTACACCAAATAAAGTCGTTGTTAATGTCAATGACTCATTTGTTAGTTCTGTAATCGTAGATTCTAATTCAAGCGCAGCACCAGGCTCTCTTTGAACTAGTGTAGCACCATCATCAATTACTTTATATTCTGCAGTAGAAGTAGAATCTCCTGGTTTGTATGCTGTTGTAACAGTACACCATTCGTCTTTGCTTAACTTACACTTGTCAAAAGTAACTGTTAATGCACTGTCAAATGGAATATCAACACCATCTACAGTTTTAATTAACCAATTTCCGCTTAAGTCTTTAACCGCAGCCTGATCCTTGTTACATGCAGCCATTGTGATTAATCCTACAACAGCAACAAATAAAACTAGTCTTTTCATTTTTTTGATTTATTATTCATGTGTTATTACGAAAGTAGCTAAGAAAAGGTTTAGCTAGTCAAAATATTTCTTAAAATGAACTTAACTCAAGCAATATTTATAAATTTGCCGGCACTAAAGCGCAGGTGGTGGAATTGGTAGACACGCCATCTTGAGGGGGTGGTGACCTATGGTCGTGCAGGTTCAAATCCTGTTCTGCGCACTTTTAAGGAACAATTCGTTGTTCCTTTTTTTTTGTTAAAGAAATCTGAAAGTCCTAGAAATCATTAACTTAGGAACAAAAACTTTTAAAAAAATTGACATGAAAAAGTTTTTCATCTTCTCAGTAGTAGTTGGAGGTTTAGCTTTCACTGCTTGCAAAAAAGATCACACTTGACGTTGTGAAATAACAACTCTTGGAATCACTTTAACAACAGATACTGTTTTCCAAGATATGTCTAAGTATGATACTGAAGCAGCATGTACTGGTTTAAATGTTGACGCTGGTACTTTAGGTTCATCGACTTGTGCATTACAATAAACTCGTTTATTAAGTTAATTGTGAGGCTGACAGCAATGTCAGCCTTTTTTTTTCTTATTTTACAAAATTATATATTGTCATTAAGTTTAATGGTTGTTACTTCGCTTTTAAGCTATCCGTTCTCAATAATTAAGAATATAGATTTGATAAAAGTCTGGAATTATCATGTATTTTTGCAACATTAATGCAAAGAACTTCGTAAATTCGAAAAAAATTTAAAGAAATTAACTATGAAAAAGTTTTTTATTTTCGCAGTAGTAGTAGGTGGTTTAGCATTTACTGCTTGTAAAAAAGATCATGAATGTCATTGTGATGTAACAGTATTGGGTGTATCAACTCACTTTGATACTACATTCACTGATATGTCTAAATCAGATGCAGAAACTGCATGTACTGGTTTAAATGTTGACGCTGGTGCTTTAGGTTCTACTTCATGTGAGTTAGAATAAGTCAAGCGATAAAAAGCATTGATAAAGGCTACCAGTTATGGTGGCCTTTTCTTTTTTCCAGATGAAAGATTTTCTATATTTGGTAACACAGAAATCAATCTACACAAAAATGAAAAAGGTATTATTTATTTTATCGCTGGGAGGTTTTATGGCTTTAACTGCTTGTAAAAAGAACTACACCTGCACAGTTGACCTATTAGGAATAGAAAGTGTAATTGAATATAATGACCTTAATAAAGCCGAAGCTAAAGATGGAAAGGCCTCGTGCGAAGATGCATCTGGTACTTGGGCACCCGAATAAGAGAATTTAACTTAATAATCATCCTGACCTCAAGTCAGGATTTTTTTTTGACTTATTTTTGCCCCATGAAAAACATACTTCTTGCAATCCTCTTTTTAGCACTTGCTTTTACCGTACCTTTCTTCTTTTATGAAGTATTAATCTTCCTAGTTGCTAAGTTAGGAGCAGGTTGGGTTTTCGGTACAATATATATCCGTTTGCTAGTGATTATACTTACTGCAATTTCATTTTATTTGATTTTTCAAGCCATACCCAAAACTAGAAAGCTAAAGTTCATGTGGGTTTTCTTAATAGCCTTAGGGCCTGGATTTGGTATTTCGTTCATCGCACCTATATACCAGGGAGATTATGGCATGTTTTCAAGCGATTTTAAGCCTTCCTACTTTTCAGATTTAGATGATAAAACAGGTTCAAAAATAACGAGTAATAATTCTAAAAAACTTGTAGCATTCTTCACAACAACGTGTCCGCATTGCAAAGTAGCCTCAAATAATTTAGGGTATAATCTTGAAGCTGGGCAGGCATTGGAGGTGAATGCATTTTTTCCGGGTACAAAAGAGGATGCAGACAAGTTTATTTCAACCAATAACGGCAAGGAATTTAACTATTATACTATCAATGATGATGATTTCTTTTTGGGCTTATCCGGAAACTATTTTCCATCCATCTTTTTATTAGATGAGAACAATGCACCACTGTATCATTGGGCGGGTGAAGGTGTTAATTTTACCTGTTTAGATTATCTTCTAGATTTAGAACCTTAAAATTACTTTGGTTGTTAAAACCTTACTAAAAACAAAGTTTTGAAGAAGTTCGATATTCCAGAGTTCTACCGTTCTCCTTTAATTAAAAGGGTAAAGGAGTTAAGGACTAATCTGGATAGGAGAAAGAAAGATTTTTCTCCGAGTCAACTCGATTTCGATAAGGTTCAAATACTCTTACCAAGACATTTTGGTTTCTGTTTTGGTGTAGAAAATGCCATAGAGATTTCATACCGAGCAATTGAAGAAAACCCTGAGAAGAAAATTTATCTTTTAAGTCAAATGATTCATAATCCCGGAGTAAACGAGGATTTAGAAAGTCATGGTTTAACCTTTATTCAAGATACCTATGGAAAGCAGCTTATTGATTGGGAAGTGATTAAAAAGGAGGATATCGTTATTATACCTGCATTTGGCACAACCCGTGAAATTGAAGAGTTATTGACAAGGAAGGGAGTTCAAATTGAAAAATATAACACCACTTGTCCCTTTGTTGAGCGAGTTTGGAAACGATCAAAGCAATTAGGTGAGTCAAACCATACGGTTATTATTCATGGCAAAGATTACCATGAAGAGACGAGAGCGACCTTTTCACACACAACCGAATATGCCAAAGCACTTGTTGTAAAAGATATTGAAGAAACTAAAGTTCTTTCAGAATTCATGCTCGGTAAAGCCGATCAAGTTGCATTTGAAGAGGTTTTTAAAGGGAGATATTCGAAAGGGTTTGACCCTAAATCTGATTTAAACCATATTGGTGTGGTCAATCAAACTACCATGCTCGCATCGGATACACAAGAAATCGCGGATTTCCTTCATGATACGATAGTCCAAAAATTCGGAGCAGAAGCATCCAAGGATCATTTTGCCAATACACGGGATACCCTTTGTTACGCTACGAACGATAATCAATCGGCGACTTTAGAAATTCTCAAGTCCAATGCGGATCTTGCCATTGTCGTTGGCGGATATAATAGCAGTAATACTTCCCATTTAGTTGAACTCTGCGAAGAAAAGTTCACCACCTTTTTTGTAAAAGATGAAACAGAACTGCTTAGTAGAGAGACGATTCAACACTTTGATCTTAGCTCAAAAACAATAATTACAAGCAATAACTATTTGCCTCAAGGTAATAAACCTAAAATCATAGTAACAAGCGGAGCCTCTTGTCCTGATGCAGTATTAGAGAGGGTAATTAAGCGCGTTTTGACTTTTTATGAGACGGATAAAAGCATTGAAGAAGTTATTTCAGAATTTGAAGCGAGGTATAATGCTTAACTTCGTTAGGTAATATGGATTTCGATTTAGTTTCAGAATATAAACCCACAGGAGATCAGCCAGAAGCAATACGCCAAATTGTAGAAGGATTTAATACCACATCGGATTTTCAAACTCTTCTTGGAGTTACAGGTTCTGGTAAGACTTTTACTATGGCCAATGTTATCAAAGAACTGAAAAGACCAACATTGGTACTCTCGCATAACAAAACATTGGCTGCTCAGCTTTATGGTGAGTTCAAGCAGTTCTTTCCCAATAATGCAGTAGAGTATTTTGTTTCATATTACGATTACTATCAGCCAGAAGCTTACTTACCAGTTACCGATACTTTTATCGAGAAAGACCTGTCAATTAATGATGAAATAGAAAAGCTCAGACTTTCTGCCACTTCAGCATTACTGTCTGGACGGAAAGATGTACTTATAGTTTCATCGGTTTCGTGTATTTATGGTATTGGAAATCCGCAAGAATTTCAAAATGGAATCATTCGCCTTAAAAAAGGGGAAACAATATCAAGAAATAAGTTTCTTGGAAAGCTTGTAGAAAACCTGTACTCACGAAATGATACTGCGCCTGAAAGGGGGAATTTTAGAGTTAAAGGTGACACTGTAGATGTATTCCTTGCTTATGTTGATTACGCCTTAAGAGTAATATTCTGGGGAGATGAGATAGAGGAGATTTACACCTTCGATCCCATCAACAATAGTAAAATGGAGAATTTTGATGAGATCAATATTTTCCCTGCGAATATTTTCGTTACTTCTCAGGCTACGATTAATCAGGCCATTGGAGAAATTGAAGTAGACTTGGGTAAACACGTTGAGTTCTTTAAAGAAGGAGGAAAGGAATATGAAGCGAAAAGAATAGAAGATCGTGTGACCTATGATCTTGAAATGATTCGTGAGCTTGGATACTGTAACGGAATTGAGAACTACTCGAGGTATTTTGATCGTAGATCACCAGGATCACGACCATTCTGCTTATTAGACTACTTTCCTGATGATTTTCTTTTAATGATAGATGAAAGTCATGTGACATTGCCGCAAATTAGAGCGATGTATGGTGGTGATAGATCAAGAAAACAAAACTTAGTAGAGTTTGGATTTAGATTGCCAGCTGCCATGGATAATCGACCTTTAAAATTTGAAGAGTTCGAAGCAGTTACTGGTCAAACACTCTATGTTTCTGCAACTCCGGCTGATTATGAATTGGAGAAGTCTGAAGGGGTTGTGGTTGAACAAATCATCCGACCAACGGGACTTTTAGACCCACTTATTGAAGTTCGTCCTAGCTTAAACCAGATTGATGATTTAATGGAGGAAATCCAGGTGCGAAATGAGCGTGATGAAAGAACACTAGTAACGACTTTAACCAAGAGAATGGCTGAGGAGCTTCAGAAGTATTTGGACCGCCTAGGTATTCGCTGTCGTTACATACACTCTGATGTAGATACCATGGAGCGTGTTGAGATTTTACGCCAGTTACGACTTGGAGAATATGATGTCTTGATTGGGGTGAACTTGTTAAGAGAAGGACTCGATTTACCTGAAGTTTCACTGGTCGCAATTATTGATGCCGATAAAGAAGGATTTCTTAGATCGGAACGTTCTTTGGTTCAGACAGTCGGTAGGGCAGCGCGTAATGTGAATGGGCGGGTAATTATGTATGCGGATAAGATTACCGACAGCATGCGCTTGACGATTGAAGAAACAGAAAGAAGAAGGTTAATCCAAGAGGAATATAATACGACGCATGGCATCACACCAACTCAAATCAAGAAGTCGATTGAGAGCATTTTGAAGCAGACAAAAGTAGCTGATGGAGATGGTGAAACACCAGTGGAGTATGTGATTGGGGATAAGCCATCCATCGCTGCCGATCCAGTTTACAATTACATGAGTTCCGAACAACTGGAAAAAACAATCAAGAAATTGACGAAAGACATGCAGGCAGCGGCAAAAGAACTTGAATTTATTGAAGCAGCCAGAATAAGAGATGAGATTACTGCGTTAAAAGAAAAATTAAAAGACAAAAATGACGGATAACCTTCAAAAAATGCTTGACCATTGTGTTGAGTATGCAACAGAATTATTGGATGAAACGGGAGAATGCTATCCGTTTGGGGCATTTCTAGATACTATAGAAAACGTTCACCCGCTTGAAATGGAGGTGAACCCGAAGAAGTTGCCAAATATTGGTGAAGTAATGGAAAACCTTGAAAAGTATTGTAAGTTAGAAATTGCTGAAAAAAGAATGAATGGCTATGCTTTATGCTATGAAGTAGGGTATACGTTAGACGCTGAGGAAGGAGAGCAACAAGCAATAGCTGTAGAAATGCACCATATTAACGATAAAGTTGAGCATAATTATTATATCCCATTTACAAAAGGAAAAGAGAAAACTGAGATAGGATTACTCTTCGCTGTTAAAAAATAGCCTTTCGCTAACTTTTTTTTGTCAAACACGTATCAATTATACATTTGAATATGCGTTGGTTATTTATTCTGGGTCTAACCTTTATAGGATTTAAGTCTATTGGTCAGGTGATCAATGGATATGCTGAGGTAACAAGTATTTCTGGAGCAGTTCTCACGATTGGTACTTCTGATGAAACAGGGGATACATTTGAGGATGGTGAGTGGGTTGTAGTTATGCAAATGCAAGATGATGTTATTGGAGATGTAACTAATACTGCATCTTTTGGAGATCTTGGAACAATACGTGTTGCCGGAAGATATGAAATACGTCAAATTGAATCACATACCGAAACTGCGGGTTCTCCAACTTCCATTACTCTCTTTACAACACCTGTAAATACTTTTAATACATGCGCGAATTGTGCTGTTCAAGTGATAACATTTCCTGCGCTAGGCACACCTAATTATACCACTACAGGGAATATGTCGGCTTTACCTTGGGATGGAACGATAGGTGGAGTTCTTGCTTTGCACTGTGCAGGTACATTGACTTTAGAGCATGATTTGTCGGCAGATTTCAGTGGCTTCAGAGGCGCTGGAAATAATGCCGGAAGTTCTGCAGGCTGTTCAGGCGGATCAAATTATCGTGTTGTAACCCAAGTTGATTTTGCTGACAAAGGAGAAGGAATTTATAAAAATACAACTGCTGCTTATGATGCAGGAATGGGAAAGATTTTAACTGGTGGCGGAGGAGGAAATAGTCACAATGGCGGCGGTGGCGGCGGTGGAAACTTTTCTAGTGGAGGAGATGGAGGGCCAGGTTGGCCAACTTGTTCGCCGAGCGCAGGTGGTTTGGGTGGATTAGACATGTCGAGCGAGATAAGTATAAACAGAATTTTTATGGGAGGCGGCGGTGGTTCCGGAGAAGGAAATAATGCTGTTTCCACCCAAGGAGGAGATGGTGGAGGAATAATTTTAGTGAAAGCTGAAGAAATTACCACAGGAACCTGTACCTCTGTGAACGTCACAGTAAACGGCGAAAGTATTTCTTTTGCAGGTAATGATGGCGGCGGTGGCGGTGGTGCTGCTGGTAGTGTGGTTATCGAAACAACTTTATGGAGCGTTGACCCCGGTTGTCCAATGGTTATTGAAGCGATTGGAGGAGACGGGGGAAGTGTAAATTCAGGAGCTACTCATGGCGGCGGCGGTGGCGGTGGTCAAGGTGCTGTTTTCTTCTCTACAACTGAACCAGTGACAGACGTTACCACTACAACTGCACCAGGTGCTGGAGGCTGCGATAACAATAGTTCACCATGTACCTCTGCAGCTGGTTCAGGAGGTGGAGCAAGTGGCGACGGCATCGTTGAAAGTGTTACAGGTCCACTACCTGTAGATTTTGCAGGAGCTCAAGCCCTTTGTTTTGAGAATTCTGTAGAACTTTACTGGAGTACCAAGAGCGAAGTAAACTCTGATTATTTTGTTGTTGAACGCTCACGTGACCTTTACTCATGGACGTTTTTAGAAAACATAGACGCAGCAGGGAGTTCTTCCTCGACGATCAACTATTCTTACAAGGATACTGAGCCTATTGAGGGATTAGTCTATTACCGTTTAATTCAAGTTGATTTTGACGGTGAAGCCGAAATCTTATACACCTTTTCGATGGAAAATTGTGGTGCTGAATTTTCCGTTTATCCGAATCCGACACAAGGAATGTTTTTCTTGAATGCCGAAGATATTTCAGGCGATATTTATATCTACAACGCCATGGGCGAAGCTGTCTCTTTCCAAAAAGAGACTACTCAAAGTGTAAAGGTCATTGACTTAAGCGGCAATGAATCTGGAACTTACTATTTACGAGCGATAAAAAATGGAAAGCTTATTTCACATAAAATAGTTCTACTCCCTTAACCCCTCCATTTTATTTAAAGTACTACATTTGTGCCCGCATGAAAAAACTTTATAAATGGCTACTGAATACTTTGCCAAGACCTTTGTTAATAAGGCTTAGCTACGTGTTTAGATGGTTTGCACCTTTGGTTTATAAAGGGAATAATGTCACTTGTCCTGTATGTGGAAAGTCTTATCGTAAGTTTTTATCTTATGGATCAAGCGTGGCTCATAGAGAAAATGTACTCTGTCCTTATGATTTAACGCTTGAGCGTCACAGAGCAATCTGGTTGTATTTAAATAGAAAAACGGATTTCTTTACCAAGCCAGATCTTACTATGATGCACATTGCTCCTGAGCAATGCTTCTTAGACAAGTTTAAGAAACAAGAAAATTTGAAGTATACAACTGGGGACTTGGTTTCTCCAATAGCTGATTTGCATTTTGATCTACACGCTATTCCACTTGAGGATAATCAATACGAGGTGATTTTCTGTAATCATGTAATGGAACATGTTAAGAATGATTTACAATGCATGAAGGAGCTTTATCGTATTATGAAGCCAGGTGGCTGGGGAATTATGCAAGTTCCGATTGATGCAAGTAGAAATGAAACTTACGAAGATTGGTCAATTACTTCTCCTGAAGAAAGAGAAAAGCACTTTTGGCAAAAAGATCACGTTCGTTTATATGGTTTAAACTACCCTAATAGACTAGAAGAAGCCGGATTTAGAGTAGACGTGGTTGACTTAAGCGAGTTAATGCCAGAAGAAGAATTTGTAAAATATCGTATCCCAAAAACTGAATTGGTTTACGTTGTAAATAAAGACTAATGGGGTACTGGTTAAAGCGTTTAGGATATTTGGTTAAAAGTGGTGGTTTTGGAAAAGCCGTAAAGGAGCATAAGCATTCCAAATCAATCGAGAATCCTGCAAAGATTCTTCCTGTAATATCTATTAACGATTTAACAGATAACTCTGAACCCGAAATGGACGAAGTGGTTCATGCAGATGGAAATGTATCGGAAGAAGAGTTAAAATGCATTGCCAAGATTGTAAAGTTCCATCAACCAAAAACGATTTTTGAGATTGGAACGTTTGATGGGCGAACAACCTTAAACATGGCTCTCAATGCTAAGGAGGCGAAGATTTATACCTTGGATTTACCACAAGATGAAATTCATTCGACTTCTTTTAGAATCAAGAAGGCCGACCATTCTTTTATTAAGAAAGATTTCTCAGGATCACGTTTTATAGATCGTCCAGAAAAAGAACGAATCACCCAGATTTACGCTGACTCAGCGAAGTATAATTACGATGAATTGGCCGGACAAGTTGATTTTGTGTTTATTGATGGCGCCCACACATATGAATACGTTTTAAGTGATACAGCCAATGCAAGAAAGCTCTTAAGAAACGGTAAAGGCGTATTGCTATGGCATGATTACGGTTGGAGAGAAGTGATCCAAGCCTTGAATGAGTACTATCAAAATGATCCAGATTATGCTGAGATCAAAAACATAGAAGGTACTTCCTTAGCTTACCTTCATTTGAAGTAATTATTTGTATATCCAAAGTAAAACCGGATGATCTGATTTTTGAAGCATCTCATCAATTTTTTCCATTTTAGAATTTGATACGGCTGGACATCCCCACCCCTCAGGCGTTCCCGCAGGATAAACTTCTTCATCACTAACGGCATCCCAGGAATGTAGCACAATGATTCTTTTGTAAGCATTATCATTAGTCTTGTCCAATCCATGGAGCTTGTAATTCACGTTGATCCCCCAGCTACTATAACCTCGTTTTCCAATTTTGTATTTGCCGAGTGAAGAACAGTGGGACTCCGGTACATTACTAAAAACAGGATCTTCTTTCGACTCATCTAAAGACCATATGTTATCACAACACCCATGGGAAACTAAACCACTATCCGAAATTGATTTTGTTTTAAAATCCCAAATGAAAAATCTATTCTTCCCAGAATGAATACTCATATCCACTAGGTAGCAGTACTTCGTATTGTAATTATGTCCCTTGCAATATTTTAGCGCGGCTTCTGCTTTGAGTGCTGTTTTATTCGGTGTCGCAGTGTGTTTTAACCGAGTATTTCGTTGCATGGAGATACACAACATTCCAAATAGCAATATGAAAAACGCTTGTTTCATCAGTTTAAAGTTAAAGGTTCGGCATAGGAATGTCAATCCTTATAAAAAGTAACGCGTAAATCTTTTATTAATTGAATGCCTCTTCCTATAATTTGTTATCTTCAAGCTGATTAGATTAAATAAGATGAGAATAAATTTAGGTGACGATACTATTACGATTGAGGAAATCAGAGAGAAACTAGAAAGTAAATTCCCTGACTATGAGTTTTCCATGCGTGGAAAAAAAGTACTTGTAGTAAAGAAATCCAAAACGGTAGGGGCACAAGTTATGATATTCAGAAAACGTTTGAATATTAATGGAAACTTCCCTTCAATGGGAGCACAGATGCTCTTTATGGTCAGTATCATCTTATTGGGAGTCTTAATTCCAATAATCATCTATTTTGCGGCATTCCATAAGAAATTTAAAGCCTTTGAGAAAGAGCTTAATGATGCCATTATGGAAGAATACCAAGAAGTAGAATAGTTAGAACTTATTTATTGCTGAAGTTCGCTTGCTCTTATCTTTGCACCAATGTCAAATCTTAATGTGGCAATCATAGGTGGAGGAGCAGGTGGCTTTTTCTCTGCAATTCATGTAAAGGAAAATCATCCTTCTGCACAGGTTGTAATTTTTGAGAAGTCTTCCAAATTACTTTCAAAAGTCAAGATTTCTGGAGGAGGGAGATGCAATGTTACTAACGGGTGTGAATCTATAAAGGAATTGGCGAAGGCTTACCCTAGAGGGAGCAAACAACTCCGAAAACTTTTTGGTCGCTATAATAATCACCATGTAATGGAGTGGTTTGAAGATAGAGGAGTAGCCCTAGTTACCCAAGGTGATGGTTGCGTTTTTCCGGTTTCCCAAAACTCTCAGAGTATTATTAATTGTTTTTTGCATGAAGCAACTAGGCTTGGAGTGAAGATTGAAACAAATGCAAAGGTGAATTCCATTAAAAAAGATGGGGAGAAGATTAGTCTTGGCTTTGCCGAGGAGACCAGTCGGGAATTTGATAAAGTGATCGTAGCCACTGGAGGCTCTCCAAAACATTCGGGACTGAAATGGTTAGAGGATTTGGGGCATAAAATAACTACGCCCGTTCCGTCTTTGTTCACCTTTAATATGCCGGATGAAAAGGTGAAAGAGCTAATGGGAGTGGTGGTAGAAGAAACACTTACTACAGTAGAAGGTACAAAACTGAAAGGCGACGGTCCTCTTCTTATTACACATTGGGGGATGTCAGGGCCTGCAATTTTGAAACTCTCCGCCTTTGGTGCGAGAGTGCTTTATGAAAAGGGATATGATTTTAACTTGAGGGTGAATTGGGTAAATGAAACCAATACCGAGGTTGTTCGATCGGCCCTAGATCGATTGATTATAGATAACCGAAACAAACAATTGCGCACGATTAGACCGTATTATTTACCGACTAGACTTTGGGATTTTATGATTGATAGACTTCGTTTGAACCCGAAATTAACCTGGGCAGAACTGGGAAATAAAGGCAAGAATAAGATTATAGAAATTTTAACGAACGATGTTTACCATGTGCAAGGCAAGACCACCTTTAAAGAAGAGTTCGTGACCTGTGGTGGTGTTTCTCTAGAGAGCATAAATATGAAAACAATGGAAAGCAAAATAATGCCAGGACTTTATTTTACCGGAGAAGTCATCGATGTGGACGGCATTACGGGAGGGTATAATTTCCAGGCCGCATGGACAACGGCTTATGTTGCAGGGGAGTTGAATTAGAATAAGTAATTTTAATGCATGTCTGAAGCTCACGACTCAATACTGGCCAATGCCTTTAAACCACTTGAATTAGTCCGTAAAACACACTCAAAATTTTTTGAGATGTGGGAGGAGGTTGATTTTAAGCGCCACGAATTCATTACTGAACCAGGAAAAATCGACCGATATTTTTATGTGGTTATTTCAGGAGTGCAGTGTATCTACTTAATTGCCCCTAATGGAGACAAACAAGTAATAGGCTTTTCATTCGATGGAAGCTTTTCAGGAGTATATGACTCATTCGCGTATGAAAAACCTTCGCATTATTTTTTAGAAGCGTTAACTCCTTCCAAATTGCTGAGAATAAACAAAAGTCAGTATGATTCATTATTTGAAATCTATCCTGAATTTGAACATTGGGGCAGAGTAGTGCACCTTCAATTATTAATTGGACGCGTTAACCGCGAAGTTGAACTGATCACAAAAACAAGTAAAGAACGGTTTGAAGCTTTTTTAAGTCGATGTCCTAAGGAATTAGAACAAATTCCTCAAAAATACCTTGCTTGGTATTTAAATATGAGTCCTGAAACATTTTCTAGGATGCGTGCCTCAAAATCTTGATTTGGATCAATTTTTATGATTACAAAACACATGATCTTTGTTTAAAAGAAAATAATCATGGCAAGGGTAAAGATATATGCAGAGCAACAAATTCAACGCATCAATCATTTAATTAATGAGTTAGAAGAGATTCGGACAAATGGGAATTTACTTCGCGAACGTCCAAATGAAAAGGCTTGGTCTTCTATAGAAGTTATTCGGCATATGAGTATTGGTCATCAGGCCTATCAAAAAAATGTGAGTAACGCTCTTTCTCAATTGAAAGAAGCTTCACCAGCTGAATTTATAGTGGCAAAAGGTGTCCCTTCATTCTTAATCAAACGTTTTCCTCCGCAAGAAGAAGGGAAAATCAAATTCAAAATGAAAACAACAAAGATGTTTAAACCCGTTTATTCAGATGAAGAAATTGGTAAAATGGACTTAAACCCGATCATTGACGAATTGAAAAATGGATTGTTTGAATTAAAATCTTGGGTCGAAGATTACCGAACAAAAGAGGCTGCCTCCAAACGCTTTGATTCTGCCTTGGGGCCAATCGTACGATTTAATGTTGCCGAGGCATGTGAATTTATATTATGCCATAACGAGCGACACTTTCAGCAAATAAGAAATAATCTAAAAACTAAAAGCTAATTATTTATTGAAGTGTTCTCGCATAGGAATGATATAATGATCATCCCATCCTTTTTGATACTGCGATTGTCCTTCAGGAATATTGGTGTGTTTAATGGTCAGTTCGGTACCATTTTCTACTTCCTTAAAGTGAATTTCTAATATAGAATCTTCATCCTCTTCCGTAAATTCTGAAGTACGCCAAGTCTGAACAATCTTAGAATGTGGCTCTAGCGCTTTATTTTCTCCCCAGATATAACTGTCCCAAGCAGAGAAACTAGCACCGACTTCAGCTTTTCCTTCGGCATCTCTACCAGTCATTTCTGCATGTTTTTCCCCATCTAGCCAAGCTTCGTAAAGTTCTTAGGCAGATACTGGGAATACTTCTCTTAAGTCGCAAGATTCTTTCATAGGTCTTATTTTGAAGAGTAAGTTAGTAAAATTCTTCTTCATTTTATCGATATATTTGCCCCGCGACAAGAGTGGAGGTTTGAGAGTAATGTGCTCGATCAGTAAACCCTCAGAGTACATTATGAATAAGAATTCTTTAAAGACAAACTTCATATCTGGGTTTTTAGTTTTTCTAATTGCCTTACCCTTGTGTCTTGGGATTTCAAAAGCTAGCGGCTTTCCGCCTATCGCAGGAATCTATACGGCAATAATTGGAGGTCTTCTCGTAACATTTCTTTCTAAAGCTCCTTTAGCCATTAAAGGACCAGCAGCTGGGCTAATCGCAATTGCCATTGCCGCAGTTGATGAATTAGGTGCAGGAGATCCTATTCTAGGGTATAAGCTTACTCTCGCCGTAGTAGTCGTTTCAGGAGCAATTCAGATTGTTTTGGGACTACTAAGATTCGGCACAATGGGAGATATCTTTCCCATATCTGTGCTTCGAGGAATGTTGGCGGCCATAGGGTTGACGATCATGAGTAAAGAAATTCATGTAGTGTTTGGAGTAGTTCCTGAAGCTAAGAAGCCTTTGAATTTATTGGCTGAGGTACCGAATTCTATCGTTCATTTAAATCCAAAAGTTACGGTAATCGGGATTTTGAGTTTGCTTTTACTATTCATTCTTCCGGCAATAAAGAACGCCTTTGTTAAGAAATTACCGGCACCGCTGTTAGTGCTTTTAATAGCTATTCCACTTGGTTTTGTTTTTCAATTATCGCTCGAGCATAGTTTTATTTTAGGCTCAACTGAACACAATGTTATTCCTTCCCAACTAATGGTAGATTTACCAGAGAATTTTTTTGGTGGCATTACCTTTCCAGACTTTTCTCAAGTTTTTTCAGGGCCTTCCATTAAATATATAATAATGTTTGCGCTCGTAGGTAGTATTGAGTCCGTATTAAGTGCCAAGGCCATTGACTCGTTAGATCCAAAAGGAAGAGAAACTCAATTAAACAAAGATTTAGTTGCCGTAGGTGTTGGTAATACCATTGCAGGATTTATTGGTGGTTTGCCAATGATCTCTGAAATTGTAAGGAGCTCAGCGAATATAAATGCAAAGGCAGAGGGAAGAATGAGTAATTTCTTCCACGGTCTTTTCCTTTTCTTATTTGTGCTTTTGGCTGCTGCAGTTATTAAATCAATTCCTAACGCGGCGTTGGCAGCCATGTTAGTGTATACAGGGTATAAATTAGCCGCACCAGAGAAGTTTATCAGTACGGGGAAAATAGGGATTGATCAATTACTTCAATTTCTAACAACACTGGTAGTTACTTTAATGACAGACTTATTAATTGGTGTTATTTCAGGCATTGTTCTAAAGATCATGATCGAATTTGTTCAAGGAGTGAAGCTCAAGGAAGTATTCCGTCTAAACATGGATATAGGAAAAGAGGGAGACAATGTAGTCATCAATATTACAGGAATAGCTTCTTTTATGAACTACTTGAAATTCAAGAAAATCTTTGACCAACAAGAGAAAAAGCACAAGCTAATACTTGATTTCACAAAGGCAACATTTATCGATCATACTTTCCTTCACAACATCAATGGAATGAAAGGAAAATTTGAGAAAGAAGGAGGAGAAATAATTACTCGTGGTTTGGAACATCATCGTTCATTATCAAAACACGAGCTATCGACCCGTAGGTTAAAGTCTTAGTCTTCTATCAATTGACTAATCCAACACATAGTTGCAAAATGCAAGAAGGTCTGAGTAAAATCCTAATTGCGTCATTCTTGAACGCATATATTCTAGACCTTCTCGAGCATCCACTTGTTGTAGTCGATTAATAAGACATCTCTACTATCTTCTCAGCATCGGCAGGTGTTATTGCTCCATGTTCTCCAAGTGCAATCATACCTTTTTCTTTAAGTCGCTTTGCGACTTCTGCTGAGGTACCTTCAAAATCAGTAGTATATTCTGAGAGTTGTGTTTTAATACCAATGGAGTGGAAGAAATCAATGGTTTTTTGGATACCGGCATGTGCTTTGTTTTCCACACTGCCTTCTCTTATGTCCCACACACGTTCGGCGTACTGAGCTAGTTTTTCCTTCTTCTTTTCAAAGCTGTATTTATAATGAGGACCAGCAATGATGGCTAATGTTCTTGCATGATCAATTCCATACAGCGCGGTTAATTCATGGCCCATCATATGTATCGCCCAATCTGTAGGAACACCTTTTTGAATTAAGCCATTTAAAGCCATGGTACAACTCCACATAAAGTTGGCTGCATCCGTATAGTTAGAAGGATCTTTCATGATCTTCGGCGCCACCTCAATTAAGGTTTGCATAATGCTTTCGGCAAAGCGGTCTTGTAAATTCGCTTCAATGGGGAAAGTCATGTATTGCTCCATCACGTGGGTATAAGCATCTGCCAATCCGTTGGCAATTTGACGTTCTGGAATAGAAGCTACTACCGAAGGATCCAAAATCGAGAACTGCGGAAACAATCCTGATCCTCCCATCACACGCTTTTCTTTTATATCAGCTCTTGTAATTACGGCACCTGAATTCATTTCAGAACCTGTTGCTGGTAAGGTTAAAACCGTTCCAAAGGGCATTCCTTTTAAAGTAGGAATCTTCTTGTCCAAAATCTCCCAAGGCTCATCTCCTTCATACAAAGCTGCAGAAGATAAAAACTTGGTTCCATCAATTACTGAACCTCCACCTACGGCAAGGAGATAATCAATATTTTCTTCTTTAATCACTTTTAGGGCATCCATTAAAACGGCGTACTCTGGGTTAGGAGGGATACCACCAAATTCAACACAATCAAAACCAGCTAAGGCTTTTTGTACTTGATCATAAATCCCATTCTTTTTAATACTTCCACCACCATAAAGCATCAATACTTTTGATCCTTCTGGGATTTCGGTTTTTAACTTGGCAATTTCGCCTTTTCCAAATAAGATTTTTGTGGGGTTTTTATAATCGAAGTTTCTCATGTGATTGTCTTTTGTTCTGGTAAAACAAAGTTAGGGGTTTTAAGTTTGGATAAAACAGAGATAGTCCTTAAGCTTCAGTGAGGATATCAAGTTTTTGGTGCGATTATTGTGTTTGTAGTACTATCCATGAATCTAAAAACAATTCTTGTCTCGTCTATTCTTGTCCTGGCTTT
Source organism: Crocinitomicaceae bacterium (assembly GCA_022447665.1). Lineage (GTDB taxonomy): Bacteria > Bacteroidota > Bacteroidia > Flavobacteriales_D > Crocinitomicaceae > JAKVAQ01. Next base: position 50,410 of record JAKVAQ010000031.1, read on the forward strand.
TTCTTCTTGCCGAAAGGAATTTTATTGTCATTGTGAAATTGATTTTGATGGTCTTCCATTTCCTTCAGAAAATGTATATCCCATTGAAAAGAACAGAAGACAGGCAAATAGTGAATGCAACTGGATTGAAAATGAATTAGAGATGCAGTATGATTATTCTGGGCGCGTTAGATGCAGGTTAAGCAATTATCATTGGAATTAGGCTTCAGATTAAAAGAATTCGTGAGTATTAATTCTTTAATTGGTCGGGCCCTGGGAATTTCCCTTATTCATCATCAAAGTTGAAGAGGATCGGAAACGTGTAGCAAGTTTAAGGCCTTGAGTCTTGAAATTGGTACTTGTCTTCGGACGTGATTTTTAGCTAAGGTATTAGGGCAAGTTTTTTAATATTCCTGTATCAGCACTTCAGTTGGGATACGAAGAGCCTTGCTGAGCTGCCTTACCATGTCGAGCGTGAGCTTTCTTTTTCTGTTGAGTATTTCACTGACACGGCTTTTGAAGCCAATCATGGCAACTAAGTCCTTTTGTTTCATTCCCATTTGTTCCATTCGGAACTTGATGGCTTCTACGGGATCTGGCATCTCGATTGGGAAATGCTCGTTTTCGTACTTATCAATAAGAATAGATAGTATTTCAAGCTCGTCACCTTCCTTGGTTCCAGGCTTAGCGTCAAAGATTTTTTCAAGTCTGTCAAGAGCTTTATTGTAGTCCTTATCAGAGCGTATAGGTGAAATATTCATAATCTAAACTTTAGTTGCGTCTATTTTGTCGTATTCGGCATGAGTTCCAATGAACCTGATCCAAACGATTCCATAGTCATAGTTAATTCTAACAATGAGTCTGTGGTGATTACCCTTGATATTGAATACCATTCGGTTGTCCTCAATAATACTTGCACTAGGATAGTCCTGTTTAATGTCGTTAGGTGAAGTCCACTTAGCCTCTTCAGCTTCTCGAAACCACGCTTTCAGTTGTTGTTCACAGTCATTATGTTTTTCCCAGTATTCTCTGAGTGTCCGTTTGGCAATTACCCTCACATGTTCTCTTTATAAATACAAAAATACGGAAAAGTTACCAAAACGGGAACAAAAATAAAAAAATCTTGTCGAGTCAAATTCCCGGATGTGGGATTAGTCTTACTCACCATCGAAGACGCAACGGAGTGAAGTCGTTCCGGAAGATTGGGCTAGAGGCACGAAGCTCGATATTTCGGATCGATTTGCCCTAACGTTTGGCTAAAGTTAGGGAATTTAGAAGAAGATGGAAAAAAGTGCGATGGCCTAAATTACCGTGCGAAGTACGTAGGTCAAACCCCGGACATTGGGCGCGTCCGCCTAATGCCCATCCTTCTTTAACAAATGCGGATGCTTGCGCTTAAACTGGTTTAAACGTGGAATAGATACAGCTTTAATATAGCTATGATTCGGATGTAAACGCTCATAGTTTTGATGGTAATCTTCACCCATCCAAAAAATTTCAAAGGCCATAACCTCACTCGCTACTTTTAATCCTTTTGCCTCAAGCTCAGCAATTTTTTCTTCAATAATGATTTTCTCATCGGCATTATTATAAAAAGCGATGCTGCGATATTGTGAGCCCCAATCAGGTCCTTGTCCGTTCACTTGCTCCACATCTTGCGAACCAAAATACACTTCTACCAACTCCTTAAAGCTTACTTCATTTGGGTCGTACCAAACTTGAACTGCCTCTGCATGTCCTGTTGCCCCTGTGTTTGAATCTTCATAAGTAGGGAAACGGGTATGACCACCGGAGTAACCGTTGTACACTTCTTTAACGCCCTGTACGCTTTCGTAAATGGCTTCTACACACCAAAAACATCCGCTGGCAAAATGAGCTTTCTCTAAGCCTGTGGTATCAAAGTCATGCTTTATTTCATTTGAGTTTGAAGCACCAGTTGCACTAGAAGTTTGACATGAAAAAGAAAAGAAGCCTGCGGCGATTGAAAGGGTAAACAGAAAAGTATATCGTTTCATAATCTAGCTTTTTATTTGAGTCGTTATTAAAACAAGTGACTTACGGGAAGAGTTTTAAAAAATGTTAAGAGAGTTTTTATTACCTTCAATCCATGCTTAAACTCTTCAAAAACTGGCCACCAAGTCAGTACAAGTATCTGATAAAATTTGGCTCACAGAAAACTCAAAAGATAAGGGCTTGTACAATGAGCTTTCGAACCACGTGGCGGAAGGAAAAATCGTTTGCCTTTTCTATTATTTTGAGGGAACAAAAACGTGGTTGGTAGAATTGCTAGAGCGTAATAACATGAGTTTCGAAGAAAATTTTGAGCAAGCACCTTCAAAATCCTATTAATTGACGCGAACGAATATGCGAAATCCGATAAAATAGATTCCTTTTTACGAGAGAATGTAATTACGCAGGATTACGAAGTTGCATTTGGTGAGCATTTTCCAGCCTATGATTGGGAAGAGCTAGTTTTACATAAGCTTAAGCTATTAATAGGAATAAACAAACCTGTTTCTTTCTATGTGGCGCTGGAAGATCCTTTAATGAAGAAGTTTGGCGGAGATAAACTCATCAATGCCATGAAGTCCATGAAAATGAAGGAAGAAGAATCAATTCAACATTCTGCCATTTCAAAGTCCATTGTGAGAGCGCAACAAAAACTGCAGAGCAATAAAACTGGTGATTTACGCGCTAAAACGGCCCAGGAATGGATTGATTTCAACGTGCGGTAGATTACTTTGAAATAGTAATGGTAAGGTGGTCAATCGCCACTTTATCACCATCACGCAATTTATTACGCTTACGAAATTCTACTTCACCATTGACTTTCACGGCACCGTCTTCAATTAATAGTTTCGCATGCCCTCCGGTTTGCGCAATTTCCATCACCTGAAGTAGTTTGTTTAATTCTATGAATTCGTCGTTCGGACGAAGTGTAAAAGTAATTTCTTCCATCTTAGAATATTCTACAGCTTAAGATCGCCGTATCGTCAACATAACGTTTGGTTGCTCTCCAATCATCTAGCTTAGAGAAAATGATTTCATTTAAATCCTCCATACTTAATGGATAAAAGCTCTTCACAATGGATTCAAGTCGATCTGTTTCAAACTGCACCGCAGCTGGATTCTCTAACTCTACAACACCATCTGTATAAAGAATAAGCGTTGTATTTGGCTTGATGGTTATGCGTTCTGAATTTAGGAATGGAAGTTCTGGAAGCATTCCTAATCCAATACATCCTTTATTAAGGTGTTCGGTGGTTCTTCCTTGAATTAACAGAGGCCAATTATGTCCTGCATTAACGTAATGCAATTCACGTGTTTTGGCGTTGTATTCTGCTATAAAAAAGGTGATAAATTTCTCACCTTGGGCAGAGTCAAATACCTTTTGGTTAAGCTCGGTCACTAATTCTTCCAATTCAAAGCGCTTGTAATTGTATAAGGTTCTTACTGTTGCTTGGAAGTTCGCCATAAGCATGGCTGCAGAGATTCCTTTTCCAGAAACATCTGCAATACAGAGTATAAACTCGTCTTCGCTGAGTTTGATGTAATCGTAATAATCACCACTCACAATACTGTGCGAGAGATACTTTGCTGAAACATCAATCTTTTTATTGCTAGGCAACTCAGAAGGAAATAGCAAGCGTTGCATTTCAGAAGCTACTTCTAAATCTCTTTTTACACGTTCTTGGGCCAGCGATTTTTTGGCCATTTTTTTATTTTCAATTGCTACAACAATTATGTTGGTTAGCGTTTGTATAAAATTGAGGTGAACAATAGGGTTATTGGCCGTTTTATTGTCCTTTATTCCTCCCATTAAAAGGTATGCAAGATGCTTGTCCTTGTGCAATACAGGTACCACTACATCAAAATTATTGATGCTTTCTTTATGTGAAGATTCAATTACGGTGATGTCCTCGAATTTGGTGAAGTCCTGTTCTATATCAATATCCTTGATTTTTCCTTTGTAACCCACCTTTGAGAGGATTTTCCAACCCTCATCTTGGCGGATATACAGAACGAACTTACGAACGCTCAACTGCTCTTTCAGAATGAAATTATATATCGCCAGTAGGTCTTTCACTCCTTTGTTAGAGTTAATGGCCTTGGTGATTTCCAAGAGAGAGTTAAGCTTAAAGTCTTTTGCTTTGAGCTTGTGCTCTAATTCATCTAATATGTCGTCTCCTATGTATGTCACAGGTTTTCTATAATGCTTGGTAAACGTTTAAAAGCGGCAAGTTCCTTCCATTTTTGGCGTGCCTCATCAGCCGGTGAGCCAAAATAGGTTTTGTTAGGCTCAAGGCTTTTTCCAACGCCCGATTGACCTAATACAACCGCTCCATCGCCAATATGAATATCACTGACCACACCAACTTGCCCCCAAAGGGTAACATTGTTTCCTATGGTAACACAACCCGCCACGCCAACATTAGCAGCGAATAAACAATTTTCTCCAATTACCGTATCGTGACCAATGTGTACTTGGTTATCAAGTTTACTTCCTTTCCCAATAATGGTATCATGTGAAGCACCTTTGTCTACTGTGGTAAGTGCTCCAATTTCGACGTTATCTTCTAAAATAGCTCTTCCACAGCTGTGCAGACGATCAAATCCAGTATCTTTCTTCTTGTAATAAAAGGCATCAAAGCCAATTACAGCATTCGGACCAACGATTACATTGTCACCAATAATAGTATCATTTCCAATAACTGCCCCTGCATGAATAATGGTATTCTTGCCTATAGTCACATTATCACCTACTGTTGCATTAGGAAATACATGTGAGTTTTCTCCAATGGTTGAGTTTTTTCCGAAATGACCTGACCAGATGGTAAAAGGGGAGTAGTGCTTTGTGATTTTGTTAAAATCGTCAAATGGATGGTCTGATATTAAAATAGCTTTTCCTTCAGGTACTTCTACTTCTTGATCGATCAATATAATATCAGCGGCACTTTCCAATGCTTTTTGATAATATTTAGGATGGTCAACAAATACAATATCCCCTGGTTCTACACGATGAATTTCGTTAATACCAGTAATCTGAATATCTGTATTCCCTTTGTACTGACAGCCTAAAAAGTCTGCAATTTCTTTTAAGGATTTTGCTTTATCAAATTTCATCCTAAACGTCTCTTCTGTTTATCCTAGTAAAATTAGGAGGTAAGAAGGGTGAAAATCAGAAGGGGTGGAAGATTTTATTAAAGCAGAATTGTTTATTCCTCTTCAGTAATGCCAGTAGTTTTGGTTCGTTTTCCTCTTCGTGAGAAAATAATTCCGAGTGCCATGGAAGCAAAAGAGGCATAGGTAGCTACGTCTAGCCAAATCCCTAAAAGGTGTGAGGTCCAGAGCGTAATGAATAGAATAGCAATGAATCCCATACACACAATCAATACTATTCCTGAGATTTTCACCAGCATGCTTTTGGAAATGTGCCAGTCCATTATTGAAAGGCCTGAAAAGAGCACAAAAATTACCATGGCAGCGACAAAATAATTCCAGCTATCGGAGAACTTAATAGCATCAAAAACTATTGCAAATCCAGTAATAGTAAGTAAAGTTCCTGCCAAGAAATAAACGAGGAATACCTTTTTATTAAAAGTAGGATCGAAAGATCGAATTGCGAATAAGGCGGAGTAGATGATTGTAGCAATGAAGGTTCCTCCAGTTAATTTTAAATAAAGAGAAGGCATATTTAAATCTTGCGTAGAAAGGAAGATTAGCATTACTAAAAATGACAGCAATGAAATTAACGACAAAACACCTATGTAAAACTTCTTTATCATTCTATTCTTACCCCAATTAAACAAACATCATCCAACTGTTCAAAGCCTTTCTTCCAATCTTCAAAAGCTTGATCTAATAATTCTTGTTGCCTGGACATTGGCTCATCTTTATACTTCAGCAATAAGGCTTTCAAGTTTTTAGATTTCAGCTTTTTGCCCTTTTCTCCTCCAAATTGATCGGCATAACCATCAGTGAAAACATACAAGCAGTCACCTTTTTGGATGTCTACAGTATGTGTATCAAATTTAGTAGCCTTTTCAAATTCACCAATTGGTTGCTTATTACCTTTCACTTCAATGAATTCATTTCCTCGGAGAATAATTAATGGGTTGTGTGCCCCAGCAAATTCAACCTTCATATTCTCATAATCTAAAGAACATAAGGCGATGTCCATACCATCCTTTACGTTTGATTCACTTTGCGTGAAGGTCTCCACAACAATATCTCTTAACTGATCAAGGATTTCACCGGGCTTACGCTTTTTAAACTCCTTAATGGCTCTGTTCATTCCATTGAAACCAACAATACTTACGAACGCTCCCGGAACACCGTGACCTGTACAATCTATTGCAGCGAAAATAGTTCTACCATCGACTAATCCAGTCCAATAAAAATCTCCAGAAACAATGTCTTTTGGCTTGTAGAGTACAAAATGTTCACTTTTAAAATGGGTGTTCATTTTATCTTTAGTCGGAAGAATGGTATTTTGAATACGTTTAGCATAAACAATAGAGTCAAGGATATCATTCGTTTTTTCCTCAATCTCAGCTTTCTGATGCTCTAATACTGCATTCTGTGAAGCAATCTCTGCAGTGCGTTCCTCAACAATTTCCTCTAATCGTTGATTCTGCTGTTTCACTCTGTGTATAGCCAAACGAATCATAATGTAGATGAGTAATACACCTAGAATCAAGTAAATGATATAAGCCCACCATGTTCTATACCACGGAGGAAGAATAGTAAAGCTCAAAGTAGTTTCTGGACTCTCGTATCCATAATAGTTTTTAGATTTTAAATGAAAGGTATAATCTCCTTCACCTAAACGTTGGTAGTTTATTTCATTGATGTTTTCCCATTTTGTCCATTCAGTTTCTAGTCCCTCTAGATACCATGAGAATTCATTTTCAAAGAGTCCGAAATATGAAGTAGAGGTGAACTTAAAGACCAACGTGTTCTTCGTGTACGGAAGTACAAAATCTTCAGGGCTCAATAAGCGTGGGTTTTCAAAATATACGGAATCAGTTAAGCTTGAAACCTGAACGATTAAAGGGGCTCTAACCGAATCGTACTCTACTTTTGTTAAAGGATTGTAGATACTTATTCTATCATCACCAGCAAACCAATAGTTTCCGTTAAAGTCCTTCTCTAGGTCATAGATAACGGATTGGCTAATGTCTTTGAATTGACTTGTAACGTAATAATAACTGCCACTTTCCGATTTTTCTAGATATCCGATCTCTTCTTTTTCCTTTCCTTCAATACCGGAATTTCTAAAAATTACCAACCATAAACGCTCATCATTATCATTGCGCATTCTGTATATGTTTAGATTGGCTTGATTCATATCATTTCCAAACTCGGCAGGAATAAGTTCATCGTTTACAATTTTGTACAGGCCATTAACGCCCCCTACATAAATAGTATCCTGAAATTTACATAATTGGAAGTGTTCTTCCTTAGTGGATTCATCTTCATATTCTAATAATCCCTCTAAACGTGTAACTGTATTATTGTCTTGCAAGTCAATTTTAAATACGCCTTCAGAGCGAGAACCATAGTATAACAAGTGATCCTCTTCAATTAGTGAACGAACATCGCCACCAGTGTTCTCGTATTCACCAGCGTAATGGAAAGTACCGTTTTCATAAGTTATTTTGCCTACACCTCCGCCATCAAGTCCAACATGAACAAGGTTAGGGTTTGATGTAGATTGAAATAAATCCCAAGCATAAACATCTTCAGCTACTTGTATTTTATTTTCCCCTTCTGGTATGGCATAAAGTCCATTGTTCGCAATGATTAAAATATAAGATTTACCATCAGGAAAACTCATTTTTTTACATTGGAAGAGATCCTGCTGAAATTGCGACTTAGTCGTGAAGTAAAAGGGTCTTTCGTGTATTGAAGCAGAAAAGAAATCAGTATGCGTTGCAATGTAGGCCATTGAGTCCAACATCAAGATGTCTTCTGAAATGAAGTTTATTCCATACTTCTCTTGCATTATGCTTACTGATGATGATACTTCCAAGAAACCTATTCCATTATCATAGGCAATCCAAAGGTTATTGTCGGTATCAAAATAGAGTTGACGAATACTTAAGTTCGAGAGTCCATCCTTATCATCAAATACACGTATGATGTCACCGAAATAATCAAAGAAGTATATTCCTGCCCCATTTGTTCCAATACAAATTCCGTTCTTGGTGGTCGTAGCGCAGGTGATATCAATACCTACAAAGTATTTATTGATCAAAAAATCAAACTTTGTAAAACGATAGTTCTCTTCGTTATAAAGGTATGATCTTCCTTTTTCATCAATTAGTATATCCATTTCGCCATGCTCAATAAAGGCAATAGGATTAATGTTTTTAGAGTTTTTAATTGGAGTTAACTCCGCGCCATCAAAGAAATAACAGATGTTATTATCATCTGAGAATTTCATATTTAAGATTACGCTCTCATCGTGAAATACAGAAAGTTGGATAAAACCTTCTTTTGGCGTTTCGATTGTCTTGATTTCACCGCTGGCATTATCATACTCGAAAATGAAATACCGGGCAAAGAAATATACTTTTTCGTTAAAAAAGTGAATGTTCCAAATGTCTTTAAAACCTAGTGAATCTAATTCATGAGAGACTTTTGTATAGATTCTTTCACCATTTTCATTGTACTCTAACTTCCCGAACTCATCAACGCCACCTACGAAAACAGTTCCGTTTTTATCTTTTCCCAAAGCTCTAGGGTGATCTCGGTTATCCATGCGAATGCCTTGCCAATTGTAACCATCAAAAAGAAGGATTTTTCCGTTATTGGCGAAGATCATAATGCCTTCATCATCCTGAATAACGTCCCAGTTTTGGGCGTTACCGTCGTATTCCATTAAACCGAAGTTCTTTATTCTGAAATCTCCAAGAGGGCTAAAGTTCTGACCATAAGCTGAAAAGCTTAGAAATATAAGGAGTATAGGCCACAGAACTTTCACCGATGCAAAGATAAAATTATTCCAATACGATTCGGTAGGGTTTACGCTCTATTTCCCATAAAAAACCCTTTAAAAATAGCTCGCTTTTAGGCGCCTGTTCAATAGGGTAAAATGTAGCGTCTGGATCTTCGTTAAACTTCACACGATCAATTTCTCCTTTCATGAAATAGACAACAATTTCATTGCATTCTATTTTGTTCATACCGGTTACCTCCTTTGTTTTGAGGGAATCTTCTTGTTCCTGTTCTAGAAAATAAAGGGTTTGAGCATTTTTCTCAACATAAATATTCTTGATCTTGTTGGAGTCTAAAACTACCTGCATATCCTTTCCCTTTATTTGGTCATAATGCACACTGTCTTTAAATCCAATAAGCATGCAGTTATCATACAAGTCAATTTGATCAAAATTACCTTCATAAATTCTTGCTATTACTGAATCAGCGGTTAGTTGATTGTCATCATTCCAAATAATGGGATCCTTATGGAGTTTTAAAATCGAGTCGTTTTCAATATAGCTTGCGGAATCACAAACAACGATTACAGGACCATTGAATATGTTCACATTATACTCCGCAATGGCAAGCTGCTTTGACGTTAAAGTATCTTTTTGCCAATCTATGGTATCTGCGACTATGATAAGTGTATCAGGATCATTGAACTGAATAATCTTAGCGTTATCGCCGAGTTTTAAATGTTCTTGACCAGGGTATTTATAAAGATAGTCCGACCGGATTTCGGTATTTTCTGTGGTATCACGAATTTTAACATTGCAAAACCCTTCACCAATATCACTTTTTTGATTGAAGAGTAAACTATCGGCATAAACAGAAGTTTCATCTTGCAATAAAGTCGCCCCATTCCATAACTCGGCGTAACCATCTTTTGTAAAATAGGTACCTTCATTACAATATAGAGTGGAGGAGGTGTCCATTAAAATGGTGGTTGGTCCATGAAAGTGCATCGTTGATGTAGGAGTTCTGAATTCCAGCGTGTCAGCGAAAAGTTCGAATTCAGGATCGGTAATGTGCACTGAATCTCTAAAAAAAAAGGTTTTTCTTTTACTGTAATAATAACCAATTCGACTCGTCAATTTCATTTCGCTTTTAATGCTTGAGATTACCGCCCAATTCCGATAATAGCCCTGCATTTTATCACCGTCATAAGTTAAAGAATCGGTTACCATTTTATATTCATTATCTCTAAATCGCACGTTGCTTTTGAGCTTGGCTATTTTTTCATTGCCAAAATAAACAAGGGTATCACAAAAGAGATTGATGGTATCGTTTTGATTTATTTGAACGGTTCCATAAGCCTTAACGATATTTGGTGTTCTGAACCATAATGCAGAATCGCAGTAAAGCTTAGCATTATCATGTTCAAATTGAACATGTCCTTTCGCCATGACAGTGTTTTCATATCCGACGGCATCCTGAACCGTTTCGGAGAACACTAAATTCACTACACCGTTTTGTGCAACGGCACTATTAACAGCGAAAACGGCGCTCAAAAGAAGCGCCGTATAAATAAAGTATGTATAAATAGTCTGTTTTATTATCCTCTATTTATGGTTTGATCTCTATCCGGTCCTACAGATACAATGCTAATAGGAACGTTTAATTCTTGTTCTAAGTATGCAATGTAATCTAAAAACTCTTGTGGAGCATTTTTTAGATCTTTGAGTCCTGTCAGATCTGTATTCCATCCTTTTACTTCTTTGTAAACAGGTTCAATATCCATGCCAGTGATGTCATAAGGCAGGTAATCAACAAGCTCTCCATTTACTTTGTAATGAGTACATACATGAATGGTATCAAAAGTATCCAATACATCAGCTTTCATCATAGAAAGTTGTGTAACACCATTAATCATGTTCGCATATTTCAGTGCAGGTAAGTCGATCCAACCACATCTTCTATCTCTACCTGTTGTGGCACCATACTCGTGACCTATTTCTCTAATTTTCTGACCTACTTCATTTTCTAGTTCTGTAGGGAATGGTCCAGACCCAACTCGGGTACAATAGGCTTTAAAGATTCCAATGACTTCACCTACTTTGTTAGGAGCGATTCCTAAACCAGTACAAGTACCTGCAGTAACAGTATTTGATGAAGTTACAAAGGGATAAGTTCCAAAATCAATATCTAATAAAGTTCCTTGAGCTCCTTCAGCTAAAATCTTTTTACCACTTTGAAGAGCATTGTTAAGATAATGCTCACTGTCTATTAATTCTATTTTACTCAAGAATTCAATAGCTTCGAACCAAGCATTTTCAGTTTCTTTAAGTAAATCTTGGTAAGGATAATCCCCCAATAAGCGAATGTGTTTGGCAACAAGGGTGTCATATCTTTCTTTGAATTGATCTCCTTGAGTATCGCCCATTCTTAGGCCATTTCTTCCCGTCTTATCCATATAAGTTGGACCAATTCCTTTAAGGGTTGAACCAATTTTCTTCTTTCCTTTTGATTCTTCAGAATAACGGTCAAGAATTTTATGGGTAGGGAGAATAAGATGCGCCTTTTTAGAAATAAGAAGGTTTTTTGTTACATCAACTCCCTTTTTTTCGATCTCCAGAATTTCCGCTTTAAGTGTAACAGGATCAATTACAACCCCATTGCCAATTACATTTAGCGTATTTGATCTAAATATTCCCGATGGAATAGTATGAAGAACTTGTTTTTGGCCTTCGAAAATGAGTGTGTGGCCTGCATTTGGTCCGCCTTGGAACCTTGCGATAATATCATAATCAGGGGTGATAACATCAACAATTTTTCCTTTGCCTTCGTCTCCCCACTGTAATCCTAAAAGAACATCAACTTTCATTACTGCTTAATATATTTTTTTCAGCCTCTTCAACAGAGGTTACAATATTAAGCACTGCGTTTAATTTGGTTAGCATTAAAACGTGGTTAATTTTCTCCGAAATATTAACAATGAACAGGTCGCCACCTGCGTTTCTGCATTTAGTAAAGGTTTTGATTAATCCGTTTACGCCAAGACTGTTAATAACTGCTACGTTTTTAAGGTCAATAATCAAGTTTACGTGGTCTGTTTGTATTAATTCGTCAATTTTATCTTCGAGACCTTTAAAGTCTAATGAACTTAAAATATTTCCAGCAACGGAAATTATAACGACTTGATCTCTTATTTCTGTTTCGAAACTAGATGTCATTTGTTTTCTGGTGATTTTCTTTCTCCGTAAAAGTAGAGGGAGTGGTGATGAATCTTTACGTTGAAGAGTTCTTCAACCGTAGCTTTAATTTTTTCAATCCTTGGATCGCAAAACTCAATCACGTCATTTCCATTTCCGCAGATTATGTGGTCGTGTTGCCTGTAGCCATACGAAAGCTCGAACTGAGACGTGTTACCAAACTGATGCTTGCGCACCAAATTCGAATTAATAAGAAGTTCCATGGTATTGTAAAGAGTGGCCCTACTCACACGATAGTTCTTTTGCTTCATTTTTTCGTAAAGCGCTTCGATATCAAAGTGCCCACGATGAGCATAAATCTCGGCCAATATTGCAAAACGTTCAGGCGTTTTGCGATGACCATTTTGCTCTAAAAAATCACTAAAGATTTCTTTAACGCGATCCTGAATTTCTAATGTATCCATTCACCAATTTTGCTTAACAAATATACGAAGAATATCCTTATTTAGATTCGTTCTACGGATTTAACTCCATCTATTTGTTCAAACTTCAAGATTAGCTTATCGAGATGTTCCGTATCATAAACAAAAAGTGTAATCTTTCCTTCGAAGACACCATCATCAGATTCAAACGAAATCGACTTCATATTGATGTTATGTTCTTTGGAGATTATAGATGTGATATTGTTCACAATTCCTAAATCATCCAAGCCATTAATCACCAATTGCGCTTCACGTTCTTGTAGGTGCTTACTTTTCCAGGTAGCTTTTAATACTCTGTAGGCATACTGGGATAGTAATTGCGTTGCATTAGGGCAATTTGTTCTGTGAATTTTGATTCCATCAGAAGCCGTTATGAACCCGAAAACATCATCCCCAGGAATTGGAGAGCAACAATTTGCCAACTTATAATCAAACTCCTTGAAGCTATCGCCTATAACGATCGTATCTTTTTTACTATCAACACAAGAAATAATATTGGCAAGGGTATTTTCTTCTTTTGGATTTACTACCTCTTTTTTCTTGTCGAGAACAAGATTTTTGCTTTCAATCTTAAGGGCTCTTATTTCCTTTAGATCAATTTTACCTTTGGCCACTTGATAATAAAGCTCTGTGGTACTCGGCATATGATAAAACTTCTCAAGAATTGAAATGTTTTCACTTGAGAAATTAAGGTTCATTTGCTTAAATCTTCGCTGGATGATTTCTTTACCATCTGAAGCGACCATTTTCACTTCTTCGTTCAGTGATGATTTAATTTTGGCGCGCGCGCGGGCGGTCACAACAAATTTCAGCCAATCTTCTTTTGGTCGTTGTTTTTTCGAGGTGATAATTTCTACCTGATCACCACTTTTTAATTGGTGACTCAATGGAAGAAGTTTTCCGTTCACCTTTGCACCAATACAAGACAATCCTATGTCGGTATGAATATCAAATGCAAAATCCAGTGTTGTTGCTTTTTTTGGTAATACTCTTAAGTCTCCATTAGGGGTGAAAATATAAATTTCGTCACTAAATAGGTTGAGCTTAAAATCATTGATGAACTCTTCCGCGTTCGATTCTGGATTCTCAAGTAAGGCTCTTACTTCACCAATCCAACGGTCAAATTTATTGTCTGAAGTAGCATTCTCTTTGTACTTCCAATGGGCGGCATATCCTTTTTCAGCAATTTCGTCCATTCGTTTTGTACGGATTTGAACTTCTACCCATTTACCACTAGGGCTCATCACAGTTGTGTGCAATGATTCGTAGCCATTTGATTTAGGCATGGTTACCCAGTCTCGTAAACGATCTGGATTCGGTTGGTAAAAATCCGTAACGATTGAATACACGCGCCAACACGTAGATTTTTCAAGTTCAAGAGGTGTGTCTACGATTATTCGAATCGCGAAGATGTCATAAATCTCATCAAAGGTGACATTCTTATTTTGAATCTTCTTAAAAATAGAAGGGATACTCTTCGTTCTGGCTTTAACCTTAAAGTCAAATTGGTTTTCTTCTAAGCTTTTCTTTATCGGATTCGTGAATTGACGAATAAATCGATTTCGGATTTCTTTTGATTTCTCAAGCTTAAGTTCTATTTGCTTATAAATCTCGGGCTCCTTGTACATGAAGATGATATCCTCAAACTCAATCTTTATTGCGTTGAAGCCCAGTCTATGGGCCAGGGGAGCGTAAAGAAATTCTGTTTCGGAGCAGATTTTTAATCGTTTGTCCGGACGCATCCCTCCAATAGTTCTCATGTTATGAAGTCTATCGGCAATCTTAATAAAGGCTACGCGTAGATCATCCGATATTGTAAGAATAAGTTTTCTGAAGTTCTCTGCTTGCAACGAAATATTGTCATCAAACACTTCAGGAATCTTAGTAAGTCCGTCGATAATAGAACGAACTTTTCTACCGAATAAATCTTCAACATCCTGAAGACTAATGTAGGTGTCTTCCACCGTATCATGTAACAGCGCAGCAACAATAGAGGTGGTACCAAGTCCCATTTCCTCAGCACAAATTCTTGCTACAGCAATAGGGTGGAGTATATAAGGCTCGCCTGATTTGCGTCGCATGTCTTTATGCGCTTCAACGGCAACATTAAAAGCCTTACGTATTTGCTTAGTGTCTTCCTTATCCCTTATTTCTTTTGAAGCATATAATAATCCCCTATATGCATTCAGAATAGCTCTTCTGTCTTCTTCTGAGTCGAAAACACTTTCATCCATGTAATTCTAGTAATTATCAGTACTTATAAGCATTCCTTGGCGGTTGTAGGTTCTCCACTCACCACTAGCTTCGCCGTAGTTCCAGTTCCCAACTTTTTCTAGCTGTCCGTTATAGAAATAGTATCTCCATTCGCCGTGTTGCTCTCCGTATGACCAGGTTCCTTCTTTTTCAACCGTTTTACCGTCATCAAAATAATACATCCATGTACCGTTTTGACTTCCATAATCCCAGTTCCCTTTTTCTTCTAGTGCTCCAGTTTCTTCATTATAGTAGCTCCATGTACCGTTTTGTTGATCGTCTTCAAATCCTCCTTCTTCAACAAGTTTTCCAGAGGTTTCAGAGTAATATTTCCAAGTTCCAATTCTAAGACCTGCATTATATTCTCCTTCACGTTTCTTCTTACCATTTTCGTAATAGAAAATCCACATCCCTTGACGTTCAGAATTTAAACGCTCTCCTTTACTTTTTACAGTTCCATCTTCATAGTACTGTGTCCAAGTTCCGCTATGCACGTCATCCGTCCAATCACCTTCTTCTTCTAGTTCCCCTGATGGGTAGAAATACTGCCAGTGTCCGGTCTGATCTCCCTTGTTATAAGAACCTTTTTCTTCTAAGTTCCCATCTTCGTCATAAAAGATCCACTCGCCATCACGTTCATTGTTTTTGTATGATCCAGTAAATTTTAATTTTCCGTTTTCGTAATAAAATTTCCATTCACCAACTCGCTTTCTATCTGCGTATTCTCCTGTAATATTTAGCTCCCCATTATCGTGATAAATATTAACTGGTCCGTTTGCAGGAACTTCAACATTTTTTCCTTCATCCCAATAATAAATCCATTGTCCAATAATTTCTCCTTCTTCGAAAGTAGCTTGTTCTGTCATGTGACCTTCATCATCATAATAAGTCCATTCCCCATGGCGCTCACCATTTTGTCTTTCACCTTTTGACTTAAGTTCACCGTTTTCATGCCATCTTTCCCAGTAGCCTTGGTGGACTCCTGCAATCCATTCTCCTCTCTCTTCCATTTGACCACTCTCGTAGTAGTACTCCCAAATTCCAACTTGGAAATCATCCTTCCATGGGCCTTTGGACTCTAAAGTTCCATTTTCTCTGTAATAAGACCAGGTTCCTTCTTGGTTGCCGTTTACGTATGTACCTTCTTCTGAAAGTACACCTTCCTCATTGTAGTATTTCCAAGCACCTTCTTTCTTATCGTTTTTGTACTCTCCTTCAAGTTCTAATTTTCCACTTTCCCAATAATATTTCCAGTAACCAACCTGAGCTCCATTGGCATAATTACCTTCATATTCCATTTTCCCATCTTCATAATAAACTTTAATGGGTCCATTTAGATTACCATCAGAGAATGCTCCTTCAAATGAAACTTTTCCATCTTCATAGTAAGAAGTCCAAGGTCCTTCTTCCTTACCATAAGCGTAGATGCCTTTGTCCCACAATTGGCCATTCTGATGGTAAACAACCCATTCGCCAACTTTAAGGTCATTTTCGTACTTCCCTTGAGTCTCAATTTTTCCGTTAGGGTAGTAGGTCGTCCATTTTCCTACTTTATTTCCATTTTTGAATTTTCCTTCTTCTGCTACTGCACCGTTATTGTGAAACGTTTTGTGCTTTTGTGCATAGGTTGCTGAAGTACCTATTAACAGGAGTAAAATCAATAAATTTTTCATTCGTTTTTATTTAATGGTTCGTTAGGTTTTCTTAAATATTCTTATCAATAATTGGTCCAACTCCCTGTGGCTTCACCGTCTTTCCAATGTCCAATTTTTCTTAATTTTCCATTCCTACTATAGTATTTCCATTCTCCATTCTGTTTTCCTTCTACCCATTCTCCTTCTTCCTCTACAGTCTCGCCATCTTCAAAATAATACTTCCAGTGTCCATGTTGAACATCATTGGTCCAATAACCTTCTTCTTCCTTTTTACCAGTAAGGGAGTTATAATATACCCATAATCCATGAGATTCATTATTAACCCATTCCCCTTTTTCAATCATTTTTCCAGTAAACTCATCATAATAATACCAAATTCCTTCTTG